>NZ_CP104275.1:0-693642 GCF_025244925.1 Arthrobacter zhaoxinii
GGCTGAAAAGTCCGCTTGCTCACGGTAGTTACTCCAAGACAATCTTGAGTCGCGCCGGCACTTGTTGCGACAAGGGGGAAGAACAAGCGGCGCTTTTTTCATGTGTCTGTCTGTACTCGCCCGGACCTGGACCCTGATTTCCAGAACCCCTGCAGGGCATGTGTGAGTACAGATAGCAGACACAAAGGACTACTTCACGTTAGGGGAGACAGGGGCGCCAGTCAAACCAGGATCCGGACTGCATCCGGCGGGCAGCTATACCGGGTTGTGGACAGGCTGTGGACAGTCTGTGGACAAGCCGCACCCCGGCTGTGTACCGAGGTTTTTCAACAGTTGTGGACAACTACTGTGGGTATCTTCCCGCACCAGGCTCTGTGAGGCGCCCGACAGGCGCTTGTTCCAGCGGATTTCCAGCTACCACCAAGCGAAATCATCCTCTAGGCTTGGCGACGGGTACTTTATCCACTATCTGTGTATAACTCTGTGGATGAAGTGCCGGGGTCCCCACCGGGATCCCGAGTTTTCTTAGACAGCCGCAGGGCGTCATGAGAGGTTTTTGTGGGTACGGACGAAATCAACGATGTTGGCAGCTCCTGGCGCAAGGTCATTCGGACTCTGGAGTCCGATGACCGGGTAACTCCCCGACAGCGTGGATTCGTTGTGCTGGCACAGGCCCAGGGCCTGATCGGCACCACCCTTCTGGTAGCGGTTCCCAACGAACTGACCCGCGAAGTACTGCAGACACAACTGAAGAACATCCTCGACGAGGTTCTCCGAGGCGTCTTCCAGGCTGATATCCAGTGTGCGTTCGTCATTGATTCGGACCTCACGCCGGTGGCGGAGGCGGAGCCCGAGCCCGAGGAACAGCCGGCGGCCCCGAGCCCGGTGCCTTCCGGGGAAAGCGGCGCACCCTCCCCGACGCCGCCGAGCACCAGCCAGGAATTCGGCCGGCTCAATCCCAAGTACGTCTTTGAGACCTTCGTGATCGGGTCCTCGAACCGGTTTGCGCATGCCGCAGCCGTTGCTGTGGCGGAGGCTCCGGCCAAGGCCTATAACCCCTTGTTCATCTACGGGGACTCGGGGCTGGGCAAGACCCACCTCCTTCACGCCATCGGCCATTACGCACGCCACCTCTACACGGGGATCCGCGTTCGGTATGTGAATTCGGAGGAGTTCACCAACGACTTCATCAACTCCATCCGGTACGACGAGGGCGCCAGCTTCAAGCAGCTCTACCGCAATGTGGACATCCTGCTGATTGACGACATCCAGTTCCTGGCCAACAAGGACGCCACCCAGGAAGAGTTCTTCCACACCTTCAATGCCCTGCACAATCACAACAAGCAGGTCGTCATCACCTCCGACCTTCCGCCAAAGCAGCTCTCCGGGTTTGAGGAACGGATGCGGTCGCGGTTCGAGTGGGGCCTGCTGACAGACGTCCAGCCGCCGGAACTTGAGACCCGCATCGCCATCCTTCGAAAGAAGGCAATCGGCGACAGCCTGAGCGCGCCGGACGACGTCCTCGAATACATCGCGTCCAAGATCTCCACCAACATCCGGGAACTGGAGGGTGCGCTGATCCGGGTGACCGCCTTCGCCAGCCTGAACCGGCAGCAGGTGGATGTGGGGCTGGCCGAGATTGTGCTGAAGGACCTGATTACCGACGACGGCGCCCAGGAGATCACTGCCGCGTCAATCCTCGGGCAGACCGCCGCCTACTTCCAGATCAGCCTGGAGGAACTTTGCAGCAAGTCCCGGACCCGCACGCTGGTCACTGCCCGGCAGATTGCCATGTACCTCTGCCGCGAGCTGACCGACATGTCACTTCCCAAAATCGGCCAGGAACTGGGTGGACGCGACCACACCACCGTGATCCACGCAGACCGGAAAATCCGCGAGCTGATGGCTGAGCGCCGGGCGATCTACAACCAGGTCACCGAGCTGACCAACAGGATCAAACAGCAGCAGCGGGAGGCCTGAGACAGCCGGGAAGAGGGCCCCGAAGGGGCTCGAATTAACATTTGTGGACAAGGGTGTGGATAACCCGGTGGACAACCCGTGGTTACGCACACTTCCCTGTGGATACGCGGAATCCTTAAAAAGTTTCCAACAGCCCGGAGCGCAGCGGCTGCGGAGCGTCCACAGGTTATCAACAGGCTTAAACAGCCGGGATGCCCCGGTGCAGGCGGTTATCCACAGTATCCACAGGAGTTATTAACACTACGGACCTTAAGCAATTGGGTTCCACCAAATAACAACTAAGCTTTCGACACCCTCGAACCGACCCAACATCTCAACCCCAAAAATCTCATTGACCGGACCAGTCACCACCGGACCGCCGGCCCTTGGAGTTGATACCGGTACAGCAGGCCAGTCGACGGGGCTAAGCTGTCACAGAGTATGGTTGTCATTCGCAGATACACCCGTACGGTCCGGCAGCCGGGGCGAAATCCCCGGTATCCGCCTCCGGACCGGACCCGTCCGCGGATGCTTCAACCCGTTCCACCACACACGGTTCACACCGAGCCCAAGACAAAATCAGTTGTACTGAGAAGTACGTTGCGAAAGGCGGCACCCTTCAGTGAAGTTTCGAGTTGAGCGGGATGTCCTGGCCGAGGCCGTTACGTGGACAGCACGTTCCCTGTCCCCGCGCCCCCCGGTTCCGGTCCTTTCGGGACTGCTTATCAAGGCTGAAAACGGCTCCCTGAGCATCGCCAGCTTCGATTACGAAATTTCTGCCCGCCTGCAGATCCCTGCCGACATCAGCGAAGAAGGCACCATCCTCGTCTCCGGCCGCCTGCTGGCTGAGATCTGCCGGAGCCTTCCCTCGGCGCCGGTGGAAGTGGAAACCGACGGAGCCAAGGTCACGCTCACCTGCCGCAACAGCCGGTTCAACCTCGCCACCATGCCTGAAGCGGAATATCCGGAACTGCCGGCCCTTCCCGAGGTGAGCGGCGTCGTCGACGGCGACGCTTTTGCCCAGGCCGTGTCGCAGGTCATCATTGCCGCCAGCCGGGATGACACTCTGCCCATCCTCACCGGTGTTCGCATGGAAATCGAGGATGACCTCATCACGTTCCTGGCCACGGACCGGTACCGTCTGGCGCTTCGGGAACTGTCCTGGAAGCCGGCCACTCCGGGAATTTCCACCAGTGCCCTCGTGAAAGCCAAGACCCTCAACGAAGTCGCCAAGACTCTCGGCGGAGCCGGGGACCTCAACATCGCCCTGTCCGACGACAGCGAGCTCATCGGTTTTGAGAGCGGCGGACGGCGCACCACGTCACTGCTGGTGGACGGCGATTACCCCAAGATCCGGTCACTTTTCCCCGAAAACACGCCTATCCACGCCACCGTGGAAACCCACGCACTGGTGGAAGCCGTACGCCGCGTCTCCCTCGTCGCCGAGCGGAACACCCCCGTCCGGCTGGCCTTCACCGACGGCCAGCTCTCCCTTGACGCCGGTACCGGTGAAGATGCCCAGGCCTCCGAAGCTCTGGAAGCCGCACTGGTCGGCGATGACATCACGGTTGCCTTCAACCCGCACTACCTGAGCGAAGGCCTGAGCGCGTTCCCGAGCAAATATGTCCGCTTCTCCTTCACCACGCCGCCCAAGCCGGCCGTGATTTCGGCCCAGGAAGAGCTCACCGGCGATGACCAGGCGGACTACCGCTACCTGCTGATGCCGGTGCGTCTCCCGAACCAGTAGTCCACCGCCGCCGCCCGCCGATCCACCTGCAGTTCGCTGCCGGAGAAAGCGGGCGGAGGCGTAAAAAATCCGGCGTAACAATGCCGATGTAACACAATTTGACATTGTCTGTCCGGGGTAGGTGCCTGCCAGCCGGCATGTGAGCGGCAGCCAGACAGGTTGAACGGACAGGAGAGAGGACCAGGACCGATGTACGTTGACCACCTGTCCCTGACCGGTTTCCGCAGCTATGCGCAGCTGGATGTTCGGTTGGAACCGGGTGTCACCGTGTTCGTGGGCCCCAACGGCACCGGCAAAACCAACATTGTCGAGGCCATCGGCTACCTGGCCACGCTCTCCTCCCACCGTGTAAGCACGGATGCCCCGCTGGTGAATTTCGATGCGGCCCAGGCACTGATCCGGGCGCGGCTGGTGCGCGGCCCGCAGGCCACCGGCGTGGAGCTGGAGCTGAACCCCGGCCGAGGCAACCGGGCGCGGATCAACCGGGCCAATCCGGTCCGGGCCCGCGACATCCTCGGCCTGTGCCGGACCGTGCTTTTCGCCCCGGAGGACCTGGCGCTGGTCAAAGGCGATCCCGGCAGCCGCCGCCGTTTCCTGGATGAGCTGATTGTGTCCCTGGTGCCGCGCCATGCAGCCACGCGCGCGGATTATGAGCGCGTACTGAAACAGCGGAATGCACTGCTGAAATCCGCCCGCGCTGCCGGCCGTTTCAGCTCCGCCCACGAAGCCACGCTGGATGTCTGGGACCAGCACATGGCCGTGGCCGGTGCCCAGCTGGTTGCGGCGCGGCTCGAAGCCCTGCAGCGGCTGCAGCCGCATCTGCAGTCCGCCTACCGCGATCTGACCGACGGCTCCAAGACTGCCCGGGCCATCTACCGCTCCACGCTGCAGGGCGCAGTGAACGACGACGGCGCAGTGGAGGCAGCGCAGGATCCGGACGAGCTGTATGCCCTGGACATACCGGAACTGACCGATCGGTTCCTGCAGGCCTTTGCCGCCAACCGGCGCCGCGAACTGGACCGCGGGATCTCCCTGGTGGGCCCGCACCGGGATGAACTGGAACTCGTCCTGGGACAGGCCCCCGCCAAGGGGTATGCCTCCCACGGGGAAACCTGGTCCTTCGCACTGGCTCTTCGTCTGGGGTCCTATTACCTGCTGACCAGCGATGACCCCACCCCCGGCGCGGGGCCGATCCTGATCCTGGACGATGTGTTTGCCGAGCTGGATGTGCAGCGCCGGCAGCGGCTTGCCGGCATTGTTGCCGGTGCCGAGCAGGTGCTGGTCACGGCGGCCGTAGGCGATGACATTCCGGAGGCACTGGCGGGACGCGTCATCAACGTGGTTCCGGGAGGCGTCAGTGTGCCCGTCTCCTGAGCGCGTGCTCCCCGGCGAGGAGCCCGAGGACCGGCCCGATGCCGCCCGGGAGCAGCTCAACCGCATGCGCCAGGCCGCACAGGCCCGCGGAAACCAGCGCACCCCCGCAACCCGGCGCAAGACCGGCCGCAGCCGGCAGACCCCCTTTATCCCGGGAGAGTACGTCGGCCGGGACCCGCAGGGTCTGGGCAACGTCTTCACCCGCTTCGTGAACGAGCGCGGCTGGAACTCTCCGGTTGCCGTCGGATCCGTGATTTCCCGTTGGGAAGAGCTTGTGGGCAGTGAAGTGAGTGCCCACTGCAAGCCGGAGTCCTTCTCCGACACCACCGTCCAGGTCCGCTGTGACTCGACGGCCTGGGCAACTCAGCTTCGGCTGCTGCGGGACACCCTCATCGCCCGGTTCGACGCCGAACTGGGCTCCGGCGTCGTCACCAAGATCGAGGTCATCGGCCCGGCGGCGCCGAACTGGCGCAAGGGACTGCGAAGCGTCAAGGGCCGCGGTCCGCGCGACACCTACGGGTAAGGCGAATGACCCGCCGCCGTCTTCCCTTTGCAGCGGCAGGGCGCGGAAACCCGGCCCGTACAGGAGCCGGTTAGGGGCCGGAGAACCCCCTGGTGGGTATCCGTCCCTATCCGGGGCGCTCCGATTCGCTTCAAACCGTCATTGGTGGCCTGTCAGAGGGTGTTTTGGACAGGTTTGCCGCCCGCGGCGCGGTAGAATTGAGAGTGGAGATGCCTGTCCGCTGGGGAGGCTTCAATTTCTGACGAACACAAGAGGAGTCGACAGCACCTGTGGCTAACGACAATGAGATGGACAACTCAGAGGTAACACCAGAGGACCACGCCGCACCGGAAAAGGCCACCCCCGTGGAATACGGCGCGAACGAAATTACGGTCCTGGAAGGCCTTGAGGCAGTCCGCAAACGCCCGGGCATGTACATCGGTTCCACCGGTCCCCGCGGCCTGCACCACTTGGTGTACGAAGTGGTTGACAACTCCGTCGATGAGGCACTGGCGGGCTACTGCGACCACATTGAGGTGGTCCTGCAGGCCGACGGCGGCGTGCGCGTCACGGACAACGGCCGCGGCATCCCCGTGGACCTCCACCCCACCGAGGGCATTCCCACCGTCCAGGTTGTTATGACCATCCTGCACGCCGGCGGCAAGTTCGGCGGCGGCGGTTACGCTGTGTCCGGCGGGCTGCACGGCGTCGGCATTTCCGTGGTCAACGCCCTCTCCGAGCGGGTGGAAACCGAGGTGCGCCGGCAGGGCTTTGTGTGGCACCAGAGCTTCGCGAACGGCGGGCACCCCGTCGGCGAGCTGCGCCAGGGCGAAGAAACCAGCGAAACCGGCACCACCCAGACCTTCTACCCGGACCCGGACATCTTCGAGACCACCGAGTTCGACTTCGAAACCCTGCGTGCCCGCTTCCAGCAGATGGCCTTCCTGAACAAGGGCCTGCGCATCCGGCTGACCGACGAGCGGACGCTGGAAGAGGAAACCGAGGAAATCGCCGAGACCACCGACGTGGACGCGGCTCCGAAGCACCGCACGGTGGACTACCTCTACGCGGACGGGCTGCTCGACTACGTCAAGTACCTGAACTCGGCGAAGAAGGTCGAAGTTGTCCACGACGACGTGATCGCCTTCGAGACCGAAGACTCCGACAAGAAGATGGCCGTGGAAATGGCCATGCAGTGGACCACTGCCTACTCCGAGAGCGTCCACACCTACGCCAACACGATCAACACCCATGAGGGCGGAACGCACGAAGAAGGCTTCCGCGCCGCCATGACGTCGCTGATCAACCGGTACGCCCGTGAGAAGAACATCATCAAGGAAAAGGATGACAACCTCACCGGCGATGACATCCGCGAGGGCCTGACCGCCGTTATCTCGGTCAAGCTCGCCGAACCGCAGTTCGAAGGCCAGACCAAAACCAAGCTCGGCAACTCCGAAGTGAAGGGGTTTGTCCAGCGGGTGGTCACGGACCAGCTCGGCGACTGGCTTGAGCGCAACCCGGGCCCTGCCCGCGACGTCATCCGCAAGTCCATCCAGGCCTCCCAGGCCCGGCTCGCCGCCCGCAAGGCACGTGAATCCACGCGCCGCAAGGGGCTGCTGGAATCCGGCGGCATGCCCGGCAAGCTGAAGGACTGCTCCTCCAAGGATCCGTCGAAGTCCGAAATCTACATTGTGGAGGGCGACTCCGCAGGCGGCTCGGCCGTCCGCGGACGCAACCCCGAAACGCAGGCCATCCTGCCGCTGCGCGGCAAGATCCTGAACGTGGAGCGCGCCCGTCTCGACCGGGCCCTGGGCAACGCGGAAGTCCAGGCGATGATCACCGCGTTCGGCGCCGGGATCGGCGAGGACTTCGACGTCGAAAAGGCCAGGTATCACAAGATCGTGCTGATGGCCGATGCCGACGTCGACGGCCAGCACATCACCACCCTGCTGCTGACGCTGCTCTTCCGCTACATGCGTCCGCTGATTGAAAACGGCTACGTCTACCTGGCCCAGCCGCCGCTGTACCGCATCAAGTGGTCCAACCACGCCCACGACTACGTCTACAGCGACCGTGAGCGGGACGAGGTCATCACCCGCGGCCTGGCCAACAACCAGCGCCTGCCGAAGGACAACGGCATCCAGCGCTACAAGGGCCTGGGCGAAATGGACTACACCGAACTCTGGGACACCACCATGGACCCGGACCACCGCACCCTGCTGCAGGTCACCATGGACGACGCAGCTGCCGTGGACTCCGTCTTCTCGGTGCTGATGGGCGAAGACGTTGAGTCCCGCCGCAGCTTCATCCAGCAGAACGCCAAGGACGTGCGCTTCCTGGACATCTAGGCGATTCGGGGCCGGCGCCAGCTGCCGGCGGCAACGCATGTGGACTTTAGCGACTTAGAAACGGAAGCAGAACTATGAGTGATGAGACTCCCGAGGTAACCGGGGACGAGACTCCCCTGGCCGGGACCGCACTGACAGACCGGGTTGAGCAGATTGACCTGCAGACCGAGATGCAGCGCTCCTACCTTGACTACGCCATGGCGGTCATTGTGGGGCGCGCGCTCCCCGATGTGCGGGACGGTCTGAAGCCCGTGCACCGCCGCGTGCTCTACGCAATGTTCGACGGCGGCTACCGCCCGGACCGCTCCTTCAACAAGTGCGCCCGCGTGGTCGGCGAGGTCATGGGCCAGTACCACCCGCACGGCGACTCGGCGATCTATGACGCCTTGGTCCGCCTGATCCAGGACTGGACCATGCGTTACCCGCTGGCCCTGGGCCAGGGCAACTTCGGGTCCCCGGGCAACGACGGCGCCGCGGCACCCCGTTACACGGAAACCAAGATGGCACCGCTGGCCATGGAAATGGTCCGCGACATCGACGAGGAAACCGTCGACTTCCAGGACAACTACGACGGCCGCAACCAGGAACCGACCATTCTGCCGTCCCGGTTCCCGAACCTTCTGGTCAACGGTTCCTCCGGCATTGCCGTGGGCATGGCCACCAACATCCCGCCGCACAACCTGCGCGAAGTTGTTGACGGCGTCCAGTGGTACCTGCAGAACCCGGATGCACCGAATGAAGAGCTGCTCGAAGAGCTGATCCGCCGGGTCAAGGGCCCCGACTTCCCCACCGGTGCTCAGATCCTGGGCCACAAGGGCATCGAGGACGCCTACCGCACCGGCCGCGGCTCCATCACTATGCGGGCCGTCGTCAACGTCGAGGAACTCCAGGGCCGCACCTGCCTGGTGGTCACCGAGCTGCCCTACCAGGCCAACCCGGATAACCTCGCCGTGAAGATCGCGGAACTGGTCAAGGACGGGAAAATCACCGGCATCGCCGATATGCGCGATGAAACCTCCGGCCGTACCGGCCAGCGCCTGGTGATTGTGCTCAAGCGCGACGCCGTCGCCAAGGTGGTCCTGAACAACCTGTACAAGCACACCCAGCTGCAGGACAACTTCGGTGCCAACATGCTGGCCATTGTGGACGGCGTGCCCCGCACCCTGAGCCTGGACGCCTTCATCCGGCACTGGGTCACCCACCAGCTCGAAGTCATTGTCCGCCGCACCCGGTACCGGCTGCGCAAGGCCGAGGAAGCCGCACACATCCTGCGCGGCCTGCTCAAGGCCCTGGACGCACTGGACGAGGTCATTGCCCTGATCCGCCGCTCCTCCACCGTTGAGGACGCCCGGAACGGCCTGATGGGCCTGCTGGAGATCGACGAGATCCAGTCCCAGGCCATCCTGGATATGCAGCTGCGCCGCCTGGCTGCCCTGGAACGCCAGAAGATCACGGACCAGCACGCCAAGCTGGAAGCCGAAATCGCCGAGTACAACGTCATCCTGGCCTCCAACGAGCGCCAGCGGCAGATTGTCAGCGAGGAACTGCAGGAAATCGCCGACAAGTACGGCGACGACCGCCGCACCCATATCCTCATGGGCTACGACGGCGACATGAGCATGGAAGACCTCATTCCCGAAGAGGAAATGGTGGTCACCATCACCCGCGGCGGCTACGTCAAGCGCACCCGCAGCGACAACTACCGGCAGCAGGCCCGCGGCGGCAAGGGCATCAAGGGCGCCCAGCTGCGCGGGGACGACGTCGTCGAGCACTTCTTCGTCACCACCACGCACCACTGGCTGCTGTTCTTCACCAACCTGGGCCGGGTCTACCGGGCCAAGGCCTACGAACTGACCGAAGCCGGCCGGGACGCCAAGGGCCAGCATGTTGCCAACCTCCTGGCCTTCCAGCCGGACGAGCATATTGCCCAGGTGCTGGCGCTGCCGGACTACGACGCCGCTCCGTACCTGGTGCTGGCAACCAAGCGCGGACTGGTCAAGAAGACCCGCCTGGCGGACTATGACACGAACCGGTCCGCCGGCGTCATCGCCATCAACCTGCGTGACGGCGACGAGCTGGTGTCCGCCCAGCTGGTGTCCGAGACGGATGACCTGATGCTGGTCTCACGCATGGGCCAGTCGCTGCGCTTCACCGCCACCGACGACGCCCTGCGCCCGATGGGACGGGCCACCTCCGGTGTGACGGGCATGAAGTTCCGCGAAGACGACGAACTCCTGGCGGCTGACGTCGTCACCGAGGACTCGTTTGTCTTCACCGTGACCGAAGGCGGCTACGCCAAGCGCACGAGCTCGGACGAATACCGCGTCCAGGGCCGCGGCGGCCTGGGCATCAAGGTGGGCAAGCTCGCGGAGGAACGCGGCCATCTGGTCGGTGCCATGGTGGTGCAGGAAGAGGACGAAGTGCTGGTGGTGATGCAGGGCGGCAAGGTTGTCCGCTCCTCCGTCACGGGAGTTCCGTCCAAGGGCCGCGACACGATGGGCGTGATCTTCGCCAAGCCGGACAAGAATGACCGGATTATCGCCGTTGCCCGAAATTCCGAGCGCGACCTGGCCATTGAAGAGGACGCGGACGCGTCCGAAGCGGCGGCGTCAGCAACCGGGGCGGAACCTGTAGCGGCCTCAGGCGATGAAGTACCGTTGTCTACAGACGAAACGGCTGCGCCCGACGCACAGTCAGCACAAGATGGAGGTAGCGAGTGAGCTCGACCAACCCAAGCCCCAGGTCGTCCTCGGGCGGCGGGCCGCGGGTAAAGACCCCGGCCCGGCCCGCCCAGCGTCCTGCAGGGGGTCAGAGCGCCTCAGGCAACCGCGAGCCGCTGGTCAAGCCCGCTCCGAAGGCCAAGGCCCGCAAGGCCAGGCTCCTCGTCAGCAAGGTTGATCCCTGGTCCGTCCTGAAGATGGCGTTCCTGCTTTCCGTGGCTCTTGGCGTGGTCACCGTGGTGGCGGCAATCGTGCTGTGGTCCGTGCTGGACCTGACCGGCATTTTTGACCGCGTCAACACGCTGCTGGGAGAGATTGCCGGCAGTGAATCCGGCGGTTTCGACCTCCGCGACTTCGCCTCGCTGGGACAGGTGGTTTCCTTCGCCACCATCATCGCCGTGGTGAACGTGCTGCTGCTGACGGCACTGTCGATGCTCTCCGCCGTGCTCTATAACATCGCCTCCACGCTGGTGGGCGGCATTGGTGTTACCCTCACGGACGACTAGTTTCCTGCCGTTCCGGAGGCACCTGACAGGGGGTCTCCGGAACGGCCGAGGAACTCGATTTGGCGCGGGGCCGAAGGTGCGGTAATGTTTTATCTCGGCCCGAGAAGGTATCGGGGCGCATAGCTCAGGCGGTTAGAGCGCTTCGCTGATAACGAAGAGGTCCCAGGTTCAAGTCCTGGTGCGCCCACGGAACACCTTGCAAAAGGTGGACCACAACGGCAAGGAGATTTCCGTGAAAAAGTTGCTGGCAGCTACGGCGGCGGCCGCTGCGGGAATCTTTGCCTTCAAGAAGTGGCAGGAAACTGCCGCTGAAAAGACCGTTTGGAAGGAATCGACCGACAAGGTCGACTGACTGACAAAGGGTTAATCTGGTTATAACCTTCGGCAACGGTAGGTTATACTGGATAAGTTCTCCCTTCGGGGGCATGGCGCAATTGGTAGCGCACCTGCTTTGCAAGCAGGGGGTTCGGGGTTCGAGTCCCCGTGCCTCCACCGAATATATAGAAGGTCCCCGCTCTCCGGAGCGGGGACCTTCTGCGTTTCTGCCCGGTTCTCCCCGCACCGCCGGCTCCTGTCACCGCGCCGATGCCACGGCAGCCCTGCACTAGTGTTGGCCTGTGAATGTTTTCCTTGCGGTGGTAGGCGTGCTGGGCGTTTCCGCATCGGGCCCCATCATGGCCGCGACTGCCGCCCCTGCCCTGGCCATAGCCTTCTGGCGCAACGCCCTCGGAGCAGTGCTCATGGGCACTCCCGCTGTGCTGGGCCGCCGCCGGGAGTTCGGCAGGCTGACCGCACGCGACTATAAATGGACCGCCGTGGCCGCAGTGGCCCTTGCGTTTCACTTCGCCTGCTTCATTACGTCCCTGCAACTGACATCGGTTGCTGCAGCCACTGCGCTGGTGTGCCTGCAGGCGGGCTGGATTGCCCTCTTCAATGTGCTGCGGGGCATCCGGGTCCCGCCGGTAGTCCTGGCAGGACTTGCCGCCGCATTTGCCGGCGTGGTGGTTATTTCCGGGTTCGACCTGGGCCTCTCGGAGGAAGCACTGTTAGGCGATGTGCTGGCCGTGGCCGGCGGCGTCCTCGCCGCCGTCTACACAATCGCAGGAGGCAAGGCCAGAGAGTCTATGTCCACCGGCACCTATACAACCCTCTGCTACGGCGCCTGCGCCGTACTGCTCCTTGCCCTCTGTGCCGCCTTTCGGCAGCCGATCGTGGGTTTCCCACCGGCGGCCTGGTTGGGCATCCTCGGGGTGACTGTAGTGGCGCAGATTCTGGGCCACACGGTATTCAACCACCTGCTGGCCGTGATCAGCCCTCTGGTGGTCTCCATGATCATCCTGCTGGAGATCCCGGGCGCAGCCATCCTGGCAGCTGTCTTCCTCCATGAGCAGCTTCCCGCCGGCACATATGCAGGCCTGGGACTGATCCTGGCGGGACTAACGGTGGTAGTGGCAGGCCAGGGCAGGATCCGGCGGCAATCCGGAGTCAAGGAGCAGCCGGTGGTGCCTCCGGCCCCGCCTGCCCTGGGCGGGGACGCCCTGTAGGCCGCCGCCAACGCATAAAGGAGGGCCCCGCCATTGGCGGGGCCCTCCTTTGATGGTCGTCCCGGGACCGGCGGTTCAGCCGGTGCCCGAACGGGTTCTGCTACTTGCCGGTGTTGTTCTCCGAGTGGGCGCCCGAGGGCTTTGCAGCTCCCTTGGCGTCACCGGCGGTTCCCTTGGTGTGCTTGCCGGCGTCAGAGTCCTTCTCGCCGGAACGGGCGGCAGCGCGCTCGGCGGCCTCCTTGATGCTGGCTACGGTTTCCGCTGTATCGGACGCAGCCGGAGCGGAAGTCTCCGTGGCCTTGGCAGCAGGCTTGGCTGCCGCCGTCGGCTTGGGAACCTCAACCTTGGCCGTAGCCGCAGGCTTGGTGGCTGCGGCCGAGGAGGAACCCGTGCCTGCAGGGGCCGTTGCCGGAGTGGTGGCGGCGGCGGGCTTGGCTGCTGCCGGAGCCGCGGCCGAAGTGGTGGCCGGAGTGGTGGCGGCGGGCTTGGGCGCCGGCGTCTTCCACGGGTCCTCGACCGGACGGGAAGCGCGCCAGGCGGCTACGCCGGCGGTCACTGCAGCTGCAATGATGCCAAAGACCAGCCAGCCCTTGCCGCCGCCCTTCTGGCTCTTGCGGGCTTCCTTGGCAGCCTGTGCAGCAGCCTTCTGGGCCCGCTTCAGGGCCTTCTTGTTGCCGGTGACCTTGGCAACGGCCGTCTGCACGGGCACGTTGGCCGCGGTCAGGCTGCGCGAAACGCTGTCTGCGGCGGTACCGATGCGCGTGGAGAGGGCGGGAATGTAGTCGTCGACAACCCGGTCCTTGGCAGTGTTCAGTGCCGGGGTTGCCCGGTCCAGGGTGCCCTGGATGCGAGGAGTGGCTTCATCCACAGCGTGGCTGATGCGCGGCCCAACCTTCTCGAGCCCGCCCTGAATGCGGGGCGTCACGGTGGCTACACCCTGGGCGATTTCGTCGGCAGCGCGCTTGATGCCGTCCTGGATCTTCGGGGATGCGGTTTCGATCCCCTTTTCGATGCGCGGAACGGCCCAGTCTCTGGCTGCTTCGACCTTGGGTGATGCCCAGTCGCGGGCAGTCACGATGCCTGCTGCGACGTTGGCTTCGAGGTCATGGGTGATGCGGTCCTTCTTCAAAACTACCTCCCGGGATAGTTGTCGTTTCAGCCTTAGCCTACGTGTTCCGGCTGGTCTCTGCTATTAGGTGCCCTGGCAGGGCGCGGTTTTCACTGTGCGCTGAACAAGGCCGTTTCCGCCCGCACGCAGAAGTGCCGTGGAACAATGGGCTTATGACTGCTATTCCTACAGCAAAAGCAACCATCCACACTTCCATGGGCGACATCAGTGTCAACCTCTTCGGAAACCACGCCCCCAAGACGGTCAAGAACTTCGTCGGCCTGGCTACCGGCGAGATCGAGTGGACCGATCCGGCGACGGGCGAAAAGACCAACCGCCCGCTCTACGACGGAACGATCTTCCACCGCATCATCAAGGACTTCATGATCCAGGGCGGCGATCCCCTGGGCCGCGGCACCGGCGGACCGGGTTACCAGTTCGATGACGAGATCAACCCTGATCTCGACTTCTCCGCCCCGTACAAGCTGGCCATGGCCAACGCAGGCGTGCAGATGGGCCGCGGCACCAACGGCTCGCAGTTCTTCATCACCTCCGTGCCCACCACGTGGCTGCAGGGCAAGCACACCATCTTCGGTGAGGTTGCCGACGACGAATCGCGTGCACTGGTTGATCAGCTCAACGCTGTTTCCACCGACGGCCGCGACAAGCCGACCGAAGACGTGGTCATCAACAGCATTACCGTCGAGCAGCTCTAGCCTGCTCGAAGATGCCCCGGCCGGATTCTCCGGCCGGGGCCTTTCTTCAATCCGGGAGTTCCAGCAATGTCATATGGAGTGCCGGCCGAGGTGCCGGATTCGCAGGTGCCCGTGTGTCCCCGCCATCCGGACCGGGTCAGCTACATACGCTGCCAGCGCTGCGGGCGCCCGGCCTGCCCCGAATGCCAGAAGAATGCCGCCGTGGGTGTGCAGTGCATTGATTGCTTCAACCAGCAGCGCAAGGACCAGCCGGCCTACCGCACCTCCTTTGGAGGCCGCGTTGCCGGCAATGGAAAACCCGTGGTTACCATCACGATCATGGCTGTCTGCGCCGTCGCCTACGTCCTTCAGCTGCTGCTGCCGGAATTCACGCGCACCTTCTTTTACGCCCCCGTACTGACGGACTCCCAGCCGTGGCGGATGCTCACCTCGGCGTTCCTGCATTCCCAGGGCAGTCCCATTCACATTGCCTTCAACCTCTATGCCCTCTGGTTCCTGGGCAGCAGCCTGGAACCACTGTTCGGCCGCGCCCGCTTCGCCCTGCTCTATCTGATTTCCGCAGTAGGGGGCTCCGTGGGCGTGATGTACCTCGGAGAGCCCGTCACAGCCGTGGTGGGGGCCTCCGGCGCTGTCTTCGGCCTCTTTGGTGCACTGTTCGTCGTGATCCGGCAGCGGCGCGGGGAACTGCGGTCCCTGCTGGTCCTGCTGGCGGTGAACCTGGTCCTGGGGTTCGTAGTGCCCGGGATCGCCTGGCAGGCCCATGTAGGCGGTCTGCTGACCGGCGCGGCCTGTGCAGCCATTCTGGCGTATACACCGAGGAGCAGGCACCGAACGGCCATTCAGTTCGCCGGACTGGCGGGGATTGTGCTGCTGCTTGTCGCGGCGGCGGTGCTCTGGCAGGCCCCCGTACGGATCATCCCGGGGTAACCGGCCCTTCCCGAAGAGAACTGTGCCCGCTGCTTCCCTGCAGCGGGCACAGGCGTTTAACGGCGCCCACACTGCTGCAAAGTTATCCACAGGGATACCCACAGTGTTAATAACCTACATGGTTGTAGTTTCCGGATCCTGAGCCGGATCCACAGGGTTATCCATAGGCTGGGAAGACTTACACACATGTAATTCCACAGCTGTGGATAACCCGCTTCCCTTTATTTGCAAGGAAGTTCGAGAAGTAACCCACAGAGTTACCCACACCTGTGGATAACTCCGTGCACAACCTGTGAACAACAGGAAAAAACGGGGATAGCGGCATCCGGGGGCACAAAAAAGGCTTCCCGGTGCCGAAGACGGCACGGGAAGCCTGACCTGCAAGCGGGAGGGTCAGCGCCAGCGCGGAGTCATCAGGAAGCCCAAAATCGCGATGCCGAAGCCCACCAGGATGTTACGGCCACCGAAAGACGGCACAGGGTACTGGCCCTGGGTGACGTAGTACGTAATGATCCACAGCAGACCCAGAATCATCAGGCCGAACATCACCGGTTTGTACCAAACCGGGTTTTCTTTGGGAGTCGACACGGTTTTGGCCGGGGCAGGGCGGGAAGCCTTCTTGCGGGACTTGGACTCAGGCACGGATCCTCCTAGCGGAACCGGCTCTGCAGACGCCGGTGGTTGTAGTGATGGTCGGGGACAACCGCAGCCCGCAGGAGAAGTCTCCTTCACCGCACAGACCTGTTAGGGTCATCCCTATTCTGATTATCCTAGCGAATTCCCCGGCCAAGCTGGCGCCGGTTCCCTGACGCCGCGAAATACCGGCACCGCCATAAGGAGAGCATTGGCTGAGCCATCCGTCACCACCATGCAGCGCCGCCGCGGGCGCCGCACTTCCTCCCGCCGTCCGGCAGGGAAAGGGAGGATGGTGGTACAGGTCATCGGTGAGCTACTGATAACACTGGGGATTATCCTTGCCCTGTTTGTTGCATGGCAGCTCTGGTGGACCAACCTCGAGTCAAACCAGGCACAGCAGGAAGCCATTGACGGGTTGTTTGAGGACTTTGACCTGCCGGCAGCACCGGCCCCGGCTGCTTCGCCCCAGGACTACGGGGAACCGGTGGTGATGGAACCGATGAGTGCGGAAGGGACGACGTTCGCCGTCGTCTACGTGCCCCGCTTCGGCGAGCAGTATTCCACACCCGTGACCAGCGGGGTGGGAACGGCGGTGCTGGACACCCTCGGGCTGGGGCACTACCCCGCAACCGCCATGCCCGGTGCCGTGGGGAACTTCGCGGTAGCCGGCCACCGGCAGACCCATGGCAAGGCACTGGATCCCATCCACACCCTGGTACCCGGCGACCATATCTATGTGCAGACCGCGGACGGGTACTACGACTACGTCTACCGCAATACGCAGATAGTGCTTCCGGACCGGGTTGATGTACTCGCCGCCGTCCCCACGGAGCCCGCAGCGGTCCCCAGCGAGCGGTTCCTCACCCTCACCAGCTGCAATCCGCGCTTCGGGTCGCAGGAACGCATTATTGCCTATGCCCTGATGGACTCCTGGCAGCCCTTGTCTGCTGGTCCGCCGGCGGCAATCGCCGACGTCGTTGCCGCCAATGCCTCCGGAGGTCGCTAAAATGTACGGATGGTTGTTCCGGCACCTTCCCGGTCCGTTGTGGTTCCGGGTCCTTCTTTCCGCGGTGTTGATTGCCGCGGCAGTGCTGGCCCTGATGGAGTATGTTTTCCCATGGCTTGCCGAGACCAGCTTCCTTCCTTCTTTGACGGATTCAACGATTGGCGGTTCCTAGCACCATGAGCACCCGGATCCTGGTGGTCGACAACTACGACAGCTTTGTTTATACGCTGGTGGGCTACCTTCAGGAACTCGGCGCCCAGACCACGGTCATCCGCAACGACGACCTGAGCGTCGAGGATGCTGTGGAACTGGCCGCGCGCCATGACGGAGTGCTGGTATCTCCGGGGCCGGGGACACCGGGTGAGGCGGGGGTATCCGTGGACCTGATCCGCTGGTGCGGAGCCACCGCCACCCCCATGCTGGGTATCTGCCTTGGCCACCAGGCACTGGCAGAGGCCTTCGGCGGCACGGTCACTCACGCGCCCGAACTGATGCACGGGAAAACCTCGCTCGTGGAACACGGCGGTGAGGACGTCTTTGCGGGGCTGCCCAGCCCGCTCACGGCCACCCGCTACCATTCGCTGGCCGCTGTTGCCGACAGCATTCCCGCTGAGCTGCGAGTCACCGCACGGACCGCAAGCGGCATCATCATGGGGCTGCGGCACGCGGCGGCACCGCTGTCCGGAGTGCAGTTCCACCCGGAATCCGTCCTCACCGAGGGCGGCTACCAGATGCTGGGAAACTGGCTGGAATCAGCTGGTCTGGCAGGAGCGGCGGCCCATGCCGCCACGCTCAGCCCGCTCATCAGCAGTTAGGCACCCCGCAGGCGGCCGGCGGCGTTCCGCAGACACTGACTGCCTAGCGCCGTCCGGGCGGGGTGGCTGACGGGCTGGACGGCGACGGCGACGGTGAGGACGTCGGCTGGGGCGTCGGCTCCGGAGCCGGTGCCTTGGCAACCGTCAGAATCACGGTACTTCCCGGGGCCACATTGGTGCCGAAGGGGAGGCTCTGCAGGATGACCGTCCCCGGCGCCGCGTCGGAGGTTTCGACATATGTCACCTTGGACGTCAGAAGCAATGAGGGATCGGCCAGTGTTGCTTGAGCCAGGTCAACCGGAGAATCTACGAGATTGGGAACGGTTACCAGTCCGGTGGAGACCACGATGACCACTTCGCTGCGCGTGGGGACGGTCTCGCCGATAGCGGGATCGGTGGCGATCACGCGTCCCCGCTCCATGGTGGAGCTGTTGGCCTCGGTCGTGGCCCCGCCCTTAAGCCCGAGCCCGCGAAGCTCATCCCGGGCACCGGACTCTGTCATTCCAACGAGATCCTGGGGAATGGTCACGGCGGATGGTCCCTGCGAGACGTAGAGCGTGATGCCCTCGTCCTTGGCGACATCCGCACCGCCCGCCGGGCTGGTGCGGACGGCCAGGTCCTCGGCCACGCTGTCGCTGTATTCCTCGCTGATGCGGGGCGGCTGGAAGCCGGCACCGATAATCTCGTTCATCGCCTCGGTCTGGGATTTCCCCTCAACCTCGGGAACGGTCGCGGTAACGGGGGCGGGAGGTTCGGCGGTGAGAATGTTCCACCCGACAAATCCGCCGACGGCGAGGACCAGGACGAGCAGGATGCTGAAGACCGTGATCCAGGCCCTCCGCCGCGCCTTTTGCTGGGGGTCGCGGTCACCGGTGGACCCGATGGCCAGAACTGTGCTGTCCTCGTCCTCCCGGGAATGATCATCTTCCGTCAGGAGCGAACCCCCGGCGAGGACCTTGGCCATGGCCCGTGTGCGGGGCTCGTCGTCAGCGGAAACGGTGACGGCAGCCGTGGCCGGTGCCGCCGGACCGCGCACGGGGATCGCCTGCGTGGCAGCGGTGACGGGGCCGCCGTCGCGCGCCGAAAGCAGGGCTTCGCGGAATTCCCGGGCCGTCTGGTAGCGGTGGTCGCGGTCCTTGGCCAACCCGCGTTTCAAGACGTCGTCCAGGGCTGCCGGAACCTCGGGGTTCAGGCTGCTGGCGGTGACGGGCTGTTCACGCACGTGCTGGTAGGCGACGGAGACGGGGCTGTCACCGATGAACGGAGGCCTGCCCGTGAGCAGTTCGAAGAGCAGGCAGGCAGCGGAGTAAAGATCGCTGCGGGCATCCACGGTTTCACCTCTGGCCTGCTCGGGCGAGAGGTACTGCGCCGTGCCGACCACGGCCTGTGTCTGGGTCATGGTGGCGGCTGAATCCGCCATGGCACGCGCGATGCCGAAGTCCATGACCTTCACGCCGCCGTCGGCCGTCACCATGACATTGGCCGGCTTGATATCCCGGTGGACAATCCCCGAGCGGTGGCTGTAATCCAGTGCAGCGAGGACACCGAGGGAATAGTCAATGGCCTCCCCGATGCTGAGTCCCTCCGCCTTGATCAAATCGCGAAGTGTGCGGCCCGGAACATACTCCATCACGATGTACGGCAGCCGCACGTCGTCGCGCGGGGAGGTCGACTCCTGGTCCCCGGTGTCGTATACGGACACTACGGAGGGATGATTCAATCCGGCGACGGCCCGGGCCTCGCGGCGGAAACGGGACTGGAACAGCGGATCCCGGGCCAGATCGGGGCGCAGTACCTTGATGGCCACGGTCCGGCCCAGCCGGATGTCCCGCCCAAGGTAGACGTCGGCCATTCCGCCGCGTCCAATGAGTTCACCTACCTCGTAGCGCCCGTTCAGGACGTTATCGGTGTTGAGGGTGGGCTGCCCTCGAAGGAATTCTGCGCTCATGGTCTCTTAGTTACTGCCTGTAGGGCCGGTCATGCTGGCGCCGCCGGGCTGGCTCAGCTCGGAGCCGGCCCCGGTGCCTGTTCCGGTTCCTGCGCCATTGCTGTTGTCGTTGTTGCCGTTGGTGCCGGCGTTCCCGTTGTTCCCTACATTGCCGTTGTTTCCGTTGTTCCCGGAGTTGCCGTTATTACCCGTGGTGCCGGGAGAGGCAGGCGTTGTGGACGGAGCCGGGGTGGGCTGGGTCGGGGCAGGAGGCGGGCTGGGAACAGCCGGGACAGCTTCAGCAATGTAATAGGTGACGGAAGATCCGCTCGGCAGGGTGGTTCCCTCACCAGGTTCGACCCCTACTACCGTGCCCGGTGCGGCTGAATCGGTCTGCTGGGTGCCGCCGTTGACCGGTACCAGGCCGGCATTGACGATGAGCTGACGTGCGTCGGCTTCCCGCTGTCCGGTCAGGGCAGGAACAGAGACCATTTCCGGTCCGGAGGAGTACGTAATGGTGACGGCATCTCCGCGCTCCAGGGAGCCCGATGGATTGACCTCGATCACGATACCTTCCGGGACATCCGCATCAGCGACCGGCAGCCGCTGGACCTGGAGTCCCAGGGCAACCAGCTCTCCGTACACATCATTGACGGGCCTGCCCGCATAGGCGGCCGAATCGACAACAATTTCGCTGGGCGTCTCTGACGGGGTCTTGGAAGGCGAGGGGCTGCGGGACGGGCTGGCAGCCGACGAACTCGCAGCCGGGGCCGGATCTTCGTCACTTTCGGAGCCCGTGAGGATGAAGAAAGCTACGACGCCGGCCAGGATCAGCAGGAGCAGGGCAATCAGCGGAATCGTCCAGGGGCTCCGGCGCTTTTCCTCCGGAGCATCCCCCGGCCCGACGTCGTCGTAATCGACATCGTCTTCGTCAGTCCACTCACGGGACGCAGCGAGTTCACCCGTGCGGGCGTCGTCTGCGGCCACGGTGGCGCCGGCGACCGTGGGCAGGGCCGACGTCGACGGCGTGGTGTCCACCACGCGGGTAACCGAAGTGCCGGTGGTGGGGACCGGGGCAGTAACCGCACTGGCGGAGGAGCCGAAGAGCAGCATGCCCGGGACGGCTTCCTGCGCGGCATTGATGTCCCCGCGGCGGATGGCGGCGACGGCCAGGGCCAGCGACTCGGCGTCCGCGGGGCGGTCCGCCGGATCCTTGGCCAGCATGGACATGATCAGGGCGCGGACCGGTTCCGGAATGGTCTCAGGCAGCGGCGGAGGCGTGTCGTTGACCTGCGCCAGGGCAATCGCAATCTGGGATTCACCGGAGAACGGACGGCGGCCGGCAAGCAGCTCGTAGCCAATGACACCAAGCGCGTAGATGTCGCTGGAACCCGTAGCCTGCTGTCCCGTTGCCTGTTCCGGAGCCAGGTACTGGGCCGTGCCCATGACCTGTCCGGTGGCGGTCAGCGGTACCTGGTCGGCAAGGCGGGCAATGCCGAAGTCGGTGATCTTGACCTTGCCGTCGGGCATGATGAGCAGGTTGCCCGGCTTCACGTCCCGGTGCACCAGGCCCTGGTTGTGCGCTACGGCCAGCGCCGTGGCGACCTGCCCGATGATGGACAGGGTCCGGTCCGGGGAGAGCACCTTGTCGCGCTCGATGATGGTGGACAGCGGCTGTCCGGGAACGAGTTCCATGACCAGGTAGGCGGAACCGTCCTCTTCGCCGTAGTCAAAGACATTGGCGATCCCGGGATGGTTCAGCAGTGCCGTGTGCCGGGCCTCCGCCCGGAAACGGTTAAGGAAGCCCGGATCCCCGGTGTACTCCTCCTTGAGGATCTTGATGGCAACAATGCGGCCCAGGACCAAGTCCCGTGCCTTCCAGACCTCGCCCATACCGCCGATGGCAATACGGTCGGTCAGCTGGAATCTGCCGCCTAAGGTGATACCCGATGTAGGCCTCACTTGTTCAACACCGCCTCTAGGAGTTTCTGCGCGCTTGGAGTGGTCAATTGGGCACCGGTGGCCAGGTCCACGTCTTCCATGACAACGGAAATGGCGACCTGGGGATCGTCGGCCGGAGCGAAACCGGTGAACCAGGCATTGTCTCCCCGGCCGTCTACCTGGGCCGTGCCGGTCTTGCCGGCCACCTGGAAGCCAGGAACCTGGGCGGACTTGGCCGAGCCGTTGTCTACGACGCCGACCATCCACTCGGTGAGCTGGCGGGCTGTGTCGGGGCTGATGGAAGTGTTCAGTTCAGTGGGTTTCGGTTCGTCAATCACGGACAGATCAGGAGCGCGGACGCTGCGGATCAGGTTGGGGGTCATCTGTACGCCGTTGTTCGCGATCGCCGCGGAGATCATGGCGACTTCCAGCGGGGTGGCGGTCACGCTGCCCTGGCCGATGGAGGCGAGGGCCAGCTGGGCCTCGTCCTCGTTGTCGGGGAAGTGGCTCGCCACGACCTCGTTGGGGATGGCCAACGGGGTGTCGAAGCCGAACTTCTTGGCCTGCGCCGCAATATTGTCCTGCCCGAGGTCCAGCGCCACCTGCGCGAAGACCGTATTGCAGGACCACGCAAGAGCAAAGGCGAAATCCGCCTCGGACCGGGCAGAACAGGCGCCCGTGGTGAAGTTCGGGAGCGAGATGTTGGTTCCGGGCAGCGGCAGCTCGGGCGGATTCGGAATCACCGAGTCGGCGTCATACTTGCCGGACTCCAGCGCCGCCGCCGTGTCGATGAGCTTGAAGACCGATCCGGGAGCCAGCAGCGACTGGGTGGCCGGGTTCAGGTAGGGAGACAGTCCCGGCGTGGAAGTCAGTGCATCCATATTGGCTCCGAGCAGTGCGGTGTCATGCCCGGCCAGGAGATTGGTGTCGTAGCTGGGCTTGGACACCATGGCAAGGATGTCACCGGTCTTGGGATCCATCATCACAATGGTTCCACGCTGTCCGTCCGGAATGAGGTCGTAGGCCAGCTGCTGCAGCTCCGGGTCGATCGTCAGTTCCACCGAAGCGCCCTGGCTCTGGGCACCGGAGAAGAGGGCGACCAGCTTGTCGTAGAACTGCTGGGAGCTGTTGCCGGACAACTCGGCATTCATGTTCATTTCCAGCTGGGTGGTCCCGTTCAGGTTGAAGAACCCGGTCAGGTGCGAATACAGCTCGGGGCTGTTGTAGACCCGCTGGTAATTGAACTCGTCATTCGAGGGGACGGACTCAGCGATGGCCTTGCCATCGACCAGGATGGAGCCGCGGGGTTCCCCGAAGTCGCGGTAAATGCCCCGGTTGTTGTTCGGGTTGGTGTTGAGTTTGTCGGCGGCAAAAAACTGCACATACGTCAGCGAACCGAGAATGAGCACGAACATTGCCAGGGCCACTACCCAGCTGTTACGGATGGCCTGGTTCATTCGTCTCCTTCCTTAGTGGAACGCCGGGAACGTGCGGTAGCGCCGGACCGGGATTCGGACATGGCCGGAACCATGTCGGTGGACAGCGGACCGGTAGGCGTGGGCCTGCGGGCAGCATCGGAGATCATGAGCAGGAGCGCCACGATGATCCAGTTGGCCAGCAGCGACGATCCGCCTGCGGACATAAACGGGGTGGTCAGGCCGGTCAACGGGATCAGCCGCGTCACGCCGCCGATCACCACGAAGCACTGCAGGGCGATGATGAACGACAATCCGCATGCCAGGAGCTTGCCGAAACCATCCCTGGTGCCCAGGGCGGCGCGGAAGCCGCGGGACACCAGCAGGACGTACATCAGGACAATCGCAAAGATGCCGATCAGGCCCAGTTCCTCGCCGAGGGCGGCAATAATCATATCGCTGTTCGCGAAGGTCACCAGATCCGGGCGGCCCTGTCCCAGGCCGGTGCCGACAAGCCCGCCGCTGGCCAGGCCGAAGAGGCCCTGCACCACCTGGTAGCTGCCGCCGACCCCGTTGTAGACCTCCGGATCGAAAGCGTTCAGCCAGCCGTGGATGCGCCGCTGCAGGTGGCTGAACAGCTGGAGGGCGACGAATCCGCCCGCCGCCAGCAGGCCCAAGCCGATCAGCACCCAGCTCACGCGGCTTGTGGCGACGTAGATCATGGCCATGAACAGGCCGAAGAAGAGGATGGACGAACCAAGGTCCCGCTGGAACACCAGCACGCCGATGCTGACAAGCCAGGCAACGACCATGGGGCCCATGTCCTGCATACGCGGGAACTGCAGCGGCCCCACTTTCCTGCCGGCGAGCAGAATGAGGTCACGGTTGGTGGATAGATACCCGGCGAAGAATATGGCCAGGGTGATCTTGGCGATTTCACCGGGCTGGAAAGTCCCGATGCCCACGTTGATCCAGATTCGCGCGCCGTTGATTTCCTGCCCCAGACCCGGCATCAGCGGAAGCAGCAGGAGGATGGCGCTGACTATCAGGGAGATGTAGGTGTAGCGGCGCAGGATCCGGTGGTCCTTGATGATGAACAGCACGGCGATTCCGGCCGCCACGGCTACGGTGCTCCACAGGAGCTGCCGGTCCGCCGCATCGTCGCCGTTGGTGATGTCCAGCCGGTGGATCATGGCCAACCCGATGCCGTTGAGCGCCGTGACGATCGGAAGTATTACCGGATCGGCATACTTGGCGCGGAAGCGCAGCACGAGGTGGAAGACGATTACCAGGGCCATCAGGGTGCCACCCTGGACCCAGAAGTCCGAATCGAAGGCGCGGTCCTCGTCGAGGCCGACAATCATGTTCGCGCCGACCCCTACCAGCAGGGCAACGAGGAGCAGGAGCGCTTCGATGTTGCGGCGCGGCTTAGGCACGGTCTGGATGTCCGACACTACCGCTCACCTCCGCAGGCATTGTTCTGTTCGGTTCCCGGCGCAGACGTCGCACCCGGCGTAGGTGCTGCGGTCGGGGAAGGGGTGTCGGCCGGAGGGCACAGCACTGCCTTGGCAGTGTCGCGCAGCTCGCTGACAATTTCCCCGGCATGCTCCAGGTCCCGGGCCGGAAGGGTGTCCTCCACCCGGTTGCGGTGATACTCGGAGAGGCTGTCCACCGGAATATCGGAAATATCGGTGACGTGCGAGAGCTGGATAGGTCCAACCGTCTGGGAGACACCGTTGTAGATTGCAACCCGGTTGTCATAGGACCCCACGTAGTAGCGGGTCTGTGTCCAGGTGTAGCCCAGCCACACCACGACGACCAGCAGGAGGGCGACGACGGTCAGGAAGGCGGGCAGCAGCCAGCGCTTCCAGCCGGCACGGGGCGAATCCCCGTCTTCCTGCTGCGGCTGCTCGGTTCCCGCCTTGTGGGTCAGCATGCGGGCAGCCCGGCGTTCAGCCGACCGCTTGGTGACGATGGGGATCTCGCCGGTCTCGGTAGCCAGCGAGGCAGCACCAACCAATACGTGGGGGCGGGAGGAGAGGTCCTGGCGGATCAGGGCCGCGCGTTCCCGCTCGCTCTCGGGGTCTTCGGAGGCGGGGGCGGCCTCTGCCTCGGGTGCATCTTCCAGCGCGGGCGGTGCCGCAGCGGTCACAGCTGAGGTGCGGGGGCCGTGGTCGCGGGAGGGCACTTCGGAGAGCCGCGCAGTGGCGGGTACGGAGCCGGCGTCGGGATCTTCGGTGATTTCGATGACCGCCACCGTGACATTGTCCGGAGAACCGCCGGCCAGGGTCAGCTCAACCAGGGTGTCCACGCATTCCTGCAGGTCCTGGGTGGAACTGAGGACTCCCTCAATGTCGGAGTCCCGCAGAACCGCCGTAAGCCCGTCGGAACACAGCAGCCAGCGTTCTCCCGGCTCCACGTCGAAGGTAGCCAGATCCAGTTCCGGGCTGGCGTCGACGTCCCCGAGCACACGCATCAGCACGTTCTTGTGCGGGTGTACTTCAGCCTCTTCAGGCCGCAGCCGGCCTTCGTCGATCAGCCGCTGTACGAAGGTGTGGTCAATGCTGATCTGTTCGAACCGGCCGTCTTTGAGCCGGTAGGCACGGGAATCACCGATATGCGCCAGTGCCAGGCGCTGCTCGTGCAGCAGCAGTGCCGTGACCGTGGTTCCCATGCCGGAGAGCTGCGGGCTGGTGGTCACCAGTTCGGACAGAAGCGAATTTGCCGCCTGGATTTCATCGGCAAGGACCGTCAGGGGTTCGTCCTCGTAGACAGGACTGTCCAAATGGACCAGATCGAGCACGGTGGAGGCGGAGGCGACGTTGCCCCCGGCATGTCCGCCCATGCCGTCGGCAACCACGGCGAGGTAACGGCCTACGTAGGCGGAATCGTCATTCTTGAAACGAACCATGCCGACATCGGACCGTGCTGCATATCGAAGAACCAGGGCCACCGTCAGGGCCTCAATTCAATGACCGTCTTACCGATGCGGATGGGTACACCGGGTTCGACGGGCAGCGCCCGGGTGAGTTGGCTTCCGCCAAGGTAGGTTCCGTTGGTGGAGCCGAGGTCCTCAACGAACCAGCGGCTGCCCTGGGGGAAGAGCCGGGCATGGCGGCCGGAGGCGTAATCGTCTTCCAGGACGAGCGTTGCCTCCTGCGCGCGGCCGAGGAGGATGGGGCTGGCGGACAACTCCAGAGTGGTGCCGCGCAGCGGGCCTTCTGTGACGACCAGTTCGCGGGGCGTCACCTTGCTGGGAGCCGGTGCCCGCTTTTCAAGGGTCGGGTCCTTACGGATCTGGCGCGCCGTGGGGGTTCCGGTCCGGTTACGGCTGCCGACGGTGAGGTCGCGCCGGATGGCGCCTACCACGCTGATGACCATGATCCACAGCAGGATCAGGAAGCCGTAGCGCAGGAGCGTTTCGGTTAATTCGCTGAGCACTAACGTCCCCCGGTCCGGACGGGCAGCAGCCGAAAGACAATTCGGGTGCGCCCCATGGCAATGGTGGATCCGTCGGTAAGCACTGCTTCACCTTGAACTTTCTGGCCGTTGACGAAGCTGCCGTTGGTGGAGCCCAGATCGATGGCGCGGCTGGCCCCGTTCTCGGTGCGGATCTCCAGGTGACGGCGGGAAACTCCTGTGTCGTCCACGAGGATGTCGGCTTCTGAGGAGCGTCCCAGGACCACGGACGGCGCGTTGAGGGTGTAACGCTGGCCGTCTACATCCAGGACGGGCTGCATCCGGGCCGAGGGTCCCTGCCGCGGCGCCGGGGGAGAGGGGACCCGGGACTGTGCCGAAGAGGCCTTCTCGGTGGACGAATCCACTTCGAGTACCCCTGCTTTAAGGGACGAATCCCGGGTGAAAGAGACCCGGACCGGGCCTTGGAGTGTGTAGGACTGGCTGCGGGCGTGCTTGATGACGACGTCGCAGAGTTCTTCAGCCAGCGGCGCGCCCCACTTCTGCGCCTGGGTGAAGTCTGAATTGGAAAGCCGCACCGTAAAGACATTTGGTGCCAGGGTACGGCCCTGGCCCAGGACCATGGATCGCTGGTCGAGTTCCCTGCGGAGTGCGATGGCAAGTTCCAGGGGTTCAACACGGCCGGACGAACCGGATGAGAAAGCACCGCGGACGATCTTTTCGATTCCGCGTTCGACATTGTCGAGTAAGCCCATGTCCGTCTCCTTCCGTGTCCTGTCCGATGAATTGCGGCGTCCGCTGCATCTGCCCCCGGCACCGCGGTGCGGGCGGAAATGCCCGCCGGGACTGGTGGAGGACTGGTTCCGGCAGGGCACAGGTACATGCGTCCACTCCGATACTACTGGTGAGCACAGATAAATGTCTTACCGCGGTCCCGAGCGTCCCCCGCGCCGCAGGATGCCGATCTGCGGCAGGAAGGCGGAGCAGGGAGGCCCCGGCGGGGCCACGGATGCAGGCCGGTTTTCCCTGTAAAACCGCGGGTTTCGAGCGGGTTTAGAAGCCGTTTAGGTGTTTGGCCCAAATGCCGGTATGCTTGATTCTGCTGTTCCCGAGGAAACGGAACGGATCACCGCAGTACATGGTCAGCTAGGACCGCTGAGGTTATCCACACAAGTTCTCCACGGGAAACCATTTATGCGCGAGTGGCGGAACGGCAGACGCGCTGGCTTCAGGTGCCAGTGTCCGAAAGGGCGTGGGGGTTCAAATCCCCCCTCGCGCACATAGATAAAGCAGAACCCCGGTCACATGGCCGGGGTTCTTCTTTTTGTCCGAAAGACCTGCCGCTCAGCTCGCAGGCACATCGGGGCCGGACAACCCCCGGCAGGACAACCCCCGGCAGGACAAGAGGGACCGTGCAGTGACTGCGCGGTCCCTCTCTTTTACAGGTCCTGTGTGTACCGGACGGCTGCTTTAGGCGCCTGCGGCCTTTTTCGCTTCAGCTTCCTTTACCCGCTGGGCTTCGGCACGAACGGCAGCAAAGCTGGCGCGTTCTTCCACCAGCCATGCCGGCGGCTCGGCCAGCAGTGCCTTGATTTCTTCGGTGGTCAGCGCTTCGGTCACGCCGGCGCGGGTCAGGCCGCCGATCGAGACGTTGAGTTTCTGCGCCACGACGGGGCGCGGGTGCGGGCCGTTGCGGCGCAGTTCGTTGAGCCACTCGGGGGGATTGGACTGCAGTTCGTCGAACTGGGCCCGCGAAATAGGCCCGTCCTGGAAGTCCTGCGGCGCTGCAGGCAGGTAGATGCCCAGTTTCTTGGCTGCCGTGGCAGGCTTCATGGATTGGGGAGATTTCTCGGTGCTCATATTCCAAGGGTATCCGCCAGACGGGCCCCCGCCCTGTGGGCTAAGGTGTTCTGATGCCCACAGACACATCAGCACCCCTGCAGGGGTCGACGTCGCGGCCGCTGACCGTGGCCTACGTACCGGGCGTGACGCCGGGCAAATGGATTACCCGCTGGCGGGAACGGCAGAACCAGGAACTGCGCACTTTCCAGTGCGAGGAACCCGCAGCCCTGGAGGAACTTGCCTCCGGCCGGGCGGATCTGGCCTTTATCCGCATTCCTGCCGAAGGTTTTGCACGCCCGGACGGCGTGAACATGATTCCCCTTTATGAAGAGCAGCCGGTGGCCGCTGCCTCAAAGGAGCACCCACTGGCTGCCTTCGACGCAGTTGAGCTGGCTGACCTCGACGGCGAAACGATCCTGGACATCGACGAGATGGGAGGAGCACCAGTCGCGCTGGAAGTCGCGGCGGCCGGCAGCGGCATTGTGATCCTGCCCATGTCCGTAGCCCGTCTGTACTCCCGGAAGGACATTGAAGCGCGGCCGGTGAACGGCGTTCCGGCAACACGGATCGGCATTGCCTGGCTGCAGGATCGGGACGAGCCCGACATCGAAGAGTTCGTCGGCGTGGTGCGGGGACGGACCGCGAACAGCTCCCGCCAGCCCTCCATCCAGGCCGAACAGAAGTCTTCGGCGAAAAAGCGCACCAAGGAACGCCAGACGCGAAGCGGGCCCAAACCGGCCACGAAGTCAGGCGGCCGTCCAGGGGGCAAGGCCAAGGGTGGCGGCAAGGGCGGGAAACCACGCCGCAGCCGGTAGGCCACCACCCTTCCGGCACGGCTGACACCGCCCGGAGCCGGGGGTACCCTTTGGCGGGGATCCGGGGCTGCTGCGCGAGCCCAGCGACAATCCGGTTGCCGAAGCCTACCGGTCGGGGCCGTATCGGGAACGGCTGCCTGTCCTGGTCCTCGGGGTTCCCGATGTGCAGTGCAGGCCGAGTACGAGAGGATCAGGGGGTTAGGCGTCCAGTTCCTCGGGGAGCCGACCCTGGATTCGACGGGCGCGCAGGCCGTTTTCGACGACAGCTGCGGCAATTACCTCCAGCTTCACCAGGACTAAAGCGAGGGCCAATCGAGATGCTGCGCCGGCGCTGCCCCGGCCGCCTTTTCACCGCTTAGGAGTACCCCGAAAGGGAAACTCCCACGGTGTCTTGCTGTGTCATTGGGTCCGGAACAAACCCGTGGGATAGATTTTGCTCTTGCAGATGGAGGGTGAGGGCCACCCTGCTACGACAAGGGGGGGTAAAAATGAGCGAGGACACTTTTCTCGCCTTGATCCTGATCCCGTTCGGGGTGCTGGTTATGGTTCCCGGGCTGCTGGTCTACAACGGACGGTTCCGGCACTACCGGAAGGGCCTGAATACCATGTGGACCGGGGAACCGGCCCTCGCCAGCGCCTATCTCGGTGCTGCCCTTGCCGGCATCCCCGTCATGGGCATGGTGATCAGGTCTGACAACTTGCAGATGTTCGGCCTGTTGTTAGTCCCCGCTGTTTTCCTGTCCCTGGCCATCGGGATACTTGGAAACCTCTGGATGCCGCGTTTTATGAAACCTCGCTGGATCAAGGAGGCGGACGATGCCGCCAAGCGGCAGCGGCGGGTCGCAAAGGCCCTGGCCAGCACCCGCTAGCGCTCCCCCAGCCGCGGCCGCAGGCGGGATTCCTCCAAATCCAGCAGGCGCTGTGCCTCCGCAAGGGTCCGCGAAGCAAAACGTCCCTCCCGGCGGGCCAGGAGCAACTGGTCCCGTTCGGCCTCGACGACGGCGCGGCGCAGCGCCCGGTACTGGAGCTGCGGCGTCGGCTCCTCGTTGGCCCCGAGCGCCCGCACCCGCTCCCAGGCGAGCTCGCTGCGCAGGAAGGTGCTCTGCCGCACCCTTTCCACGACATCCGGGTCCACCTCCTGAGCCACGTCCAGGCATTCTTTGGGCTGCTCCAGGACCGTGAGTCCGGCACCGCTGAGCTCGTCGAGCAGCCTGGCCAGCTCGCGCTGGTCCGTGGCCACATCCCTGCCCTGGACGCCCAGGACGCGGATCAGCCACGGGAGGGTGAGGCCCTGCAGCAGCAGGGTTGCCACGGCGACGGTGAAGGCGATCAGTACCAGCTGCTCGTGATACGGGGTCTGCTCCGGCAGGGACTGGGCCGCGGCCAGGGTCACCACGCCGCGCATGCCGGACCAGGAAATCACCATGCCGCCGCGCCAGCCCAGACCTTCGCGGTTCAGCTGTTCGACGTCGGCCCGGCGCCGCAGGTAGAGCAGCTCGGCCCGCCGGTGCCGCCGGCGCTGCCGCTCATCCTTCAGCCCGCGCGCCTTGATCCGGTCCAGGCCGAGCCGGAACCGCTTGGTCCGCCGGGCCTGATGCCGGACCTTCAGCCGCAGCAGGTAGATCAGCGGCGTCACCCACGCGAAGCGCAGCAGGATCAGCAGCATAGTGGTGGCAAGACCGATGAGCACTGCATCGAGGACAGGAAGAAGACTGGTGTCGACGTTCTCCACCAGATGGCGCAATTCCAGCCCCATCAGCAGGAACACGCCGTTTTCCAGCAGGAACTGGATGGTCCGCCAGTTGATGCTGTCATTGATCCGGGCCTGCGCCGTGAACGCGGACGCGCTTCGGTGCCCGGTGTACAGCCCTGCAACCACCACGGCGAGCACACCGGATGCCCCGGCTTCCTCCGCCGGAATGAAGGCAAGGAACGGGACCACGAAGGAGATTGCGGTGTCCAGCACCGGATCGGAGAGTTTTGACCGGACGAAGACGGTGGCCGCGCCTACCAGCAGGCCAACGAGAACGGCAACGACGACGGCGAAACCGAAGTCGCCGATGCCGGCCCAGATGCTGGACAAGCCGCCGGCAGAAGCTGCGACGGCGGAGCGCAGCAGCACCAGGGCGGTGGCATCGTTGACCAGGCCTTCGCCTTCGAGCACCGTGACCAGGCGCGGAGGCAGGCCCAGCTTCTTTCCGATTGAGGTGGCCGCAACGGCGTCGGGCGGGCTGACGACGGCGCCCAGGGCCACCGCGGCGGCGAAGTTCAGGTCCGGCAGCAGCAGGTAGAGAAGCAGGCCCGTGGAGAAGGCGGAGAAAAGCACGAGGAAGACGGAGAGCGAGGAGATCGCGCCGATGTTCCGTCGGAAGTCCACCACGGGGACATTCACCGCCGCGGCGTAGAGCAGCGGGGGCAGCACACCCATCAGGATCCACTCGTGCGGAACCGAGAACTCAGGGACGCCCGGCGTGTAGGACAACGCCAGGCCCACCACCACCAGGATCAGTGGTGCAGCTATCCCAAGACGCCTGGAGAAGGCAGCTACGGTGACAATGACGGCAACGCCCGCCACGGAAACAAGACCCAATTCCACATATCAACATTAGCCCCGCTGCGGTGGCGGTCGCTGGCGGAGGGTCGGGTCAGGAGTAGGGGGACCAGCCGGTCAGGGCGGTCATGCCGTCTATGGTGACACCGAAAATCGCGTAGATGGTCACCGGCACCATCAACGCCCACTCCCGCCAGGATCCGGCCGCGCCGATCAGCGGCAGAGAGAAGGCCCCGCTGCTCCGCCAGAGCTTGCTGACCACTGGAAAGCGGACGAGCGAACGCGGCCGTTTGATCCGAAGCGGCCACAGGATCATGACCCCTTGATGGGTGAGGAGGTCGCCGACAATATGGACCGCCACGCCCAGCCCTACCGCAACGGGCAGCCAGTCGTTGTTTTCCGGGGCATACACGGCAATGAACGCCGAGAAAGCCAGGGCAAGGAACCAGCTGCGGGCCGGACCGCCGGCTATCTTCAGCGCCTTGAAGGCGAATCCCATCAGCAGCACGGACAGGATCCCCGCCCCCAGCGCTACGGAGCCGAAGACGGGTACGTCGGTGGTGATCCTGCCCAGCGCCGTCGCCAGTGCCACGAACACGGCCAGGCCGAGCAGGGAATGCGTGCCTCGGCGGTGCCCGCCGCTGACGGTTTCCGTCATGCGGGCGAGGATTTTCGTGATCGGCGGAAGGGAATGCGCAATGGTGCCGCTGTGATGATCGAGGTCCGGCAGCAGCGCCGCTCCGGCCGTCAACAGGGCGCCGGTGACGACGCCGAGCGGCGTCACCGGATACCAGCCGAAGGCGTGCGGAGCGGTGGATGCGACGGCTACCCAGGCCGCGGCGCCGCTAGCGGCATGGTGGCCACCCATCATGGTTGAAAAGTCCTTCCAGAGGGCGGTGCAGGCGCCGAAGAGTTTAGTGCAGCTATCTATTTTTCCACGGTTTCCTGCAGCCGGCGTTCACTCCGGACCGGCGGCGTCAGCGGTCAGGCGGCGGCGAACCCCAGATGGTAGAGAATGGCGTCCACGATTTCGGTCGGGGTATTTGTAATCTCGATCTTGAGGCCTGCCTCATCCGCGGACAGCGGCTCCAGGGTGTTCAACTGCGAGGGGAGAAGCGACGGGGGCATGAAGTGTCCGCTGCGTGTTTTCATGCGTTCGGCAAGCAGTTCCCTGTCTCCGTCCAGATGTACGAAGGTGACCGCTCCCGGCGCCTGGGCAAGGACGTTTCGGTAAGTGCGTTTCAAGGCCGAACAGGTGACGATGGTGGAACGGCTGTTGGCTTCCTGTATGCCCATCCAGTCGCGGATGGCGTGGAGCCACGGCCACCGGTCGTCGTCATCGAGCGGGACGCCGGCGGACATCTTGGCGATGTTGGCTGCGGGATGGAACTCGTCCGCTTCGGCAGCGATCCAGCCGAGGCGTTTGGAGAGCAGGTTGGCGACGGTGGTTTTGCCCGAGCCGGCAACGCCCATGATGACGAGGTGCTGTGCAGTGGGGGACATTCAATCTCCTTGGGGACGCCATTGTCAGGGTGTGGACCGGCTTGCCGCTCGGTGGCATAAAGGTATCACCAACGCAGTGGGAATTCCCCGGACCAACGGCTTGGGCAAAGAACTGGACTGCAGAGGGCCAAGGGGCGGACGCTAGGCTGGAGCAGGTTCCTGGTAGGAGAACCGCTGACCAAATAGCCGCTTCTCTATATGCACTTTGGAGAATATAGCGCCTGAACCCCGGAAAGACGCGAATTATGAGTGAATCCGCCGGCGCGCCGGCTGCGGTCCTGAATGCCCGGATCATCGAAACGCTGGGCCGGGACATTGCCTCTGGCGTGCTCGCACCGGGGGATCGGCTGACGCTCGAAGGGCTCCAGCAGGAGTTTGGTGTTTCCCGCACCGTGGTCCGCGACTGCATGCGGATCCTGGAGTCCATGAACCTGGTGTACTCCAAGCGACGGGTCGGCATAGTGGTGCAGAAACCCGAGGTGTGGAATGTGTTCGATCCACGCGTGATCAAATGGCGGCTTGCCGGACCCGGCCGGGCCGAACAATTCCGGACGCTGACCGAGCTGAGGGTGGGAGTGGAGCCGGTGGCGGCGGCTGCTGCCGCCCGGAACGCCGCGCCGGATGAACGCGCCCGGCTGGTGGAGCTGGCCGAAGCGCTCAGGAGGCTCGGGGAAGCAGGGGACCTGGACGCGTTCCTGCAGACCGATGTCGAATTCCATACGTTGCTGCTGCGTGCCAGCGGCAACGACATGTTCGCTTCCCTGCAGGACGTGGTCGCCGAGGTGCTCGCCGGCCGCACCCATCAGGGACTGATGCCGCCGCATCCGACCGAGGAGGGTCTGCGGGGGCATCTGCTGGTGGCTGAAGCCGTTGCCGCGGGGGACGGTTCCGCTGCACTGGCTCATATGACCAATCTGCTGGAAGAGGTGCGGCAGGCCGTCGTCGGCTAGCCAGCGCACCCCCGGGCACGGGCCCGGCCGCGCCTGGAAAACCCCCGTAGACAGCAAATGCCGGCGTACCCCGCGGAACGGGGCACACCGGCAAGGGAAGCTAAGCAGTCCTAGCGGGTCGGCTCCATGTTGCTGTCTTCGGGGGTGACCACCGAGGCGGTGGCGGAGATGTTCTCGGCGTCGACCATCCAGGCGTACTGCTCCAGCTTGGCAATGAAGCCGTGCAGGATATCCGCGGTGGTCGGGTCTTCTTCGTCGACCTGATCATGGACGTCGCGCATCGTCTTGACGACGGCGTCGAGCATGGCGACCACGTGCGTTACGGTGTCGCGGGTGTCCACCAGGCCGGCGGGGAACGGGGGCAGGCTGGTGCCGTTGGCCACCGCGACGCTGCGGCCGTCCGGCACTGCGCGGAGCGCGCGCATGCGTTCGGCCAGTTCATCGGCGAAGATGCGTGCATCGTCAATGATCTCGTCAAGCTGCAGGTGCAGATCCCGGAAGTTCTTTCCCACCACGTTCCAGTGGGCCTGCTTGCCCTGCAGGTGCAGTTCGATCATGTCCACCAGGACGGCCTGCAGATTTGTGGCCAGCTCTTCAGATGCCTTCATGTTTTCCTCCAATGTTGACGAAAAATGAGTACTGAATGCACCCTCCGAAGAGTCCGGTACTGCGTCCGGACACGGTCCGGATCCGGGGCTTCGGCGGATGGATTGTTCCCCAGCCTAACCCCGGGGCACTGCCCGTGCCAGAATGGCCCGGCTCCCGGGGAAGCTACTATAAGCAACCTTACTTCCAGTTGAAGTGCCTTGTCCTCCTGTGTACGGTGAGGAAATCGGGGCTCGTGGGAACGGGCCCGGCCAGACGCAGGATTCGCACTACCGGAGGGACCAGATGACCACCGTAGAAGAGTCAATCAACGTTTCAGTACCCGTCACCACTGCCTACAACCAGTGGACGCAGTTCGAGTCCTTCCCGCATTTCATGGGCGGCGTAGTCTCCATCACGCAGCTTTCGGACACCACCACCCACTGGGTGACGAAGGTGGCCGGAGTCGAGCGGGAGTTTGACACCGTAATTACCGAACAGCATCCGGATGAGCGGGTTGCCTGGAAGAGCACGGACGGAAAGTCCCATGCGGGCGTCGTGACGTTCCACCGTCTGGGCGATTCCGAGACCCGGGTGACTGTCCAGCTGGACTGGGATCCCGAAAACTTCCTCGAAAAGCTCGGTTCCGTGGTCGGTGCCGATGACCGTCAGGTGAAGTCGGATCTGGCACGCTTCAAGGAGTTTATTGAAAGCCGCGGTTCCGAGACGGGCTCGTGGCGGGGCAACGTGGATGCCCCGGGCAACGCCGCAACCGGTGCATCCGGCACGGCTGCAACCGGGCCCACCTCGACCGACACGGAGCGGCTTGCCGCTCCTCCCGAGGCGGATCCGGCGATGGATGACCCGGAGTCGGGCGGCCCCCGGGCGGGCTTGTAGCTCCACCGGCTTTTTAACCACGAACTGCGGATGCCGCCAAGGCATCCGCAGTTCGTGGTTAAGGGAGGCTCAGGCGGGATCGAGGTCCTTTACTGCCGGTCCTTCAAGCAGGGTTCCCGTGGCGCTGAAACGGGAGCCGTGCAGCGGGCAGTCCCAGGACTGCTCGGCGTCGTTCCAGTTCAGGACGCCTTTCAAATGCGGGCAGACGGCCGACGCCCGGCTGGTTTTGCCGGCCACCGTGCAGGTTCCCACCGGCTTCCCGTGCTCCCGCGAGACCACGCCCTGCCCCTCCGGCGGTGCCGCTTCGGCGCTGTTGGCCAGGCCGGCAGCCCAGCCGGTGAGCATCGAAAGCCCCACCTCGGCGTTGTCCTTCAGGGTGGACGCGGCATCCAGCGGGGCCACCCGCGGCTTATACAGTTCCCGGGCCCACGGATTCTCTCCGCCGAGAATCTCCGCGCTCAGGGCCAGCGAAGCCGCAACGGCATTGGTCATGCCCCACTTGTTGTAGCCGGTGGCGGCGTAGATGTGGGCACCCATCAGCGGCAGCTGGCCTACGTACGGCAGGCTGCCTGCCGGCGAGTAGTCCTGGGCGGACCAGGCATAACTGGCAGCGCTTCCCACCGCGAAGTTCTCCACGGTCCAGTCCACCAGGTCATCCACCAGTTCCTGGGTGTGCTTCTTCCGTCCGACCGTGTGCCCGTTGCCGCCGGCCAGCAGGTAGGAGATGCCGTTGGACTCCGCGGTCCGCAGCGAGCGGGTGGGTGAGTCAACGGAGAGGTACATTCCCTGCGGCACCGCGCCGGTCACCGGCAGGGCGACGGCGTAGGAACGCTCCGGCTTCAGGACCGCGAAGTAGCCGCCGCGGTCCAGGATCGGGATGCCCGTGGCGAGCACCAGATGCCGGGCGCCCACCTCACCGTGGTTGGTAAGGACCTTGATGCCGTTGCCGTCCTCGTGGCGGGCACCGGTCACCCGCACCCCTTCGATGAGGCTGCCGCCGTGGGCACGGAAATCCTGGGCCAGGCCGGCGAGCACGGTCAACGGGTGGATCTGGGCCTGGTCCCGAAGCCGCAGCGCGCCGGTGGTTTCAAATGGCAGCTCCGTATCCGTGGTGAACTCGACGTCGAGTCCGGCCGCGGAAGCCGCCTCCTGTTCCTTCCGCAGGCTCTTGAGCCCCTGCGCGGTCGTGGCGTAGGTGTAGGCATCCCGAAGCTCGTAGCCGATACCGTTCTCGTCGCAGAAGCGCAGCAGCCAGCTTTGCCCCTGGCGGTTGGCTTCGACATACTGGCGGGCGATTTCCGCATTGTGGTGCGACGTGATGCTGGACAGCTGCGTCCCCTGCAGCAGGGAGACCTTGGCGGTGGTGTTGCCGGTGGAGACGGCCCCCACCGTACGGGCTTCCAGGACGGCCACGCGCTGTCCGCTGCGGGCCAGCAGCGCCGCCGTGGTCAGACCGGTGAGACCGGCGCCGACCACCACGGTGTCGTAGGACGCCCCGGGGTCGAAGGGATCAGTGGATATAACGGGCGCGGTATCGAGCCATAGAGATTTCAAGTTATCCTTCCCGCCAAACAGACGAAGTGATGTGGGAGCCGGCCTGCGGTCCCATCTGGAGCATGCCGCCGTCGACGGCCCAGGAGGCACCGGTGACGTAGGACGACGCCGGTGAAGCCAGGAACGCAACGACGTCGGCGATTTCGGCGGCGTAGCCGGGCCGGCCGAGGGGAATCCCGGGACGGTCCTCCGCCCTCGGATCGGAATCCGTCTGACCGGTCATGGGCGTGGCGATTTCTCCGGGGGCCACCGCATTGGCGGTTATCCCGTAGCTTCCCAGCTCCAGCGCAATGGTCTTCATCAGCCCGCCCAGGCCGTGCTTGGACGCGGTGTACGCGGCGGCACCCACCCGGGGCTGATGTTCGTGGACGCTGGTGACTGCGATCAGCCGGCCGCCGTTGCCAGCCGCGACCATGCGCTGCGCGGCCCGCTGCAGGCAGACAAACGCGCCGCTGAGGTTGGTGTCCATCGTGTTCCGCCACGCGTCATAGGTCAGGTCCAGGAACTTCTGCCCGTCACCGGTCCCGGAGTTGTTGACGAACACGTCCAGACCGCCCAGCTCCTCCGCCAGGGAATCCACCACCGCCGCGCAGGCCGGCAGATCGGTGGTGTCCAGACGGGCGACGACGGCGGTACGGCCGTGCGAGCGGACCTCCGCCGCGGTGTCCTCGGCGCCCTGTTCGTCGGAATGCCAGGTGATGCCTACATCCATTCCGGCCTTCGCCAGCGCTACCGCTGTGGCACGGCCGATGCCGGAATCCGATCCGGTGACTATTGCCCTTCCAGGCGAAAACACCATTGGTACCCCCTCGTCGAAAGTCAGTATGCTTCCCACCTTGCCCCAATCGTGCAAGAGTTTAAAGTCCTGATCACCTAATCCTCCCGGCCCGGCCTTCCGGTGCTTGCGGAGCAGAGGAGTCATCATGGCATACTCCAGTTACAGTTCAGGCGGCCTTACCTCCCGGCGGACCAATGCGCAGAAAGCAGCCATGGTTTTCGGGATTGTTTTCCTGCTGATCGGCGTCCTGGGGTTCATTCCCGGGGCCACCATCAATTACGGCCAGCTGTACTTCTCCGGTTACGCCTCCGAGGCCGCACTGCTGGGAATCTTCCAGGTGTCGATACTGCATAACGTTGTCCATATGCTGCTGGGATTCGCCGGGCTTGCCATGGCGAGAAAGCATTCCTCGGCCAGGCTCTACCTGCTGGGCGGGGGCATTCTCTATGCCCTGCTCTTCATCTACGGGCTGCTCATCCCGCTGGAATCAGACGCCAACTTCGTCCCGTTCAACACGGCGGACAACTGGCTGCACGCGGTCCTGGCCGTGGTTATGATCCTGCTGGGCGTTTTCCTTGGCCGGCAGAGCGAACCGAGCTCCTACCGGAGCAACCCGAATCCCGGTGAAGGGTCAATTCCCAACTAGGTTTCCGCGGGATGCCTGCCCCGGTTAGCGTGGAAGCATGGACACACAGGAGATTCAGCACCGGATCCAGGAACTCGTCGAGAAGGAGCAGGCCCTGCGCGAGGTGGATCCCGCTGCAGAGCCGGAAAAACATGCCGCAGAGCTGCGCCGGATAGAGGAACAGATCGACCAGTACTGGGATCTGCTCCGCCAGAGGCGCGCCAAGGCCGACGCCGGGCAGGACCCGGACGAGGCGCAGGAGCGCCCCGTGGGCGAAGTCGAGGGCTACCGCCAGTAGGGTTCCGGCCCCGCATTGACCGCCCGTCCGCTAGGACCGGCTGCTGCCGCCGGCCTTGCTGTCCGCTGCCGCCGGGTCCTCCCCGCCGGTCACCTGCCGCAGCAGCGTGGCCGCACCGACGCTGCGGCGGAACCGGCTGTCCCCCCGGAAGGTTTCCCCGAGGGCCCAGAGAATCAGGCAGCCTTTGCTGAGGCTCTTCAAAAGTTCGGCGTTCCGCGGCGTCAGCGCCATCATCGACGCCGCGCCGAACACCCCCCAGCCGATGAGCGGCCCGTTGGGCACCTTAAAGATTGTCTGCCGGCCGAACTGATCCGTGAAGAAATTGCGAGATGCCATGGTGTCTAGGCGCCTTTCCGGGTTTTAGCGGTGCTCTTTGAAGCCGCAGTCCTGGACTTGGCCGGGGCCTTCTTGGCGCCGTCGTCGTCCTCTTCGTCCTTGGACTTGGACTTGGACTTGGAATCCTTGGTTCCGGCCCCGGCCTTGGCTCCGCGGTTCTTCTCCACGCTGCGGCGCAGGGCCTCCATGAGGTCCAGGACCTTGCCGCCCTCATCCTCCTCGGATTCTGCACCGAAGGTTTCCTCCGTGTCGAGCGAATCCCCCTGTTCAAGCTTCGCGTCGATGAGGGTTTTCAGCTGTTCCTGGTAGTCGTCGGTGAACTCGGAAGGGTCGAAGTCGCCGCTGAAGGAATCCACGAGGGCCGCAGACATTTCCAGCTCTTTGGCGGAGATCCGCACCTTTTCATCCAGCGAGGGGAAGCTGGCCTCCCGGACCTCGTCCTCCCACAGCAGCGTCTGCAGGGTCAGCACATCACCGCGTACCCGCAGTGCGCCCAGCCGGCTCTTCTGCCGGAGCGAGAACTGCACCACGGCCGTGCGGTCGGTGTCCTCAAGGGTGCGGCGCAGCAGGACGTAGGATTTTGTCGACTTGGAGTCCGGCTCAAGGTAGTACGTGCGGTCAAACAGGATGGGGTCCACCTGCTCGCTGGGCACGAATTCCACGACGTCGATTTCCCGGCTTTTCTCCACGGGCAGGGAGGCCAGATCCTCGTCGGTGAGGACGACTGTCTGTTCGCCGTCGTCGTAGGCCTTGGCAATGTCCTTGTATTCCACCACCTCGCCGCAGATCTCGCAGCGGCGCTGGTAGCGGATGCGCCCGCCGTCCTTGCCGTGCACCTGGTGAAGGCTGACGTCGTGGTCCTCGGTGGCGGCATAGACCTTGACCGGCACGTTGACCAGCCCAAACGCAATGGCGCCTTTCCAGATCGCTCTCATGTAGTCCAGTGAACACTAACTTCCGGTTCCGTTGCCAGAGCCGGGTTTCCCTGCGCGTGCCTCCCGCAGATGGTCCCACAGCAGCCGGTACACCCTTGGATCGTCAAAATAGGCGGTGTGGGATTCCGGAAAAGGTTCGCCGGAGTCCACCTCGCTGTCGGTCACGTTCACCTCCCGGCCCGCGAAAACACGTTCCGCGCAGAAGGAAAGCAGGTCACGCTCGTCCCAGAAGTTCAGCCAGGGGACGGCCGGACCCGTGCCGGCGCGGACCGGTCCCAGATAGGCAAGGGCGTCGAGGAGGTAAAACCACGGGGCGGGGGAGCCCACGGTCACCAGCAGATCCACCCTGGAACCAGCTGCATCGGGGGAACTGAGCAGGTCAACGGCTGCCACCGAGCCGAGGCTGTGGCCAAACAGCACCACCGGAGCGTCCTGGTCCGTGCCGTGAAGGGTGTCGGCAATGCGGGCACGGGCTGCAGGACCGTGGCGCAGATAGAAGGCGATCTTGCCGAAAAAACCTCCGGCCGCGTCGGTCAGGCGGATCCGGTGCCGGATTCCCGTATCCGTGAGCACCCCCAGAACCAGGTCCTGCAGCGTTTCCCCCAGGAACGCGGCGTCCGGCCTGGCAGGCGGAGCACCGGCGGAGGCTGCCCGCTTCAGCGGATCCGCCGCACCCAGATCCATGCCGAAGAGCGCCAGCGCCAGGGAAGCATCGGATACCCCCGGCGGATCGTCGGCGACATACCGCGGGGGCAGAGCCGGGACAAAACTGACGTCATCGGGCGCGGCTGCTGCCCAGTCAACGGCCAGCACCCGGTAATCGGACAGCCCCGGCACCCCGGCAACCTGCTCCCGGATCTTGTCCGCGAGCCCGGGGTTGGGCCGGCCGGTTCCAGGCAGGAAAACCAGGGTTCCGGGCTTTTCGGGCGGTCCGAGGGGGACGGGCTCCACGGCTGCCTCCTTCATTGCGGCGGCACCTTCACCGACCGTTGATGCAGTGGTTTAGGCGCAATAGGGACACTTTCACATGCCGCCGTTCCGGCCGCCAGCGAGGGGAGGGACGGACAGAGCCCCGCCGGCATGGAATCCGGCCCGGGACGCCGGCGCGGGTATCAGCGGGGAACGGCAGCGACGGGGCTAAAGACGCGGGTCTGCATAATCACGTCACCCGGCCCCTGCAGATCAACCACCAGGCCTTCCCCGCTCTTGATCGAGTTAAGGATGCCTGCCGACTTGCGGGTCCTCATCTGGACGCTCGACTCCCAGCCGACAAGGTGGCCGGTGTCCAGGGTGAACCCCTCACCTGCTTTCAGGGAGATAACATCCAAGGCACCATACGAGGAAACCAGTAGGTTCCCCTGGCCGTTGACCCTCAGGACAATCAATCCCGACCCCGAGAACATGCCGTTCAGTGAGGCATCCGGGCCCACATCAAGGTTTCCGTCATTCGCCAGCCAGGCTCCCTTCGTCAAGCGGAACCCCGTGGCGTTGTCCACACCGACGGAAACCACGTCTCCGACGCTGTTGGAAATCACATCGACCCACCCGCCATGGGCGGGGGCGGTGAACACGGTGGTGTGGAAGCTCTCCCCACCCATCATTTTTCCCAGGCCCTTCATAAAGCCGCCGTCAGCCTTTGCAGTAAGCGTCACTCCGAAGGAATGAGCCATCATTGCTCCCGGCTGCACTTTTATTGCCTCGTGCGGTGCAAGAAAGCAACGGGCTACGGCGTAGGCCGGGCTGTGACGGATGTCTACTTTCACGATTACCTCTTAGATAGGGGATTTACTGGTCTGAGCTGCGAATATAACTGCCCGAACCCCAAGTGTCGGGTTCCGCGGACCGGCGCGCCCGCACAATTGCCTCCGGCAAGTCAGCCGGTGCAGCGGGCGGATAATGGGGTGCAGTCAAGGAAAGGCGCTGCCGTGGAAACGAATACACCCGGAGCCGGACCGGCACGCGCTGAACTGTCCGTGGGACAGGTGGCCGAGCGCAGCGGGGTCAGTGTCTCCGCCCTGCACTTCTACGAGCGGCAGGGACTGCTCTCCAGCCGCCGGACCCAGGGAAACCAGCGGCGCTATGACCGTTCGGTGCTTCGCCGGGTGGCGGTGATCCGCGCTGCGCAGCAGGCGGGCATCCCGCTGGCCGTGATCAACCGGGCCTTTGCAGAGCTTCCACCGGACGGAGTGCCGGACCAGGCTGACTGGCAGCGCCTTTCGGCAGCCTGGCAGCAGGAGCTCAATACCCGCATCCGGCACCTGCAGGCATTGCGTGACCGGCTGGGCGGGTGCATCGGCTGCGGCTGCCTCTCGCTGGCCCAGTGCCGTTTTGTGAATCCAGACGATTCGGGCACAGGTACCGGTGCCCGGGCGTTTGACCTCTGAAGGCGATTTGACCTCAACTATGGTTGAGGTTCTAGCGTTGAGGAATGCCCACCACGGGCTGGTCTGCGGAAGGACTCTGATGACGCGGGATACGGCTCTGTGCGAGCGGAATGTAACGGATGCATTCAAGGACGCCTTTCGGGCACATCCGGCGGGCGTGGCCATCATTACGGCCGACGGCGGCAGCGGCCCGGTGGGGCTGACCGCCTCCTCGGTGTCTTCAGTATCAGCGGAACCGCCGATCCTGTCCTTTTCCCTGGCCTCGACCCATGGGACGGCCGGGGTGATTGCCGGCGCCGAGACCGTCGTCGTCCATCTGCTGGGTGCTGACAATGCAGCGCTGGCAGCACTTTTCGCCCGGCAGGGCGCGGACCGCTTCGGCTCCACGCCAACCCGTACGCTGCCCGGAGGCGAACCCCTCCTGGAGGAAGCTCCGGTGGCGCTGCGCTGCCGGATCGACGGCAGGATCCCCGTGGGCAGCTCCATCCTGATTGCTGCCACCGTGCTGGAGATCCTGCCCGGCGGCACGGACCAGGAACCGCTGGTCTATCACAACCGGACCTATCACCGCCTGGGCGGGCACTCGGTGCTGGGCCAGGCCGGGCAGATTGCTTCCGGAAGCGGCCGATAGCGGATAATCGGGTTCAGGCCCGTCCGACGACCGTCGGCGGGAACAACCCACCGGAAGGCAGGGCGATGGCAAAGAAAAAATTCAAGGACCTGAGCAGCGGACAGAAAAAGGGCTTCGGAGCCCTGGCCGGAGTCCAGTTCCTGCTCGCCGGCGCCGCGCTGCGGGATTTGAAGAAGCGGCCGAAGGACCAGATCCGCGGCAGCCGTGGTTGGTGGATGGCGGCGTGCGGCATCAACTTCGCCGGTCCCATCGCCTACTTCCTCTTCGGGCGCCGGTCCGCCTAACCATGGTGCGTTCGCGCAGCACCGGAACCAAACCGCCGGTCCTTGAGCCGGTCCGCCCGCAGGACCTGACCGACGGTGCCGGCGTTCCGGTGGGCAGCCACCAGGAAGCGGTGGCCTATAACGGAGAATCCTTCGCCGGTTTCGAGCTGCGCGGGGCAGTGTTCTCCGAATGCAGCCTCACCGGAGTGTCCCTGGACAACGCCGACCTCACCGCCGCCCGGTTTCTGGAATCAACTCTGGAAAACCTGTATGCCCCGGTGTTCCGGGCGGCACGAACCACCTTCCGGGACGTGGAGATTTCCAATCCGCGCCTGGGGTCCGCTGAGCTTTACGGCGGCAGCTGGAACTCTGTCCGGGTTGACGGCGGAAAGATCGATTTCCTCAACCTGCGCGGCTGCACGCTGACCAACGTGCTGTTCTCCGACTGCATCATCGGGGAGCTGGACCTGGACGGTGCGCGGCTGAACCGGGTGGCATTCCGCGGTTGCCGCATTGACTCGCTGCTGCTGGGAAGCGGCGGCACGGCGGTGGATGCGGACCTGCGCGGGTCCGCGTTCCGCAGCATCACCGGACTTGCCGGCCTCAAGGGGTTCACCGTGGATGAAGAGCAGCTTATGCTGCTGGCTCCGCTGCTCGCGGACCAGCTGGGCCTGCGGGTGGAAGCCTAGGGCTGTCCCGCGTACTGGTCCCAGGGGATGTTCCAGTCGCCGTAGCCGTCACCGATGGGCACCGGACCGGCTTCGGTGTTCAGCACCTGCACCACGTCGCCGGCGTCGAAGTTGTCGTAGAAGTACTTGGCGCCCTCGGCCGACATCCCCACGCAGCCGTGCGAAACATTGATCCGGCCCAGGGCTCCCACGGCGCCGTCGAGGGCCTGGTGGACAAAGACACCGCTGTTGGTCAGGCGGCTGGCCCAGGACGCGTCGAACGGCTCGTAGTAGTCGGGGTCTCCGGGTGACAGGCCGATGCTTTCCGCACGGAAGGGCAGCTTCTCATGCTGGCTCACGACCACCTGGTAGCCGGACGGCGAGGGCCAGGCGGGTTCGCCGAGGGTGACCGGGAAGGTGCGGACCAGCTGCCCGTCGAGGAACACCTGCATGGTCTTGGTGTTGTTATCCACCACGGCCAGGCGGGTGTTGTGCGTGTTGAAGGTGCGGGTTTCGTTGAAGTTGCCGATCATGCCGTTGCCGAAGTCCACACCGAACAGCTGCATGTCCACGGTGACGGCGCTGTTGGGTGCCCAGAAGGCCTCCGGCCGGTAGCGGACTTTGTTGTCCGTGATCCAGTAGAACGCACCGGTCTGGCCCGAAGTGCTGGTGATCTTGATGGCCTGCTCCACCGCGTCCTTATTAAGCACGGGTTCACTGAAGGTGATGTCGATGGGCTGGCCGACGCCCACACTGGCGGCGTTCTGCGGGTACATAAAGGCATTGGCTTCATTTGCGGGAAGCACTGTTTCGAAGCCCTGCCTGCGGGTGGTCTCCTTGCCGGCGGAATCCGTAAGGACCACTTCGAAGCCGTACTTGGTGTTGAACGCCAGCGGAGCCTCGGCGGTCCACACGGCGCCGTCGGCGGACATCACGCCGGGAACAGGCTCGCCGCCGGCTTCCGGCTTCAGGGTCACCTTCTTGATTTCCGCATTGGTGGCGGTGACGGAGGGCGTCTCGGCCGGGTTGACGCCCACGGCGCCGTCAGCGGGCGTGGTGGTGATGGACACCGGGGCGGCCTGCTTGGACGGCGCAGCCGACGACGATGAACCGGCGTTGGAGGAGGGACCGGCGCCGGGGGATGACCCCCCGGAGTTGTCCGGGGAGCAGGCGGTTCCGCCGCCCAGAACCAGCACGGTGGCTACTGCTGCGGCTATTGGCCACTTGCGGCTTTTTCTGTCCTGCACAGCCAGGTCCCCTCAAAGTATCCGCCGGGACCGTCAAGCAGACGGAGACCGGCACTATTACAGCTGAGCCGGCTGGTCCGGCGCCTATTATCCTACCGATGATATTAGCTTCCCGGGATATCCAGGACACCGTTATGGAATTGTCGCCTAACCGGCCGTTGGCTCACTTGCCGGCGGGGTCAGCCGCGCCGCCTGCCGGATGATGTTTTTCGCCATGGAGGGAAAGATCAGGCCGTGGAAGGGGGCAATGAGCCACCAGTACAGCTTCCCGGCCAGCCCCTTCGGGAAGTAAACGGCCCGCTGCCGGTACAGGCTGCCGCCGTCCCCGTCCGGGTCCACGCGCATCTCCAGCCAGGCCTTGCCCGGGACCCGCATCTCCGCGCGCAGCCGGAGCAGGGTGCCGCGCTCCAGCAGTTCCACCCGCCACCAGTCCACCACGTCTCCGGTGAACAGGGTGGTGGGGTTGCGCCGGCCGCGGGTCAGGCCGGCTCCGCCCACGGTCTTATCCAGGACACCGCGGATGGCCCACGCCATGGGCAGCGAATACCAGCCGTTGCGGCCGCCCACCCCCTCGATGACCTGCCAGACCGCCGCCGGATCGACGGCCGCACGGCGCTGCCGGGAATCCACATAGACCGTCTGGCCGGCCCAGTCCGGGTCGCTGGGCAGCGGATCGGATGCCAGGTCGGCAGACGCGGAGGCATTGGCCCACGTGGTTTCCACCTCGCCGCGCTTTTCCTTGCCCAGCGCCCGCTTCACGGCGTCGTGGTAGTCGGTCAGCCCGCCGTCGGGCAGCGGCAGGTACCGGTCAATGTCGTGTTCCTTGGCGACGGCGTCGTGCTGCAGGGACTCTACGAGCGGCAGCGCCATGGCACGCGGAATCGGCGTCACCAGGGCCACCCAGTGTCCGGCCAGCCGCGGGGCGGGCAGCGGCAGCGCATAAATGCGCCTGCGGGGCAGCCCGGCTTCCTCTGCGTACCCGTTCATGATCTCTGCGTAGGTGAGGACTTCCCGTGAGCCGATGTCGAAGGTCCGGTTCACCTCGGCGGGAATGTCCACGGCGCGCACGAGGTAATGCAGCACGTCGCGGACGGCAATCGGTTCGATCCGGCGCCGCACCCAGCTGGGTGCCGGCATGACGGGCAGTGTTTCGGTGAGGTGCCGGATCATTTCGAAGGACGCAGACCCGGACCCGATGACGACGCCGGCCTGGAACACCACCGCCGGCACCTCGCCTTCGAGGAGGATGCGTCCCACCTCGGTCCGGGATTTCATGTGCGGTGACAGTTCGCCTTCGGGATGCAGGCCGCCGAGATACACGATCCGTTTCACGCCCGCTTCCGCGGCGGCGTCGGCCACCAGATGGGCGATGGCGGACTCCTGGCTGCTGAACCCTTTGCCGGAGGCCATGGAGTGCACCAGGAAATACAGGGTGTCGATGCCGGTGAACGCCGCCGCGGCGGATTCCCGGTCCGAGAGGTCGCCCTGGACAATCTCGACGTCGGACGCCCACGGCACATCGGAAAGTTTTTCGGGGGACCGGGCCAGGACCCGGACCTGGTGGCCGTCCTCGAGGAGCAGCGGAACCAGCCGCCCGCCGATGTATCCGGTGGCACCGGTGACCAGGACCTGCTGGCGTTCTGTCATTTCCCCAACATACACACGCGCTGCCCCCGGTGGTCAGGGCCGCGGGACGCTGTGCGCGAAACGCCGCGAACCTCCGTGCCGTTTCCGGCAGCGTCATTCCGGAACGATTGATAAGCCCCCTGATGAAATGCTGGTATTTGTCCGGTATCCCGGTAAGACTAGGGGGCATGGCGACAGGCGGAGGTAAGCAGCAGGAAACCGTCAGCGTGGAGGGGCACCGGCTCCGTTTGACCAATCTGGACAAGGTGCTTTATCCGGAAACGGGGACCACCAAGGCGGATGTGATTTCCTATTACGCCGCCGTGGCCGAGTTCATGCTGCCGCACTCGCGCAACCGCGCCGCCACGCGCAAACGGTGGGTGCACGGCGTGGGGACGCCCGAGCACCCCGGCCAGGTGTTCTTCCAGAAGAATATTGAAGACTCCGCTCCGTCCTGGGTAAAGCGGTTCTCCATTGAGCACAAAACCTCCACCAATACCTACCCACTGGTGAATGACCTGGCCACGCTGACCTGGCTGGCCCAGTCCGCCGCCCTGGAAATCCATGTGCCGCAGTGGCAGTTCGGGCCGCGCGGCAGGATCGGCAATGCGGACCGGATGGTGCTGGACCTGGACCCCGGTGAAGGCGCGGGCCTGGCTGAATGCGCTGAAGTGGCCCGCCTGGCCCGGGTCATCCTCGCCGACATGGGCCTGGATGCCCGGCCCGTGACCAGCGGCTCCAAGGGCATCCACCTTTACGCCGCACTGGACGGCAGCCAGAGTTCCGACGACATCAATGCCGTCGCCCACGAACTGGCCCGCGCCCTGGAGGCCGACCATCCGGACCTGGTGGTCAGTGACATGAAGAAGGCGCGGCGCCTGGGCAAGGTGCTGGTGGACTGGAGCCAGAACAACGGCAATAAAACCACCATCTGCCCGTACTCGCTGCGTGGCCGGTTCACTCCCACGGTGGCCGCCCCGCGGACCTGGGAGGAACTTGAGGACCCGCATCTGGCGCAGCTGGATTATCTGCAGGTCCTGGACCGCGTCGGCAGCGGCTCCGATCCGCTCGCCGGAATGGAGAGCGGCGCCTTCGCGGAAGAGTCGCTGGAGGAGGCCACGGCGGACTCCGGGGAGGCGTCCGGGGCGGTCCGGTCCGCGGGCGGCGGCACGGACCGGCTGATCAAGTACCGGAGCATGCGCGACGCTGCGAAGACGCCGGAGCCGGTCCCGGAGGAGGCGTCCACTCCTTCGGAGGGCAACAGCTTCGTCATCCAGGAACACCATGCCCGCCGGCTGCACTGGGATTTCCGTCTGGAGCACGACGGCGTGCTGGTGTCATGGGCGCTGCCCAAGGGGCCGCCGTCGACCTCCGGAAAAAACAATCTGGCCGTGCAGACCGAGGATCACCCGCTGGATTACGGGAAGTTTGAGGGACATATTCCCAAAGGGGAATATGGCGGCGGGGATGTCACCATCTGGGATCACGGCACCTATGAGCGGGAAAAGTGGCGGGACGGCAAGGAAGTCATCGCCGTGCTGCACGGCCAGCCCGACGGCGGCCTCGCCCGCGAAGGGGCAGCCGACCGGCGCTACGCGTTGATCCACACCGGCTCGGGCGGCGACAAGGCGAACAACAACTGGCTGATCCACCTCATGAAGAACCAGCCGAAGCCCGGCGAAAAGGGGACCCCCGAAGCTCCGGCCAGCCCCTCGGCCGCTGCTACTGCTGACACTCCCGAGGAAACACCGGAATCGCCCACGGAGTCCGTGGCCGCTGCCGCCCGGACCCGGCCGGCCACCGCCGCCGCCCCGGCAAAAACCGCCTCCGTCGACGTCGGGAAGGTAGCCCGCGACGCGGACGACGCGTCGGTGCCCGCCGTCGACCCGATGCTGGCAACGCTCGGCAGCCGGGCGGAAATCAACGACGACGACGAGTGGGCCTTCGAAATGAAATGGGACGGTGTACGCGCCGTCGTCACGGTGACGCCGGAAGGTACCCGGCTTCTCTCCCGCAACGGGAACGACATGACCGCCGCCTATCCGGAACTGCAGGACCTCAGCGCGCACCTCAACGGAGAGCGGGCCGTACTGGACGCCGAAATTGTTGCGCTGAACAAGGCCGGCCGGCCGGACTTCGGCCTGCTGCAGCCCCGCATGCACCTGACCAAGCCGCGGGAAATCGCCGCCGCCGCCGGGCGGACACCGGTGCACCTGATGGTCTTTGACCTGCTCTGGCTGGACGGAAATTCGCTGGCGGACCTCACCTATGAACAGCGCCGGGAAATCCTCGAGCAGGCCGTCGAACCCGTTCCCGACGGGCATCTCCAGGTGCCGCCGGCACTGGACATGTCCATGGATGAAGCGGTGGCAGCCAGCAAGGAACTCGGTCTGGAAGGGGTGATGGCCAAGCGCCGCAGCAGCACCTATGCCCCCGGCCGGCGTTCCAAGAACTGGGTGAAGCTGAAGAACCAGCTCACGCAGGAGGTAGTGGTGGTGGGCTGGCGGCCGGGGCAGGGCAACCGGCAGAACAAGGTCGGTTCCCTCCTGGTTGCCGTTCCGGACGGGGTGGACCTGAGATATATCGGACGGGTGGGGTCCGGCCTGAGCGAGAAGGACCTCGCAACCATCGGTCCGCGCTTGAAGAAGATGTCCCGCAAGACGGCGCCGCTGGATGACGTGCCCTCGGCTGATGCCTCCGATGCCCAGTGGGTACGGCCCGCGCTGGTGGGTGAAGTGACCTTCTCCGAGCGCACCGGCACCGGAAAACTCCGCCATCCCGTCTGGCGCGGCCTGCGCCCGGATAAAAAACCGTCCGACGTCGTGGTGGAGACCGCCTAGGCGCACCACGCTGACCCCGACCGGAAAGGACCCTTCGATGACTGAGACCAGTGCCGCCCCGCCGGACCGCATTCCCGGCACCGAACCGCATCCAGACAGCGCCCTGGACGGCGTGGACGCCTGGTGGCGGGCCGCGAACTACCTCTCGGCCGGGCAGATTTACCTGCGGGATAACCCGCTGCTGCGCCGGCCACTGGAAAAATCCGACGTCAAGGCGCGGCTGCTGGGGCACTGGGGGACCACTCCCGGGCTGAACTTTATCTACGCCCACCTGAACCGGCTGATCCGCGAGCAGAAACGCAGCGTCCTGTTCATTACCGGACCCGGGCACGGCGGCCCTGCCAATGTCGCGAATGCTTGGCTGGAGGGCACCTACTCCGAGATTTACAGCCATGTGGGCCGTGACGAAGAGGGCCTGCGCACCCTGTTCCGGCAGTTCTCCTACCCCGGCGGAATCCCCAGCCACGCTGCGCCGGAAACCCCCGGCTCCATCCACGAGGGCGGCGAACTGGGCTATTCCCTGGCCCACGCCTACGGGGCGGTCTTCGACAACCCGGACCTGGTGGCTGCGACGGTGATCGGCGACGGCGAGGCCGAAACCGGTCCGCTGGCCGCCAGCTGGCATTCCAACAGCTTCCTTGACCCGGCGGTGGACGGAGCGGTGCTGCCCATCCTGCACCTGAACGGCTACAAGATCGCCAACCCCACCATCCTGTCCCGGATGCCCGAGGAACAGCTGCTGAAACTGCTCGAAGGCTACGGCTACCGCCCCTACGTGGTGACAGTGGAGGACCCGGCCGCCGTCCGGCAGGCGCACGAGGACTTCGCCGCCGTGCTGGAGACCTGCCTGGCGGAAATCACCGCCATTCAGGAGCCGTACCGCACCGGCGAAAAGACGGCAGTGACCCCGGACGTCCCCGGCGCCGACGCGGTGGAGCAGCACGCTCCCCGCTGGCCGATGATCGTGTTCCGTTCACCCAAGGGCTGGACCGGTCCCGCCGTCGTCGACGGGCTGCAGGTCGAAGGCACCTGGCGGGCCCACCAGGTCCCGCTGTCCGAGATCCATGACAACCCGGAGCATCTGGCCCAGCTGCAGGAATGGCTGCAGTCCTACCGTCCCGGGGAACTGTTTGACGCCGAGGGCCGGCTTGCCGCAGAGCTTGCCGCCCTGGCCCCGGAAGGGGACCTGCGGATGAGCGCGACGCCGTACGCCAACGGCGGGCGCCTGCTCCAGGACCTGCACCTGCCGGACTACGCCGACCATGCGGTGAAGATCGACCATCCGGGCTCCGAGCAGGTCAGCCCGATGTATAACCTGGGCGGCTACCTGCGCGAAGTGATCCGGAAGAACCCGTCCAACTTCCGGATCTTCGGCCCGGACGAAACCGCGTCCAACCGGCTGCAGGCCGTCTATGACGTCACGGACAAGGCCTGGCAGCAGCGGATCGACGAACTCGACGAGCATCTGGCCCGCAGCGGACGCGTGGCCGAGGTGCTCAGCGAGCACCTGTGCGAGGGCTGGCTGGAAGGCTACCTGCTGACCGGCCGGCACGGCGTGTTCAACTGCTACGAAGCATTTGTGCACATTGTGGATTCCATGTTCAACCAGCATGCCAAGTGGCTGAAGGTCAGCCGCGGGCTGAGCTGGCGCCAGCCGGTCGCCTCGCTGAACTACCTGCTCTCCAGCCACGTCTGGCAGCAGGACCACAACGGGTTCTCGCACCAGGATCCGGGTTTTATCGACCATGTGGTGAACAAGAAGGCAGACGTCATCCGGGTCTACCTGCCGCCGGACGCCAACACCCTGCTGGCCGTGGCCGGGAACATCCTGGACAGCCGGGACCGGGTCAACGTGGTGGTGTCAGGCAAGCAGCCGGCCCCGGTCTGGCTGGATCCGGAGCAGGCGCTGCTGCACGTGGAGCGCGGCGTCGGGATCTGGGACTTTGCCGGCAGCGAAGGTTCCGGTCCCGGCGTCCGGACCGACCCCGACGTTGTCATGGCCTGTGCCGGCGACGTGCCCACCCTGGAGACCGTGGCAGCCGCGGCGCTGTTGAAGGAACAGCTGCCGGAGCTGAAAATCCGGGTGGTCAACGTGGTGGATTTGATGGTGCTGCAGGACCCGCGCGAGCATCCGAACGGGCTGCCGGACCGGGATTTCGACACCCTGTTCACCCAGGATCGGCCGGTGATTTTCGCCTATCACGGCTATCCCTGGCTCATTCACCGCCTGACCTACCGGCGCACCAACCACGACAACCTGCACGTGCGCGGCTACAAGGAGGAAGGCACCACCACCACGCCGTTCGACATGGCCATGCTGAACCAGATTGACCGGTTCCAATTGGCCATCGACGTGCTGGACCGGGTAGCGTCGCTGAGATCGACGCAGGCGTCCTTCCGGCAGCATTTGCAGGACGAACGGGCACGTGCCCGGCAGTACACCCGCGACGAAGGGCAGGATCCGCCGTACATCACCGGCTGGAACCTGCAGGAAGCAGAGCAGGACACGGCCGGCTGATTTTCCCGGCCGGACGCGGTACGCAGAAGCTTCGGCGGAGCCCGTCAAGGGCAGCCCGCCGTGGAAAAGTACGATCCATCCATCGAAGGAGAGTTCATTGACCACTGATCAGACGAGCGTTGTAGTTTCCCGGGTCATCGATGCCTCGGCAGCAGACATTTTCAACCTGTTGTCCAACCCCGAGCGCCACCACGAGCTGGACGGCTCCGGCATGGTGGTTTCGGACGAGAAGACCGACCGCATCACGGCTTCCGGCCAGGTCTTCACCATGAACATGCACAACGAAAAAATGGGCGACTACCAGACGGAAAACCACGTCACCGGGTACGACCATAACAAGCTGCTGGCCTGGCAGACCGCTCCGGCCGGCACCGAACCCAAGGGTTGGCAGTGGGTCTGGGAACTGCAGGCCGACGGCGCCGACTCCACCGAAGTCACGCTGACCTACGACTGGTCCCACGTCACGGACAAGGAAACCCTCAAGAAGGTCTCCTTCCCGATGGTGTCCAAGGATGACCTCGAGGAATCCCTGAACAAGCTCGCCGCAGCGGTTTCCGGCGCGTAAGGGCTTTCTACGACGGCGGCCGGTGCCTTCCTTCGGGAGGGTGCCGGCCGCCGTCGTTGTGTGGTGCCGCTGTTCTGCCGCCGTGCCCTCCGGCTAAGGTGTGCCGCATGATCCGGGAAGGAACGCCGCAGGATGTCCCCGCCCTGGCACGTCTGCGGGCAGCGTGGACGGCAGAAGCCTCGATCGAGCCGGGGTGTGCGGAACCTGCTGAGGAGTTCATCGAGGCCTTCCGCACCTGGCTCGCAGCCAACCCGCGCACGTTCTTCGTGGCCGAAGCGGACGCCGGTGACGCCCTGATCGGCATGCTGAACCTGTCGATCTTCGAGCGGATGCCGAAGCCCGGCAGACCGGCGTCCGTCTGGGTCTATCTGGCCAATGCCTACGTGCTGCAGGCACACCGGAACGCCGGCGTGGGCAGCGGTCTGCTTGCTGCGGCCGTCGGGTATTCACGGAGTCTCGGGGCGGCGCGGATTGTCACCTCGCCCTCGCCGGCGTCGAAGGACTTCTACGCCCGGCACGGCTTTGAACCGGCGGAGGAGCTGGCCGTCTACCGGTTCTGACCCCGGGCGCGAAACGACGACGGCGGCCGGCACCTTCCATGGGGAAGGCACCGGCCGCCGTCGTGCTTATCTGCGGTGAGTGATTAGACCGCGGACCAGCCGCCGTCGGAGGGCAGGATGGCGCCGTTGATGTTCACGCCGTCATCACTGAGCAGGAACGTGATGGAGGCCGCGAGGTCCTCCGCCGAGGCCAGGCCCGGAATGTTGACGCGTGCCGGGGACAGGCGTGCCTCGCCGTACTCGCTGGTCTTGCCGCCCATCGGAATGCCGGTGGCTACGCCGCCCGGAGCCACGGCGTTTACGCGTATGCCTTCACGGGCATACATAAACGCAGTGCTGCGGGTAATGCCCACCACGGCGTGCTTGGACGCCGTGTAGGCCACGCCGGAAGCGGAGCCGCGCAGGCCGGCCTCGGAGGTGATGTTCACAATCGAGCCCTTGCGGGCTTCGAGCATGGTCGGCAGCACGGCGCGGGTCAGGCGCATCAAGCCTTCCACGTTGACGGCGAAGATCTTCTGCCACATGGCATCGGAGACCTCGTGCAGCGGGGAGAAGTCGTCATTGATGCCGGCCACGTTGGCCAGGCCGTCAATCTTGGTGCCGGCAGCGGCCATGATGCTGTCGATGGCGGCGGCGTCAGTCAGGTCGCCTGCAACCGGAACAATGGCCTCGCCCAGCTCTTCAGCGAGTTCCTTGATCTTCACCTCGGCGATGTCGACGGCAATCACGCGGCCGCCTTCACGGGCGATGCGGCTGGCGGTGGCACGGCCGATGCCGGAACCGGCGCCGGTGACAATCACGGTGCGGCCTTCGAAGCGGCCTTCAACGGTCGGCAGGACGGTTTCGGCGATCTCGGGCATCACGCCGCCGTTGGCCTGCTTCACGAGTTCATCCACGGCAGCCTGCGGGAACTTGCCCTGGCTGAGGTCAACCAGCTGCTGCAGCTTCATGGTCAGGGCGGGGCCGAGCGTGTTCTCGTCGCTACCGGCCTGCGCGAGGAAACCGCGGATGGCGGGTCCGCCGGCGGGGTGGTCGAGCCACTGCTGGACGGTGTTCTGGGCGGTGATGGGCGAATTGGCCACGAACCGGTCCTTTCGATCGGGAAGCGGCCGTAATCTGCGGCCGCAGGTATCGGCAGCTCGCCACGATGGTTACACGTGTAAGTTGCCTGTATCGTCAGACTACCGGAGAAACCTCCGGAGGATAAGGGGCCTTGCGTCACCGTGTTTCGGGCGGGTCGCCGGAGGCCGAAGCGACAGAGGGACTTCAATGAACCGCAGGGTTACGTCCAACGACGTCGCGCAGGCGGCGGGCGTCTCCCGCGCCACCGTCAGCTACGTACTGAACGGACGCACCGGGCAGAGCATCTCGGCGGTAACCCGGGACCGGGTGCTCGACGCGGCCCGGGACCTCGGCTATGCGCCGTCGACCGCCGCCCGCACCCTGCGCCGCGGCCGCAGCGACCTGGTGCTGATGCTGCTGCCGCCTGAACCCCTGGGCCGCGCCCTGGCGATCATCATCGACGCCGCCTCCGAAGAGGTGGAACGGCAGGGACTGCGGCTGGTGGCGCACCGGCTGCCGGCACAGGGGGGAGCGCCGTCCCTGGTGCAGTCGCTGGCGCCGGCAGCGCTGATCCTCATCACTCCGCTCCCGGAGCAGGAACTGGCAGCCCTGGCGGCAACTGGTCTCCGGGTGGCGTCCCTGCACCAGGCGCAGGAGAACCCCCTGGCACCGGACCTCGGCATCGGAGCGCGGCAGGTGCAGCACCTGGCCGAGGCCGGACATCAGCGGATCGGCGTGGCGGTGCCGCCGGAGTCCGGTTACGCCTGGCGGGTGGACGTCCGGCTGGCCGCCATCGAGGACGCCTGCGCCCGGCTGCATCTGCCGCCCCCGGTGGTGGCGCGGCTGGGCCTGGACGCCGGGGAGGCAGCCGCCGTCGTCGGCCGCTGGCTGGAGGGCCCGCAGCCGGTGACCGCAGCCTGCGCCTTCGACGACGAGCATGCCTTCGCGTTGCTGGCCGGGCTGGCGGCACACGGCCGGACCGCCCCGGAGGACCTGGCCGTCATCGGCGCCGAAGACATCCCGCTGGCCTCGCTGGCAGTGCCTCCGCTGACGAGCGTGTCGGTAGATGCCCAGTCGCTGGGGAAGCGGTTCGCGCGGATGGCCGTGGCCTCCCTGGACCTGCCGGAAAACGGCGCAGGAGATGCGCAGCCGGCGGGCCTGCCGCCGGTTCGCCTGGTGCGGCGTGCTTCGGCCTGACAAGGCTGTCGCAGAAACCCCCGCACGGAACCGCTCAGCCGTGCGGCCAGTCCGCCACCGCCTGCGCAATGGCCCGCCGCTTGGCTGCCGAGACCCGTTCCACCAGGTCGATGACCGGTTCCGGGGTGGCCCGGGAGGAGGTGCGGGGCAGCCGCCAGGTGCCCACCACCACGCCGTCGTCGAGGACAGCGGGACGGAAGACGCCGTTGCCGCCCGGGACAATAGCGGCCAGCATCGCCGGGCCGGCAACCAGGGAGCGGTCCGCGTACCCGAGGATCCACTCATCAAACGCCGGCACCAGTGACACTCCGGAAGGCTCCGGAATCTCCGGCTCACCGATGATCCACGCCGGCCGACCGTCCACTTCCACCTGGACCAGGTCCTCAATGCCGGCTGCCGCCTTCCGCACCATGGTTTTGGGCAGCTTGGTCCACCACGCCGGATCGTTCTCCGTGACCGGGCCCCGGGCGAGCACGAAGCCGCGGATCACCGCGGACAAGTCGGCATCGTTGGCAGAATCCGGGTCGGCAGCGGCCGGTGCCGTAAGGGTGAGGAGCTGCTCCGAACTGCCCGGAGAAAACCGTCCCCAGTGCGCCAACCCCTCCACGGAAAGGTGCATAAGCAGGTGATAGCCCCGGCCCTCGGAGGTGGGGATTCCCGCCGCTTCCCAGAGCTCCAAAACTTCCGAGCGCCGCAGGGGACGCCCGCCCAGAGCCTCCTGCAGGATGTCCCGGCCCCGCGCCAGAACCGATTCATCGAGGCCCAGCTCGGACCGCCGCCGCGCCGCCATGTTGCGGATCCGCTCCGCCGTAAAAGACAACAGTGTCGCCAGATGTTCCGGGGTGGTGGCGAACAGGGTGCCGCGCATGGGCCAGCCGCGCACCAGTTCGCCCCGGTCAAAGGCGTCCCGGACATCCTGGACGGTGGTTCCCGGGCGGGAGCGGACGGCAATGGCACGCAGAACGGCCGGCAGGTCCTGCCCCTGCAGCGCCACCGCGCGGCGCACGACGTCGGCCGGGGAAAGGTCCGAACCGTCCAGCAGTTGCGATTGCCGCCGCATCCGCCGCGCATCCTGTCCTGAAAGTTTCCTGGCCACGAGGCAAAGCTATGCGCCCCGGCAGTGCCGGGCAAGGTTCCGGGAATTAACGCCGGAGCGGCCGGCGCCTGGTCTTACTGCTCGGATTCCCTTGCCCGGTAAAGCTGCATCTGCCGGTAGCGGCGGCCCAGGGATTCCCGGCGGGGTTTGGCCGGGGCGTCCTCCGGCTCCGCCGTGAGGTCAATGTGCTTCCTGCCAAAGCGCCAGAGCAGCAGGTCATCCAGCAGCCGGTCCGGGCCGGGGGAGTACCGGTGGTCCAGGGCGGCCCGGACCTTGGTGATGGCGTCCGCCTGCAGCAGATCGGCCAGGTCCATGGTGGTCTTCATCCCGTGCGCAGCCAGCATTTCCGCGGCCCAGCCCCAATCATCTCCGGACTTCCGGTTAACGTGCGGCAACAGGGTCATCCACACATCCCGGATCCGGTTCGGGGTCAGCGGTGCGCTGCCCTGGCCCTCCTCGTCCCAGTACCCGGTGACGGTTTCATAGCGTTCGTGCAGCTCGGCGAAGGCGGTCTCCACCGTCTCCAGCATGGCGGCCGTGGCCGTGAACTGGCGGTCGAAATAGGGGTTCCAGGCCCGCGGATCACCGGCCTTGAAGCGGATGTCGTGCTCGATTTCAGACCAGGCGTGGGCCAGCACGGTGCGGATCTGCACCTCGAACAGGTAACTGCCGTTGGGACGCTGATCCGGTTCCAGCAGCTTATGGAACTGCCGCACGGTCTCATTCTGGATGGTCCGCAGGATCAGGTGCCGGCTGGAGTAGCCGTAGGTACCGGATTCGATGGAGCCGATATCCTTCTCACGGTCGCCGCGGCAGTCGAACTCCGCCCGCTGGCGCTTGATCAGGTTGGCCGCTTGATCCACCTCGTGCGGCAGCGTCATGATGATCCGCAGGCCCACCAGATCAATCAGGTTCCGCAGCGGATCCGGGAACAGCAGGGTGGGAAGTTCCCCGGGGTGTTCCGGCGGCAGCATCCGGGAGGCCTTGTCCCGGAAGGATTCCACCGTCTTGGTGCGCGAGGCAACAAACAGCGGCTTCACCGGGCTGTCGGCAAAAACGGCGCGCAGGTTCGCTTCCATTTCTGCGGTGACCGCTTCCAGTCCCGGCCGGACCCGGGCATATTCATCGGTGCTGGCCTGGACTGTGGGCCGCAGCCGCTCATCCAGTGTGTCCCACGCGCTCAAAGCTGTATTCCTTTCCCCTGCCTGTCGCCCCCTACGGCACAGTGTTTTTTCTACACGGCGATAGGCTCCCTATCAGATTAAGCCCGCGAGCAGGAAGGATCCTCATGCCGGTGACAGCCTTGCATGTTTCCTACGGTCCGGACCCGGACCAGTACGCCGAGCTCACGCTCCCCGGCTCCGCGGCACGCGCCGTGGTGGTCATCATCCACGGCGGCTACTGGCGTGCGGCCTACGACGCCGAGCTGGGCCGGCCGCTGGCGGCAGACCTGGCCGCGCGCGGGTTTGCGGCCTGGAACCTTGAGTACCGGCGGGCCGGCAAAGGCGGGGGCTGGCCGGAAACGTTCGAGGATGTCTGCGCAGGGATCGACGCACTGGCGCCGGCTGCCCGGGAGTACGACGTCGATCTCTCCCGGGTGGTCCTCCTGGGCCACTCCGCCGGGGGCCACCTGGCCGTGCTCGCTGCCGCCCGCACCGACCCGCACGTCCTACCGGCCGGCGTCGTCAGCTCCTCCGGTGTCCTTAACCTGGCCGAGGCCCATGAGCTGGGCCTGAGCGACGGGGCGGTGCGGAACTTCCTCGGCTGCACACCGGAAGAGGATCCCCGGCGTTACCGGGATGCCGACCCCATGCATGCCCTGCCGCTGCAGGTTCCGGTCTGGGCGCTGCACGGCGAGGAAGACAGCACTGTGCCGCTGAGCTCCTCCAGCAGCTGGGTGGATGCCGCCCGGGCCAGCGGAACCCGGGCACAGCTGCGCATGATCCCGGGGGACCATTTCGCAATGATTACCCCCGGCACCAAGGCATGGGACGCCGTCGTCGACGTGGTCTGCGAGGCCGCCGGAATCCCTGCCGTTTAAGGAAACAAAAAGAGTGCTCTGTTAGGTTGGCGGTGTGCTTACAGTTATTGGCGAAGCCCTTGTGGATGAAGTAGTCAGCGACACGGCGCCGCGGCGGTCGCACCCCGGCGGCAGTCCGCTGAATGTGGCGGTGGGCGTGGCACGGATGGGCCGGCCGGTGCAGTTTGTGGGCCGCTTCGGCTCGGACACCTACGGCGCGATGATCGCCGAGCACCTCCGCAGCAATTCGGTGCTGACCGCCTTCGAAGCCGATGAGCTGCCTACCAGTGTGGCCACGGCCGTGCTGGATCCGGCCGGCGGCGCCCGCTACACCTTCGACCTGGAATGGACGCTGCCCGGCCTGGACCTTCCGGCACTGCTGGACGGCACCACCATGCTGCATACCGGCTCCATCGCATCCATGCTCTCGCCGGGTGCCGGACACGTGCTGCACGCCGTGGAACGGGCACGGCCCGGATGCACCATCACCTATGACCCGAACTGCCGCCCGACAATCATCACCGACGTCTCCTATGCCCGGGAACAGGCCGAAAAATTCGTGGCACTGGCCGACGTCGTCAAGGCCTCCGACGAGGACCTGCGATGGCTTTACCCCGACGAACCGGTGGAGGAATCCGCGCGGCGCTGGCTCGCGGCCGGCCCCTCCATAGTCGTGGTCACGCGGGGCTCGAAGGGGCCGTGGGCCGTGGCCGCGGCCGGTGAATGCGAAGTGGCCGCACCGGCCGTCACCGTCGTGGACACCGTGGGTGCGGGGGATTCCTTTATGTCCGCCCTGCTGGTGGGGCTGATGGACCGGGAGCTCGACGGCGGTGCCCGCCGCAGCGACCTTGCCCGGGTCAGCGTGGAGGAACTCCGGGAGCTGATCTCCTTCGCCGCCCGCGCTGCCGCCGTCACCGTGTCCCGTGCCGGGGCCAACCCGCCGTACCGCCGCGAAGTCCTCTGACTCCGGCGCCGCAACCCTAGCTGCGTATGCCCGCAGTGCCGTAATACCCATGATCTGAGAGGAAAAACAGTGGAAAGCCGAGACCCGTACGAGGCCCTCCCGCAGGTGCCCGAGTTCACCGTCGAGAGTGAGGAATTCGCGAACGGAGCCACGTTCGCACCGGCCCAGTACAGCGCCAAGATGGGGGTAGCCGACGGCAGCGATGCCTCGCCGCAGCTTTCCTGGGCCGGGTTCCCGGAGCAGACCCGCAGCTTCGCCGTCACCATGTACGATCCGGACGCCCCCACCGCCAGCGGCTACTGGCACTGGGCCGCCTTTAATATTCCGGCGTCGGTCACCGGACTCGCCGCGGATGCAGCCAACACGGGACAGATGCCCGCCGGCAGCGTGCAGCTGGCCAACGACGCCGGATTTGCCGGCTTTGTGGGCGCGGCCCCGCCCGCCGGACACGGACGGCACCGCTACTTCGTGGTGGTCCACGCCGTGGATACGGAGAATCTGGACGTCCCGCCGGACGCCACCCCGGCTGCCCTGGGCTTCGCCCTCTTCACCCACACCCTGGCGCGGGCCACGATGATCGGCACCGCGGAAATCCCCGGGGACTAGGTTCCGTGCAGGCCGCGCACCCTGCGGCCTGCACCGTGTCGATTCAGCGCTGATCCCGGAAGTAAGCTGGATGCCATGCAGGGACAGCGGGGGCCGGTACGGCTGATAGCAAGTGACATGGACGGCACCATCGTGGGTGCGGACAACAGCATCAGCGACCGGACCGTCAGGGCCTTCCGGGCCTGCATGGCAGCGGGCATCGACGTCGTCTTCGTGACGGGACGCCCGCCCCGCTGGCTGGATCCGCTCCGCGAGCGGATCGGGCACGAGGGTACCGTGATCTGCTCCAACGGGGCCATCACCTATGACCTGGCAGCCGAGCAGGTCCTCTCCACCCGGCTGCTCCCGCTTGAACAGATGTTCGCTGCCGCGGAAGTCATCAGGGACCTTTTCCCGCGGGCACGTTTCGCGGCGGAAACGGTGGACGGGCTCCATCTGGAGGACGGCTTTGTCGATACCGGATCCCTCGAACTCCTCGGCGGCATCATTCCCGGACCGCTGCACGAATCCCTCGCGGGCTCACCGGGTGTGGCGAAATTCCTCGCCCGGGGAGGCGACATCTCCCCGGATGAGTTCCTGCGCCGGGTAGCGCCGGCCGTGTCGAAGCTGGTGGAGACCACGCACTCGGCACCGCGGATGCCGTTGCTGGAAATGTCCCTGCCGGGCCTGAACAAGGCCGCGACGCTGGCCGCCTATGCCAAGGGGAAGGGTATTGACGCGGCAGAGACCATAGCTTTCGGCGACATGCCCAATGACATTTCCATGCTGGGATGGGCTGGCCGGGGCTACGCGATGGCCTCCGGACACCCTGCCGCCCGCGAGGCGGCGGCCTACACCGCGCCCGGCTTTACGGACGACGGCGTGGCAGTGATCCTTGAGCAGCTGCTCGATGTTCGGGAAGCCGCCTCAGGAGCTGGTGCGCGGTAATCACCACCGCCAGCCAGGCGGCTCCGAGCGTCCAGGCCACCAGGACGTCCGTCAGCCAGTGATGGCCGAGGTAGACCCGGCTCATGCCCACCGCGAACGTAAAGGCCGCTGCCGCCAGGACAACAGCTGCTTTCGCCCGGCGATTATGCACGTGCAGGATCACCAGATAGGCCAGGATCCCCGCGATAACAATCGAGTTCAGGGTGTGTCCGCTCGGGAACGAGGCGGAGGATTCATACGGGGGCACGGCGTCGGCCAGGGCCGGCCGGGTCCGCCCGATGAGTGCCTTTCCGGTCACCGTCATCAGCAGGGAACCGCCGGCTGCAGCGGCCGTGAGGATCAGCGGGGTCCAGGAACGCCAGCGCAGGCACATCAGCAGCACCACGAGTCCGGCAATGATCGGCATGCCGACAGTGCCTGCCAGGTTGGTGAAGCCGGTGACGGCTGCATCGAGTTCCGGGTTGCGCAGCTGCAGCGCCTGATCCAGGGCCGGCCGGTCCAGCCCGGCGATGCCGTCGGCATCCGTGACCGAGTCATAGACCTCTGCGGACACCAGGGTGAGGGCCAGTGCTGGAACCAGGCCGGCAGCCAGAATGACCAGCAGGGTCACGTGCGGCGAGGTTGCACGGGTGATCGCATGCAGCAGGCGGCGCAGCGGATTTTCGGCGGGGGCGGGGCGCTGCACGGGGTCCGGGGTCATGGATCAAGTATGCCAAGCCGGCCGGACAGCCAGTCCAGGTTGTTCTCCAGCCCGGCCCGCCAGACCTGCCAGGAATGGCCGCCCGGAAGTTCCTGGAGCTGTACGTCCGCACCGGCGGCCCGGGCCGCCTCGTACACCTGCCGCCCTTCCGGCGCGTAGACCCTGTCTTCGCGTCCGACGACGACGACGCCGGCGAGTTCCGGGAAGGGCATCCGGCGGAACCGGTCCACGGCGTTCTGTTCTGCAAAGGCCTGCTCGTCTCCGCCGAAGTAGGTGTCCAGCAGCGCCTGGTGGCCCTCGGCGTCGGTGGGCTCGTTTTCCCCGGCGATGTCGAGGAACGTCGGGTAGACGTCGGGATGGTTGGCGGCCAGCTGCACCGCGCACGTGCCGCCGAAGGAATACCCGGCGACGGCCCACTGGCGGGCGCCGGCCGTCCCTGCCCCCAGCTGCTGCTGGACCCAGGCGGGAAGGTCCCGGGCCAGGTAGGTGGCCGAGTCGCTGACCGAGGTGTCCAGGCACAGCGGCCAGTCGGGGTTGGAGTCGTTGCTGGCGTCCGGCATCACCACAACCGGCGCCAGGCCGGCATGGCGGGAGGCAAAGCCGTCCATCATTTCGGCTATCCGGCCGCTGACCAGCCAGTCATTCGGCGAACCGGGCTGGCCGTGGATCAGGACCAGCACGGGCAGGCTGACGGCGCCGGGATCGGCGAGGTACGCCGGCGGGAGGTAGATCAGAGCAGGGTGGGAGGCATAGCCGGAGGCTCCCGCAGGGATCTCCGCGCGGTACACCTGTCCTTCCCCGGGCATGTCCGGCGGCGGGGACCAGTCCTGTTCGGAGGCAGCGGGCCGGTCCATGCCGGCGGCGGCGGGCCGGGGCAGCGGATCATCAGTCGCTGACGGAGGATCCAGCAGGGACCGCACCGTAGGGTATTGGGCGTAGGCAAGGTTCACCGTGCAGGCCAGCGCTCCCAGCAGGGCCAGTGCGGCCAGGACCCCGGCGGTCCGGCGGAGGGCCGGGGTCCCCGGGGCCGCCACCTGCCGAAAGGCCAGCTGGAAGCCCAGGACCGCCAGGGCGCTGTAGGCGTAAAGCGTCCGCGGCAGGGAAGTATTCCACCAATGGAATATATGTTCGGCGAGCACGTAGAGCAGCGCCGTGCTGCCCGCGGCCACCACGGCGAAGACCAGGATGGTGCGCAGTCCCAGCTTCCTTCCGGCTATTCCGAGCCACAGCAGGGCGACGACGCCCAGGGCCAGGAAAAGGGTCGGGAGGAACCCGTCAACCAGTGACAGGGACAGCACGGCCTGCGGCGGCCTCATCCGGTGCGGTCCACGATCCGGCGGGCCAGCGACAATCCCTGGCTGAACGACAAATCGGGGACATATGCCCGGGTCAGGGCGTTGGCGATGGCCGGCAGGGACGCCGGATCCAGATAGGTCATGAACAGCGGCACGTATTCCGGGCCGAACTTGGCTTTGAAGGCCAGCAGGGACCGGAATCCGTACACGGGTTCCAGCGTGGCCCCCAACCGGTCCAGCAGCCGTTCCATGACGGGCGGCCCTTCCTCCGCGCCGTCGTCGTTACCGGGTGCACGGGCAAGCGGCGCTCCGGACAGGCTGAGGAAGGAAAAGCCTTCGTCCTGGAGGGACAGGGCAGCGGAGGCGATGAGGAAGTCCATCCCCAGCCGGAAGCCGCTGCTGCGCCGGCGCATAAAATCCAGGGTCCAGCCCGCAACGGATCCGTCGCGGTACACCGGGAGCCAGGACGTCACTGCATGCACGGTGCCGTCTGAGTCGACGGCCAGCAGGCACCGCACCTCCGGATCGTCCACTTCTTCCAGCCCGCCCAGCGTGAACCCCATTTCTGGCATCTTCTTATCCGCCACCCACTCCTCCGAAATGGCGTAGACCTGGTCCTTCACCGCCAGCGGTGCACTGGGATACCTCACCCACTGCGCGCGGATGCCGTGCTTGCGCGCCTGGTTCATGGCCGTGCGGATGTCCTGGAACCGCTTTCCTTTAAAGACCAGCGACCCCAGCGGGAGCACGGTCTCCTCCGCGACCTGGAGCGAGAAAAACCCCAGCCGTTCGCTGGCCTCGCGTACCTGTGGTCCCACCGAATAGAAGCAGGCCGTGGTGCCGTTGGCGGCGCAGAACGCCGCAAAGCCTTCCACGGAGCTGCGCAGCTCATCCCGGGGGCCCACCGGCTCCCCGACGGTGAGGGCCACGCCGAGGTCCAGCCGGTAGGCAACGTAGGAATTCCCGCCGGGGGAGAACCAGTAGTGATTACCCTGCCAGAGGGTCATCCACGCGAGCGTGCTGCCGCCGTGGGTTCGAAGCAGCGAGCGGGCGCGGTCCGCGTCCCTGGCGGCCGGGCTGTCGGGCGGCGCCAGGAAAGAGCGCAGCAGCTGAGTGCACGTGACAACCCAGAAAAGCACCCCCACCCCCTCGTAGAGCAGGACCGCGGGCAGGTTCTCGGGAACGATTCCGGGTGCGCGGGTGGTCACCTCCAGAACGGGAAGGAACCGTCCGGGCAGATCCGCCGTGAGCAGGGCCGGTGTCGCCGCGGGGGAGAAACCGTTGCGGTTCAGCAGGCCCGTCCCCAGATAGAGTGCGGCGAGCAGAACGGCCAGCAGGGCCACGGTGCCTGCGAGTCGGCGGTAGGTGCCGGCGGGGGCTGCGACCGGAAAGAGCCTGCGGGTGAAGGCAAGCAGCACCAACACGGCCAGCGGAACCGCCATGGGCACCACCAGTGCAATAAAACTTCCGGTGCCCGGGGACAGTGTGCCTTGTCCTGCCAGCAACCGGCCGATCCGTACTGCGGCCAGAACGGTCATGGCTCCCTGCAGCAGCAAGGCGGCCAGCCAGGCAAAGTGCCTCCCCCGGCGCAGACCGTCGGAAAACACGGCCAGCAGCACCAGCGGCAGCGTGGCCAGGAAAAACGCCGCAGGTCCGGCGCGCAGCTGAAGACGTGCAGCGGCGCAGCGTGCGGAGTCCGATTCGACGCCGCACAGCTGCGCCAGTTCTGCGGGAGTGCGCACCTCCACATCCGTGAACAGGTACCGCAGCACCGCCAGCGGGCCCACGGGCTGGGTGCTGAGGGCACTGATCACCGGCCCGGCGGCGGAGGCCAGCACTAGCAGTGCCACCAGGACCCGGGCTTCGCGCCTGCTGGTGACCAGCCGGCGCGGAAGAGCAGGCCGCCGGCCGGCCAGATAGGGTCCCGCCGCCGCGCCGGTAACGGCCGCGCCGAGGACCGTGAGGCTGGAAAAGCTTCCACCGTAAAGCGCCAGCAGGACCAGCAGAGTGAAGAGAGCAACCCGCAGGCGGCGGCGCCACAGGGTCCCGAGTTGCGCGCTTGCGGCGGCAAGGGCGGCGGCCAGGAACGCCGTCGGGCCCACATAGGACTCGGAGACGAGGGCGCGGGACCAGTCACCGATTGAGGCACTGGTCAGATAGGCGAACCCCGTGGTCAGCAGCAGACCCGCAACCTGCCCGCCCAGACCAGCGAGCAGGAACTTCCCGGTTCCCAGCAGCCGCTCACAGGGGAGGCCTGCCAGCAGCGCGAGCAGGGTCCCGCCCAGATAGCCGGCCGGGCTGCCGGCCCAGAAACCGCACAGAACCAGCGCTGCCGGATGCTCAGCCACGGTGCCCACGGAGACGGTCACCTCTGCCAGCAGCGGCCCCTCGGGCCCTTGTCCAACCGAGTCGGTGAATGCGCCCAGGATCCAGAACAGTGCAATAAAACCAAGGGTGGCCGGAGCTACGCGGGCGCTTCCGCGCAGCCGCTGCAGCGGCCGGTTCAGCAAAGCCCGGAAACGGGGCAGGGCGGCGAGCATGTCAGGCACGGTACTGACCTCCACGAGCTAAACCGGCTGGAGCTGCTGCCGGTCGCGGTCCTGCCAGTCTAGGCTCGGGCCCCCTCGCCAAGGACCGCCTTTGGATCAGGCCGGTCCTTGGTAGGGTACAAATGTGCTGGCAACCTATCCATACTTCCGTGCCCCTCGGGACACCGGGAACACCCGTCCGGCATCGTCGCCGGCGCCCATCGCCCTGGCTCACCGGGGCTTTTCCCCCGATGGCTGCGAAAACACGCTCCCGGCCTTCCGGGCCGCGGCGGAGCTGGGGATCAGCTACCTGGAAACAGACGTGCGTACCAGCCGCGACGGCATCCTGATGGCCTTTCACGACGAAACCGTTGACCGGCTGTCCGGCGGGGTGGTGGGGAAAATCAGCCAGCTCACCCGGAAGGAACTTCGAGAGGTGCTGATAGGCGGGGCGGAACAGATCCCCACCTTCGAAGAGCTCCTGACCGAATGGCCGCAGATGCGGTTGAACGTTGATGTCAAGGATGCAGCAGGGGCGGCACTGCTGGCGGCACTGATAGAAAAGCACTCCGCCCATGACCGGGTCCTCGTCGCGTCCTTCTCGGACGTCCGCCGTCTGGGCACCCTGCGCCGCCTCACCCGGCCGGCTGCAAGCTCCGCCGGCAGTGCCCTGACAGCGGCACTGCGCCTGCTCGCTCCGCTGGGGGCGGCCGGTCTTCTCGCCCGGCTGGGCCGGTTCCAGTGCGTCCAGGTTCCGCTGCGGTTCGGTCCCGTACCCGTGGTGACGCCGGGGTTTGTCCGCAGCTGCCACCGCGCCGGAATCCAGGTCCACGTCTGGACCGTGAACGACGCGCCGACCATGAACCGGCTGCTGGACCTGGGCGTGGACGGCATTGTTTCTGACCGTTCGGACATCCTGGTGGACGTCCTCAAAGACCGCGGACAGTGGACGTAACACCTGATTAATGCCCCTTGTCCGTTCCGGCTGGCAGGATGAAGGCATGCGCGTAGTTATTGCTCCGGACAAGTTCAAGGGAACCCTCAGTTCTGTGGAAGCCGCAGCGGCCATGGGTGAAGGGGTGCTGGCGGTCTATCCGGACGCCGTGGTCACCGCGGTTCCAGTGGCCGACGGCGGCGAGGGCACCCTGGACGCCGCACTGACCGCCGGGGCGCAGCCCCGCACCGCCCGCGTTCGGGGGCCGCTGGGCCGCGACGTCACCGCGGTGTGGGCCCTCGAAGGACATACCGCCCTGATTGAAACGGCGCGGGCCAGCGGGCTGGCCCTGCTGGAGCCCACCCCCGGGACGGCGTTGGACGCCACCAGTTACGGCAGCGGCCAGTTGATCGGCGAGGCGCTCGACGCCGGTGCGCGCACCATCATCCTTGGCATCGGCGGGTCGGCCATGACGGACGGCGGCTCCGGAGCGCTGGCCGCCCTGGGTTTGAAGATCCTGGACCGCGACGGTGTGCCCGTTCCTCCCGGAGGGGCGGGCCTGATGCACGCAGCCTCGCTGGACGCCGCCGGCCTGGACCCGCGGCTGGCGGAGGTGGATCTGCGGATCGCCGCCGACGTAACCAATCCGCTGCTCGGTCGTGTTGGTACGGTGGCGGTCTTCAGCGGCCAGAAAGGTGCCGGTCCCGCGGAAATGCCGGTCCTCGAAGCGGCGCTGACCAACTGGGCAGAGCTCCTGAAGTCCACGACCGGCGTCGACGTCGATGTCCCCGGCGCCGGTGCCGCGGGCGGCTTCCCGTCCGGGTTCCTGGCCTTCACCGGGGCGTCGCTGAACCCGGGGTTTGAACTGCTCAGTGCCTTTACCGGACTGGACGCCGCGCTCACCCGCTGCGACCTGGTGCTTACCGGTGAAGGCTCCCTGGACGAGCAGTCGCGCTACGGCAAGGCTCCGCTGGCGGTTGCAGCCCGCGCCCGGGACGCCGGAATTCCCGTGGTGGCCGTGGCCGGCCGGATCACCCTGACTCCGGACCAGTTGGAGGAGTACGGAATTGTCGCGGCGGTCAGCCTGCTGGACGTGGTGCAGCGGCCGCAGGATGCAATGGAGCAGGCAGCGAAGTATGTTGCGCAGGCCACCCGCCAGGTCCTGGAAGGGGCTTAACCCTCGGCTACCCGAGCCGGCTTGGTTTGGCTCCGGTGTCCTCGTGCGGCTGGTCCGGATCAGTGCCCCGCCAGCGGGCGATCGCCTGCATGCCGTGATAGGCAATCAGGGTGGCCCCGGTGCCCAGGGCAATGCCGCCGAACTCCAGCCCCGCCGCGATCCAGGTGAAGTTCGCGATGGCAATGATCAGGCCCAGCCCGGCGGTGGACAGGTTGATGGGGTTGGAGAAATTCACCCGGTTGTCCACCCAGATGCGCACGCCCAGGATGCCGATCATGCCGTAGAGAACGACGCCGGCACCGCCCAGTACCCCGCCGGGCACCGTGGCAATCATCGCGCCGAACTTCGGGAACAGGCTCAGCAGGATGGCGACAATGCCGGCCACCCAGTAGGCCGCCGTGGAGTACACGCGGGAGGCCGCCATGACGCCGATGTTTTCCGCGTAGGTGGTGGTGGCAGAGCCGCCGCCGGAGCCGGCCAGCATGGTGGCCACGCCGTCGGCCATCAGCGCCCGCCCGGCGTACGGATCCAGGTCGCGGCCGGTCATGGCCGCCACGGATTTCACATGCCCGATGTTTTCGGCCACCAGCACCAGGACCACCGGAACAAACAGTCCGATCACCGAGAAGTGGAAGGTGGGGGACAGGAATTCCGGGAGCCCGATCCAGGCAGCGTCGCCGATGGCCTGGAAATCCACCTCGCCCTGCAGCATCGCCGTGATGTATCCGGCCACCACACCGACCAGGATCGACAACCGGCCAAGGAATCCCTTGAACAGGACGGTGCTCAACAGGATCACCACGACGGTGACGGTGGCGGTGAGCGGGCCCTGCTCGAAATTGTCCTTTGCCGAGCCGGCCAGGTTAAGCCCGATCAGGGCAACGATGGTGCCGGTGACAACCGGCGGCATCAGGACCTGGATCCAGCGGGTGCCGGCCAGCTGTGCTGCGAGTCCGACCAGGAACAGGACAAAACCGGCCATGATGATGCCGCCCAGCGCACCGCCCGGGCCGTGCTGATTGGTGGCCGCGCCGATCGGTGCAATGAACGCAAAGCTCGAGCCCAGATAGCTCGGCACCCGGCCGGCGGTGATGATCAGGAACAGGATGGTGCCGATGCCGGAGAACAGCAGGGTGGTGGCCGGCGGAAAACCGGTCAGGAGCGGCACGAGGAAAGTGGCGCCGAACATGGCCACCACGTGCTGGGAGCCGATGCCGATGGTCCGCGGCCAGCTCAGCCTCTCCTCGGGAGCAACATAGGAGCCCGGCCGGATGGTCCTGCCGTCTCCGTGGAGGGTCCAGTCCATACCGAATCTGCTCATGGTGGTGCCTTCCGGAGAAAGGGGCGTTTAGACAAAATTCTAGCCGCCTCGGATATCCGGGATGTTACGTTGCATAAGAAGAGTGCCGGGTGCAGGACAGGACCTTGGCAATCACGTACCGATTGGACGATGGAGCAGCATGAGCATTTCAGTTGCAGGACGCGTAGTTCTGATCACGGGCGCCGCCATGGGCATGGGCCGCCTGTACGCCGAGCGTGCTGTGCGCGAAGGTGCGGCGGCCGTGGTGCTGTGGGACCTCAACGCCGAGGCCCTGGCCGACACGGCTGCGGCGCTGCGGGAACTGGGCGCCGCAGCTGTCCACCCCTACACGGTGGACGTTGCCTCCCTGCCGGAGATCACCGACACCGCCGCGCAGGTCATCCGGGAGGCCGGGGTTCCGGACATCCTGATCAACAACGCCGGAATAGTGCGCGGCAAGTACTTCTGGGAACACACGCCGGCAGCGGACATCGACGCCGTGATGCAGATTAATACGCTCGCACCCATGCAGATAACGCGGGCCTTCCTGCCGGGCATGATCGAGCGCCGCACCCCCGCACGCATCCTCAACGTGGCCTCGGCCTCCGGTACGTTGTCCGTCCCGAAAATGAGTGTCTACACGGCCTCGAAGTGGGCGGTCATCGGCTGGAGCGATTCCCTGCGCCTGGAACTAAACGAGTCCGGCAACGGCCACGTCTGCGTGACCACGCTGATTCCCAGCTACATCAAGACGGGGATGTTCGAGGGTGCCCGAGGGCCGCTGCTGACGCCGCTGATGGAACCGGAATACGTGGTGGACAAGGCCTGGGAGGCCCTGCTGGCGGGGAAGGCACGGCTCCAGCTGCCGTGGACCGTGGCCCTGGGCAGTGCCCTGCGCAACGTACTGCCGCAGCCGGCCTGGGATGTGGTGGCCGGACGCGTCTTTAAGGTCTACCAGTCCATGGACCACTTCACCGGCCGGAAACCCGCCGCTTCCACCGACGAAACCGCACCGAAGGAAACCACCCAGGCATGAGCGAAATAGTCTCAGCATTCCCTGCACTTCCCGGCAATTCCCCGGAACCTTCCCCGGCAGCTGTTCCCGCCGTTCTGGCACAGGTCCGCGAAACCTACGCATCCGGGCGTACCCGGCCCCTCGCGTGGCGGCGGGAGCAGCTCGAGGGGATCATCCGCCTGTTTCACGAGCGGGAACAGGAACTGACGGACGCCCTGGCAACGGACCTGGGCAAAAATCCGCTGGAAAGCTACGTTACCGAGCTTTCGCTGGTGCGGGCCGAAGCCGAACACGCGCTCAAGCATCTGGAAAAGTGGACCCGGAGCCGGCGCGTCCCGGTTCCGCCCGGCTTGCTGCCGGCGTCGGCCCGGACCGAACCGCAGCCGCTGGGCGTGGTGCTCATCATCGGCCCGTGGAACTATCCGGTGCAGCTGGTCCTGGCGCCGCTGGTCGGCGCCCTGGCCGCCGGGAACGCCGCGGTGCTCAAACCCAGCGAACTGGCCCCGGCGACGTCGGCCGTGCTGGCGGACCTGCTGCCGCGCTACGTTGACCCGTCCGCAGTCGCTGTGGTCGAGGGCGGGCAGGAGGCCAGCACTGCCCTGCTGAAGGAACAGTTCGACTCGATCTTCTTCACCGGCGGGGAGCGCGTCGGCCGGATTGTCCTGCAGGCCGCCGCGGAGCACCTCACCCCGGTCACCCTGGAACTGGGCGGCAAATCGCCCGCCGTGGTGCTGGACGGCAACTGGGCCGCCGTCGCCCGCCGGCTGGTTTTCGGGAAGCTGCTCAACGCCGGGCAGACCTGCGTGGCCCCGGACTACGTCCTGGTGACGGAGGAAGCGGCGCCGGCGCTGAAAAAGCACCTGATGCGGGCCGTCACGGAGCAGTTCGGCAAGGATCCGTCCCGGAGCGCGGACCTGGGCCGGATCGTCAACGAACAGCACTGGGAACGGCTGGTGGGCCTGCTGGACAGCGGCACCATCCTGGCCGGCGGGCGCAGCGACCGCGGCAGCCTGTACCTGGAACCGACCATCCTCACCGACGTGGCCCCGGACTCCCCCGTGATGCAGGAGGAGATTTTCGGACCCATCCTGCCGATCATCGAGGTAAAAGATCTGGCGGAGGCCATGAAGTTCATCAATTCCCGTCCCGTGCCGCTGGCCGCCTACCTGTACAGCAATTCCGCGGCGGACCGGAAGGCGTTCGAGGACGGGGTCCGGGCCGGCAGCATCAGCCACAACGCCAGCACCGTGCAGCTGGCCGTGCCCGGCCTGCCGTTCGGCGGTGCAGGTGCCAGCGGCACCGGCGCCTACCACGGGAAATACACCTTCGATACGTTCAGCCAGCTGCGGCCGGTCTTCACCAAGGGCACGCTGCTGGACACCCTCCGGTTCGCGTACCCGCCCTACACCGGACTGAAGAAACGGGTCCTGCGCCGGCTGCTGTGATCCGCTGCGGATAAACGGAAGGGGCGCACCAACCGGTGCACCCCTTCCGTTTTTTTGCGGAACCTAGGAGATCACGCCGTCCACAATGGCCTTGGCTTCGGCCTGGACCTGGTGCAGGTGTTCCTCGCCCTTGAAGGACTCGGCGTAGATCTTGTAGACGTCCTCGGTGCCCGAGGGGCGGGCGGCGAACCAGGCGTTCTCCGTGGTCACCTTCAGCCCGCCGATGGGGGCACCGTTGCCCGGCGCCTCGGTCAGGCGTGCCGTGATCTCCTCGCCGGCCAGGGTGGTGGCAGTGACGTCCGACGGCGAGAGCTTGGCCAGCGCTGCCTTCTGCTCGCGGGTCGCGGGTGCGTCCACGCGTGCATATTCGGGATCGCCGAACTGATTGGTCAGCTCGCGGTACCGCTGGGACGGGGTCTTGCCGGTCACGGCCGTCATTTCGGAGGCCAACAGGGCCAGCAGGAGGCCGTCCTTGTCGGTGCTCCAGGGCCGGCCGTCGAGCCGGAGGAAGGACGCGCCTGCGGATTCCTCGCCGCCGAAAGCGGTTTCGCCCGAGAGCAGGCCAGGTACGAACCACTTGAAGCCCACGGGTACCTCCATGAGGACCCGCCCCAGATCAGCGGTGACCCGGTCGATCATGGAGGAGGAGACGAGGGTCTTGCCCACCATGGCGTCCGCGCTCCACCCGGACCGGTTGCGGTACAGGTAGTCAATGGCGGTGGCCAGGTAATGGTTCGGGTTCATCAGTCCCGCATCCGGGGTGACAATGCCGTGCCGGTCGGCGTCGGCGTCGTTGCCGGTGGCAATGTCATAGTCCCCGGCCCGGGAAATCAGCGATGCCATGGCGTAGGGCGAGGAGCAGTCCATGCGGATCTTCTCGTCCCAGTCCAGGGTCATAAAGGCCCACTGCGGGTCAATATGGGGATTGACCACGGTCAGGTTCAGCTTGTGCCGTTCCGCGATGGCGCCCCAGTAGTCCACGGAGGCACCGCCGAGCGGGTCGGCGCCGATGTGGAGTCCGGCGCTGCGGATGGCGTCCAGGTTCAGCACCGCGGGCAGGTCTTCCACGTAGTGCGCCAGGAAGTCATAGGTGCCCACCGAATCGGCCAGGCGTGCCTCGCCCAGCGGAATGCGCCGGACACCGTCGAGGCCGTTCTCCATCAGCTGGTTGGCGCGGTCGGCAATCCAGTTGGTGATGTCCGATCCGGCGGGTCCGCCCGTGGGCGGGTTGTATTTGAAGCCGCCGTCCGCCGGCGGATTGTGTGAAGGGGTGACCACAATGCCGTCCGCCTGCTCGGTGCGCGTGGAATTGTGCACCAGGATGGCGTGGCTGACGGCGGGGGTGGGGGTGAACCCGTTGCGTGCATCGATCAGCACATTCACGCCGTTGGCGGCCAGGACCTCCAGCGCGGTGTTCTGTGCCGGTTCGGACAGCGCGTGCGTGTCCTTGCCCATGAACAGCGGTCCGGTGATTCCCGCAGACGTCCGGTATTCCACGATGGCCTGGGTGATTGCCGCGATGTGCTGCTCATTGAACGCCCCGTTGAGGGAGGATCCGCGGTGCCCGGAGGTGCCGAACGCAACGCGCTGGGCGACATTGGACGGATCCGGGACGACGTCGTAATAGGCGTCCAAAAGCGCGGTGAGATCTACAAGGTCGGAAGGTTCGGCACGCTGGCCGGCACGATTAGACATACCCCTAAGCATGCCAAAAAAACGGTCCCGGCGGCAGACGCGCGCCTGCCGCCGGTCAGTCCTGCTTTTCCTGAAACTACTCGTTGCCGGTATTCAGGCCCTGCCTCCGCCTACCAAAGCCGGCTGCTGGCCAGCCGGGCACCTTCTCCCAGGGCCGCCAGCTTCGCTGCCGCAATCTGCGGATGCACCCGTCCGCCGAGCCCGCAGTCGGTGGAAGCGATGACGTTTTCGCGGCCCACCAGCCGGGCGAAACGCTCAATCCGGTCCGCCACCAGTTCCGGATGTTCCACCACGTTGGTGGCGTGGGAGACGACGCCGGGAAGAAGGACTTTCCCGTCCGGCAGCTTGGTGTCTTCCCAGACCCGCCATTCGTGCTCGTGCCGCACGTTGCCGGCTTCGAAGCTGTAGGCGCCGGCGTTGATCTGCAGCAGGGTGTCCGCCAGATGGCGGAACTCGATATCCGTGGTGTGCGGTCCGTGCCAGGAGCCCCAGCACAGGTGGAAGCGGATCTGCTCTTCGGGCAGGCCCCGCAGGGCGTAGTTCAGTGCGTCCACGCGGATCTGCGTGAATTTGAGGTAGTCGCTGACGGAAGGTTCGGGATTGATCTGGTCCCAGTTCTCCGCGATGGACGGATCGTCAATCTGGACGATCAGCCCGGCGTCGACAATGGCTTTATATTCCTCCCGCATCGCGTCCGCGCAGGCGTAGATGAACTCCTCCTCCGTGGCGTAGTACTCGTTGGCAATCCGCGAACAGGAACCGGGGGAGAGTGAGGCGAGGAAGCCTTCCGTTCTCCCCGAGCCGGCCAGGCCGGCCTTGAGATTGGCGATATCGCGGGCCACGGCGTCGTACCCGGTGTACTCCACGGGACCCGTGACCTTGGGGAAGACCTTCTGGGCGCCGGTGGTGATGCCGGAGGACGGGTCGGTGTAGGCATCAGCGAAGCGCCGGCGGTCGCGGCGGTCTCCGAAGCTGGTGAGGACCACGTTGCCAGGCTCCGAGCGGTGCGGCTCCATGTTCCAGATTCCGGTCTCGGCAACGCTCAGGCCGCTGAGCCGGGAGAAGGAATAGGACCACCAGGCACCGTAGTCGACGTCGGCGGACATCGCGTGCCCGTATTCGCCGTCGTTGGGGATGTCGATGCCCGCCTGCAGCTGGCGGCGCACCAAATCGGCGACGGCGGCCTGCAGCAGATCCGCGTAGCCCTCGGTATCCGAAGGGTCGGCTTCCCGTGCTGCGTTCGCGGCAAGCAGTTCAGGGGTGCGGGGGAGGGACCCTGCGTGAGTGGCCAGAATACGGTCGGTGCTTTTGCGCATGGCGGCGATCCTTTGGAATCCGTGCTCTTGCCCGCACCGGATGCCCGAAGGGCGGTGCAGGCCGCTTCGTCATCCGAACCACCCGCGAAGCATGGGGTTGGTGCACGGCCAAGTCGGAGCTTGGCGGCCGTGTCTCCTGAAGCTGGGACCATCCTAGCCATGCCGGCGGGGCGCCTCCAAGCACATGACACAACATAAAAAGGACGGCGGTACCGGAAAACTCCGGTACCGCCGTCCTGGGAAAAGCTCCGGGTGCTTAGCGCACGCCGCCCATGAGCTTCTTGATCGACGGTGTGGCCGCGGCCAGGGCAATGCCCAGGATGATCGCGGTGACGCCGCTGAAGGTGAAGTAGCTGACTTCGGTTTCCGGGTCGTAGAACTGTGCCAGCCAGCCCGCCAGGGTGGTGCCCAGGGAGACGGACAGGAAGAACAGGGCCACCATCTGGGTCCGGAAGACTTCCGGGGCCAGCTTGGTTGCCACGGACAGTCCGATCGGGGACAGGAACAGTTCAGCAAAGGTGAACAGCAGCAGGATGCCGGCCATGGCCAGCAGCGGGGTGCTGTTCGGAGCTCCGCCGGAGAACGGAATGAACGCCAGGAAGGCAAGGCCCATCACGGCCAGGCCCAGGGCGAACTTCAGCGGGGAGGACGGCTGGCGGTCGCCCATCTTGGTCCAGACGCCGGCGAACACGGCGGCGAAGATGATGATGAAGACCGGGTTAATGGACTGCACCCAGCTCGGCGGCATTTCCCAGCCGAAGATGCTGCGGTTCAGCGAGGAGTCCGCGTACATGGCGACCACCGTGAACTGCTGCTGGAACAGGGCCCAGAACGCAGCGCTGGCGATGAAGAGCGGCATGAAGGAGTACACCCGGCGGCGTTCCACCCGGTTCACCTTCTTGCTGCTGAGGATGATCACGAAGTATGCGACGGCGGCCACGATGGCGAGGATCGCCATCACCACCGCGAGGTTCTTGGCGGTCAACAGATCGAAGACAACGGCCAGCACAATGACAACCACAGCGGCAGCTGCGATGAGGCTGACCTTCATGTACTGCTGCTTCGGCAGCGGGTTGGCTACCTGGTGGGCGGATGCGGGCAGGTTCTTGCGGGTCACGCCGTACTGGACCAGGCCGATGGCCATGCCGATGGCGGCCAGGCCGAAGCCGTAGTGGAAGCCGTATTCGCTCCACGCCAGGCCGGTCAGGATCGGGCCGATCAGGGCGCCGATGTTGATGCCCATGTAGAAGATGGAGAAGCCGGCGTCGCGGCGCTGGTCCTTTTCGTCGTACAGGGTGCCGACCAGCGACGTCGCGTTGGCCTTCACACCGCCGGAACCCAGGGCGATCAGGATCAGGCCGGAGGCCAGTCCGACGGCGCCGGGCAGCACGGCCAGGGAAATGTGGCCCAGCATGACCAGGGCTGCAGCATAGAACAGCACCCGTTCGGCGCCGAAGACCCGGTCCGCCAGCCACGCACCGAGGATGGTGGAGAGGTAAACACCGCCGCCGTACGCACCGACCAGCGACACAGCAACGGCCTCGTTGATGCCGAGGCCGCCGTCGGTGGTGCTGTAGTACATGTAATACAGCAGGATGCCCTGCATGCCGTAGAAGGAGAATCGCTCCCACAGCTCAACGCTGAAGAGGTTGGCCAACATCCGGGGATGGCCGAAGAAGGTTTTACGCGCTTCTTTTACGCCTGAGGTACTGGGGGTATGGCTCACGAGTTTAATATTCCCACTCTCGGCAGGTGGTCAAGCAGTCAAATCCGAAAGAATCCGCCGGAGACAAGGAAGGTTGCCATCCCTGGGTGCCCAAAATCACAGGCAAAACGGATGCTTTTGCCTGCATTACATGCTTGTGGGCCTGCATGACGGACGGATTTGCGCGACCGGTCCGGAATTCCCTAGCGGGAGGCCGGGTTGGAAGGGGTATGGCCCGCTTCAGTGTTCCCGTTTCCATCCTCGACCGTGCGAACAACCGTGAAGGCTTTTCGGAAGCTGATGCACTCTCGGCCGTGCTCGAGCGGGCGGAGATGGCGGACAGGCTCGGATATCGGCGCTTTTGGGTGGCCGAGCACCACGCGGTGGCGGGAATTGCCGGTTCGGCGCCCGCTGTCCTGATGGCTGCCCTGGCCGCACGCACCGGGAGCATCCGGATCGGCTCCGGAGGCGTGATGCTGCCGAACCATCAGCCGCTGGTCGTGGCTGAGCAGGCCGCCACCCTGCAGGCCCTGTATCCCGGCCGGATCGATCTCGGGCTGGGCCGTTCCGTCGGTTTCACTCCGGCGGTGCGCGCGGCACTGCAGGCGGGGCCTGCCGAGGCGGAGCAGTTCGAGGAGCAGCTGGGGCAGCTGCTGGCCTACCTCAACGGCACCGCACCGATCACCGCGCGTCCCCGGGACAGCGGACGGACGCCGGTGTTTGTGCTTGCCACCGGAGCAGGAGTGGAAATAGCAGCCCGGGCGGGCCTCGGCGTCGTCCTGGGCGGCCCGGCGCTGTTCCGCCGGAACAGCGCCGGGCAGACCGGCGCACTGGAGCGGTACCGCTCGGCGTTCCGTCCCTCGGACCGCTTTCCCCGGCCCTACGTGCTGGCGGCAGTCAACGTTGCCGTGGCGGACAGTGAGGAGAAGGCAAGGGAACTGCTGCTGCCCGAGGCGCATGCCATGGCCGATTCCCGGACCAAGGGCGTGTTTCCCGCCCTGTCACCCGCGGAGGGCGCCGCCGCCCTGTCCGCACGGCAGCAGGACCTGGTCCGCGCCACCCTTGCCACCTCCGTCTACGGGACAGCGGGACAGGTGCACGGCCGGCTCGAGGAACTGGCGGCCTCCTTCGGTGCGGACGAGCTGCTGGTGACCGGCGGCGCGTTCGACATTGAGGGGCAGCGGGAATCCGACCGGCTGCTGGCAAGCCTCTTCTAAGCCGGGCGGTCAGTAGCCAAGCTGCGCTGCCACGGCCAGGAGATCCGCTTCCGCACCCGGACGCCCGATCAGCTGTACGCCCATCGGCAGTCCTGCCTCCGTGTCCAGCACCGGCAGGGTAATGGCCGGAAGGCCGCAGACATTCACCATGGACGTGAACGGGGAGTAGCGGCACTGACGGGCATAATCCTCATCCGCGCGGTCTTCAGCTGCCTCGTGGCCGCTGCCGTACCAGCCGATGGGCCGCGGCGTCATCCCGAGAGTGGGGGTCAGGATCATGTCGTAGGCGCTGTATTGCCGGATGGTCTCCGCCTCGAAGGTCCGCAGGACGTCGACGGCGGCCACCAGGTCCGCGGCGCTGCGCCGAAGCGCCCGCTGCCGCATCACCGCCGCCAGATCGGTCAGCCGTTCTCCGCCGCCCAGCGGCAGGGCGGCGGTGGCCAACCCGGCCGTCCACACCACCTGGAAGGCGTCCGGATACCGCTCGTCGTACATCAGGTCCGCGTCCGCCAGGTCATGGCCGGCACCCGTCAGGGCCGCAATGCCTGCGTCGAGCGCCTGCACCGCTTCGGGATCAAGCTGGATATCCAGCCGGGACTCGAACGGCGAGCGGGTGCTTACTCCGATCCGGAACCGGCCCTCGGCGCGCAGTGCGGCGGCCAGGAAGGTCCCGGGCACCAGTGCCGCGCTGGTGGCGCGGTAGTTGGGTTCGTCGACCATCGCATCGAGCAGCAGCGCCGCATCCGCTGCGGTCCGGGCCAGCGGACCGGCGACCACGAACTGTCCGAGGTCCTGCTGTGCCGAGCCGGCCGGGATCCTCCCGCGGTTGGGTTTGAGGCCCACCAGGCCGGTCGCGGCTGCCGGGATGCGTACGGAGCCGCCGCCGTCGGTGCCCGGCGCAAAGGGGATCAGGCCTGCGGCCACAGCGGCTGCGCTGCCGCCCGAGGAGCCGCCGGGGCTGAGCCGCGGATCGCGGGGATTCCGCGCCGGCGGACCCACCCGGTTCTCGCTGTAACTGCTGAGTCCGAATTCCGGAACCTGCGTCTTGCCCAGGCTGATGGCCCCGGCCCGGCGCAGCACGGCCGGCAGGGGCGCGTCCTCCTCGGCGACCCGCGGGTCCAGGGCAGTGCTGCCCAAGGTGGTGCGGACCCCCGCAACATCGGTCAGGTCCTTGTGTGCCAGCGGCACCCCGTGCAGCACCCCCAGCTTCTCTCCCCGGAGCCTGCGCGCATCCGCCGCCCGTGCCTCGGCGACGGCGAGTTCCGGCGTCGGCGTCAGGAAGGCACCCAGCTCCGGATTGAGTTCCTCAATGCGCCGCAGGTAGTGGACAGTGACTTCCTCGGCGCCGAGGACGCCGGAAGCCAGGGCGTCCCGCAGCTCGACTGCGGTCAGTTCGTGGGGAGCGGGCATTGCCTGCCTTTCGGTGCGTGCGGGTGCCGGAGGTTTGTTCTCTCGGACCGCGTCCCACTATAGGCTGGAGAAAACGGCCCCCTGCGGCGGCCCGGGCGTGCCCGGACTGCGGTGCGGGGCGACACCCCGTACGACAGTGAGGGCAGCCATGACCGAGATGCAGAGCGTAACCGTAGACACCATTCCCGAGGGAGCGAAAATCCTCGACGTCCGGGAAGACTACGAATGGGAAGCCGGCCACGTCGACGGCGCCCTCCATATTCCGCTCGACCAGCTGCCCGATGCCCTCGAAGGGCTCGACCCGGACCAGGACCTCGCCGTCATCTGCCGCACCGGCGGCCGCAGCGCCCGCGCCACGCAGTGGCTGGAGGCCAACGGCTACTCCGCCGTCAACGTCAACGGCGGCATGGGTGCCTGGCTCGAGGCGGGCAAGCCCATGGTTTCCGACAACGGGCAGGAACCGACCGTTAAATGACCTCCGCCGCCGACACCCAGGCCCCGCACCACCCCGGCCCGCTGGGGGAAACCGTGGTTTATGCCTACCTCGGCCCGGAGGGCACTTTCACGGAGGCGGCCCTGCTGAGTATTCCGGGCGCGCAGGACGCCGTCCGTCTTCCGGCACCCAGCGTGAACTCCGCGCTGGAAATGGTCCGCTCCGGGCGGGCCACCGCTGCAGTGGTGCCGATCGAGAACTCCGTGGAGGGCGGCGTCAGCGCCACCCTCGATGCGCTGTCCGCCGGACCTCCGCTGCGGATCCTGCGCGAGGTCCTGGTGCCCATCACCTTTGTGCTGGCGGTGCGCCCGGGTCTGGCACTGGCCGATATCCGCACGGTCTCCACTCATACGCACGCCTGGGCGCAGTGCCGGGAATGGGCCGCAGCGAATATTCCCGAGGCGGAATATCTCCCTGCGGCTTCCACGGCGGCGGCGGCCGTGGAACTGAGCGAAGCGGAGCCGTCCTTTGACGCTGCGATCTGCGCCCCGCTGGTGGCGCGGCGGCTCGGGCTGGACGTCCTCGCCGAGGACATCGGCGATGTCCGGGACGCCGTCACCCGCTTCGTGATGATCAGCCTGCCGGGGCTGCTGCCCGAACCCACCGGTTCCGACAAAACCACCCTGGTGATTCCCCTGCCGGAGGACCACCCGGGCGCCCTGATGGAAATCCTCGAGCAGTTCTCCTCGCGGGGAGTGAACCTCAGCCGGATCGAGTCACGTCCCACGGGGATGTTCCTCGGCGACTACTTCTTCAGCATTGACGCCGACGGCCATGTGGCCGATGCCCGGATGGCCGACACCCTGAAGGGCCTGCACCGGATCAGCCCGGATCTGCGGTTCCTGGGGTCATACCCGCGGGCGGACCACCGCGAGACCGAAATATCCCGGCACACCAGCGACGAGGCGTTCCGCGCCGCCGACATTTGGCTTGAATCCCTGCTGAACGGATACTAGGGCTAGACGCCGCGGCGGAACCGGTCCGCAGCGGGCGAAAGGTGCGGACGATGGCTCGGCTTCGGCGAAGCAACTGTGAACACCCCGGGTACTCCCGGCGGCGCTGGGGCAAGGGTTTCAGCTACCGCGACATCCGCGGCAACGTCATTGCCGACCGTGCGGTGCTGGCCCGGATCCGTTCGCTGGCGATACCGCCTGCATGGACCGAGGTGTGGATCAGTCCCTATCCCAACGGCCATATCCAGGCCACGGGAACCGACGGCGCCGGCCGCAAGCAGTACATCTACCATCCGCACTGGCGCGAGATGAAGGACCGGGAAAAATTCGACCGCGCCCTGGCATTTGCGCAGTCACTGCCCGCAGCGCGCCGCCTCATCACCAAGCACCTGCGCTCCGAGGGATGCAGCGGGGACCGGGCCCTGGCGGCTGCCCTGCGGATTGTCGACGCCGGTGCGCTGCGGGTCGGCGGCGCCCGGTATGCGGAGGCCAACGGCTCCTACGGCACCACCACCCTGCGCATCGAGCACGTACATCTGGACGGAACGGAAGTACGCTTCGACTTTCCCGGCAAGAGCGGGCAGGAATGGCACACCTCAATCAAGGACGCAGACCTTGCCGCCGCCCTCGAGCCCATGCTCCGGCGCCCGGACGCGGACACAGCCCTGGCGTATCTGGGCACTGACGGGGCCTGGCACAGCGTTGATGCCGCCCAGCTGAACGCTTTTTTGAAGGAAGTCACGGGTGGAGAGTTCAGCGCCAAGGACTTCCGCACCTGGCAGGCCACGGTGGTGGCTGCCATGTCCCTGGCCCGGCTGGCACCGGAGGCCACCACCAGCCGGGCGAAGCAGAAGGCCGTGGCCGCCACGGCCCGCGACGTCGCAGACCACCTGGGCAACACTCCGGCCATCGCCCGCAAGTCCTACATTGACCCCCGCGTGGTGGACCGCTTCTTTGACGGCCACGTCATCCCGGTCACCGGATTCTCCGCCTCGGAGACCGCGGTGCGGAGCATGCTCGAGGATTAAGCGGGTTTCCGCCGGCACCGGCGATAAGTATGCTGAGGGAAGGCGCGCGCAGTATTGGCGCACTGGAAAACCACCACAGAAGGAAGGTGCCGGCATGAGCGAGTACCCCAATGAACAAGAGCAGCTCAAGGACCCGAAGCCCAGCGGTGTCTCCACCAATGACGATAACTACCGCGGCGATGTCGGCGACCAGGGCAACGACATCCGCTTCGCCGAGGAAGAGGCGCTGATCCGCGAGCAGGCTTCCCCTTCCTCCCTCGATGAGGACGAAGGCAAGTACACCGCCGCCGAGGGCGCCAAGACGGACGAGGACCGCGAAGGCGGCTACACCGACTCCGAGGGCACCCAGGACGGCAAGTAACGCCTGCCCCCTCCGGAACGGCCCCGCACCCTCCGGTGCGGGGCCGTTCTACGTTCCGCGCGGCAGGACGGGAGAGGGCGGCACCCGGACCAGCAGGGCGCCGGTGTCCACCTCGACCGTGATGGCGGTGGCGGGACCGGTGAGGTCGCCGTCGAGCTGGGTCTGCGTGGGTTCCGCGACGGTAACCGTGACTTTACGGACCCGGTGGTGCCGGATCACCGGAAGGTCCTTGGGGTAGCGGGTCATCACCTTGCCGGCCACCCAGGCCCAGCCCAGGACGCTGCGCGGGCTCATGATGATGACGTCCAGCAGCCCGTCATCCACCACGGCGTCGGGAATGAAATCGATCCCTGCCGGCAGGCGGCCGGTGTTGGCCACCAGCACGCTGTGGACCTTCTGCGACACCGCCGGCCCGTCATCCAGGCTGACCGTCATCCGGGTCCTGCGCCCCGGCAGCAGGCGGACGCCCGCTTCGCTGTAGGCCAGCCAGCCCACCCGCTTTTTCAGCTCATCCCGGGTGGCTGCGATGACCTGGGCATCCAGGCCGATCCCGCCCATCACCAGGAATGCGTTGTGGGAGGTGCGGCCGGTGGCTGAATCCTCCAGCAGGATGGTTGCCATATCGATCTGCCGCACATCCCCGTGCAGGGAATTGCGGATGTTTCCGGCCAGGTCCGCCACGGAAATGTCCAGGTTCCGGGCCAGCAGGTTGCCGGTACCCAGCGGGATCAGTCCCAGTGCGGCTCCGGAATGCGCCACGGCCCGCGAGACTTCGCGGATGGTGCCGTCGCCGCCCGCAGCGAGGACGACGTCGGCCCCGGACTCCAGGGCCTGCAGTGCCTGGAGGTAGCCGGGGCTGTCCACGGTGGTTTCCAGGATCAGCGGCGGATCCCAGCCTGCAAGCTCGCAGGAAGTCCGCAGCAGCGCCTCGGCGTCGGGTGCCAGTGCCTTGACCGGGTTGATGACCATGGCGACCCGCTGGTGCGCCGCGCCCCGCGGGGCGAAGACCGCCGCGTCCGCAGCCGCCCGCCTCCGTCCTCGGGTACCGATAAGAACCCATGTTGCCGCGGAGGCTAACAGGGCGGCGCAGAGGACCAGGATGAGCGTAATTTCAACGGGCATGATGCCTCTCAGAATAGCCGCCGCACGGCAAACCAAAGGCCCGGCGGGTTTTCGGTACTCTTGAGACGTGATCGATGTAAATGAGCTCCGCGAAAATCCTGAAAAATTCCGAGCCTCGCAGCGCGCCCGGCTGGCCGACGAGAGCATTGTGGACGCGATCATTTCCGCCGACGCTGCCCGCCGCGATGCCCGGACCCGCTACGAGACCCTGCGTGCCGAGCAGAATGCCTTCGGCAAGCGCGTCGCCGCCGCGAAGGGCGAAGAGAAGCAGGCCCTCCTGGCCGAGGTGAAGGAACTGGCCGCCTCGGTCAAGGCCGCCGGCGCCGAGGCTGACGCCATCCAGGCCGAATCCGATGCGCTGCTGCGCCGGATTCCGAACCTGATCTCCGACGGCGTTCCCACCGGCGGCGAGGACGACTTCGAGGTCATTAAGACCGTCGGCAAGCCCCGCGACTTCGAGGCCGAGGGCTTTGCGCCCCGCGACCACCTGGAAATCGGCGAGCTGCTCGGCGCCATCGACATGGAACGCGGCGCCAAGGTCTCCGGCTCCCGTTTCTACTTCCTGCGCGGCGTCGGCGCCCGCCTGGAACTGGCCCTGCTGAACATGGCCATGGACCAGGCCGTGAAGGCCGGGTTCGTCCCGATGATCACCCCCACCCTGGTCCGCCCGGAGACGATGCAGGGCACCGGCTTCGACGTGGCCCACGACGCCGAGATCTACCGCCTGGCCGAAGATGACCTGTATCTGGTCGGCACGTCCGAGGTGCCGCTGGCCGGTTACCACTCCGACGAGATCCTCGAGCTCGACGGCGGTCCCGTCCGCTACGCCGGCTGGTCTTCCTGCTACCGCCGCGAAGCAGGCTCGCACGGCAAGGACACGCGCGGCATCATCCGCGTCCACCAGTTCAACAAAGTGGAAATGTTCGTCTACACCCGGCCGGAGGACGCTGCCGAGGAGCACCGCCGGCTGCTGGCCTGGGAAGAGGAAATGCTGGCCAAGGTCGAGCTGCCCTACCGGGTCATCGACACCGCCGCAGGCGATCTGGGCATGTCCGCCGCACGGAAGTTCGACTGCGAGGCATGGGTCCCCACCCAGAACGCCTACCGTGAGCTGACCTCCACCTCCAACTGCACCACCTTCCAGGCCCGGCGCCTGAACATCCGCGAACGCCAGACCGAGGGCAAGGGCACCCGCGCGGTCGCCACCCTGAACGGAACCCTGGCCACCACCCGGTGGATCGTCGCCATCCTGGAGCACCACCAGAACCCGGACGGCTCGGTAAACGTGCCCGCTGCCCTTCAGCCGTACCTGGGCGGACTGGAAGTCCTTCCGGTCCTCTAGCGACGGCAGGCACGCACGACGGCGGGACCTGCCGGGTTCCGCCGTCGTGGATCTCCCGTCCGCCGCATTCCTGCGGCACCGGTCCTACCGTCTTTCCGGGGAGGATGTTTAGATAAAGCGATGACAACTTTGAGTACTGCTGGCATCGAAGACCAGCAAACACCTGACAAGCAGCACCTCGTAGCGCTGGACGTGGACGGAACCCTCGTGGACCACGACGGCCACATGTCCCCGGGCGTACGCAGCGCCGCACGCGCCGCCGCCGAGGCAGGACACCATCTGGTGGTGGCCACCGGCCGGTCCTACGGGGCCGCGCTGCCCATCCTCGAACTCCTGGGACTGACCACGGGATACTGCGTCTGCTCCAACGGCGCCGTGACCCTGCGCCTGGATCCCTCCCTGGAAGACGGCTACGAAGTGCTGGACCGTGTGGTCTTCGATCCCAAGCCGGCACTGGCAGCGCTGCGGGCAAAGCTGCCGACGGCCAAATTCGCCCTCGAAGACGCCGAAGGACGGTTCCTGTCCACGGAACGTTTCCAGGACGCCAGCTTCGGTGCCGAAGCCCTTGCCGTGGACTTTGAAACCCTGCTGGACGCGCAGGCCGTACGCGTCGTGGTCTTCAGCACCGACAGCACGGCGGAGGAATTCGGCTCAGCCGTGCAAGCAATCGGCCTGCACGGCGTGACATATTCCGTGGGCTGGACCGCCTGGCTGGATATCGCTGCTTCGGGGGTCACCAAGGCCAGCGCGCTGGAGCAGGTCCGGCGCCGGCTGGAGGTTGATCCCACACTGACCGTCGCCCTGGGCGACGGCCGGAACGACATTGAAATGCTGGACTGGGCGGCCCGCGGCGTGGCCATGGGGCAGGCGCCGGACGAGGTGCTGGCCGCAGCCTCCGAGGTCACCGGCACGGTCTATGAAGACGGCGCCGTGGGTGTCCTGGCCAGCGTGCTGGACGGCGCGGCCTAGCTCACGCCCGGTAGGGGAGCGCTGCGGGCGGCAGCGACGCCGGACCGTAGACCAGGCCCAGCAGCCGGGCAGCGGCGGGGCGGGTGGCCCATTCCTCGCTCCAGTGGGACCGGACCACTGCCTTGCTCACCGCCTGCGCGGTGATCCCCAGCTCCTGGGCAACAAACTTCTGCTGCCCGCGCGCACCGGGAGTCATCAGGTCCAGCACCTTCCACTCTGCCTCGGTCCGGGCTGCCACAATCAGGCCGAGCAGCCGCAGCACCGCTTCAGCCTCGGCCGCCAGCTCCCCGTCTGGCCCGTCCACGGCGAGCGGGACCCGGTCGCCGGTGCGCTGGGCGCGCTCCACTGCGCGCCGGGAATAGACCAGCCCGTACCCCCGGACCTCCTTGAGGTCATCCGGAAGGGGAACCTGCAATTCCCCGACTCCCACACCTACATGCCAGCGGCGCTTCCGCACCGCGATGAGGGCCGCCTCAACCGCAGTAGCGGCATCCGTCAGCACCCCCTGGGCTTCATCACCGATGGTTCGCTGGAAGGGAACCGCGGCAGGCAGATGCCGCAGGGACCGGATCAGGTCCGGCACCAGGTCCCCGACGTCGCGGGAATCCCGTTGGTTGATGGTCAGCACAAAATGCATGGCACCAGCATGTCAGACCCCCGGGAAAACAACCGATTGCGGTTGCGGCGCGTCTCCGGCGCCGCTGCGGGTAGAGTCTGGCGCATGACCAGCCAGGAGCACGTGCCACGCCCGGACCGCCGACCGCTGCTTCCCCTGCTGTTCAGTGCAGGGGTCCTCCTTCTGGGGCTGTGGGCGGCCTGGCTGACACACAGCTGGATTGTGCTCGGGGCTGCCGTATTTGTGGCGCTCTTTCCGGCCCGGACCCACGCCGGGGATGTGCGTGCCTGGGCCCGGCGCAGGACCCGCCGCGGCCACTGAGTGCCTAAGGGCCGGCAAGGGGGCGTTAAACGCCGACGGCGGCCGGGCCCCCGCAGGAGCCGGCCGCCGTCGTGACGTAAAACTTTAGTTGTTGACGGGGTTGGCGTCGACGTCGCGGCCCTGGGCCTGGTCGTCTTCGTGGCCTTCGCCTTGTGCGGAGAAGCGCTCCAGGGAGGCCAACACCTCGGCTTCGGCAGCTTCGCGGCCGGCCCAGTCAGCGGCTTCAACCCACTTGCCCGGCTCCAGATCCTTGTACTTGGTGAAGAAGTGCTTGATTTCATCCAGCAGGAAGTCGGACACGTCCGAGAGGTCCTGGATGTGGTCGAAGCGCGGATCCACCGGAACGCACAGGACCTTGGCGTCTCCGCCGCCGTCGTCCACCATGTTGAACACGCCGATGGGGCGGGATTCGACCAGCACGCCGGGCATCAGGTCGAAGTCCTGGAGCATCACCAGGGCGTCCAGCGGATCGCCGTCCTCACCCAGGGTGTTTTCGAAGTAGCCGTAGTGGGTGGGGTAGGCCATGGCGGTGAACAGGACCCGGTCCAGGCGCAGGCGGTGCGTCTCGTGGTCGATTTCGTACTTGACCCGGGATCCCTTGGGGATCTCGATGGTGACGTCGAGCGTCAGGGGCTTTTCAGGCATTGCGACTCCTCACTGGGGTGGCCCGCAGGGGGAGCCACTGGAAAGACTGCATAACGGATCTTGCGCGGTCGTGTCCCGGGTCCGGTTAGGTTCGGGACGGTGCCGGCATCGGTCTAGTCTTAAAGATATATGTCCCGTGCCGTGTTCGATGCACAGGACCCGTTGGCCGGGTTTGCCGGCGAGAGTGAAAGAGTCGGTGGGACATGTCTCGGATGTTCTCCGCTGTGATGCTGGCGCTGGCCTTTGCAGTGCTGCTGGTTCCGCTGGCCTGCTACGTCGTCCCGCCCCTCGCCGCGTCCCTGGACGGTGAGCGGCTGCAGCGTGCCGAAGTTGTCCCGGACTACCAGGAGCCGCCCGAAAAGCTCACGGAGGACGGACCGGTGTCCGCCCCGCAGGCAACAGACCCGATGCCCGGCACTGCCGAGCTGGCCCGGCTCCTGGATGCCAGGCTGGCCGTGGAGGGCGGCGCCACCATCTCCGCCGTCGTGCAGGACGCGCTGACCGGCACCGTGCTTTATGAGCGCGCCGGCTCCACGGGGCTGGCCCCGGCTTCCACCCTCAAGATCCTGACCGCTGCCGCATCGCTGTCGGCGATGGACGGGGACACCCGCTTTCCCACCACTGCGCTGCCGGGCAAGGACCCCGGAACAGTGGTCCTGCGCGGCGGGGGAGACGTGCTGCTGACCGCGGGAGCGTCGGATCCGGACTCGGTGGCCGGCCGTGCCGGACTGGCCACCCTCGCGGAGCAGACCGCCGCGGCGCTTGCGGCCGACGGGACTGCCGGACCGGTTAAGGTCCTGGTGGACGATTCGCTGTTCACCGGCCCGGCGCTCTCCGACGCCTGGGGGCAGGCCGACGTCGAGGCGGGCGAGATTGCGCCGGTCCACGCCCTGGCAGTGAGCTCGGCCTGGGAGCAGGAGGGCACCGGTCCGGGGCCCCGGGTCGACGACGCCGCCCTGTCCGCCGGGGAGTCCTACCGCGCCGCCCTTGCTGGGGCCCTGGCGGCCAGGGGCGTCGACGTGGACCCGTCCGTGGAGCGCGGCACCGCGGCAGCCGGAGCCGTTGCCCTGGCCGAAGTCCGTTCGGCGCCGCTGACCGAACAGGTCGAGTACATGCTGCTGAAGTCGGACAACTACCTGGCCGAAGCGCTGGCCCGGCTCAGTGCAGCCGCCGCGGGCCGTGAGGCGTCCTTTGCCGGGGGGATCGAGACGGTTGAGGCGGAGGTGGCCGCCCTGGGTGTGGACACGGGCTCGATGGTGCTGGGGGACGCCAGCGGGCTGTCCGGCGAAACCTCCGTGTCCGCCGCGCAGTTGACCTCGCTGATGCAGATCCTGCTGGCCAGTACGGACCCCGATCTGCGGTCCGTGGCGGGCGGCCTGCCCGTCGCGGCGCTGAGCGGAACGCTGGCCGGACGCTACGACGAAAGCGCCGATTCCGCCGCCGCGGGCATTGTGCGGGCCAAAACAGGCACCCTGCTGGCCGTCACCGCGCTGAGCGGATACGCCACCGACGCGGACGGCCGGGTACTTGCCTTCACCTTCATTGCCGGCGGGCTGGATGGAAACACCCGGCAGGCACGCGACGCCGTGGACGCCGCCGCCGCGGTGCTGGCCGGATGCGGGTGCCGGTAACCCTGCACGGACCCGGCGGGCGGCAGCTCACTAAGGCCCGGGGTGGTGTGGCGCCGGAACCCGATGTGGTCGAATGGAGCCATGGAGAGCAACGAGCGAAACCGTCCCAGCCCTGTCCCCGCGCCGTCCGGCCCAGGGCAGAACAGTGACGTCCACCCGTCCGCCGGCGCAGCGCCGGCACTGGTGAACTGGGACCTGGCAGCTTCCACGGCCGGGGCCATGGTGGCGCCCGGACCGAAGATGTCCGCCCGCGAGATCCGCGATGCCGTCGCGGGCCTGCGTGCCGCCGCCGACGCCTCAGTGGCCCATGTGCACCGCATCACCGGTCTGGAAGCAGCCCGCGACCTGCGTGATTCGGACGTGCTGATTGTGGACCGCGCATCCTGGGCCCGCGCGAACTCCCAGAGCTTCTCCGTGCTGATGGGACCGGCCCTGCAGCACCTGGCCGATACCCGGCCCGAACAGCTGGCCGCCGCCAACACGGCGCTGGGCGGAACCATGACCGGGGCGCAGCTGGGAACGATCCTGGCGTTCCTGTCCAGCAAGGTGCTGGGCCAGTATGATCCCTTTGCCGCCCTGGGCGGCGTGGGCAAACCCGGCGGACGGCTGCTGCTCGTGGCGCCGAACATTGTGACGCTGGAACGTGAGCTGAACGTGGAACCGGCCGACTTCCGCCTCTGGGTCTGCCTGCACGAGCAGACCCACCGGGTGCAGTTTGCCGCCGCCCCGTGGCTGCGCGGGCACATGCTGGAGCAGATCAGCCAGCTCTCCAACGGCATGATGGACAAGGCGCAGACCATCTCCGAGCGGCTGGGCTCCGCCGTAAAGGCGCTGAAAGCACCCAAGGGCGGCCTGGACGAAAACGGCGTGCCGACCAAGTCCGTGGACCTGCTGTCCCTGCTGCAGGATCCCGAGGACAAGGAGCGCCTCTCCCACCTGACCGCCGTTATGTCGCTCCTTGAGGGCCATGCCAACGTGGTGATGGACGCCGTGGACGCGAGCATTGTGCCCAGCGTCAAAACCATCCGGCAGCGGTTCAACAACCGCGGCGCCAAGCGCGGCTGGATTGACCGGTTCTTCCGCCAGATCATGGGTCTGGACGCCAAGATGCGCCAGTACAGCGACGGCGCCCGCTTTGTCCGCGCCGTCACGGACCAGGTGGGCATGGAGGGATTCAACCGGGTGTGGGAACGCCCCGAAAACCTCCCGACCGAAGCGGAGATCCACTCCGCGGACCTATGGATTACCCGGATGGGACTGTAACCGAACGTGCTCGACGAAAACCCGAACAACCCAAGCTCCAACCCTGCGGCAGACCGCACCTCCCGCCCCGCCCCGCGGGTACGCAAACGGCTCCTTCCCACGCTGGGCGACGCACGCAACAGCATCCGGGACACCCTGCGCGACGCCGGCCTGGTTCCGGGCGGGGACACTCCGCCCCTGATCCTGGTGGCCTGCAGCGGCGGCCCCGACTCCCTGGCCCTGGCCCTCGCGGCCTCGTTCTTCTCCCGGCGCGGAGACTACCGGGTGGGTGCCGTCGTGGTGGACCATCGCCTGCAGCCGGGCAGCGCCGAGGTGGCCGCCTCTGCGCGGGACAAGCTGGAACAGATGGGACTGGATCCCGTCCTCGTCCGGCAGGTCTCGGTGCCGGAGTCCGGTATGGGCCCGGAAGCTGCCGCACGGACCGTCCGCTACGCGGCGCTGGACGCCGCAGTGGAGGAACTGGAAGCCGACGCCGTCCTGCTGGGGCACACCCTCGATGACCAGGCCGAGCAGGTCCTGCTGGGCCTGATGCGTGGTTCCGGCACCCGCTCCCTGGCCGGCATGCCCGCCGTCCGCGGCAAATACCTGCGACCGTTCCTGAGCCTGCGCCGGGAACAGACGCTGGAGATCTGCGCGCACGCCGCACTGGAGCCCTGGCACGATCCCAGCAACCGGGATCCGGCCTACGCCCGGTCCCGGGTCCGCACCGAGGTGCTGCCGTTCCTGGAGGACAAGCTGGGCCCCGGCATCGCCGAAGCACTGTTCCGTTCCTCACGTATCCTCTCCGCCGATGCCGACTATCTGGACGCCGTGGCAGCGCAGGCCTTCGAGGAACTTCGGGCAGCCGCACCGGCTGGCAGCGCCCCGGATTCCGAAGAGCTGCTGCTGCCGGAAGCGCAGCTGCGGGAGCTTGCCCCCGCCGTCCGCCAGCGGGTCCTGGCCCTCGCGGCACTCGCCCTGGGCGGGGCGCAGCCAAGCTACGAACGCCTCGCTGCGGTCCAGTCGCTGCTGCGGCGCACCGGGTCCGCAGGACCGGTCCAGCTGGTGGGGAAAGTCAGCGTGTACCGCCAGCCGCGCGCCAAATCCGTTCACCACGGTGCCGCAAGCTATGGCAATCTTGTTTTTAGGAAAAAGAGCAGCACCTAACATCCAAGCTGCAACACTTCGCACCCGGGAGTCATTCGTGGATTCACACGACGTCCAGTCAGATCTCAAGCACGTTCTCTACACCAAGGAACAGATCCAAACCCGGATCACGGAACTGGCGGCCGAAATTGACCGCGACTACGCCGGCCGCGACGTCCTGCTGGTCGGGGTGCTCAAGGGTGCCGTCATGGTGATGGCCGACCTGTCCCGCGCCCTGCACAGCCACGTCACCATGGACTGGATGGCGGTGTCCTCCTACGGCTCCGGCACGCAGTCTTCCGGCGTCGTCCGTATCCTCAAGGACCTTGAGACGGACCTCCTGGGCAAGCACGTGCTCATTGTCGAGGACATTATCGATTCCGGCCTGACGCTTTCCTGGCTGCGCACCAACTTGGAATCCCGCGGCCCGGCCAGCGTGGAAATCTGCACCCTGCTGCGCAAACCCGATGCCGCCAAGGTGGAAATCGACGTTAAGTACGTCGGTTACGAAATCCCCAACGAGTTCGTGGTCGGCTTCGGCCTGGACTTTGCCGAGCGTTACCGCAACCTGGACTTCATCGGCACCCTGGCGCCGCACGTTTACGAATAACAGTTCCGGCCCCGTTCCTCCCCGTCCCCTATGCGGGGACCGTCATGAACGCCACGCTCTACGCCCTGAGGGAACTAATCCCCTCCCCGGACCGTGTTCTTCTGGGGAACCGTGTATAGCTAGTAGGTAAATTCCGCGCACACCAGCGTTGTTGACCAGGAGGGACGGGGCAGATAGCCCTGACGACGAATGAAATCCAAGAACTTCTTCAAGGGCCCGCTCATTTGGATTGCGCTGGCAGTGGCCGCCCTTTTGATCCTTGTCCCGAGCCTTTCCGTCAGCGGCGCCAAGCAGGTGGACACCAAGGAAGGCCTGGAGCTGCTTAACGGCTCCGATGTAACCCAGGCCAAGATTTACGACGGCGAGCAGCGGGTCGACCTGACCCTGGAAGGCAATGCCGCCAAGGATCAGGGCACCAGCGACGTGCAGTTCTACTTCAGCACGGCGCGCGGCGAGGAAATCGTCCAGGCGGTTAACGATTCCGGGGCCAACTACACGGACCAGCCGGTTCAGACCAACTGGTTCACCAGCTTCCTGGGACTGTTCCTGCCGTTCATCATCATCGGCCTGATCTTCTGGTTCCTCATGTCCCGCATGCAGGGCGGCGGCTCGCAGGTCATGAAGTTCGGCAAGTCCAAGGCCAAGCTGACCAACAAGGACATGCCGCAGGTCACCTTCGACGACGTCGCCGGCGCGGACGAGGCCGTCGAGGAGCTCCACGAAATCAAGGAATTCCTGCAGGACCCGGGCAAGTTCCAGGCCGTCGGCGCCAAGATCCCCAAGGGTGTGCTGCTGTACGGCCCTCCCGGCACCGGCAAGACCCTGCTGGCCCGCGCCGTTGCCGGCGAGGCCGGCGTGCCGTTCTACTCCATCTCCGGTTCGGACTTCGTGGAAATGTTCGTCGGCGTGGGCGCCTCCCGCGTCCGCGACCTCTTCGAGCAGGCCAAGGCCAATTCCCCGGCCATCATCTTCGTGGACGAGATCGACGCCGTCGGCCGCCACCGCGGTGCCGGCGTGGGCGGCGGCAACGACGAACGCGAGCAGACGCTGAACCAGCTGCTGGTGGAAATGGACGGCTTTGACGGCAACACCAACGTCATCCTGATTGCCGCCACCAATCGGCCCGACGTCCTGGACCCGGCACTGCTGCGTCCGGGCCGCTTCGACCGCCAGATCGGCGTGGAAGCCCCCGACATGCAGGGCCGCCTGCACATCCTCCAGGTCCACGCCAAGGGCAAGCCGATGGCACCCGGCGTCGACCTCGAGACCGTGGCCCGCAAGACTCCGGGCTTCACCGGTGCGGACCTCGCCAACGTGCTCAACGAAGCAGCGCTGCTGACCGCGCGTTCCAATGCTGACCTGATTGACGACCGCGCCCTGGACGAAGCCATCGACCGCGTGATCGCCGGCCCGCAGAAGCGCAGCCGCGTTATGAAGGAACTCGAACGCAAGATCACCGCCTACCACGAAGGCGGACACGCCCTCGTGGCTGCCGCCCTGCGGAACACGGACCCGGTCACCAAGGTGACCATCCTGCCGCGCGGCCGCGCCCTGGGCTACACCATGGTCCTGCCGCAGGATGACAAGTACTCCATCACCCGCAACGAACTGCTGGACCAGCTGGCCTACGCCATGGGCGGCCGCGTTGCCGAGGAGATCGTGTTCCACGACCCGTCGACCGGTGCCTCGAACGACATCGAAAAGGCCACGTCCACGGCCCGCAAGATGGTCACCCAGTACGGCATGAGCGAGCGGATCGGTTCGGTCAAGCTCGGCTCGGGCGGCGGCGAGCCGTTCCTGGGCCGCGACATGAGCCAGGAACGCAACTACTCCGACCAGGTGGCCTACGTGGTTGATGAGGAAGTCCGCCGCCTGCTGGACAACGCGCATGACGAGGCGTACCAGATCCTCACCGAAAACCGCGATGTCCTGGACCGGCTGGCCCTGGAGCTGCTGGAACGCGAAACGCTGAACCAGGCCGAGATCGCCGAAGTCTTCTCGGACGTGCGCAAGCGCGACGTCCGGGAGGTGTGGCTGTCCAAGCCCACCCGACCGGTCCACAGCATGCCGCCCGTGGTGTCCCGGAAGGAACGGCGCGAGGCAAAGGAAATCGGTGCACCGGATCCGGCCTCGGTTGCTCCCCAGGACCAGATTGCCGACGCCGACCTGCCGAAGGACTTCGACGTTTCCGGCAACGGGCTGCCCCAAAGCAGCGGGAACGGCACCTCCCCCGGCCGGAACGGAACGTCCGGCAGCGGCAACACGGCGCCCGAGGCGTAGGCAGGCAGCGGGCGGCCCGGACGGCCGCCCGCTGCAGCCGGGGAACAAAGTCCCGGCGCGGTAGGATCGACCAGTGACGGATTTCGATGACGACCTATTGACCCGCGCCGCAGCAGCGGATTCACCGGTGGATCAGCCAAGGATTGAACGTGCGGTCCGGGAGATCCTCCTCGCTATCGGGGAGGACCCGGACCGTGACGGTTTAAAGGAAACCCCCGGCCGGGTGGCCAAGTCCTACACGGAGATCTTTGCCGGGTTGCACCAGAGCCCCTCGGACCTGCTGGCCACCACCTTCGACTTGGACCACGAGGAAATGGTCCTGGTGAAGGACATTCCCTTCTACTCCACCTGCGAACACCATCTGGTGCCGTTCCACGGCAGCGCGCACATTGGCTACATCCCCTCCCACGAGGGGAAGGTAACCGGCCTGTCGAAGCTCGCCCGGCTGGTGGACGTCTACGCCCGCAGGCCCCAGGTGCAGGAACGGCTGACCACGCAGATCGTGGACGCCCTGATGACGAATCTTTCCCCCCGCGGTGCCATAGTTGTAATTGAATGCGAGCACCTGTGCATGTCGATGCGCGGGGTCCGCAAGCCGGGCGCCAAGACCGTGACCTCGGCGGTCCGCGGCCAGCTACGCGAGACCGCGACCCGCGCAGAAGCAATGAGCCTGATACTCGGACGATAGGACCACCATGGATTCACTCGCTGCCGCACCCGGCACCGGACCGGCAACGTCACCGCTTCCGGTGGTGCGCCCGTCCCGCAGGGCACGCAGGCTCTCCGACCTTCCCGCCGACCGCACCCTGGTTATGGGCGTCCTCAACGTCACGCCCGATTCCTTCAGCGACGGCGGGCAGTTCGCAGACACCGATGCGGCTATCCGCGCGGGCCTGAAGATGCACTACGAAGGTGCGGACATCATCGACGTCGGCGGCGAGTCCACGCGGCCCGACTCCGTGCGGATCTCCCCGGAGGAGGAACAGGCACGGGTCCTGCCCGTGGTTGAGGCGATGGTCCGCGCCGGCGCCCTGGTCAGCATTGACACCATGAACGCAGCCACGGCGGAAAAGGCCATTGCCGCCGGCGCCGCGGTCATCAACGACGTCTCCGGCACGGAAACCGATCCGGACATGCCCGGCCTCGTTGCACGTACGGGCGTCTCCTACATCCTGATGCACAGCCGCGGCAACGTCCGCAGCAATGACCCCAATGCCAGCTACGCCGACGTCGTCGAAGAAGTGGCCGCGGAACTGGTGAAGATCCGCGACCGGTTCTACGCTGCCGGCGTCGCCCCGGAACAGATCATCCTTGATCCGGGGCTGGGCTTCTCCAAGGATGCCGAACAGAACTGGGAGCTGCTGCGCGGACTCGACCGCCTCGGCGCCCTGGGCCACCGCGTGCTTGTCGGGGCATCCCGCAAGCGCTTCCTCGGATCCCTCCTCACCAGCTACGGGAAGGCGGCCCAGCCGCTGGAACGGGACAACGCAACCGCCGCCGTGTCCGCACTGGCGGCAGCGGCCGGCGTCTGGGCGGTCCGCGTGCACAACGTCCCGGCCAGCCTCGATGCCGTCAAAGTCACCGCAGCCTGGAAAGGGTAGGCAGATGCTGAGTTCCTTGGTTTCCGGCACAGCCCCCGGCGGGGCAGCGCAGCGGGACCGGATCACCCTGACCGGCATCACTGCCACGGGTTTCCACGGCGTTTTCCCCGAGGAACGCCGGGACGGCCAGCCCTTCATCGTGGACCTGGTCCTCTACACCGATCTGGGCCCGGCGGCGGCCACGGATGACCTGACACTGACCGCGCATTACGGCGAAGTGGCCGAGCAGGTGGTGCAGGTCATCACCGGCGAACCGCTGAACCTTATCGAAGCGCTGGCGGGCCGGATTGCCGACGCCGTCCTGGCCGGCTTTTCCGTCCTGGGCGCCGTGGAGGTCACGGTGCACAAGCCGAAAGCGCCGATCACGGTGGAATTCGGCGACGTAGCAGTCACCATCCACCGGGAGCGTGCATGAGCGCCGTGCATTCCATCCTTGCCCTCGGGAGCAACCTGGGCGAAAGCCGGGACACCCTCTCCACGGCGGTAGCTGACCTGGCCGACCATCCGCAGGTGCGGCTGAGCGCGGTTTCCCCCGTGGTCCGCACCCGTCCGGTCGGCGGACCCGAGCAGCCCGACTACCTTAACCTGGTGGTGGCGATCGAAACCGACCTGGAACCGCACGCCCTGCTGGCGCACTGCCAGGCAGTCGAAGCCCGGCACCACCGCGAACGCATTGTCCGCTGGGGGCCGCGGACCCTCGACGTCGACATCATCACCTACGGCGATCTGCGCCTGGACGATGAGGACCTCACCATTCCGCACCCCCGTGCAGCGGAACGGGCGTTCGTCCTGCAGCCCTGGGCCTGGATGGAACCGGACGCGCGCCTGGGTTCGGAGCCCGTGGCCGACCTCGCTGCCCGCGCCGAGGACCTTCCCGGACTCGAAGTCTTCGAAGGAGAATGAGGCCGTGAGCACCATCCGCTATCGGTGGCTGGCCGTCATCGGCCTCGCCGCCGGACTGGTGGGCTGGGCCGCAAACTCGTTCCTGACGGCAAACGGCTACCCCGCACCCGTGCTGAGCCCCGTGGCGCTGGTGGCCATCATCCTGGTGACCGGTGCAACCCTCTTCCTCGGACTGCGGGTGCGCAGCTGGCGCAACGGCCGGCGGGACCGGGAGCTGGACCCCATCGCCGCCGCCCGCACCGTCGTCCTGGCACAGGCCCTCGCCTACGCCGGTGCCCTGCTGCTCGGCTGGCATGCCGCCGTCTTCCTCACCCAGCTGCCCCTGTGGTCGCTGCGCCCCGGCCATCCGGCCACCTGGTCCTCCCTGGCCGTCAGTGCCGGCGGAATACTGATGATTGCCGCGGGACTCACCGTGGAGCGGTTCTGTAAACTGCCGCCCGAGGACAAGGACGGCACCGGGCCCGGCTCGGGAGACGGAGCCGGGGATGGAGGAGAATATGCCTAGCGAGGCAGTCGACCCGGCAGAAGTGCAGTGGCAGCGCGTCTCCCCGAAGTACCTGAGGCTGCGCCTGCTGAGCTGGGGCATCGAAACAGTCATCACGCTGCTGATCACCGGCCTTCCGCTGGTCCTGCGCCTCACCGGAATCTGGCCCGGGTATCCGGCCTGGCTGGCCTGGGGGCTGCCGGTCTTCTTTGCCGTGACCCTGCTGTGGCGCGGGCTGCTGCTTCCCCGGCAGGTCCGGGCCATCAGATATGCCGAGCGCAACGAGGACCTGCTGCTTCGCCGGGGCATCTTCTTCCAGCGCACCCTCGTGGTCCCCTACGGCCGAATGCAGTACGTGGACGTCGCGGTAGGCCCACTGGAACGGGCTTTCGGGCTGTGCACCCTGAAACTTCATACCGCCGCCCCCGGCACCAACGCAGGCATCGCCGGACTGCCGAGCGACGAGGGTGCCCGCCTGCGGGAGCACTTGTCCGCACGCGGCGAAGCGCAGCTGGCCGGACTGTGACCGCCGGCGCCCCCCGGGGTCCGGGAGAGGAACCCGAAACCGCCGGCCCGGATCCGGCAGCAAAGACCGAACCCGAATGGAAACGGGTGCATCCGGTCTCTCCGCTGGTCCGCGGCTGGATAGCCCTGGCGGCCCTCGCCTATTTTGTCGGCAGGGACCAGGTGGAATCGGGGTTCGCCGGCGGCGGCATGGACCTCCCGGCAGGCTCCGCACTCTACTGGACCCTCCTGGCTCTGGGGATGGCCCTGCTGGTTATTGCCGGCGCCTTTTTCCTGTCCTGGTGGTTTACCCGTTACCAGCTCACCCATGACCATATCCGGGTGCATTCAGGCGTGGTGGTCCGCCGGCAGCGCCAGGCCCGGCTGGACCGGGTGCAGGCCATCGACATTGTTCAACCCCTGCTTGCCCGGATCTTCGGGCTGGCGGAACTGCGCTTCGAAGTGGCCGACGCCGGCGAGTCGGCGGTGCGCCTGGCCTTCCTCCGGCTGCGCGACGCACAGCAGCTGCGCGCGCAGATCCTCGAGGACGCCTCCGGCGCCCAGGACACGCACTCCGGCGGCGACGGCGACGGCGACGCCGGCGACGCGACCGTGCCGGGCGAACAGCAGGTGCTGGCACTGTCGCCCGGACGGGTGATCGCTTCCGTCCTGTTGTCCGGAACCACCGTCCTCCTGGTGCTGGCAGTGGCCGGCGTGATTGCCCTGACGGCGCTCACCGGTGAGGCCGCCTCCATCGCCGCCATGGTGCCCATCATCTTTGGATTCGGCAGTGCGTACTGGAACCTGTTCAGTTCCGGCTTCAACTTCCGTGCCTCCGTGTCGCGGGAGGGGATCCGGCTCCGCTCCGGGCTGCTGGACACCCGTGCCTCCACCGTGCCGCCGGGCCGGATCCAGGCACTGGTCGTCCGGCAGTCACCCCTGTGGCGGATCCCAGGGTGGTATTCGATTTCCGTGAACGTTGCCGGATACGGCGCCGGCTCCGACAGTGCGTCCTCCGCCCGCACCCGGCTGCTGCCCGCCGGAACATCGGAGGAGGTCCTCCGGATGCTGGCACTGGTCCTGCCGGATGCCGGAACCGCGGACCCGGTGGGGGTGTTCACCGCCGGGATGGATGGGACCGGCCCGGCCGCGGGCTTCACAATTACACCGCGGCGGGCGCGCTGGCGCGCCCCGCTGGCCTGGCGGCGGAACGGTTTCCTGGTCACGGACAGCGCGCTCCTCGCCCGGCACGGATACCTGTGGCGGTCGCTTCAGGTGGTTCCGCACAGCAGGACCCAGTCCCTCGCCCTGGAACAGGGGCCGCTGCAGCGGCTGCAGCGGCTGGCGGATCTGGTCCTGCACTCCACGCCCGGACCGGTTTCCCCCCGCGTCGTGGAAATCGATGCAGACACCGCCCGGCAACTGCTCGACGACCAGGCGCTGCGGGCACGGACCGCCCGTCGCCGCGACCTCCCGGAACAGTGGCTGCGCGGGACCGGGCCTTCCGGAGCCAAGTCCGCACCTTTCCCTGCACCGCCGCAATCCCAGGCGCCGCTGCCCGCGCCGGTTTCCCCGCCGCCCGGCTCGGTTCTCCCACCGCCCGGCTCGGTTCTCCCACCACCCGGCTCGGTTCTCCCACCGCCCGGCCCGGTTTTCCCACCACCCACCCCAGTTTCCCCACCCGTCTCCAAGGAGGAGCCTCCCCATGAACACCGCTGAGTCTGCCAGCGTCGAAGAACGCCGCCGCCGCGGCCGCCTGGGGGTCGGCGTCATTGGTGCGGGCCGGGTCGGCGCCGTCCTGGGTGCTGCCCTGCGCGCGGCCGAACACGCCGTCGTCGGAGTGTCCGCGGTGTCCGACGCCAGCCGCGAACGGGCCGAAAACCTCCTTCCCGGAGTTCCGATCCTTGAGATCCCCGACATTGTGGAGCGTTCCGAACTGGTCCTGCTCGCCGTCCCGGATGATGCCCTGGAACCGCTGGTCTCCGGACTGGCCAAGACGGGTGCCTGGCAGGCCGGCCAGCTCGTGGCTCACACCTCCGGACGGTTCGGCACCGAGGTCCTCGCCCCGGCCCGGGCCGCGGGTGCCATTCCGCTGGCACTGCACCCGGCCATGACCTTCACCGGGATGAGCCTGGACCTGACCCGGCTGGCGGACTGCTCCTTCGGCATCAGCGCCCCCGCCGCCGTCCTGCCGATCGCCCAGGCGCTCGTGGTGGAAATGGGTGCCGAACCGGTGGTCATCGACGAAGCGGACCGGGTGCTCTACCACGCAGCCCTCGCCCACGCCTCCAACCACCTGGTCACGCTCGCCTCCCAGTCGACGCAGCTGCTGGCGGGCCTCGGCGTCGAACATCCGGACCGCCTCCTGGGCCCGCTCATGCGGGCGTCGCTGGAAAACGCGCTTGCCTCCGGCGAAGGGGCCCTCACCGGACCGGTGGCCCGCGGCGACGTCGGCACCGTCTCCGCCCATACCCGTGTGCTTGCCGAAGCCGGGACCGAAGACCTCCGCGCTGCCTACGCTGCGCTGTCGGCCGCCACGGCCTCCCGCGCGGTGGACCGCGGACTGCTCACCCCGCAGCAGGGCGACGCCATCCTGGCCGCGCTGCGGCCGGATCCCGAAAACCCCTGAGAACCCCGAACAACCCCGCTAAACAGATAGTAGAAGGACAGCGTTGAACACCCCCCGCCTCGTCACCACGGCCGCCGAACTGCGCGCCGCCACCACGGAACTGCTGCATAAAGCCGCAGCCGCCGACCCCTCCCGCGTCCCCTCCCTGGCGCTGGTCCCCACCATGGGTGCCCTGCACGAAGGGCACGCCTCCCTGATGGGCGCCGCCCGGGCGGACAACGACGTCGTCACCGCGTCGGTGTTCGTCAACCCCCTCCAGTTCGACGATCCCGCGGACCTGGAGCGGTACCCCCGCACCCTCGACGCGGACCTGGAGCTCCTGGGCCGGGCCGGAGTGGACCTGGTCTTCGCCCCGTCCGAGGAGGAAATGTACCCTGGCGGTGCTCCGCTGGTGCGCCTGAGCGCCGGCACCATGGGCACCCGGTGGGAGGGCGCCGTCCGGCCGGGACACTTCGACGGGGTACTCACCGTGGTCGCCAAGCTTTTCCACCTCGCGGCCCCGCCGGTGCCTGCACGCTTCCGGGCCTACTTCGGGCAGAAGGACGCCCAGCAGGTGGCCCTCATCCGGCGCATGGTTGCCGACCTCAACTTCGACGTCGAGGTCACCGGTGTGCCGATTGTCCGTGCAGCGGACGGACTCGCCGAATCCAGCCGGAACCGTTTCCTCGACGCCGGCCAGCGGCAGGCGGCACTCGTGCTGTCCCGGGCGCTGCACCTGTTGAAGGAACGCGCTGCGGCGGGCCAACCGCTGGACCTGCCCGCCGCCGTCGAACTTGTTTCCGCGCAGCCAGGTGTGGAACTGGATTATTTCGAGGTGGTGGACCCGCAGACCCTCGAACCGCTTCCCGCACCTGCCGGCGAACCGCTGGCCGGAACGGCGCTGGCACTGCTCGCCGCACGGGTGGGTCCGGTCCGCCTGATCGACAACGCCCTGCTGCCGTAGCGAAAGTACCTGCGCTCCCTGCGTCCTGTGGGCAGGGTGCATGGAGCGCAGGAACCGGGAGCGGCGCTTTGCTCTGTAAACTTAACAACCGTGACCACATCTAACCCCGTTCCCGAAGCCGCAGACACCTCCGAACAAATGCGCATCCGTGCCGAGAAGCGTGCGCGGCTGATTGACCGCGGGGACGAGGCCTACCCGGTAGGGGTGGAACGCACCGCCTCGCTGAAGGAAGTCCGCGAGAAATTCGGCCACCTGCAGGCCGACGAAGCCAGCGGCGAGACCGTCGGCGTGACCGGCCGCGTGGTGTTCATCCGCAACACCGGAAAGCTTTGCTTCGCCACGCTGCAGGAAGGCAACGGAACCCGGCTGCAGGCGATGCTCAGCCTCGCCGTCGTCGGCGAGGAATCCCTCGCGGACTGGAAATCCCTCGTGGACCTGGGCGACATTGTCTTCATCCGCGGCGAGGTCATCTCTTCCCGCCGAGGTGAACTCTCCGTGATGGCCCAGTCCTGGTCCATGGCGTCCAAGGCCCTGCGGCCGCTGCCGGTGCTGCACGCCGGACTGAGCGAGGAAACCCGTGTCCGCCAGCGCTACGTGGACCTGATGGTGCGCGACGAAGCCCGCGACATGGTCTACAAGCGTGCGGCAGTCATCCGCGGGGTCCGCGACACCCTGCACGGCCACGGCTACGTGGAGGTGGAAACCCCCATGCTGCAGCTGGTGCACGGCGGTGCCGCGGCCCGTCCGTTCGAAACGCACCTGAATGCCTTCGACCAGAAGATGACCCTGCGCATCGCCACCGAGCTGTACCTCAAGCGGGCGGTAGTGGGTGGAATCGAGCGGGTCTTCGAGATCGGCCGCATTTTCCGCAACGAGGGTGTGGATTCCACGCATTCTCCCGAATTCACCACGCTGGAATGCTACGAGGCCTACGCGGACCAGTTTGTAATGGCCGAGCGGATGAAGGAAATCATCCTGCACTGCGCTGACCTCATGGGCAGCCGGAAGATTGAAACCGCCGCCGGCACCATTGACCTCGACGGCGAGTGGCGCTGGCTGAGCGTGTACCCCGGCCTGTCCGAGGCAGTCGGTACGGAGATCACCCCCGAAACCGACGCCTCAGCGCTCCGGGAGATTGCAGAAAAGCACGGCGTGAAGGTGGACCCGAAGTGGGACGCGGAAAAGCTTGTGATTGAGCTGTTCGGCGAAATTGTGGAGCCGACGCTGCTGCAGCCCACCTTTGTCTACGACTATCCGCCCTCGGCGCAGCCGCTCGCCCGCCCGAACCGCGAGGATCCCCGCCTGATTGAAGCCTGGGACCTCATTATCGGCGGCATGGAACGCGGCACGGCCTTCTCGGAGCTGATTGACCCGGTCATCCAGCGTGAACGCCTCACCGAGCAGTCCCTTCTGGCCGCCGGCGGCGATGACGAGGCCATGGCCCTGGACGAGGACTTCCTTCGGGCGCTGGAATACGGCGCCCCTCCCATGGGTGGCATCGGCCTCGGAATTGACCGCCTTGTGATGCTTTTCACGAATACAGGAATCAGGGAAACAATTCTGTTTCCCCTCCTAAAGCCGGAAATGGGTTAACCATGGAATATGTAGAAGTCCTCCTGCCGTCAGTTTGTGTTGCAGCTCTCTTTTATTTCGTGATGCGGGCCCTGCTTAACTCGGATCGGTCGGAACGGCAGGCACTGGCTGAGGCCGAGAGGGAAGCTGACCAGAGTGTAGCCCATGAAGCTTTGAAAAAACCGGGTGAAGAAGACAATAAATAGCCAAGTACTTTGACGGGGCTTTACTAATTGCGCCATACTCTAAGTGGTCTCATAATTAGTCTTCCCATATTTAGCTGCTTAGGAGCCTGTCATGGCGCAAAAAGTAAAAATCATTCTCGTGGATGACGTCGACGGTGGAAGTGCGGATGAGACCGTACGGTTTGCCCTGGACGGGTCACAGTACGAGATTGATCTGTCAAAGGACAATGCCAAAACTCTCCGCGATGCACTGAAGCCCTATGTTGATGCCGGCCGCAAGGTTGGCGGCCGCACCGGCCGTCCGCGCGGCACCGGATCCGCCCGCAGTAATGAAGCAGCACAGATCCGCGAATGGGCCCGTAAGAACGGCTACACGGTTTCCGAGCGGGGCCGCGTCAACAGCGAGATCATCGATGCCTACCGGGCAGCGCAGAGCTAGGCGTACTGCTTAGGTCTCACGCCGATGGCGAACAAGCTCCTATTGCACCCCTGGGGCACGTAGCATCGAATTACGCGTTAGCTAGGAGTGTGCCTCATGTTTGAAAGATTTACCGACCGTGCCCGTCGCGTTGTCGTGCTTGCCCAAGAAGAGGCCCGCATGCTCAACCACAACTACATCGGCACCGAGCATATTTTGCTTGGGCTCATTCATGAGGGTGAAGGTGTCGCTGCTAAGGCCCTTGAATCCCTGGGCATCTCGCTTGGTGCTGTCCGCGAGCAGGTGCAGGAGATCATCGGTCAGGGCCAGCAGGCCCCGACCGGTCACATCCCCTTCACCCCGCGGGCCAAGAAGGTGCTGGAGCTCTCGCTCCGTGAAGCCCTGCAGCTCGGCCATAACTACATCGGCACCGAACACATCCTGCTCGGCCTGATCCGTGAAGGTGAAGGCGTCGCCGCGCAGGTACTGGTCAAGCTTGGTGCTGACCTGAACCGCGTCCGCCAGCAGGTCATCCAGCTGCTTTCCGGCTACCAGGGCAAGGAGCCCGTCTCCACCGGTGGCCAGCAGCAGGAAGGCCAGCCCGCCGGATCCGTGGTGCTGGACCAGTTCGGCCGCAACCTGACCCAGGCCGCGCGTGAATCCAAGCTCGACCCGGTAATCGGGCGCGAGCATGAAATGGAACGCGTGATGCAGGTGCTTTCACGCAGGACCAAGAACAACCCCGTCCTGATCGGCGAGCCCGGCGTCGGCAAGACCGCCGTCGTCGAGGGCCTGGCCCAGGCAATCGTGCGCGGCGACGTGCCCGAGACCCTCAAGGACAAGCAGCTCTACACCTTGGACCTGGGTTCGCTTGTTGCCGGTTCGCGCTACCGCGGTGACTTTGAGGAACGCCTGAAGAAGGTCCTCAAGGAAATCCGCACCCGCGGCGACATCATCCTGTTCATCGACGAGATCCACACCCTCGTGGGTGCGGGTGCCGCCGAAGGCGCCATCGACGCCGCATCGATCCTGAAGCCGATGCTGGCCCGGGGCGAGCTGCAGACCATCGGTGCCACCACGCTGGACGAGTACCGCAAGCACATTGAAAAGGATGCCGCGCTGGAGCGCCGCTTCCAGCCGATCCAGGTTGCCGAGCCGTCGGTGGCGCACGCCATCGAGATCCTCAAGGGCCTGCGTGACCGCTACGAAGCGCACCACCGGGTTTCCATTACCGATGCCGCACTGGCTTCCGCGGCAACGCTGGCCGAGCGGTACATCAGTGACCGGTTCCTGCCGGACAAGGCAATCGACCTGATTGACGAGGCCGGCGCCCGGCTGCGGATCCGCCGGATGACGGCTCCGCCGGAGCTGAAGGAAATCGACGAGCGGATCTCGGCGCTGAAGATGGAGAAGGAGTCCGCAATTGACTCCCAGGACTTCGAAGGTGCCGCCTCCCTGCGCGACAAGGAGCAGAAGCTCCAGGACCAGCGCGCGGAGAAGGAACGCCAGTGGAAGTCCGGCGGCCTGGATGACATTGCCGAGGTGGATGAGGAACTCATCGCCGAGGTGCTTGCCAACTCCACCGGCATCCCCGTGGTCAAGCTGAACGAGGAAGAATCCACCCGCCTGCTGCGGATGGAGGACGAACTCCACAAGCGCGTCATCGGCCAGGACCAGGCCATCAAGTCCATCTCGCAGGCCATGCGCCGTACGCGGGCCGGACTGAAGGACCCCAAGCGTCCCGGCGGCTCCTTCATCTTCGCCGGTCCCACCGGCGTCGGTAAGACCGAGCTGGCCAAGGCACTTGCCGAGTTCCTGTTCGGCGACGAAGATGCCCTCATCACCCTGGATATGTCCGAATACGCCGAGAAGCACACCGTCTCGCGCCTGTTCGGTGCTCCTCCCGGATACGTGGGCTACGAAGAGGGCGGGCAGCTGACCGAAAAGGTCCGCCGCCGTCCGTTCTCCGTGGTGCTGTTCGACGAAGTGGAGAAGGCCCACTCGGACCTCTTCAACTCGCTGCTGCAGATCCTGGAAGACGGCCGCCTGACCGACGCCCAGGGCCGGATGGTGGACTTCAAGAACACCATCATCATCATGACGACCAACCTGGGTACCCGGGACATCTCCAAGGGCGTTATGACGGGCTTCCAGTCCGGTACGGACACCAAGACCGGTTACGACCGGATGCGGGCACGGGTCACGGAAGAACTGAAGCAGCACTTCCGCCCCGAGTTCCTCAACCGTGTTGATGACACCGTGGTCTTCCCGCAGCTGACCCAGGAAGAGATCGTCCAGATTGTGGACCTGTTCCTGAACCGCCTGAGCCAGCGCCTGGCCGAGAAGGGCATGAGTATCGAGCTCACCCCGGCTGCCAAGGTACTGCTGGCAACCCGCGGCTACGATCCCGCCATGGGTGCCCGGCCGCTGCGCCGGACCATCCAGCGCGAAATCGAGGACCAGCTGTCCGAGAAGATCCTCTTCGGCGAACTGAAGCCCGGCGAGGTCATCTCGGTGGACGTCGAGGGCGAAGGCGACGAAGCGAAGTTCACCTTCGTCGGCAGCGGTGTCCCGAAGGCCATTGAGGAAGCTACCCCGGCAATCGAAGCCAGCGTCACCGATTAACAACCGGATAGCAGAACCAATTGCACGGTAAGGACCCGGCGGGCAGACAGCCCGCCGGGTCCTTCCGCGTTAACCGGGCCCCGGGTCGGTGGCGCTGACCGGCGGAAGCATTTGGGCGGACCCGCCCCGGCAGCCCTAGACTGGGCCGGTGACCTCCGTACCCGCCATCACTATCCGCCGCGCCCGCACCTCCGACGTGCCGAGGATCCGCGCCCTTGTTGCGCCCCTGGCCGAGGAACGGATCCTGGTGGCCAAGGAAGCGGTGGCCTACTACGAGGCGCTGCAGGAATTCTGGGTCGCCGAGGACGCTGACGGGCGGGTTGTCGGGTGCGGTGCCCTGCACGTGATGTGGGAAGACCTTGCCGAGGTGCGGACGCTGGCCGCCGATCCGGCCCTGCGCGGCAGCGGCATCGGCCATCGCCTGCTGGAACAGCTGCTGGCCGATGCCGTCGAAATCGGCGTCACCCGGGTTTTCTGCCTGACCTTTGAAGTGGAATTCTTCCGCCGGCACGGATTTGCCGTGATGGCCAATCAATCCGCCGTCGATCCCGAGGTCTACTCCGAACTGCTGCGCTCCTCGGATGAGGGCGTCGCCGAATTCCTGGACCTTGCGCGGGTAAAGCCGAACACCCTCGGAAATACACGGATGATCCGCTCGTTTTAGCCGGCGGACGCCCGCGGGGCGTTCGCAGAGAGAGGAACCGGCGGGTCTGCGCTGGCCTTTTCCTTTCAATACTGGATAAGCTCAGGCTACTTAGCATCATCAACGGCCCCGATGAAGCGCGGCGAAAAAACGGCTGCGAACCAGCAGCGGTTTCGCGTTTGAGACGGGCCACGATCAGAAAGCGGGTTCAGTAATGGGCGCAGATGACAAGATGCAGAACAAGGCCGAAAACCTTGGCGGCAAGGTCAAGGAAGGCGTAGGCAAGGCTACCGGCAACGAGAGCATGGAAGCCGAAGGCCACGGCGACCAGGCCAAGTCGAGCCTGAAGGACGCCGGAGAAAACGTCAAGGACGCTTTCAAGGGCAAGTAAGGCTTTAGCAAAAAGCGGGAGGGGTTCACCCCTCCCGCTTTTTCGTGCCGGAAACTGTTTTCGAGGCCTCCACCAGTGCCGGCTGGACACCCTGCTGCCCTGTCGCACTGCAACACGCACAGGTAGGGTCGTTGGGGTGAGGGAGCCTTGGCGTGCCCGCAGGGCTCAAAGTCCGTCCACTAAGGAGCCCCGGCGTCATGAAGAAACTCATCAACAATCCCCGCTCGGTGGTGGCCGAATCGCTCGAAGGCTTCGGGCTGGCCCACCACGAGCTGGTCCAGATCCATCTGGACCCGGACTACGTGCTTCGGCGCGACGTCCCGGTCGAGGGCAGGGTAGGTCTGGTCTCCGGCGGCGGCAGCGGTCACGAGCCGCTGCACGGCGGCTATGTGGGCCGCGGAATGCTCACCGCCGCTGTCCCCGGTCCGGTGTTCACCTCGCCTACCCCGGACCAGATCCTGCCGGCCATCGTGAAGAGCGATTCCGGGTCGGGCGTCCTGCTGGTCGTGAAGAACTACACCGGAGACGTCCTGAACTTCGAGACCGCCGCCGAGCTTGCCGCCGTCGAAGGCATCGACGTCCGCACAGTGGTGGTGAACGACGACGTCGCGGTGGAGGACTCGCTCTACACCGCGGGCAGGCGTGGCGTAGCCGGTACCGTGCTGCTGGAGCGGATCGCCGGCGGTGCCGCGGACCGGGGCGACGATCTTGGCAAGGTGGCGGAGATCGCCGAGCGGGTGAACGCCAACGTGCGGTCCATGGGCGTGGCCCTGGCACCCTGCACGGTGCCGCATGCCGGCGAGCCGAGCTTCACCCTCGCTGAAGACGAGATTGAAATGGGCGTGGGAATCCACGGCGAGCCCGGGCGGCACCGGGTGGCGATGACCAACGCAGATTCCATTACGGACCAGCTGATGGAACCGGTGCTGAGCGACCTCGGGGTCGCCTCCGGGGACCGGGTGCTGCTGTTTGTGAACGGAATGGGCGGAACCCCGCTGAGCGAGCTGTACATCGTGTACCGCCGCGCGGCTAAGATCCTTGAAGAGCGCGGCGCCCGGGTGGAGCGTTCCCTGGTGGGCAACTACATCACCGCCCTGGAAATGGAGGGTGCGTCAGTGACCGTCCTGAGACTGGACGATGAGATGACGGAGCTGTGGGACTCGCCGGTGAACACCCCGGCACTGCGGTGGGGAGTCTAGGAATGGCACTGGATGCAGCCTGGGCAGATAAGTGGATGCGCCTCAGCGCCGCCGCCCTCAGCGAGAACCGGCAGCGGCTGACCACCCTGGACCGGGAGATCGGCGACGCGGACCACGGCGAAAACATGGAACGCGGGTTCAGCGCGGTGGTGGAGAAGCTGGAGGCCGACGGCGTTCCGGAAACTCCCGGAGCAGTCTTCAAGACCACGGCCATGACCCTGATGTCGAAGGTGGGAGGTGCCGCCGGCCCGCTGTACGGGACGGCGTTCCTGCGTGCCTCCACCGCGGCCGGTACGGCGCCGGTCCTCGGCCCGGCCGAACTGGTGGCTGTCCTAGCGGCAGCCCGGGACGGCATAGTTGCCCGCGGCAAGGCCGAACCGGGCGACAAGACCATGATCGATGCCTGGACCCCCGCCGTCGATGCCGCCGCGACGGCCGAGTCTGCCGGCTCCGGGCCGGTGGAGATCCTCACTGCGGCCGCGAACGCCGCCGAGGCGGGATTGGCCGGGACCGAGCCGCTCGTCGCCCGCAAAGGCCGGGCCAGCTACTTGGGGGAACGCAGTGCCGGACATCTGGATCCCGGAGCAGCCTCCACGGCGCTGATCCTGCACGCGGCGGTTTCGGCGGCGGAGGCGGCAGCGTGAGTGTCGGCCTGGTGGTTGTCTCCCACAGCGCGAAACTGGCTGAGGGCGTCTGCGAGCTTGCCGCCCAGATGGCCGCCGATGTTTCCATTGCTGCGGCCGGCGGGACGGACGACGGCGGCATCGGCACCAGCCTGGAGAAAATCATGGCCGGTATTGCCGCCACGGACTCCGGCGAGGGCACGGTGCTGCTGACCGATCTGGGATCCGCGGTGATGACCGCGGAATCCGCCCTGGAGTTCCTCGAACCCGAGCAGCAGCAGCGGGTCCGGATGGCGGATGCGCCGCTGGTGGAGGGTACGGTGGCCGCGGCCGTAGCGGCGCAGACCGGCAGGAACGTCGCTGACGTTGCGGCTGCGGCGGAGTCCGCCGGAGCATCCTATGCACCGGACGGTGAAACGCCCGGTAAAGCGTCCGGCGCAGCCGGCGACGCCGGCGCGCCCGCGCCTGCGGAACCGGAGCCGGCTGCCGGTGACACCGCCAGCGGTGCCTGGACGCTGGTAAACCCGATGGGCCTGCATGCCCGTCCGGCTGCGGTGGTGGCCCAACTGCTGGCGGACCTGGATGCGGAGATCACCATCAACGGGGTGGACGGCAAATCGGTCATGATGCTGATGACGCTGGGCCTGCGGCCGGGGGAGACCCTCAGCGCCACTGCCACCGGACCCGATGCGGCCCGGGCCGTGGAACTCCTGGCGGAGCAGGTGCGGAACGGGTTCGGGGAAATCTGAGTCCTTCGCCGGTCAAAGCGGCAGCGACACTCCGCTGGCGTCTTCCGCGGCCAGCCGGTCCGCGATCAGACCGGTGAGCGCCCGCTCCATCTGCTCCTGCGGTGCCTGCAGCCGGTGCAGTGCGGCCAAGGGGCCGAGTTCGGCCGCCAGGGGCGGGGCGCCCAGATCAACCGGCGCGTGCAGCAGCAGTTCCCGGCGGACCGGGCCGTCAGCCGAGCGCAGCACCGCCATCATGGCCCCGCGGACCTGGCGGTCCGTTCCCGCCCAGGCCTGGCCCTTGGCGGTGTAATGCGGTTCCGGCCTGCCCGCGGCCACCCAGGCGCAGCGGTCCAGTATCGGACACTGTTCGCATTTAGGGCTGCGGGCCGTGCACACCACCGCGCCGAGTTCCATGACGGAAGCATTCCAGGCCACGGAATCCGAGGTGTCGGCGGGCAGCAGTGAAGCAGCGAGCCGCATTTCCGCAGCGGTCAGCGCGGGTGAGGGCAGGGCATTGCCGGTCACTGCGCGGGCATGTACCCGCCGGATGTTGGTGTCCACCACTGTTTCCCGCCGGCCGAAGGCAAACGCCGCCACAGCTGCGGCCGTATAGTCGCCGACGCCGGGCAGCCGCAGCAATTCCGGGTAGGTCGAGGGAACCTCGCCCCCGAACTCCTCCACAATGGCCTTCGCGGCGGCGTGCAGCCGCAGCGCCCGGCGAGGATAGCCGAGCCTGCCCCAGGCCCGGACCGCCTCGCCGCTGGATTCCGAGGCCAGCCCGGCCGGCGTCGGCCACCGCTGCAGCCACGAAACCCAGACCGGCAGGACGCGGACTACGGGTGTCTGCTGGAGCATGATTTCACTGACCAGCACACCCCAGGGCGTGCGGTCGGAATCCCGCCAAGGGAGGTCGCGGGCATTGCCGGCGAACCACCCGGTGATACGACGGTGCAGTTCTTCCGCCTGTGAATCCATCTAGCACTCCCTTGACCAGCAATACTCTACTAACCGGCGTGGTGCGCCTCGTAATCGAGGTGCCGGTCCCTAGCCTTGAACCATGAAGGGGACCCGAACACAGCAGCCGGCCGGAGACCGCACCGGTCCGCGGCGGCCGAGCCCCGCCGTCTACCGTCGCCGGCGGCTCGTTGCCGCCGTCCTTGCCGTGCTGCTCCTCGTGGGGCTCGGCTTCGCAGTTGCCGCCGTGGTTGGCCTACTGGCCCCGGAAAAACACCCCGTAGCCGACGCCACCGTCCCGGCTCCGACCCTCACCGCGCCGGCCGCCACCCCGGCCGCGGCTCGAGCACCGAAACCACCGAAACCGGCGGCAAGCCCGTCGGAATCCGCCTGCCGGCCGGACGCAGTCTCGGTGACGGCGGCCACCGATGCCGGGACCTACCCGGCCGGAGCCGCACCTATCCTGACCCTCACCGTCACCAACACCGGGGAATCAGCCTGCGAGATCAACGTGGGCACTTCCCAGATGGAATTCCTCGTGGCCAGCGGATCGGACCGGATCTTCTCCTCCGTGGACTGCCAGGACGGCGGCAAGGACTACCTCCGGAAGGTGGAGCCCGGAGCGTCGGAGACGGCCAACTTCACCTGGGAACGGAACCGGTCAGCACCGGGCTGCGCTGCCGTGGCTTCCAACCCCAACCCCGGCTACTACGTGTTCACTGCCCGGCTTGGGGAAACCAGCAGCGAAGCAGCCGTCTTCGAACTGGAATAGTCCTACATAAACCGGTCAAGAAGGCTGGTTTCAGCGATCCGGGAGAGACCCTCACGAACGGTGCGGGCACGCTGCTCCCCGATGCCGTCGACCGTCATCAGATCATCAATGTTTGCCGCCATGAGGTTCTGCAGGCCGCCGAAGTGGTCCACCAGCCGGTTCGACACCGCCGGGGGAACGGATTTGATGTTGCTCAGGAGCCGGTAGCCGCGCGGCTGCACCACTGCTTCAAGGGAATCCTGGCCCGGCTGGAAGCCCACCACCGCGGCGATCTTGCTGAGGTCCACCATTTCGGACGAACTCATGTTCTGCAGGGTGGCGATCTGTTCCTCGACATTGCGTTTGCCGTCATTCAGGTCGGCGTAGTCACGCAGGATCATTTCGCTGCCCGGTCCAAGGCCGGTGGTCAGTTCCTCCAGCTGCAGGGACAGCAGACGGCCGTCCACTCCAAGTTCGAGGACATACTGGGAGATTTCCTCGGAAATCCGGCGGACCATTTCCTGGCGCTGCAGCGTGACCGCTACGTCGCGGACCGTCACCATCGCTTCGATTTCCAGTGCGGAGAGGGAATTCGTGACCTGGTCCAGCCGGGCGCGGTACCGCTCGAGGGTCGCCAGTGCCTGGTTGGCGCGGGCCAGCACCGGCTCGGATCCTTCCAGGACATGGCGGAGTCCGCCGACGTAGAGCTGGATGATCCGCATGGACTGGCTGACCGAAATCACCGGGAAGCCGGTCTGGATGGCAACCCGCTCGGCCGTCCGGTGCCGGGTGCCGGACTCATGCGTTTCGATGGTGTGGTCGGGGACCAGCTGCACGGCCGCCCGCAGGATGTTCCTGGCGTCGCGGTCACAGACAATCGCGCCGTCCATTTTCGCCAGCTCCCGCAGCCTGGTGGGAGAGAAGTCAATGCCGATGTCGAACCCGCCGGAACAAATGGCGTCCACCGCGCGGTCAAAGCCCAGGACGATCAGGGCGCCGGTGCGGCCCCGCAGGATGCGCTCGAGTCCGTCACGGAGCTCGGTCCCCGGTGCTACCCGCGCCAGGGTTGCTTTCAGCGCGTCTTCGGGACTGCGGGCCATGGTCACTTCCTTCCGGCCCGGGGGCCTGGACAATCTGGGCTGAGGCTTGCCCGTCCCTATACTAGTGGGAGATTCCGGTACACTCTCCACCGCGTGAACCACGGCACGTCCCTGCCCGGGGCGCAGCACGCTTCCATTCCGCCCGGTCCCGTGACCCGGCGCACGGCCGGGTCCGCCGGCGCCGCGGCGGCAGTGTTAGAAGAGCAGCTCGAGCGCCTCGGCCAGGGTGGAGACTTCGCGGACCTTGAAGCCGGCCGGGACATTTCCCGGTCCGTTGGGGGAGGCCGGAACCACCGCGTGGGTGAAGCCCAGCCGTTCCGCCTCGGTGATCCGGCGGCCGATACCGGGCACCGGACGCACCTCCCCGGCCAGTCCCACCTCGCCGAAGGCAATGAGCTGGGCTGGCAGCGGTTTGTTCATTTTCGCCGACGCCACCGCCAGCGCCACCGCAAGGTCCGTCGCAGGTTCGCTCAGCTTCACGCCGCCCACGGTGGAGACGTAGCTGTCATCCTTGGCCAGGCTCATGGAGGCACGCTGCTGCAGGACCGCCAGCAGCATGGCCACGCGGGAGGCGTCCACACCGCTCGTGGCGCGGCGTGCCTGGGCATTACCGGTTTCCGCGACCAGGGACTGCACCTCGGCCACCAGCGGACGCTTGCCCTCCAGCGTCACGGTGATGCAGGTGCCCGACACCGGGTCCTTGGTGCGCGAGACGAAAAGCCCGCTGGGATCGGCGAGCCCTTCGATGCCGTCTTCGGTCAGGTCGAAGCAGCCCACCTCGTCCGTCGGCCCGTACCGGTTCTTGACCGCACGCAGCAGCCGCAGCCTCGAATGCCTGTCGCCGTCGAACTGGCACACCACATCCACCAGGTGCTCCAGCAGCCGCGGGCCGGCGATGGACCCGTCCTTGGTGACATGGCCGACCAGCAGGGTGGTCATGTTCCGGGTCTTGGCAGCGTTGATCAGGGAGGCCGCCACCTCACGGACCTGGCTCACTCCGCCGGCGCTGCCGTCCACAGCGGTACTGCTCAGGGTCTGGACCGAATCCACTATCAACAGTCCGGGGGAGACCTGCTCCACCTGGCCCAGGGCCTGGCCCAGGTCCGTTTCCGCGCTGAGATAGAGGTTCTCCGACACGGCGCCGATGCGCTCGGCCCGCAGCTTCACCTGCGCCGTGGATTCCTCACCCGTAACGTAGAGAACGTCACGCCCCGCTCCTGCCACACGGGCAGCGACGTCGAGGAGCAGGGTGGACTTGCCTACACCGGGCTCGCCGGCCAGCAGGATCACGGCGCCCGGGACCAGCCCGCCGCCCAGGACGCGGTCCAGTTCACCGACCCCGGTGGCCTGATAGGCGGCAGTGGTGGCGTCCACCTCACCGATCCGCAGCGCCGGGCGGGCAACTACTGTGGCGGCGGTGGTGCGGGCAAGGACTTCACCGGATTCCTCCACTGTTCCCCAGGCCTGGCATTCGCCGCAGCGTCCCACCCATTTGGCCGTTGTCCAACCGCATTCCGAGCAGCGGAAGTTGGCGGTCTTGGGCCGTGCAGTCTTTGTTGCCATGGAAACAGGCTATCCCGCGGCACTGACACTGCTTTTCTGTCGGTCCGTCCGGCCTCAGACCTCAGACAGGTAGGTCACTGCCTCTTCATGGGTCAGCCCCGTGGATTCCAGCAGGTCCACCACCAGCGGGCGGAAGAGCATAATCAGCGCATCCCCCTGCAGGTCCGTGATGCCCAGTGACTTCGGATGCAGGCGCGTTCCCACGGCCGCCAGCTCATTGCGGGCCTGGCGCAGGTGCCGCAGCCGGGTGTCCGGTCCTTCACCGCCACCCAGGGCGCGGGCGAGGATGTCTACGGCGTCGGCGGTTTCGTTGAGCACTTCCGAGACACTCTCGATGGCCTCGTCGCCCAGCGATGCATGGTTGATGACCGACGTCGTGCGGCGCGCGAAGACCCGGCTGTTACGGACCGCAAGGTCCAGGTAGCCGATGGAGCCGCGCAGATCCCCCAGTTCCGCCAGATAGCGGCGGTAGGCAGGGGAAATCCGGGCAACCTCCCGTGCGTCCCGGACGCTGCGGGCGAGGGTGTCCAGCTGGGGCTGGGTGTTCCGGGCCCGCACCAGCGCATGCCAGGCAATGGTGGAATCACTCTTCTCAATGGCTTCGGAACACTGGCGCAGCACGGCGGAGAGTTCGTGCAGGAGCTCGCGGATATTGGACTTCGGCTCCCGGCGCGGATCGCGCGGCGCCAGCATGGTCACCACCAGGGCAAAAACACCGCCGACGATGGCATCCAGGCTGCGGGTAAAGGCACCGCCGTCCGGGGCGGGAAGAAGGACCACCAGCAGGGACTGCAGCCCCAGCTGCGTGGTGAAGATGACGCCGCGGTCCAGGAACCGTGCCAGCATCACCGAGACAAAGAGGACGACGGCGGCCTGGGCCAGGCCGTTGCCCAGCAGGGTGAGCAGGATTTCGCCGATGGTGATGCCCAGCGTGCAGCCGATCCCCACCTCCAGCACCCGGCGGGTGCGCGGTTCCCGGGAGAACCCGAGCGAAATCAGGGCGGCAGTGGCGGCGAACAGCGGACCCTCATGTCCGAGCACGTACTCCGCGAATGCGTAGGCTCCGACGGCGCAGACGGTCATCTGCAGGGCCGGCACCACCGAATTGCGGCTGCGCTGCAGCCCCACGCGGGCCCGGTTCAGCAGGAAACCCCGGCTTTTGGCGAAGGAGCTGCGTTGGGGCATGAAACCAGTCTAGGGGGCGCCTCAGCCATCCTGTATCCGAGGTTACATTCGGCGGCCACGGATGTTCCCCCGCCGCCCGGCGGCCGTTAACTTTCCGTTCACCTTGCTCCGCCAATCTTGGACAGGAACGTGTTGGAGGTTCCACCTGCTCGACTGCTTTTCCGCATTCAGCTTCCCGGCGCAGCAGCGCCGAACAACCCCTTGAAAGGGATCCGATGGTGAAGGTTTCGAATTTCGGCCGCACTGCATCCGTTCTGACCGTCTCGGCTGCAGTTGCCCTGGGCCTTGCCGCCTGCGGCACCGACAGCGCTGCACCGGCCGGAGCTCCGGCAAGTACCGAAAGCTCCGTCACCGGTACGCTTTCCGGTGCCGGTGCCTCCTCCCAGGACGCGGCCATGCAGGCCTGGATTGCCGGCTTCGGGTCGGCGAACCCGCAGGCGTCCATCCAGTACTCACCGGACGGCTCCGGTGCGGGCCGGGAAGCGCTGCTGGCCGGCGGGGTGCAGTTTGCCGGGTCCGACGCCTACCTTGATGAAGAGGAGACCGCGGCAGCCGCGGAGGTCTGCGGTCCCGACGGCGCCATCCATGTTCCCGTGTACATTTCACCGATCGCCGTTGCCTTTAACCTCCCCGGCATAACGGAGCTGAACCTGGACGCAGAGACCATCGCAGGCATTTTCCGCGGCGAGATCACGGCATGGAATGATCCGGCCATCGCAGCCCAGAACGAGGCAGCAAAGTTGCCGGACACCCCCATCACTGCGGTGCACCGCGGCGACGAATCCGGCACCACCAAGAACTTCACCGAATACCTGGCCGAGGCCGCTCCCGACACGTGGACCGATCCGGCAGCGGGCGAATGGCCTGCCGGTCTGCCGAACGGCGAAAGCGCTTCCGGCACCGGCGGTGTCATCTCCACGGTGAGCTCCACCGAGGGCGGCATCACCTATGCCGACGCCTCCGCGGCCGGTTCCCTGGGCAAGGTCAGCGTCAAGGTGGGCGATGCCTACGTGCCGTTCAGCGCCGACGCCGCTGCACTCGCCGTCGAATCCTCCACTCCGGCGGGCGGGGAAGGCCGACCCGAAGCGGACATGGCCATGGACCTGGACCGCGATACGGCGGCATCCGGTGCTTATCCCGTGGTGCTGGTGAGCTACCACGTCTTCTGCACCAGCTATGAGGACCAGCAGACAGTGGACCTGGTCCGCGCGTTCGGCAACTACGTGGTCAGCGACGAAGGCCAGTCGGCCGCGTCGGACGCCGCGGGCAGTGCGCCGCTCTCGGATGCCCTGCGCGGCAAGGCGGAAACCGCGCTGGAAACGATCAAGGTGCGTTCATAACGTGCCCGTCCTGCCCTCTCCCGCCTCTGAGGCGGGGGAGGGCAGGGTCCGCTCCAAGGCGGAGTACCTACACTGATAAGAAGAGTCTGCACCAACGCATTTCGAAGGGTTGAGCAGTGTCCAGCAAGTCCATATCGGGAGAAAGCGGCACCGGCCGCGCCGGAGACAAGATTTTCTCCGGCATTGCGGTGACAGCCGGGTGCCTTATTCTCTTCGTCCTGTTCTGCGTGGCGGTTTTCCTCATGTGGCAGGCGCTGCCGACGTTTATGGCAGACCCTGCGGACATCTCCGGCGGCGGGTTCGGACAGTACATCCTGCCCCTGGTCATAGGAACGGTGATTGCCGCCATCATTGCGCTGCTCATCGCCACACCGGTGGGCATCGGCGTCGCACTGTTTATCTCGCACTACGCCCCGCGCCGGCTTGCGCAGGGACTGGGATACCTGGTGGACCTGCTGGCGGCTATTCCGTCAGTGGTCTACGGTGCCTGGGGCATGACGGTGCTGGCCCCGGCCCTGGTGGGCCCGTACAACTGGCTGGCTGAAAACGCCGGCTGGATTCCGATTTTTGCCGGTCCGGCCAGCCAGACCGGCAAGACCATGCTCACCGCGGGCATTGTGCTCTCCGTGATGGTGCTGCCGATCATCACCTCCCTGACCCGGGAGATCTTCCTGCAGACACCCAAACTGCATGAGGAAGCAGCACTGGCCATGGGTGCCACCCGCTGGGAAATGATCCGGATGGCGGTTTTCCCCTTCGCCCGGCCCGGCGTCGTCAGCGCCGTCATGCTGGGGCTTGGCCGTGCCCTCGGTGAAACCATGGCGGTCGCGCTGGTGCTTTCCTCGGGCGGCCTGATCGCCAGCCTGATCCGGCCGGGCAACCAGACCATCGCCGCCGAGATCGCCCTGAACTTCCCTGAGGCGTTCGGACTCCGGCTCTCGGAACTGATTGCCGCAGGACTCGTGCTGTTCCTGATCACGCTGGCGGTCAACGTTATTGCCCGCTGGATCATCAGCCGCCATAAAGAATTCTCGGGAGCCAACTGATGCTCGATACAACCTCCGCCCTTACCCGTCCCGGATCCATGCTGAGCAAGAATCGGCTGCCCCGCTATACGCCGTGGATCGTCCTGGCTGCGGCGCTGGTCCTGGGTGCGGCGCTGTCCGCCCTGATCGGGTTTTCCGTGGCGGCCTTCGCCATCTTCACCGCTGTGCTTTTCGTTATCGGCGGCACAGTGACCACCTGGATTGTGGAAGGGAAGCGGCACGCGGTGGACCGTCTGGCCACGAACCTGGTCTGCGGCGCATTCCTGCTGGCCCTGCTTCCTCTGGTATCGGTGATCTTCACCGTCCTGGTCCGCGGCCTGCCCGGCCTCAGCCCGGACTTCCTGCTGACCTCCATGGGCGGTATGACCGGTGCCGTGGACAACGCCACCGCGGAGAACGGAACGGAGGTGCTCGGCGGCGCCTACCACGGCATTGTGGGCACCCTGCTGATCACCTTCTGGGCCACTGTCATCTCGGTGCCGGTGGGCCTGCTGGCCGCCGTCTACCTGGTGGAATACAGCCGCGGCGGAACGCTTTCGCGGGCCATCACGTTCTTCGTTGACGTGATGACCGGCATTCCGTCGATCGTGGCCGGGCTGTTCGCTGCGGCGTTCTTCGGGCTGGTTTTCGGGCCGGGCACGCGGACCGGCTTCGTTGCCGCCGTCGCCCTGTCTGTCCTGATGATCCCGGTGGTGGTCCGTTCCACCGAGGAAATGCTGAAGATTGTGCCCAATGAACTCCGGGAGGCGTCGTATGCCCTGGGCGTGCGCAAGTGGCGGACCATCCTGAAGGTCGTGGTCCCCACGGCAATTTCCGGCATCGCCTCCGGCGTGACCCTGGCCATCGCGCGCGTGATCGGCGAAACGGCTCCGCTGCTGGTCACCGCTGGCTTCGTCAACACCATCAACTTCAATGCCTTTGCGGGCTGGATGAGCACGCTGCCCACTTTCATTTACCGGCAGCTGATGAGCCCCACCTCCCCGACCAACACGGATCCCAGTACCCAGCGGGCCTGGGCGGCGGCCCTGATCCTGATCATCATGGTGATGCTGCTGAACCTCGGCGCCCGCCTGATAGCCCGGATCTTCGCCCCCCGGACCTCCCGCTAATTCCAGCTTCGATTGAAGGAACCCATGTCCAAGCGCATCGACGTCAAAGACCTGAACGTCTACTACGGAAATTTCCTCGCCGTCCAGGACGTCAACATCAACATTGAGCCCCGCTCCGTGACTGCTTTCATCGGCCCGTCCGGCTGCGGCAAGTCCACCTTCCTGCGCACCCTGAACCGGATGCACGAAGTCCTTCCCGGAGCCCGCGTGGAGGGAGAAGTGCTGCTGGACGGAGAGAACCTCTACGGCCCCGGCGTCGATCCCGTGACCGTCCGAAGCCACGTGGGCATGGTGTTCCAGCGGCCCAACCCGTTCCCCACCATGTCCATCCGGGACAACGTCCTGGCCGGCGTGAAGCTGAACAACAAGCGGATCTCCAAGTCCGATGCGGATGCCCTCGTGGAAAAATCCCTCACCGGCGCCAACCTCTGGAAGGAGGTCCGGGACCGCCTGGATAAGCCCGGCTCCGGACTTTCGGGCGGCCAGCAGCAGCGCCTGTGCATAGCCCGCGCCATCGCGGTCTCGCCGGAGGTGATCCTCATGGATGAGCCCTGCTCCGCCCTGGATCCCATTTCGACCCTGGCCATCGAGGACCTCATCGAGGAACTGAAGAGCGAGTACACGGTGGTGATCGTTACGCACAACATGCAGCAGGCGGCACGCGTCTCGGATAAGACGGCGTTCTTCAACATTGCCGGCACCGGCAAGCCCGGTCGGCTGATCGAATACGCGGACACCCCGGTCATCTTCAGCAATCCCGCAGAACAGGCCACGGAAGACTACGTCTCCGGCCGTTTCGGGTAGGCGGCGCCTACAGGAGCGGGCTGAGGGCCAGCAGCAGGATTCCGCCGAGCACCGCGGTCACCGGGGCGGTGACCAGCCAGGTGACGAGGATTTCCCGCAGCGGGATCAAACGGACGGTGGAAAAACGCTGGTTGGTGCCCGCGCCCACGATGGCCGAGGTCATGGTCTGCGTACTGGACAGCGGGATGTGCAGCCAGAGGGCTCCCAGGAAGAGCATGGTGGAACTGACTGCCTGGGCGCTCATGCCCCGCAGCGGATCCATCCGCACGAGCCGGTAGCCCAGCGTATGGGTGATCCGCCAGCCGCCGAAGAGGGTGCCGCCGGCCAGGGCAAGGGCTGCGAACAGCTGCACCCAGAGGGGGATGTCGGTTTCCAGCGTCTGGCCGGCCGCCAGCAGGGCGAGCACCACAACGGCCATGGTCCGCTGCCCGTCCTGGATGCCGTGGCCCAGGGAGAAGGCGGAGGTGAACACGGACTGCGCTATCCGGTTTCCGGCGTCGCCGCGGCGCGGAGAGCTGTAACGCATGAGCCAGGTGGCCGGAAAAACCAGCAGGTACGCCAGTGCAAAGGCAACTACGGGCGAGACCAGCAGCGGCAGGGCCAGCTGCTCCCAGATCAGCCGGTTGGACTCCGCGATGTTCTGACCGCCCACCAGGGTCGAGGCCGCACCGGACCCCACCAGTCCGCCCACCAGCGCATGGGTGGATGAAGACGGCATCCGCCGCCACCAGGTCCACACGCCCCAGCCGCACGCCGCCAGCAGTCCGGCTATCAGGATGCCCAGCCCTTCAGGACCCGCCGGAAGGTCCACAAACCGTACAGTCAGGGCAACGGCCAGGGCCGTGCTGACCAGGGCGCCCAGAAGATTGAAGGCGGCGGCCAGGATGATGGCGACGGTGGGCGTCAGGGCCCGCGTACGGACGGAGGTGGCCACCGAGTTGGAGGCGTCATGGAAGCCGTTGAGGAAGGCATAGGCTCCGGCGAGCAGGACGACGCCGGCCAGGAGGACGGTGGCCACCCTAGGATTCCCGGACGAGGATGCCGCCCACAAACGTGGCAGTGCGGCGGAGCTGGGCGGTGGTTCCCGAAAGCTGGTCGGCCAGGTCCCGGTGCCTGGCATAGGCCATCGGCTTGTGCTCGCGCATCAGCTCCGCCACCCAGATCCGGCGGGACCGCTCGGCCCGCCGGGCCAGCCGGAGCATCTCGATCCAGTACTCTTCCAGATCCTCGAGCGAAGCGAGCCGGCGCATGGCGGAAGCGGTGAGCTCAGCCTGCCTGCCGATGACTTCCAGCTGCTCCGAAGCGCGGCGGGACACGCCGGTGAGCTTGTAGAGGGAGATGGTTTCCGCGGAAGCATCCAGGCATTCCATGGCAGACATCAGGAGCAGGGACAGCTCATACAGGTCTTCACGGGGAAGGGGATTGATGAAGCTGGTCCGCATCTGCGTCATCAGGGCGAAGTGCAGATCGGTGGTTTCAGCATCAATCTGATGCAGCTGCTCGGTGAGCCGGTCGAATTCCTCCGGGTCTGCACCGAGGATTTCGGCCAGCACCCCGGTGCCGCGCAAGAGCTGCGACGCCATGCGGGAGAGCAGCTCAAGGCCGGCGTTCTCTTGGGGGAACAGTTGAAGTTTCACGCTGAACGCAGCACGTGGGCTGGGGGAGCGGCAAAGGTTCTCACAGCGCCAGAATATCCGATGGCTGCGGCGGCAGGACGGTCGAGTCCGCGAAACGCTCCCGCTGCAGAGCAGCCGGGGAAAAAGTAACGGTGCCGGACCGGGAGCGCCTCTCGGCGGAAGGCCGCTCGAAGCGGCTCAGAGTTGAAGCCCGGGGGTTCCGCAGTCCGACACCAATTTCAGTTTTCTACGCTCAGTCGATGATGTCAACACGGCCATACGGGCAACGGCGGCACTGTGAGGAGCGCCATGGTGGTTCCCGTCACTGGTCTCGTCCCACACCTAGTCGAGTTCTCCCCGCCGCCAGGCCGCTGCGGAGTGCTCCAGGTCCTCGGCCGTGTGTACCAGCTGGCGTGCGTTGCGGGTCAGCGCGGTGGCGCGGTCCCCGTTGGAGGCCTCGGAGGAATCCGCGTGGTTGGCCTGGCCCAGGGCAACCACCCGGCAGAACGCGGCGAAGCGCTCCAGCGCGACGTCGAAATCACCCTCAAAGGCGCCGGAAAGGATGGTGTCTGCCATGGTCCGCACCTCCTCGGCGCCCAACGGTTCGGCTACTCCGGCAACGACCTTGGAGACCTGCGCAACATCCTTGCCCGCGGCATAGAAGGACGCGATTCGTTCAGGGTTCCGCTGGATGGACGCCCGCAGCGCATAAAGGCGCCAGAGAGCGCCCGGGAGGGACCGGGCGGGGCTTTCGGCCCACATCTCGGCCACCGCTTCCACGCCCTGCTGGTCGGTCAGTTCAACCAGGCGGCGGGTGACCTCCGGATCGGTGCTCCTGCGGCCGTGGTGGACGAGTGCCTGGGCTGCCAGATGGGCCGCTTCCGAAACGCGTGCCGGATCGGCACCGCCGGGGAAGTTGGCGAAGTCCACAGGTGCAAGAGGCTTTGGCTTGTGATGGCGCGGCGTTGAATTGGACTCACTCATATTCGAAGAATACTCCGGGATCTGCACGGAATCGAGGCGGTCTTCCCGGCGCCGCGAAGCGCCCGGAACCCTGGTTTTCCACGATCTGTGTGGTGTGCGATAAAGTGGGACAGTCGGTCCGGAGAATGCTGCGGACCGGTGGAGCGCCTATAGCTCAGTTGGTAGAGCAACGTCCTTTTAAGTCGTGGGTCGCAGGTTCGAGCCCTGCTGGGCGCACCGTACGGAAATGGCTTGCCTTCATTGAAGGCAAGCCATTCTTTTTTGTCCCGGTGCTTCGCTGTTGGAGCGCCGCTCCGGTTATCCCGCGGCTTCTTCCGCAGCCCGGCGCGCAGGTTCCGGCACCGGACGACGGCGGGTGGTATCGAACTTCATCAGCTTGTGGGTGCCGTCGCAGTAGGGTTTGATCGCCGAACCGCCGCAGCGGCACAAAGCCACGGTTTCCCGGTCCCGCGGCACGGGAATCCCGTCCGGCGTCACAATCTCAAAGTCTCCGCGGATCAGCAGGGGGCCGTTGGGGCAGGCCACGATGGAGGCAGGGGCGGAGCCTTCCCGCTTCTCCCAGGCAGGGGTGTCGGCATCGGCCTGGACGTCCCCCGGCTCCGGCATGGCGTCGTCGTGCTCAGCAGGACCGGCTGCGGGGACGCTCACGCTGTTGCTCCGCCGGCCGCTGCCGAAGTGGCCAGCGCTGCGTCTGCAGTGCCGTCGCAGTTCGGCAGGGGTGCCAGCAAAGCTGATTCGCCTGCCTGCCAGGCCTTCAGCTGGTCTTCGCCGAGCAGGGCATCGATGGCCAGGACGGTCGCGGCGCCGAAGATGACGTCGGCCAGCAGATCGGGTTCCGCCTCGGCCAGGCCGCCGGCCAGGTCACGGGCAGCAATCTGTTCGTGCACGGCATCCGCTTCGACGTGTTCGTCGAAGTAATAGGTGACGTCGTCGCTGAAGCCGTGCCTGCGGAACCCGCGGGCGTAGAACGCGTTGGGTATCGAGGACGTCATCTCGAACGCCGCCAGGTGCCCGGAGATGGCCCCGCGCAGGCGGCGGTTCAGCCCGAAGAGCGACATCGCGTTGGAGGAGGCCAGGGTCAGGGCGGGAACCTGGTCAATGTAGTACCCGTAGCTGGAATCGAGGCCCAGGCCTTCCATGGTGGTGCCGAACAGCTTCGAATGCATCCGTTCGACCCGTCCGCCGCCGTACTCATCTGCCTGGATTTCGATCAACGCTGCCTTTGCGCGGCCCACCGGCAGGCGCGGAATGGCCCAGCTGTGCGGATCCGCTTCCTTCAGCTGGTACACCGAGCGCAGGATCAGGAACTCGCGAAGCTGCTCCACGCTGGCCTTGCTGGCGACGAAACGGGAGACGCTGGGACCGTCGTCGTTGGCTGCCAGGTCAAAGAGCGTCTTGGCGACGGCTTCGCTTTCCGGTGACGGAAGCTCGGGGACGGGCACCGTACGGCGCAGCACATCCTCGAGGGCTGCCTCCAGCCGTGCCCGCACGCGGATCAGTTCGGGATCCCATTCCGCTGCGTCCTCAACTCCGTCCAGTCCGCTGTAATGCAGCTCGTACAGGCAGAACAGGGCCAGCTGGAGGTCTTCGTCGCGGAGCAGATCCGCAGTGGCGGCAAGCGCTTCGTCCACCAGCAGGTTCAGGGACCCGTAGGCGTTGGCGTGGCCTGTGCCGCCGCGGTTCTGCAGAAGGTCGATCAGGGTGGCGCTGACGCGCCCTCTCGGGGCGGGAATCTTCATTGCTTTCCTTACAGGGGGCGCGTTGTCCGGCGGGCAAGTGGAACAAATCCACACGTCAGCATATCTGCTGTGTACGCGACGGGCTGTCTGCCGGGTGGGACGCCGGCATTGACCTTTGCGGCACGGTTCGGTGCAATGGAGGCAAAGAGCGGCAGGCAGGCGAGTCACCAGGGGAGGAGAGCGGTTATGGCCGAGGCGGGTTTTTCGATGGTTCTTCCGCTGCTGCTGTTGGTGTCTGTGCTTGCCGCCGCGGCTGCCGGGATTGACCGGATGCTTCGGACCCGGGACGGGGAAGGCCTGTTTTGGACCGGATTGACCGCTTTCCTGGCCGTCCTCCTGACAGCCGCCTGGGCAGTGACCGCCACCTCCGCCGGATCCGCCGCAGTGGGCATGGTTGTGGTGGCCGGCGGTATCGCGGCGTCGTTCTGGACCCTGAGACGGGACCGTCGCCGCCGCCGGAACCGCGAAACCCGGCAGGTGGAGGCAGCAGTCACTGCCGCAGCAACCCGCCACCGGGAGGTCCTGGCCCGCTGGAGTGCCTACGAACTGGACCCCTGGCTCGCTGCCGAGCATCCGCAGCTGCTTGACGTCCGCACGCCGGAAACGCGGACTTTCATCCGGGCCTTGAAAGCTGCTGAACAACTGCGCCCGGACGGAGTGACCGCAGCACAGGCGGCGGCCTACGCCGAGGCGGTCACAACGCTGGAAGACTCGCTTCGCCGTGCAGAAGAGGCGGCCGGCGGCGGGCGGGCAGCGTAGACGCTACGGACCGCAGGGGTGGACCGTTAGGGGAATGCGTGGCAGTCTCTGCCCATGACTACCAATGACATCGCCATCTCGCGCAATGACGGGCTGGGGCGGTACGAGCTGCTGCTGGACGGTGACCTCGTGGGGATTGCCGAATACGAGGTGGAGCCGGACGACTCTGTAGCGCTGACCCATACGCAGATGGAACCGGACTACCGGAACCAGGGCTACTCATCCCGGCTGGCGAAATACGCGGTGGATGACATCATCAGGGGCGGAGGCCGGATCAAGCCGTACTGCACCTACATGGCCGCCTACCTCCGCAAGCACCCGGAATACAGCCATCACGTTTCGTGGCCGCAGGACTGACGACACAGGGCGGACAGGATCCGGAAGAAGGCCAAAGTGCGGCGTACCGGTGGAACCGTGCCTTAAATGAAGCTGGCTTCCCGCTCTGCATATGGGGGGAACGCAGAAGGGGAAGCCAGTTTCATCAGTATAATTCCATTTGTCCGGGTAAATCCAATCGAGGGGGCCAAAGATGGCGGTGTCTGCCAGGTCTTTCCAAAATTGGCGCACCGCGGTGGCTCCCGGCGAATCCAATGCGGACCTCTGCCGCAGGACCGGCATCAAGCGTTCCACCCTCGGCCAGCAGATTGTCCGGGGAAAGGTCGCGGAGATTACCGTTGTCCGGGTGGCCCGGGCTTACGGAAAAAACCCGGTTGAAGCACTGTCGGATTTCGAGGAGTATTCGGATCTGCTCGGCGGCCCCTGGCGTCCCGCCCCGGCAGAGCTAATCAGCCAGGTGTCCTACATCTGCATTCTGCAGATGGTCCTGGCCAGGGCTACTTCCAGTGAAGCCCCGCAATATCCGGACCTGGATAAGCATCCGCACCGGAATGCGATCCGCTCCTGGTTCGAAGCAGTGGATCCCGGCGACCTGAGACAACGTCTGAGTGCCGCAACCGGCGTCGCACCCCAGAATATTTCGGCGCAGCTTTCAGCCGGGCGCCTGGCTCCCGAACTGGCCGTGGAGGCCGCTCGGATTGCGGGCGCCTCGCTGCCGGGCGGCCTGGTGGCCACGGGCCTGGTCACGCCGGGCGAAGCAGGCTGGCCGCAAAACGGCCTGCAGGAAGCCTTGGACGCGCTCACCGATTCCGAACTTCTGTTTCTTGCCCGGGACCGCCTGGACGGAGTGGGAAAGCAACTGAGGAAGCTTGAAAATGATGTGGAAAATGATCTAGCGCTATTGGAGAACCTGGGATGAGCGTGACATTGGCTTTTCAATACGCGGCACTGATAGTTTCGGCCATCTTTGCCCTCCTGCGGCTCCCGTTGGCCCTGAAGGGCCGGAATCCGATGCTCTTCTGGGCGCTGGCGCTGACCGCCATTGGGGTGGGACTCAGTATCCCTGCAATCTACCTGCCGGTGGATGCTCTTCTGGGCGGCGTTAATTACGCCAACCTGATTCTCCGCTACGCGGTGTACGGGGTGGTGCTGCTCATCGGAAGTATCAGCGCAGCTGCCTTCCGCTCCGCACAGGCGCGCCGCCTGATAGTCGGGCGCTCCGGGCTGGTTGTCCTGGCTGTGGCGGTAATCGTCACCTCTGTGCTGTTCTTCATCAGTGACTTGCCGGTCTCATCGCCCGGGCTTTATGGCTATCCCGACGAATATACGATCCATGTGTACGCCGTGGTGGGGCGGATCTACCCCGCGTATGTGGCGGCCTGCCTGATTGCACCTGCTTTCCGGGCAGCGGCGCACGCCCGCAGACCGGTTCTCCTGCGGCTGGGCTCCGGCCTCATCGGTATTGCCCTGACCGAGGTGGTCATCTGGTCCATACTCGGTGCCACGCGGCTGCCGATTGGCGTGTGGGACTACATCCTGCCCCATTCGGCGGTCATTGTGCTCGTAGCAGGGCTCGGCGCAGTGGCCTTCTACGGGATCGCCTCGAAACAGCGGGAAAAGCAAAGCCTGCTGACTTCCGGCTACATTAGGTGACAATTCGATAAACTTGTTCACATTTTCATGCGCGTGTGCCAGAATAATGAATATGTAGCATCCGCTGCCTGTGGGGGGTCAGCGTGAGGTTGCAATGAAGCCAGCGGCATTTGCCGCTGGCTTCATCATTTTAAGCCGCTCCTTCGCTTTGTCCGGGCTAAATGCGGAAGCGGGACATTCATTTGCGCGGCGGAGCGTTCCGCCGCAGTCTGCCCGGCCGTCCTAGGGGGCATCCAGATCCGTTTCGAGGATCTTCGCCAGGTCCTCCAGGGCAGCTTCCGCCCCCTCACCGTCCGCACGCAGCACCACTACATCGCCGTGTGACGCGCCCAGGCTCATCAGGGACAGCATGCTGGAGGCGTCCATCGCCTCCTCCGCCGGGTCCCCTTCCATCCCTATGGTCACTTCAACGGGCTGGGCGGCTGCCGCTTCAGCGAAGATCGATGCCGGCCGGGCGTGGAGTCCAACTCGACTGGCCACTGTGGCTTTGCGTTCTGCCATTTTCGGTTCCTTCCGTGGTTTGCGGTGCCGGCGTCGTCCGGCCGCCTTCGGTCACAGGCCGAGCTGTTCAAGGAGGGGAAGGCGGCTGCGCACAATCGTCCGTGCTTCAGCGGCAGAGTGTGCTGCCAGGGCCCTTGCGGCCAGTTCCTTCGCCTCTTCCAGGGTCACGGATCCCAGGACGGCGCCGACACCGGACAGCGCCCTGGGAGTCATGGACAGCGTATTCACGCCCATACCTGCGAGGACGACGGCGAGTGCCGGGTCCGCCGCCGCCTCACCGCAGACCCCGACTGTCCTGGTGCCGGCCGCCGGCTCCAGGGCCGTGGCACGCGCCGCCCCGGCAACGGTGGCGGAAATCAGCTGCAGGACGGCCGGCTGCCACGGGTCGTTCAGGGACGCCAATGAACCCAGTTGCCGGTCCGAAGCCATGGTGTACTGCGTGAGGTCATTCGTGCCCAGACTGGCGAACCGCACCCGGGACAGGATGGCTTCGGACATAAGTGCCGCGGCCGGCACCTCCACCATCACTCCGGGCATGCCGAGCCCGGCTCCGGCGCACATTACGGCGAAGTCCGCGGCCTCCTCGGCGGTGGAAATCATGGGTGCCATCACCCAGACATCGGCGGTGTGCGCGCCTGCAGCCGCGGCGATGGCTTCCAGCTGGCGGGCGAGGACGCCGGGGGAGACGTAATCCGTCCGGTAGCCGCGGACGCCCAGGGCCGGGTTGGGCTCCGTGGCATCCGTCAGGAACGGGAGCGGCTTGTCCGCGCCGGCGTCGAGGGTCCGGATGACGACCTTCCGGCCGGGAAATGCTTCGAAGACCGCCCCGTAGGCGGCCACCTGTTCCTCGATGGTGGGTTCCGTATCGCGGCCAAGGAAGCAGAATTCCGTGCGGAGCAGGCCGATTCCCTCGGCCCCGGCTTCCGCGGCGGCACGCGCGTCCTTTCCGGAACCGACATTGGCCAACAGGGGCACCTGATGGCCGTCGGAAGTTGCCCCCGTACCGTTGAAGACCGGCAGCGACGAGCGAGAGGCGTATTTCTGCGCTGCTGCGCGTTCCTCGTCGCCGGGTTCCACCACCACGGTGCCCGACGTGCCGTCGAGGTAAATTTCCGCCTCATCGGCCACCTCGTCCGCGCCGGGCGCACCCACCACGGCGGGCAGCCCCAGGGAGCGGGCAAGGATCGCGGTGTGGGACTGCGGCCCGCCCTCGCTGGTGACCAGCCCGATCACCATTGCCGGATCCAGTGTTGCGGTGTCGGCCGGGGCCAGTTCCACCGCCGTGAGGATGAAGGGAACATCGGAGGCCGGTATCCCGGGAGCCGGCAGTCCGTTCAGCTCGGCGACAATCCGGGAGCGGACGTCGAGCACGTCCTGCGTCCGTTCCGCCATGTAGCCGCCCAGGCTTTGGAGCATTGCTGCTACCTCCATGCCCGCTTCCCAGATGGCCCGGTCCGTTGCCATGCCCGCATTGATGTGTTTTCCCGCGGCCTTAAGCAGCATTGGATCGGAGGCCATCATGGCCGTGGCATCCAGGACCGCCTTGGCGTCTCCGGAGGCAGTTTCCGCCCGGTGCAGCAGATCACCCCGGACCGCTTCAGCGGCCTCCTTGAGGCGGGCTTTCTCACCGTCCACGGTACTGTCCGGCCCGGGTTTCGCCTCGGCGTCGGGCTCGGGTACCGGAGGCGGCATCCGGCGCGACGGGCCGAGGACACGTCCGGCGCTGACTCCGATTCCCTGGATGGTCCGCATCATCTAAGCCTTCCTCTTTGTCGGCAGTGCCTTACGCAATGGCAGGTTCCTCCGCCTTCTTCCGGGGCTTCACATACCGTTTCAGGGCCACGTAGACGAAGCCGGTAACTGCTGCCCCCGCCAGGATGGCCACAATGAACATCAGGAGGTTTCCGATGGCGAAGAACACGAAGATTCCTCCGTGCGGTGCCTGTGAGGTTACCCCGGTTCCCAGGCAGATGGCACCGGCAACGGCGCCGCCCAGCATGGTGGAGGGAATCACCCGGAAGAAGTCGGCGGCGGCAAACGGGATGGCTCCTTCTGAAATGAAGGCGGCACCCAGCAGCCACGCCGCCTTGCCGTTCTCGCGCAGGGCCATGCTGAACTGGTTCTTTGCCAGCACCGTGGAGGCGAATGCCATGCCCAGCGGCGGGACCATCCCGGCGGCCATGACCGCTGCCATGATCTCCCAGGGCACCTGGTTGTCGAAGCTGCCTTCCCCGAGGCCGGCCACCGCAAACGCGTATGCCACCTTGTTGATCGGGCCGCCCAGGTCCGAGCCCATCATCAGGCCCAGGATGATGCCCAGCCCGATGGCTGCGACTCCTGTGAGGCCGGTCAGCCAGTTGTTCAGCCCCTGCGTCAGGGCGGCAATCGGACCGCCTAGAACCAGCATCATCAGGCCGGAGGCGATGATGGAGGCAAGGAGGGGGATGATGACCACGGGCATCAGCCCGCGCATCCACGAGGGAACGTTCCAGCCGCCGATCCACCGGGCCGCGTAGCCGGCCAGCAGGCCGCCGATGATGCCGCCGATAAAGCCGGCGTCCATAAACACTGCCACGGCCCCTGCGGTGAAGCCCGGTGCTATGCCGGGCCGGTCGGCCAGGGCATAGGCAATGTAGCCGGCCAGCGCCGGTACGAGGAAGCCCATGGACAGGGAGCCGATCTTCCAGAACACGGCCCCGAGATAGGCGATGATCCCTTCAGGCGGCGGGCTCAGGAGCGATGTGCCGTCCAGCATCCGGTCGCCGTTGGCGACGTCGTCGACCGACAGGGCGAGCTCGTAGCCGCCCAGCAGGAAGCCGAGGGCAATCAGCAGGCCGCCGCCGGCGACGAACGGAATCATGTAGCTGACGCCGGTCAGGAGCGCCCGCTTGAGCTGTCCGCCGAATCCTTCTCCGCCGCCGCCCCCGGAGCCGCCTTCATCCTCCCCGCCCCCTCCGCCTCCGGACACGCGCCGGGCGTTGGGGTCGTTGACCGCATTGAGGGCTTCGTCGATCATGACTCCCGGCTCGTCGATCCCGCGTTTCACGGGCCCGCTGATCACAGGTTTTCCGGCGAATCGTGCCTTGTCCCGGACGTCAACGTCGACGGCGAAAATCACCGCTTCCGCGTTGCGGATCACCGTGGGGTCCAGGGGAGTGGACTTGGCTGATCCCTGCGTTTCCACCTGCAGGTCGACACCGCGCTCGGCTGCTGCAGCAGCGAGGGAATCCGCCGCCATGTAGGTGTGCGCAATACCGGTGGGGCAGGCCGTGACGGCAACGAGGTGGCGGGACCTTGAGGTGTCCGTTTCAGTGGCCCCGGTGCCGCCGGCGGACGCGGGGGCGTTTGCTCCGTGTCCGCCGTCGTCCGTTCCGTCCGGCTGACTGCCGCTGCGGGAGCCGACGTCGCTGCCCGCGGCCGTGGCTCCGCTGGCGCCGGCCGCAGTGGCGCCGGCCGCGGTGGCGCCGGCCGCGGTGGCGCCGGCCGCGGTGGCCCCGGCCGCGGTGGCCCCGGTGCCGCCCCCTGCGGTCATGGCACTGGGCTGTGCGGGACCAAGTCCGAGGGCTCCGTCAACAAGTTCCACAATCTGCGCCGGGGAAGTGGCGGTTCGCAGGGAGGCGGTGAAGTCCTTTCGGATGAGGGACCGCGCCAGCTTGGCGAGCAGCTGGAGGTGCTCCTGGTCTGCGCCCTCCGGGGCGGCGATGAAGAAGACAATGTCGGCGGGACCGTCCTTGGCGCCCCAGTCCACGCTCGGGCGGATCCGGGCCATGGCGAGCGTCGGTTGAGTGACGGCCGCGGACCGGCAGTGTGGAATCGCAATGCCTCCCGGCACCCCGGTGGCGGTTTTCGACTCCCGGGCCATGGCATCCGCGTAGAGGTCCTCGTAGCTGGTCGCCCGGCCGGCAGCCACCACCCCCCGGGCCAGGTGGCCGATGATATCCCCTTTGTCCTTGCCCAGATTCTCATCCAACGTAACCAGATCGGGCGTAATGAGGTCCGACATCAGCTTTCCTCCTTCGATGACGACGACGGCGTTCGGCCTGCGCCGTTAAGGGTGGTGATCGTGACCGCTCCCGGATCTGTTGCTGACAGGGCGGGAACGGTGGTTCCGGGCAGTGACGCTGCAGCGGCCCCATGGGCCACGGCCTGCCGGAGGCAGTCCGGCGGCGCTGCACCGGCAACCTCGGCCAGCAGGTATCCGGCGAGGGCCGAATCCCCGGCGCCGACCGTCGACCGGGCCCGCACCGGCGGGCGGGAGGCCAGCCAGCTTCCGTTTTGGGTGACCAGCAGTGCGCCCTTGGCTCCGAGGGTGGCAAGCACGGCGCCGACGCCGCGTTCAATCAGCATTCCCGCTGCCCGCGCGGCCAGCAGGGGATCTGCTTCGAGGGCCGCTTCGGACGAGAATCCCGTGGCCTCGGCGAGTTCCTCGGCGTTGGGTTTGAGCAGGTCAGGTGCCGCTCCGTGCAGCAGCGCCCCCATCAGGGGCGGGCCGGAGGAATCGATGGCGATGCGCGGCGATGCAGCCCCGAGCCGCTCCCTCACCGCATGCGCCACGGAGGCGTAAAAGTCCGGCGGCACCTCAGGCGGCAGTGAGCCTGCCAGCACCAGCCAGGCCCCTGGTCCGGCGCCGCCTGCGGTGCAGGCCCCCACCAGCAGGGTGATGAGGGCTTCCTGCTCCGCCGGCTTCAGCGGCGGGCCGGGCGCATTGATCTTGGTGGTGGTGCCGTCCGGCTCCGTGAGCGTGATGTTGCTGCGCAGCGGTGCCTCGATCGGCAGGTTCAGGTACTCAACCGAGGCGAGCCGCAGTCCGGCCATGACCGGATCGGAGTCGGCGCCGGGAAGCACGGCAATGGACCGGACGCCGGAGACTGTGAGTGCCCGGGACACATTCACGCCCTTGCCGCCGGGTTCTTCCCCGGCGGACACGGCACGCTGCACGGCGCCCCGCTCCAGCTCGCCGGGGAGCTGAACGGTTCGGTCCAGACTGGGGTTGGCAGTGAGGGTAAGGATCATGAAGGGGATCCGTCCAGGCCGGGCCTGCCGGATCCGGCCGGTGTTGGGGGGAGAACGGCCTCGCGGCGCGGCTTCCGGTTCTCTTGGTGGCTTCTGTTCGCATACATGCACACCCGCGATCTGTGGCGGCAGCCACTGTTTATGCGTTGAAGCGACTCTACTTTTGGTGCCGTGCCCGTGGCAATGGCCGCCGGGCGGGGCACCATCGGCCGCCTGCAAACGGCGGTGCACCGCTACGCTGAACCGATGGAAAACGTGACGTGGTCAGAGCCCGCAGACCGGCGGCGGGGACGTGAACTGGTGGTCCTGCTGCACGGCTACGGATCAGGGGAGCAGGCAATGGAACGCCTCTTCACCGCGCTGCCGGCTTCTGCCGTGGGGGCTGCGGTGCGGGGACCGCTGGACGTGGGCGGAACCAGCGGATGGTTCCTGCTGGACCCGCTGCTGAACTCCGACACAAGCGAGGTCCTGGAATCGGCTCTCCGGCTGCTGGCCTGGCTGGACCGGATCCGGGCAGAGGAGGACTTCACCGGAATCTCCCTCGTCGGGTTCTCCCAGGGGATGGCCATGGCCGGCACGCTCCTGCGGCTGCGGCCGCGGGATTTCCGGGCCGTTGTAGGGCTGTCCGGCTGGATTGCCCGCAATGAGCTCCTGGCCGCCGCGGAACCGCTGCCGGCCCGGGTTCCGTTCTTTTGGGGACGGGACCGGCAGGACTGGGTCATCAATGCCGACGCGGTGGCTTACACCCGGGAATGGCTGGAGGAAAACGCAGCCCTCACCGCCCGGACCTATTCCGGAATGGGGCACACCATCGGTGCAGGGGAAGTCTCCGATGTCGCAGTTTTCCTTCGCCGGTACCTTGCTTTCGACACGCCGTAGGGGTGGAATGGCCACGCGCGCACGCGCTAACTAACACAGGCACGGCCAGATGGAAACTCCCCGCAAACTACTGGGTAAGCATGCTGATCAAGTAAGCTGGAACAAAGCGCGGCCCACAAGGCCGTGCGGTAAATCACTGTCACTCACATAGCAAGGAGAATCTCATGGGTTTCATTGCGTTCCTTATTCTTGGTCTCATCGCAGGTGCAATTGCAAAGATGATCCTCCCGGGTCGTCAGGGCGGCGGCTGGATCGCCACTCTGGTTCTGGGTGTCATCGGCGCCCTCCTGGGTAGCTGGCTCGGCGGCCTCCTCTTCAACAACGGCGGCGAGCTCTTCAGCCTGACGAACCTGTGGACCTGGGTCCTGGCTATCGTCGGCGCCCTCATCGTTCTGGTGATCTACGGCTTCGTTACCCGCAAGAGCGGCAACCGCGCCTAGTATGTTCAGACGCTGCTGACGCAGCGTTGATTCGAGGGGCGGGGCCCGGACGGAATATTCCGCCGGACCCCGCCCTTTGCTTTAAGCAAGCCCCCGTAGAGTTGAAGCCGGCATCGGATTTCCCCAAGGAGAGTTCTTGTGAAGCGACGTAAGTTCAATCCCGCAGCTCGACTGGCTGAACGCGCCACCTTCGGCGCGGACGGCAAGCCCAAGCCGCATGTAGTGCAAGCCATCGAGCGTGCCGTGGAAGTCCAGCGGCCGCTGGTGCTGGCGAACATCCGCAGGATGCAGCGCAAGAACCCGTCCGCCAACGCTGCAGAACTGATCAGGATCCTGGACCGGCACTACCTCAACGCGGTGACGGGAGGCGGTGCAGCCATCGGCGCCACCGCCGTGGTTCCGGGCGTGGGTACGGTCGCGGCACTTGGCCTGTCAGCCGCAGCAACGGTCGGCTTCCTTGAGGCCACTGCCCTGTACGCACAGTCGGTGGCTGAACTGCACGGAGTGCGCCTGGCTGATCCGGAGAAGTCCCGCACCATGGTCATGGCCGTCATGCTCGGCGAGGAGGGCACCTCGATGATGCAGTCCCTCTCCGGACGCGGGACCGCACAGGCATGGGGCAGCACCGTGGGCAGCATGCCCTCGGGCCTGATGGGCACCGTGGGCAGCAGCATCCGCAAGCAGTTCCTCAAGCGGTTCATGGCCCGCCAGGGTACCGCCATGCTGGGACGTGCCCTGCCGCTGGGCGTGGGCGCCGTCGTCGGCGGGGCCGGGAACCATGCCATGGGCAAGGGTGTCATCAAGGCAACGCGGGCCGCCTTCGGCGAGCCGCCGAAGTCGATCCCCGGACAGCTGGCCGGAGAGCTGGACCAGATGGAGAAATCCGCCTAGGAATCCACACCTGACCCGAAAAGGCCCGCCGGCAGTGAAGCCGGCGGGCCTTTTTGTGGAGGCTTCCTACCCGAAGATCGCCGTAGCGACGGTGAAGATCGCCAGCCCGGCCAGCGAACCGACCACCGTGCCGTTGATCCGGATGAACTGCAGGTCCTTGCCGACCTGCAGCTCGATCTTCTCCGAGGTTTCCTTCGCGTCCCAGCGCTCCACCGTCTCCGTGATGACGGCGGCAATGTCGTTGCTGTAGGTGCGGACCAGATACCCCGCCGCGTCCGCCACGTAGCCGTTCACCTTGGCCGCGAGTTCCGGCTCGTTGATCAGGCGCGTGCCGAAGTCCTGCAGCGCGGACTTGAAGTTGCGGGTGAGTTCGCTGTCCGGATCATCCGCGGCCGTCATCAGGGCGTTCTTGATGGTGGTCCAGGTGGAGGTCATCAGCTCGCGCACACGCGGGTCATCCAGCACCTGCTCCTTCACGGCGTCGGCCTTGGCCATGGTCTTGGGATCCTCCTGCAGATCCCGGGCCACCCCGGTGAGGTAGTTGTCCAACGCCACGCGCAGCTGGTGGTTGGGGTTTTCCTGCACATCGATCAGGAACCGTTCGGCCTGGATCTGCACGCGCTCGCCCACAATGTCATCCAGGAAGGCGGGAACCCACGACGGCGAACGCTCGGTAACCAGCCGGCCGATGACTTCCGGATTGGCCAGCACCCAGTCGGCCAGGCTGTCCACCACCAGGTTCACCAGCTGGTGGTGGTGGCCCTCCTCGAAGATCCGCTGGGCCATTTTTCCGGCCGGCGGTCCCCACTGCGGGTCCACCACATGGCGGCGGAACATTGATTCCAGGACATCCCTGACGGCGTCGTCGTCAAGCACCCTCAGGGCCCCGCGGATGGCTGCAGCGCCCTCGGTGGCCACGCGTTCGGCCCCCTCGGGGCGGGCCAGCCAAGTGCCTGCCTTCGCAGCGACCTGCATGGAGTCGAGCTTGGTCCGGATGATGTCCTCGGCCAGGAAGTTCTCTTCCACGAACTGGCCCAGGGACGCCCCGATCTGGTCCTTCTTTTCCGGGATGATGGCCGTGTGCGGGATTTTCACACCCATCGGATGCTTGAACAGGGCGGTCACCGCGAACCAGTCGGCAAGGGCACCGACCATGCCGCCCTCCGCAGCGGCACGTACGTACTCCAGCCACGGGTACCTGTCCTGCAGGGCGAAGGAGAAGAGGAAGATGACCGCCAGGAGGATCAGGAGGCCGGTGGCCAGCATTTTCATGCGCCGCAGGGCATAGGCGCGCTGCTCGTCGGTAGGCGGGGCAACCACGCTCACGCGTGCACCTCCTTCGCGGACAGGGACATCTTCGAGGTTGACGCGTGTTTCAATACCGCTCCCTAATCCAGTTCGCATCCCGCTGCGGAAACTTCTGCGCGGGACCACCCCAATCTAATCAGTGATTGCCGCGGCTGCGCTATGAGCCCCGGCATCCGTTGTGCGGCCGTGTGGTTGAGTAGTGCCATGGCATCCCCCATTGAGGATTATGCGCTGGTTTCCGATCTGCACACCGGAGCCCTGATTTCGCGGAACGGCAGCATGGACTGGCTTTGCCTGCCGAGGTTCGATTCGCCGTCGGTGTTCGGTGCGCTGCTCGGGAGCAGCGACCACGGGCGGTGGCTGCTGGCCCCGGAAGACAGCTCTGCGAAGGTGACGCACCGCGGTTACGTGGAATCCACCTTTGTGCTGCGCACGCATTGGCAGACGCCCACCGGCGCGGTCCGGGTCACGGATTTCATGCCGGTAAAGGACCGGCGGGCGTCCCTTATCCGGCGGATCGAAGGCATGAGCGGCAGTGTGGACATGCGGCAGGAACTGGAAATCCGCTTTGATTACGGCATGGTCATCCCCTGGGTTTTCCGGGGGCGGGACGACGACGGGGAGCACCTTTCCGCCATTGCGGGCCCGGGTGCCCTGGTCCTGCGCGGGCCGAGCCTGCCGGACGCGGAGAATCACCGGCACGTGGGGCGCTTCGAAGTCCGGGCCGGGGAGAGCGTTGACCTGGAGCTCACGTGGTACCCCTCGCACCGGCCGGTACCGCCCCGGCAGAGCGTTGACGCCGCCTTGCAGAGGACCATTGCCTACTGGCAGGACTGGGGCCGGCAGTGCCCTCAAAACGTCCCCTATGAACACGCTGTCCGGCGCTCCCTGCTGGTCCTGCGTGCCCTGACCCATGAGGACACCGGCGGGATTGTTGCGGCCCCCACCACCTCACTGCCCGAAGCGGCCGGAGGGGACCGGAACTGGGACTACCGGTACTGCTGGCTGCGGGACGCCGCGCTGACGCTCGAGGCGATGATGACCCACGGCTACGAGGAGGAGGCCCTGCAGTGGCGCAGCTGGCTCCTGCGCGCCGTCGCCGGAGATCCGGAGGACCTGCAGATCATGTACGCCGTGGACGGCGGGCGGGAACTTCCCGAGCAGATCCTTCCGCAGTTTCCCGGCTACGGGTCAGCGGCGCCCGTGCGGATCGGCAACGGCGCGGTAGGGCAGTACCAGGCGGACGTCGTGGGCGAAGTGATGGTGGCTTTGGATCGGCTGCGGGACCGGGGCGTGCCGGAGGACCACTTTTCCTGGCCCCTGCAGCGGGCGCTGCTGACCTTCCTGGAAAAGCACCTGGAGGAACCTGACCGGGGCATCTGGGAGATGCGCGGGACGCCCCGGCACTTCACCCACTCGCGGGTGATGATGTGGGCCGCCTTCGACCGTGCAGCCAACGCCGCCAGGACCTACGGGCTCGACGGGCCGGTGGAGGTCTGGGAAGGCCTGCGGGACGGGCTGCGCGACGAGGTCATGGAACGCGGCTGGGATCCCGCCCTGAACTCCTTCACCCAGTTCTACGGCAGCGGCACCGTTGATGCTTCCCTGCTCCAGCTGCCGCACGTGGGTTTTGTTGCCTACGACGACGAAAAAATGCTGGCTACGGTTTCCCGGCTGGAGTCGGAGCTGCTCGACGGTTCCGGACTCCTGCTGCGCTATGACACCGATACCGGGGTGGACGGACTGGCGGCCGGGGAGAACCCCTTCCTGGCGTGCAGCTTCTGGCTGGTGGAACAGTACGCCCACACCGGCCGGCTGCCCGAGGCCCGGCAGCTGATGGACCAGCTGGTGGGGTACGCCAACGAGCTTGGCCTGCTCAGTGAGGAATATGATGCAGAAAACGGAACCATGGCCGGAAACTTCCCGCAGGCGTTTTCCCACCTGACCCTGGTCCGTGCAGCCGATGCGATCGCGGTCGCCGTCGCTGCGCAACGGCCGCCTCAGCCATCCCGGCAGGCGCCGGTCCCCACTACCGAAGGAACCCGATGAACCGACAGACGCTCTCAGCGGTGGCCATGGCGGCCCTGCTGGCCACCAGCGCCGTCAACCACTTCCGCAACCCGCGCTTTTACAACGCGGTGGTTCCGCGCAGCATCAGCACCGATACCGAAGGGAAATACGGTGTGCTGACCCGGCGGCAGTGGACGCACGTCAGCGGAGTCATTGAGGTTGCGGCCGCGGCCGGACTGCTGCTGCCGGCCACCCGCCGGCTGGCGGCAACGGGTACCGCGGCCATGTACGTGGCTTTCATCTCGGGGCACATTACTGCACTGCAGCGCGCCTTCGGTCCCCGCGGCGGGAACAAGGAGAAGCTGATCCACAGCCTGCGGCTGCCGCTTCAGCTGCCGCTGATCCTCTGGGCGTGGAACCTGCGGAAATAGCGGATGGCCACTCAACTCCTGCTGCTCTCGGACACCCACCTGCCCAAGCGGGCCAAGGTGCTGCCCGAGGTCCTGTGGGCGGACATCGAAGCCGCCGACATTGTGGTGCATGCCGGCGACTGGGTGAATGAGGAACTGCTGGACGAGCTCCAGTCCCGCTCGCGGCAGCTGATTGCCTGTTACGGCAACAACGACGGCGCCGCGCTGCGGTCCCGGCTGCCACTGGTGGCCCGGGCCGTGGTCGAGGAGGTGCGGCTCGCCGTCGTGCATGAGACCGGTTCTGCGCTGAAACGTGAAGCACGCATGGATGTCCAGTTCCCGGACACGGACCTGCTGGTCTTCGGGCACAGCCACATCCCCTGGGATTCCGTGACACCGGCCGGAATGCGGCTGCTGAACCCCGGGTCCCCCACGGACCGCCGGCGCCAGCCGTTCTGCACCTACCTGCGCCTGGAGATTGACGGGAAAACAGTAACGCCCGATCTCCGGCGGCTTCCACCGCGGGAGAACGGGCGTTCCTGAACGTTCCTGGGCAGCACCGGTCCACCGGCGCTGGCCGGGTCAGGCCGGGACAGTGTCCCTGTGCAGAACCGGTCCACCGGCGCTGGCCGGGTCAGGCCGGGACAGTGTCCCTGTGCAGAACCGTTCCGGCTGCCTTCCGGCGGTCGTTGCCGCGCAGGCAGGCAATTGCTGCGCCGCCCACGAGCATCGGGACGATGAACAGGAAGTAGAGGCTGCCCGGTTCCCAGCCGCCGTCGATCAGCGAGCCGGCCACGATCGGGGAGATGATGGCACCCACCCGGCCCATGCCGGTGATGAACCCGACCGCCGTGGCGCGGACGTCCGAGGAGTAATAGACGGGGCCGATGGAGAACATGCCGGCGATGCCTGCGTTCACCAGGAAGCCCAGCAGGGCAGCCGCCAACAGGGCCGTGGGCAGCGCGCCGGTGGAGACCGCGTACACACCGAATCCGCCGGCGGCTAGGACGAAGAACGTCACCAGGACCCACTTGACGGCGAAACGGGCGGCGATCAGGCCGAAGACGATGGAACCGATGATCGCGCCCAGGCTGAAGAGCACACCGGCGTCGATGCCGTCCTGTGCCGTGAAGCCGCTGGCGGTGACGAGCTTGGGGGTCCAGGAGTTCGCGAAGTAGAAGCTGGCCATCAGCATCATGAAGGCGATGGACAGGAAGACGGTGGTCGCCGCGTACCTGCCGGAGAACAGTGCCTTCCAGCGGGAGCCGACAGTCAGTGCCGTGCCTGTGGGAATGAGGGGCAGTTCGGTGATCTGCGGCTGGTCCAGCCGGGCCAGGATGCGGTTGGTCTTGTCCAGGGCGCCGGCCGGGCGCCGGGTCATGAGGTAGTCCAGGGATTCGGGCAGCAGCTTCAGAATGAACGGGATCATGGCCAGCGTGATGATGCCGCCGAAAATGAACGCCGCGTGCCAGCTGTACGCCGCGATGAGGATGCCCGCAATGATGCCGCCCAGCATGCCGCCGATGGGCTGCCCGGCGCTGTAGAAGCTGATTGCGGTGGAACGCCGCTTGGCCGAGGAGTACTCGGAGACAAAGACGTTGAGGCTTGCCTGCATGGTGCCGATGGCCAGCCCGGTGATGAAGCGCAGAACAAAGAGGACTGTATAGGTCGGTGCAAAAGCGGAGGCGAACATACCCGCGGAAATCACCAGGGCGCAGATCAGGATGGTCTTCTGCCGGCCGATGATGTCAGCCACCTGGGCCACCAGGATGGATCCCACTGCCATGCCGAAGAGGGCCGCCGACAGCAGCATGCCCAGCTGGGCGCCGCTGAGGTCCCAATACTCGCTGATCGAATTGGCGCTGAAAGCCATGACCAGGACGTCGAAGCCGTCGATCATGTTCAAGGCGACGCAGATGGCGACAATGCCGACCTGCATGCGCTTCATGGGTGCCGCCTCGATGCGTTCCTTGATTTCCATGGCACTACCTAACTTGCTGCGGGATGTGGGGTGCCCGACGCTGTGCGCATGGCGAACGAGTGTTCGTTGAAAGAACCTCAATGAGTCTAGGGCCACAGAGTGGTGTGGCGCTAATTACATCTATCGGCGCGGATCGATGCGGTTAAAGCGAAAAAGCCAGGACCCGCACCTTGCGGCGGGTCCTGGCTTTTGGGCAGTTCCGGTATCGGTTAGTTCTGGATGCCGGGCTGGAACACGACCTTGATGCAGCCGTCTTCCTTCTTCTGGAACTTCCGGTACAGCTCCGGTGCGTCCTCGAGGCCGGCCTGGTGGGTCACCAGGTTGGTCACGCCCAGCGGATCGGCGGAATCCTCGACCAGCGGCATCAGGTCATCGGTCCAACGCTTGACGTTGCACTGTCCCATGCGCAGGTTCAGCTGCTTGTCGAACATGGCCATCAGGTTCATCGGGTCGGCCGTGCCGCCGTAAACGCCGCTCAGGGACACGGTGCCCCCGCGGCGGACGGCGTCGAGTGCTCCGTGCAGGGCGGAAAGGCGGTCCGTGCCGGCGGTTTCCATGGCCTTCTGGGCCAGCTTGTCCGGGAGCAGGCCGACGACGGTCTGGGCGGCCTTGCCAGCGGGGGAGCCATGGGCTTCCATGCCGACGGCGTCCACGACCGAGTCCGGGCCGCGGCCGTCGGTCATTTCACGCAGCTCGTCCGCGACGTCCTTGTGCAGGTCCAGCACCTCGACGCCGTACTGCGCAGCGAGGGCCCGGCGCTCCGGAACCGGCTCCACGCCGATCACGCGGTAACCGAGGTGGGTGCCGATGCGGGCAGCGAACTGGCCCACCGGCCCCAGGCCGTAGACGGCGAGTGTGCCGCCGTCGGGCACGTTGGCGTACTGCACGCCCTGCCAGGCGGTGGGCAGGATGTCGGAGAGGAACAGGTAGCGGTGATCCGGGAGTTCGGAGCCAACCTTGATGGGGTTGTAGTCGGCCAGCGGAACCCGCAGGTACTCGGCCTGGCCGCCGGGAACGGAGCCGTACAGCTCGGAGAAGCCGAAGAGCGCGGCGCCGGAGCCCTTTTCGCGGACCTGGGTGACCTCGCACTGGGTCTGCAGGCCCTGGCGGCACATGTAGCAGCTGCCGCAGGCGATCTGGAAGGGAATGACCACACGGTCACCCTTCTTCAGGCTGGTGACGGCCGAGCCGACCTCTTCGACGATGCCCATGGTCTCGTGGCCGAGGATGTCGCCTTCCTTCATGTACGGCATCAGGACGCCGTACAGGTGAAGGTCCGAGCCGCAGACGGCCGTGGAGGTGACGCGGATGATGGCGTCGGTGGGTTCCTGGATGGTGGGATCAGGTACTTGCTCCACGCTTACGGAGTTTTTTCCCTGCCATGTAACTGCTTTCACGTGCGATCCTCCTGCTGGTTGCATTCTGAGTGCGTTGAAAGAACTACTACTCATAGTGTCAATTCATAAGCGTACTGACAAAACGGTGCTTTCTGATGAATGCGCGTCAGGAATGGCGGAGAGGTGCGGGTGGTCAGGAGGTCCGGCCCGGGAGGACGGGCCACGGCGGTGCGCTGACGCCGGCCGCGGGGGTGTCCCGCGGGCCGGTTTTCCGGAGCCGGGCAAGGACGCGGCTGTCCCGGCGCAGGATCATGTCCAGTGCGGTCCGGTTATCCAGTGCCGTTGTGCCGTCCTGTGTTTCCTTGCTGCCGGTCCGGCCGGAGCCGGCCGGATTCCCGGACGGGGAACCCGGCGTCGGAGGGAGCTGGATGTGCACCCGCAGCGGCAGGCCCGCGGGTGCGGAGCGCTCGACGTCGTCCGCAACACCGGCGAGAACCTCCAGGGCCGTGGCCTCGATCCGGGCGGCACGCGAGAGGTTCACGCAGATGTCTGCGCCGAGGGTGGCGGTGTGATGGAGGATGTTCAGCAGGGCATCGCAGCTCGTGCCCGTGAGGGCTCCGCGGACTTCGATTGAGGCGGCTGCATTCCGCGTATCTACCTGGACCAGAACACGCAGCGGATTTTCCATGTCTTCTCCACGCTGACAGGTATTCCCCGGCCGCTGCTTGACCGGGTATGCAACCGTATCAACGCGGATGTCCTGCTGTCTGCCGTTCTTTCCTTTTCCGGCCGTCTGCGGGTGCAGCCGGTCAGAGGGTTGCCGCGGATTCCTTGTTTCCCGCGACGACGGCGGCCGTCGCCTCCGCGATGGCTTCCTCCTCATCAGTGGGCACCACCAGCACCGGAATGCTGGAATCCGCCGAACTGATCCGGCGGGCCTGCTTGCCGGATGCCAGGTTGGCATCGGTGTCGAGCCGGATGCCGAGCGGACCGAGCTGGTCCACCACCAGCTGGCGGAACTTCCACCCGTTCTCGCCGATGCCTGCGGTGAAGACCACTGCCTGCGCACCGCCTACGGCCACGTGGTAGGCGCCGATGTACTTGGCCAGCCGGTAGGCGGCCACGGTCAGAGCCAGCCGGGCCTGCTCGTTGCCGTGGTCGGCTGCCTCCTCGATGCCGCGCATGTCCGACTCGCCGGCCAGGGCCCGCAGCCCCGACTCCCGGTTGAGCAGGTCATCGAGGGCATCGGCGTCGTACCCCTGCCGGGCCAGGAAAATGAGGATGGACGGATCAACGTCTCCACTGCGGGTGCCCATCACCAGCCCCTCAAGGGGCGTGAACCCCATGGACGTGTCGATGCTCCTGCCGCCGCTGATGGCCGCCACCGAGGCGCCGTTGCCCAGATGCGCGATCACGGCGTTGAACTCCCCGGGGTTGATGCCCAGGAAACGCGCCGCCGCGGGGGCGACGTAGGCGTAGCTGGTGCCGTGGAAACCGTAGCGGCGGATGCCGTGCCGCCGGTACAGGCTGTCCGGCAGGGCATAGCGCCAGGCATGTTCGGGCAGGGTGCGGTGGAAGGCGGTGTCGAAGACGGCCACCTGCGGGATTTTCGGCCATTTGTCATGCACGGCACGGATACCCATGGCGCTGGCCGGGTTGTGCAGGGGGGCCAGCGGGCTGAGCCGTTCAATCGAGCGGACAATCTCGTTGTTGACCAGCACCGGTTCGCTGAAGCGCTCGCCGCCGTGCACCACCCGGTGCCCGACGGCGTCGATGGAGCGTCCCTGCAGCTCGTCCCGCAGCCGGCCGCTGAGTTCTTCCAGCGCCGCGGCGTGGTCGGGGACCACGTCGCCGATCCGGTCGATGATCCCCTTCGCCAGCAGCTCCTGGGTGTCCGTCTCACGGACCTGGTACTTCAGCGACGACGAACCGGAATTGATGACCAGAACCAGCATTTAATCCTCCTGAGCCTGCACCGCGGTGATGGCCACGGTGTTCACGATGTCTTCAACGGTGCAGCCGCGGCTGAGATCGTTGACCGGTTTGCGCAGGCCCTGCAGGATCGGGCCCACGGCCACTGCTCCGGCGGACTGCTGCACGGCCTTGTAGGTGTTGTTGCCGGTATTCAGGTCCGGGAAGATGAACACCGTGGCCTGCCCCGCCACGGAGGAGCCGGGAGCCTTGGAGGCGGCCACGGAGGCGTCGACGGCGGCGTCGTACTGGATGGGTCCTTCCACCGGAAGGTCCGGGCGGGCGCGGCGGACCAGGTCGGTGGCCTTCCGCACGCGCTCCACGGAACCGCCCGTCCCCGAGGAGCCGGTGGAGTAGGAGAGCATGGCGACCCGCGGCGTGACGCCGAACTGCTGCGCAGTGGCGGCGGAGGCCAGGGCAATGTCGGCGAGCTGCTCGGCATCCGGGTCCGGGTTCACCGCGCAGTCGCCGTAGACCAGGACGCGGTCCTCCAGCAGCATCAGGAACACCGAGGAGACGATCTTGACGCCCTCCTTTGTCCGGATGAACTCCAGTGCGGGCCGGATGGTGTTCGCCGTGGTGTGGGCAGCCCCGGACACCATGCCGTCCATCCGGCCCAGCTTAACCATCATGGTACCGAAGTATGCCCCGTGAAGCATACGTTCGTGGGCGTCCTCCAGGGAGACGCCCTTGTGCTTACGCAGGGTGGCGTACTCGCGGGCGAATTCCTCCCGGAGCCCGCTGGTGGCCGGGTTGATGAGGTTGATGTTGGACAGATCGATGCCTTCGCTGGCTGCCAGTTCGCGGATCTGGCCCTCGGGTCCCAGTACCGTGAGCGCGCAGACATCGCGGCGGCTCAGGATCTCCGCGGCCTGCAGCACCCGCAGGTCCAGTCCTTCCGGAAGCACAATCCGCTGCCGGCTGGCGCGGGCACGCACAATGAGCTCATTGAGGAACCGCAGCGGAGTGGTGGTGGCCGGGCGGGGGAGGACCAGGCGTTCCAGCAGTTCGGCCTCGTCGACATGCCGGGACCAGGTGCCCAGGGCAGCTGCCACCTTCCGCCGGTTGCCGCTGGAAATCTCGCCGCGGACCCGGCTGACCCGGCGCGCGGTGGTATAGGTGTCCATCCCGACCTCGAAGACGGGAAAGGGTGCCGACGCCAGCAGCCCCAGGATGGCAGGCTCCACGTCAATGCCACCGGTGAGGATCATGCCGCTGGCGACGGGAAAGTCGGAGGAGAAGGAGGACGCCAGGGTGGCAACCATAACGTCGGCGCGGTCGGCAGGAACGATCACCAGGGTCCCGTCCGAGAGCTGCGGGATGAAGTTTGCCACCGTCATGGCGGCCACCTTGACCTCGGCGACATCGCGTTCCAGGGAGGAACTGCCCGCAATCTGCCGGGCCTGCAGGGCATTCTGCACCTCGGCGATGGACGGCTGGGAAATTTCGCTCTGCTCGGGGATGACATAGACGGGCCGCCCGCTATGGCCGGGGCGGATGGCCGCGGTGACGGCCTCGACGTCGGACGGCGCCGCACGGTTGACCATCACTGCCAGCAGGTCGCATTTGGCGTCGGCGAGCTGGCGGCGGGCCACGTCCACCGCGTCAGCAGTTTCCGCCGCGCTGCTTTCCTGGGCGTTCACGACGGCCAGCACCATGGTGCCGAGGTCATTGGCCAGCCGGGCGTTGAGATCGAACTCCAGGGCGACGTCGTGCCCGGACAGATCGGTGCCTTCGACAATGACGACGTCGCAGTTCGCGGCGATCTCGCTGTAGACGGCCAGGCACCGGGCATCAACCTCCCCGCGCTCCCCGGCGACCAGCAGTGCCCGCAGCTGTGCGCGGGTCAGGCCTCCCCGGCACGTGGCAGGACCCAGATTGAAGCGGCGCTGCATCAGCTCCACCATGGGATCCTGTGCCGGATCCTCCCCCTCCACGATGGGCCGGAAGAAGCCCACCCGGTCTGCATGCCGGCCCAGCATGTCGGCCAGTCCAAGGCTGATGAGGGATTTGCCGGATCCGGGCGTCATGGCGCTTACATAGATTCCGCGGGCGGCCATAGCTGCTTGTCCGTTCGTTGCCGGGATGGAAAACCCGGGCTCAGCCACTAGAGGATCCGCGAAGTGGCCCAGGTCATATTCATCTTCCCAAAAGGCTGCCGCACTTGCCAGCAGGGACACCCCGGCCGGTCCGGCAGGCGGCGCTTCGCGGATTCGGCTGTCTCAGCATGTGAGACTAAAATAAGTGGGGCCAAGCGCCAAGCCTAAGATTGATCGGTTAGTTTCCCCATAGATAACGCAAGGAACCCCGTGAGTCTCTTCCGTACCAAACCCATTGAGAGTTCCCTGGCAGATGCCGACGAGCCGGGCCGCCGCCTAAAGCGCTCCCTCACTACGTGGGACCTGATGATCATGGGTGTTGCGGTAGCCGTAGGCGCGGGTATCTTCTCGGTGGGCGCCCGGGCGGCCGGGCAGTTCTCCGGTCCGGCCGTAACCCTTTCCTTCGTGCTGGCGGCGATCACATGCGCGCTGGCGATCATGTGTTACGCCGAGTTCGCCACGGCCATCCCGGTGGCGGGGTCGGCCTATGTGTTCACCTACGCCACGATGGGCGAGCTGGCGGCCTGGATTATCGGCTGGAACCTCATCCTGGAGCTGTTTACCGCAGCGGCAGTTATCGCGAAGTACTGGGGCATCTACCTCAGCGAGGTCTTTGCACTTATCGGCTGGGACGTGCCGGCAACGCTGGAACTGGGTGTGATTTCGCTGACCTGGGGCCCGTTCCTGATCGTTGCAGTCTTTACCTTCCTGCTGGTCATGGGTACCAAGCTTTCCGCCCAGGTGAGCAACGTTTTCACCATCATCAAGGTGGGCGTGGTGCTCTTCGTGATCGTCGCCGGATTCTTCTACGTCAAGGCGGAGAACTACACGCCGTTTATTCCGGATGCGGTCCCCACTGCCACTGATGGAACCTCGGGGGTCCTGCAGCAGTCCCTGTTCTCCTTCCTGACCGGTGCCGCCCCTGCGCAGTACGGCCTGTTCGGTGTCTTTGCCGGCGCCGCCATCGTGTTCTTCGCCTTCATCGGATTCGACGTGGTGGCCACCTCTGCCGAAGAGGTCAAGGATCCGGGCAAGACGTTGCCGCGCGGCATCTTCGCCGGCCTGGCCGTGGTCACGCTGCTTTACATCGGCGTCTCCCTGGCCCTGACCGGCATGGTTCCGTACACCGCGCTGGCCGCAGCCGAAGATCCCAACCTCGCCACGGCCTTTGCCCTCGTGGGAAATACCGGAGCGGCATCGGTCATCGCCGTCGGATCCCTGATTGGCCTGACCACGGTGATCATGGTGCTGCTGATGGGCCTGGCCCGCGTGGTGCTGGCGATGTCCCGGGACGGCCTGCTGCCCCGATCCCTCTCACGGACCAGCGACAAGCACGCCACGCCGGCCCGGCTGCAGATCATCCTCGGTGTCCTGGTTGCCGTGGTGGCTGGGTTCACGAGGGTGGACGTGCTCGAGGAAATGATCAACATCGGCACTCTTTCCGCCTTCGTGGTGGTCAGCCTGGGCATTCTGGTGCTGCGGAAGAAGCGTCCGGACCTGCGCCCGGCCTTCCGGGTGCCCTTCGGTCCGGTGATCCCCGTCCTTTCCGCAGTGCTGTGCCTGTACCTGATGACCAACCTGGCCGTGGAGACCTGGATCTACTTCGCCGGCTGGCTCCTTATCGGCTTCCTGCTGTACTTCGCCTACGGCCAGCGGCATTCACGCCTGAACGAGAAGTTCCATGATGTGGCCGCCGCCGGTGCTGGCCGGGACACGGCAGTCTAAGCGCCGCAATTCACCGACAAGGCCCGTGCCACATTGCCCCGCAGTGTGCGCGGGCCTTTTCGTACCCGCGGTGGCACACTGGGCAGATGCTTGTAGCCTTCTCAGTCGCCCCCTCCGGCACCGGTCCCGCCGGCGGACCGTCCGCCGACGCCTCGGTGCACAACGCCGTGGCGGCCGCCGTTCGAATCGTCCGTGAATCCGGCCTGCCGAATTCCACCGATGCCATGTTCACCACCCTCGAGGGCGAGTGGGACGAGGTGATGGACGTGATCCGCCGGGCTACGGAGGCCGTCGGCCAGTACGGCAGCCGCGTTTCGCTGGTACTCAAGGCGGACATCCGGCCCGGGCACACCGGCGAGCTGACCGCCAAGGTGGAACGGCTGGAAAAGGCACTGGGCGACCTCGACGAGTACAACGGGCACGCTTAGCAGCCGGACGCATCGGCGGAACGGGAGCGGAAGATGACGGCGCAGTGGGAACGGGTCGAAGAGTACCTGGGGAACCGGCTGGTGCAGCCGGATGACGACCTGAACGCCATCGTGGCCGCGACCGTCGCCGCAGGACTGCCCGCCATCGAAGTGTCCGCGGCGCAGGGGAAGTTCCTCATGCTCCTTGCCCGCATCGCCGGCGCGCGGCGGATCCTGGAGATCGGCACCCTGGGCGGGTTCAGTACGGCCTGGCTGGCCCGGGCCCTGCCCGACGACGGCGAGCTGGTGACCTGCGAATACGAGCCGCGCCATGCGGAGGTGGCCAGGGCCAACCTGGCTGCGGCCGGGCTCCTGGACCGCGTCAGCATCCGGGTGGGCGCGGCGCTGGACACCCTGCCGGACCTCATGGACGCGGAACCGTTCGACCTGTTCTTCATCGACGCGGATAAGGTCAACAACCCGGCCTACCTGGACTGGGCGGTGAAGCTCTCCCGGCCGGGGAGTGTGATTGTGGTGGACAACGTGGTCCGCGGCGGCAGCATCCTGGACCCGGACGGCGACGAGGCGGTGCAGGGCACCCGTGCCGCCGTGGACATCCTGGGCTCACATCCGCGTCTGGACGCCACGGCGCTCCAGACCGTGGGGGCCAAGGGATGGGACGGGTTCGCGCTCGCACTGGTGCTGTGACTGTCCGCTGTCCGGGCCGCAGCCGGTGCCGACTTAAGCTGGAGGTATGAGCTTTAGCATCCGGCGCGCTTCCCCCGGCGACGCCGAGGATTTTGTGTCCGTCCACCTGCAGTCCTGGCGGGAGAGTTACGCCCATGTGCTGGGCGAGGACGTGTTCCAGCGCCGGGAAGCGGACCGCAGCGCCGCCGTCGAACACCGGCGGGCCGCCCTGGCCGAACAGGCAGCGGACCCGGCCATCCGGAACTGGCTGGCCCACTCAGAGGACGGCCGGCTCCTTGGTTTCGCCTCCGCCGGCCCGGCAAGGGACAGCGACGTGGACGTGGCGCTGGAACTCTGGTCCATCTACATCCTGGCCGAAGCGTACGGAAAAGGAGTTGGCCAGGCGCTCCTGGAGCATGCCGTGGAGACGGAACCCGCCTACGTCTGGGTGCTGGAGGACAATGCCCGCGCCCAGTCCTTCTACCGCCGCAACGGTTTCGTTGCCGACGGGACGTCCAAGGACCTGCCGCAGGTCTGGGCCGGCACCGGCATGGTGGAAATCCGGATGGTGAGGCACTGATGGGACGCAAGCGCCCCGGCAAGGACCCGGTGGAAGCAGTTGCCGGCACCGGCCCGGTGGCCGGCACTTATCCCATTGACACCGGAACCTGCGAACTCGTTCCGGACTCGTTCAACCCGGACGGCTGGATCCTGATGATCAACGGGGTGCACAGCTCGCATATCGACCTGGCCGACCCCCGCCATCTGGACTTTGAATACATGCGCTGGATCGCCGCCCTGGTGGAATCGCGCTGGCGTCCGGACGCGTCACTGCGTGCCCTGCACCTGGGCGCCGCAGCGTGTTCGCTGGCCCGTTACCTCGCGGCCGTCTATCCCGGTGCCCGCCAGGTGGCCGTCGAACTGGACGGCCGGCTCGCCGAACTGGTCCGCGGCTGGTTTGACCTGCCCCGGGCACCCCTGCTGCGGCTGCGGGTGGGGGAGGCGCGTGCCGTCACCGAAACCCTGCACGAGGACAGCCGCGATCTGGTGATCCGTGACGTCTTCGCCGGCGCCAAGACACCCGTCCCCCTGACGACGGCGGAATTCACCGCCCACGTGATCCGCGTGCTGGCACCGGGCGGCATTTACGTGGTCAACTGCGGTGACACTCCGGACCTGCGCGGTGCGCGGGCCGAAGCGGCAACCATCTGTGCGGCCTTCGAGTACACCGCCGCGATCGCCGATCCCGCGATGCTCAAGGGCCGCCGCTACGGCAACATCATCCTGGCCGGCAGCGACACCCCGTTCGCGGAGGATCCGTCCCTGCCCCGCACCCTGCTGGGCGGAGCGGTGCCGGCCCATCTTTGGGATGACGCAAAAGTGCGCAGCTTCGCGGCAGGTTCCCGCCCGCTGCATGATGGTCCCGGTGAGGAGCAGCCGGACCGGCAGGGGCTTTCCACGCGTCCCCTGTAATGCCTGAGGGCGACACAGGGGTCCCTCCAGCAGCTCCCTACTAACAGTCAGCATGCTTATGTTAGTAGGGTGATGGGAGGGATGCCGCTTTCGGGCGGCGTCCGGACCTACGACGATGGAGGCTACATGTTCAGTAAGAGCACATCCGATCCCGACCCGCTCGTCCCCGGCGCCCCGGCTCCGCAGGCCCCGGAACTGGCCGAACCGACGGAACCCCGCGATCCGCTGCCGCCCAAGCCGGACCAGGACGGACCGGAGACGGTTACCGCCACAGGCGTGGCCACCGGGGCACCGAAGTCCTCCACCTCCCAGAGTGGAAAGTTCCTCACCACCGCGCAGGGCGCACGGCTGCGGGACACAGACCACTCCCTCAAGGCCGGTCCCCGCGGCCCGGTGCTGCTGCAGGACCACCACCTGCGGGAAAAGATCACCCACTTCGACCATGAGCGCATTCCCGAGCGCGTGGTCCACGCCCGCGGCGCTGCCGCGCACGGCGTGTTTACCGCCAACGGCACCGCTGAAGGTGTCACGCAGGCCGGCTTCCTCGCCAAGGGTGTGGAGACCCCCGTCTTTGTTCGGTTTTCCACCGTGCTTGGCTCCCGCGGCTCCGCGGACACCGTCCGGGACACCCGCGGTTTCAGCACCAAGTTCTACACGGCCGAAGGAAACTACGACCTGGTCGGCAACAACATTCCGGTGTTCTTCATCCAGGACGCCATCAAATTCCCCGACGTGATCCACGCGGGCAAGCCACACCCGGACCGGGAAATCCCGCAGGCCCAGAGCGCCCATGACACCTTCTGGGACTTCGTCTCCCTCCACACCGAAGCCCAGCATCACACCATGTGGAACATGTCGGACCGGGGCATCCCCCGCTCCTACCGCACCATGGAAGGCTTCGGCGTCCACACCTTCCGGCTGATTAACGCCGCCGGTCAAACCACGCTGGTGAAGTTCCACTGGAAGCCCCGCCAGGGCGTGCACTCCCTGGTCTGGGAAGAGGCGCAGATCATTAACGGCATGGATCCGGACTTCCACCGCCGCGACCTTGCCGACGCCATTGAGGCCGGCGCGTTCCCGCAGTGGGACCTGGGCATCCAGGTTTTCCCGGACACCGAGGACGAAATGTTCGAGGGCATCGACCTGCTGGATCCGACCAAGCTCGTCCCCGAGGAACTGGCTCCCGTGCAGGTCATCGGCACCATGACGCTCAACGCGAACGTCACGAACTACTTCGCGGAAACCGAACAGGTGGCCTTCCACCCCGGACACCTGGTGCCGGGCATCGACGTCACCAATGACCCGCTGCTGCAGGGCCGGCTGTTCTCCTACATCGATACGCAGCTGACCCGGCTGGGCGGCCCGAACTTCAGCCAGATTCCCATCAACCGCCCGCATGCACCCGTCAACGACATGCTCCGGGACGGGTTCCACCAGAGTGCGGACCATTCCGGCGTGGCTCCGTACCAGCCCAACTCCCTCGACGGCGGCTGCCCCTTTATGGCCGGAGCAGACATGGGTGCCCTCATCGACGTTCCCGTCGAGGTGCCCGCGGCCCGTAAAGTGCGCGAGAACCCGGCGACCTTTGATGACCACTACAGCCAGGCGCGGATGTTCTTCCGTTCCCTGACGCCGGTGGAACAGGACCATGTGGTTCAGGCCTACACGTTTGAACTGGGCAAGTGCTACGAGGAGAACATCCGGCTGCGCCAGCTCCAGTCGCTTGCGAATATCGACAAGCGCCTTGCCGACGATGTGGCCGCCGGCCTGGGCCTGACGGCCCCGGCTCCCGCCCTCGCCGTCGCCGACACCGACCCCAGCCCTGCCCTCAGCCAGCTCGGCGGCACCTGGCCGGTGGCCGGCCGGATGGTCGGCGTTGTCGCCGATGAAGCATCCGACCTGGCCACGGTTTCCGAGGTCCTGGCAGCACTCCATGCAGAGGGCATGGTCCCGCTGGTCATTGCACCGCACGGCGGCAAGCTGGGCGGTGAAATCACTGTCCAGCGGACCTACCTGACGGCCCGCTCCACCGAATTCGACGCCGTGATCGTGGCGGCCTCGGGTGCCGCGGCACCGGATGCGGCGGACAGCCTGGATGCCAAGGCAGGCAACCCGGGCGGGCACCCCTCCCTTGACCCCAGGGTCACCCTGCTCCTGGCCGAAGCCTTCCGCCACGCCAAGGCCCTTGGGGCCTGGGGCGACGGCGGTTCGGTCCTTGCGGCAGCCGGCATCCCCGCGGAAACGCCCGGCATTGTCGTAGGCGGAGCCGCCGAGGTTGCGTCCGGCGTTACCGCGCTCCTGGCGAACCACCGGGTGTGGGAGCGTTTCCCCACCGCCTAGCTGACGCGGTTGCCGGTGCCGAAACCGGATAAAACAAGAAGGGATCCGCGGCCGCGGATCCCTTCTTGTTTGGCAGTCTTGGTTGGCGGTGCAGGGCGGAATCGCTCCCCGCCTAGATTCCCGCTATTTCCCTGATCGGACCGATGCCGAAGAACAGGGCGAATGCCGCTGCCACCACGTACATCAGGGGGTGGACCTCGCGGCCCCGGCCCTGGAAGACGCGGATGATGGTGAAGGAGATGAACCCGGCACCCAGACCGTCAGCAATCGAGTAGGTGAACGGCATCAGCGTGAAGGTAAGGAAGGACGGCAGAGCCAGCCCGATGTCGCTCCAGTCGATCTTGCCGACCTGGGAGACCATCAGGTAGCCCACGACCACCAGGGCAGGGGCCACGGCCTCGAACGGCACCAGATAGATCAGCGGCGTCAGGAACATGGCCACGATGAACAGCAGGCCGGTCACCACGGAGGCAAGCCCGGTGCGCGCACCTTCGCCGATGCCGGCGCCGGACTCCACGAAAATCTGGTTGGAGGAAACGCCGGCGCCGCCGCCGGCCACCGCACCCGCGGCATCCACCAGGAGGACACGCTCCACGCGGGGGATGTTGCCGTCCTTGTCGATGCTGCCGGCCTCGGTGGCGAGGCCCACCATGGTGCCCATCGCATCGAAGAAGATGCTGAGCAGGATCACGAAGACCAGCAGCGAGGCGGCAACTCCGCCCAGGGTCTGGAAGGGCCCTACGAGGCTGACATCGCCGATCAGGGAGAGGTCCGGAGCAGCCCATTGGGGCATGCTCGGGGTCACCAGCGACCAGCCGGTAGCCACTCCGGCGCCCTGGCTGCCCGGATCGGCCAGCCATTCGACAATGACGGCGAACACGGTCGAGGCGACAATGCCGATGAGGATCGCACCCCGGACCTTGCGGGACATCAGCACAATGGTCAGCAGCAGGCCGAAGACAAACACCAGCGTGGGCCACCCCAGCAACTGGCCGCCGTTGCCCAGGCCCAGCGGCACAGTGGTGCCGGCCGCATCCGGGTTACGCCGTACAAACCCGGCATTGACCAGTCCCACCAGCGCCACGAACAAGCCGATGCCGACCACGATGGCGGTCTTCAGGCTGGGCGGCACGGCGCGGAAGACCGCTGTGCGGAATCCGGTCAGGACCAGGATCACCATCGCCAGGCCTGCGATCACCACCAGGCCCATCACATCCGGCCAGGTCAATCCGTCATTTGAGGCAACCGTGACGGCCACGAAGGCGTTGACGCCCAAACCGGTGGCGATCGCGAACGGGTGCTTGGCCCAGATGCCCATGATGAGGGTCAGAATGCCCGCCACCAGGGCGGTGCCCGCGGCGATTGCCGGGCCGGGCATGGTGTTACCCATCGAATCCTCGCCGCCGAGTATCAGCGGATTGAGGACCACGATGTAACTCATCGCGAAGAAGGTGGCCAGACCGCCGCGTATTTCAGCTGATACGGAGGAGCCACGCTTGGTGATCTCGAAGTAGCGGTCCAGCTTTGAACCTTGTTTGAGCATGATGCGTCCTCTGAACTGACCTGCGGGGGGATGATGAGGGAATCCTGCTCTTAGATCTTATCGCGGAGCCGGGTCAGCGCCCCGGACCATGGGCGGTTAGGCTGAAACGGTGATAAATTTTGTCCGCAATAACCGCTCGGTATCAGGTTTCGCCGCCGCGGCCGCCGCGTTCCTGCTGGCTCTGTGCGCCGGACTGCTGGTCTGGGCCCCGCCTGCTGCCGCGCATGATGAACTGACCGGCAGCACCCCGGCCAACGGTGCCGTGCTGGAGGCAGCCCCGGAGTCCGTTGAGTTGGTCTTCTCAAATAATCCAGCTGCCATCGGCTCCCGGGTGCAGGTCCTGGACGCCGCCGGAACCGACTGGGCCGACGGGGATGTGCGGATCCTGGATAACACCGCCACCCAGCCGCTGCGCTCTTCCCTGCCGGCCGGAACCTACACGGTGAACTGGAGGGTGGTGTCCTCCGACGCCCACCCGATCGGGGACGGGGAGTCGTTCACGTTCACCGTCACGGGCGGGACCTCCGCCGGAGCCTCCGCTCCGGCCACTGCCGCCCCGTCCACTGCTGAACCGCTGCCCGACGCAACCCAAAGTCCGGTGCTGAACCGGTCCGATGACCCGGGGTCCCCGTGGCCGGTGATTGTTCCGGCCGCCGTGGTGCTGGCAGCCGTGGCAGTACTGATTGCCCTGATCGTCCGCCGGCGGCTGCGCGAGGACTGACGCTTACGTCCGTAGGAGGCACTGCGGGGCGGGAAGTCCGGCGTCTGCAATAGCTTCCCCGGCAGCCTTGGCCTGCCGCACCAGCCCCCGGAGGGACGGCAGCAGGTTTTCGCCAACGCCCACAAGGTAGACGCCCGCGCTCCGCAGGGTGGCCGCCGCTTCGGGTCCTGAGCCCACCCCCACGGCGCGGGCCAGCCTGCGCAGATCCGATCTGGAACAGCTGGTGAGCACCACGTAGTCGGCCAGCAGCAGTTCCCTGCCTGTGCGTACGGCCCATTTGCCGGAGCCCGCCACCGGCGAGGGCAGCAGGCCGGCGGAAACCGCCAGGGTCATCTCCTGCGCGGCGGAATCCTCCCGGATGTCCAGCCGGTGGCTGGCAACATAGGCGTGCAGCACGCGCAGCAGCTCCGCCCGCTCCGGGAGTACCTCCGGCTCCGCCGCTGCCTCCCTGATGGTGGCTGCTGCCGGGGCCGGACCTTGGACCACTATGGAGTCCACGCCCTGCCGGCAGAGCTCGGCGGCCACCGCCAAACCGCTGAGCCCGCAGCCAATGACGATGGCGCAGGTCAACTCCGTTGCTGTTTCCCCGTGTGTGGTTTCGGCATGCCCGGAGGCACCGGTGCGGGCGTCCCTACGAGAATCCACGCAGGTGTTCCTTCCGACGGTTTTGGACACCTCCCCACAGGCTTCGGTTCTGGGGCGGAACCATATAGGCACTTGGGCCGGGACGGTAGCGTAGCCGGGCACCCGGCGGGGTACGCTACTGCCAAGGACAGCCGGAAGGTGAAGCGCCGGTTGGGGACCGGAAGGAACGGACATGACTGATTCGACCTGGGGTGCAGGCAGCACGGACGGGCCTGCGGGCATCGTCGTGGGCGTGGATGGATCGGACCAGAGCATCTGTGCCCTGTTCTGGGCCGCCCGGGAGGCGCAGCGGCGGCGCTGCCCCCTTCACGTCGTGACGGCGTACACGGTACCCATATTCGCTGCCTCCTCGATGGACGCCGGGTACACCACTGTTGATGACGCAATCATCAGGGACGGCGCCCGGCAGGTGCTGGATGAGGCAGTGGAGCGGATCAGCCATTACGGACTCGAAGTGGTCCCCCGGGTGGAGAGCGGAGATGCGGCGGCCGTTCTGCTGGAGCTCTCTGAAGACGCCGACCTCATGGTGGTGGGATCGCGCGGCCGCGGCGGATTTGTCGGGCGCCTGCTGGGGTCCGTTTCCAGCGCCCTGCCGGCGCACGCCAAGTGCCCCACGGTCGTGGTGCCGCTGCGGACCGCCGGCCGGCTGCCCGACTCGGGCGTGCGGCCGCCGGCGAACTCTCCGGACCCGGACGCGGTGCACCGCGCCGTCGTCGTTGGCGTGGACGGTTCGGAACAGGGCCGGGCCGCGTCGCTGGTTGCGGCCGAACAGGCGCAGAGCAGAAACCTCCCGCTGCGCATCCTGTGTGCATTGCCGCCGTTCACCGGCTCACTCGCCTGGGTGCCCGCACCGCTGGATATCGAGGCGCTGCATTCGGAGCTGCAGGAACAGCTCGACGCCGGCCGTGACTGGCTGCAGAGCCACTTCCCGGAACTGGAAATGACCGTGGAACTGGTGGACGGCAGCCCGGGGGAGATCCTGATCCAACGCACCGCGAAGGTCGAGCTGCTGGTGATGGGCACTCGCGGCCGGGGCGGCTTCGCCGGCATGCTGATGGGATCCACCAGCCAGAGCGTGCTGCACCACGCCAAGGGCCCCCTGATGGTGGTGCCGGACCATGACGATCCCCGGCTGCTGGACCGGCCGAACTTCGGCCCGATGATTGCTGAATAGCCCGCCGGGCATTTAGGCGTGCTGCTGGCCCTCGTGGACGGCGTGGCTGGCCGGCTCCAGCTGGAAGGTGCAGTGCTCGGTGTCGAAGTGGCTGCTGAGGCACCGGGTCAGCCGGTCCAGCACCCGGTCCAGGCCGTCCGGGGTGAGGTGCTCTTCCTCCACCACCACGTGTGCGGAGAACACCGGCACCCCTGAGGTGATGGTCCAGATGTGGATGTCGTGCGCGTCCGACACTCCGGCCACGGACACAATGTGGTCGCGGATCATGCCCACGTCCACACCCTGCGGGGTGGCCTCAAGCAGCACGTCGATGACCTCCCGCAGCAGTGACCAGGCCCGCGGGGCGATCATCAGGGCAATCAGGAACGAGGCCCAGGTGTCCGCCTGCTGGTAGCCGGTGGTCATGATCACGACGGCGGACACCACCACTGCAGCCGAGCCCAGCAGGTCGCCCAGCACCTCCAGGTAGGCGCCGCGGACATTCAGAGACTCTTTCCGGCCCGCGTGGAGAACCAGCAGGGAGATCAGGTTCGCGAGGCCGCCCACAACGGCGAACGGCAGCATCAGCGATGTGTCGACGTCGGGTTCGCTGCCCAGCCTCCGGAGCGCCTCCACGAAGATCACTACGGCAATAACAATCAGCAGCACGGCGTTGGCCAGGGCGGCCAGTACTTCGGCGCGCTGGTAGCCGTAGGTCCGCCGCGACGTCGCCGGGCGGGCGGCAATCCATGACGCGACCAGGGCAATCGAGACCCCGGCTGCGTCGGAGAGCATGTGGCCGGCGTCGGCAAGCAGTGCCAGCGATCCTGAGAGCAGGGCGCCGGCAACCTGGATGACGACCACCGAGAGGGTGATGAGGAAAACGATCAGGAGCCGCCGCCGGTGTTTCCCGGTGGCGGTGACTGTGCCCAGCCCGTGGCTGTGGCCGTGATTCCCACTCATGCTTAAAGGCTAGCCCCAGCCCAGTTCATGCAGCCGTTCGTCGTTGATGCCGAAGTGATGGGCTACCTCATGGATGACGGTGATGCGGACCTCGTCCACTACTTCCTCCCGGCTGGAGCACATCCGCAGCAGCGGTCCGCGGAACACCACAATCCGGTCCGGCAGTGAACCGGCGTCCCACCAGGAATCCCGTTCGGTCAGCGGGGTGCCCTCGTAGACCCCCAGCAGCTCGGTGTCCGGATCTTCGTGCGGGCCCGGCACATACTCATCCTCGATGAAGACCGCCACGTTGTTCATGGCGCGGGACAGATCCGCCGGAATGGAGTCGAGGGCTGCTTCCACGCAGGCGTCGAACTCGTCCGGACTCATCTCAATTGGCACCCCTCCACTGTAGTGGCGCAGCCCTCACCGAAGGCGTTTTGGATATTCCGGAAAAAAGCCCTATAGTTTTAGAGTCCACAACGGAGCGAAACGACTGGTTCACCAGCCGCTTCAATCCATGTGTGTTCTGTTGGCCCCCATCGTCTAGCGGCCTAGGACACCGCCCTTTCACGGCGGCGGCACGGGTTCGAATCCCGTTGGGGGTACTCAGGAGTGGTAAATGAGCCGGTGAGAATCTGGTAGAGTTTACACTCGTGAAATGCAAGGCCCTGTAGCGCAGCTGGTTAGCGCGCCGCCCTGTCACGGCGGAGGTCGCGGGTTCAAGTCCCGTCAGGGTCGCTCAGATTTTCTGAAGCGATTTGGAAGATCTCGGTGATCATCGGTTGATGATGCCAGGCTCTGTAGCTCAGTTGGTAGAGCGTTCGACTGAAAATCGAAAGGTCACCGGATCGACGCCGGTCGGAGCCACCAGCTAAAACCCCGTAGCTGTCTCGCAGGAGACAGGACGGGGTTTTTCTTTTTGCCCGGACAGCCTTCACGGGAGGCTCCGCAACGTCCCGCCCCCGGGATACGCTGAACCCATGGATGAGCTCCGGAACACATCAGCGGCAACCGCAGCCGCCACGACTGCTCCAGTTACCCCCGCCCCCGCATCTCCGCCGCATGCCGGAGCCGGCTCCGGCGTCCCGGCGACCGTGGGCGGCCGCACGTCCATCAGCGAGCAGGCGGTGGCCAAGGTCGCCGCGATTGTTGCCCGGGCCGTTCCCGGTGTCTTCAACCTGGGCAACACTCCCGGACGGGCCCTTGGCGCGGTGCGCGACGCCGTCGGCGGAACAACAAACGCCACCTCCGGCGTGCACGTGGAAGTCGGTGAACGCGAGGTAGCCGTCGATGTCAGCCTGGTGGCCGTCTACGGCAATGCCCTGACCGTGGTTGCGAACAATGTCCGTGCCGCCGTTTACGGTGCGGTGGAGGAATTGGTTGGCCTCAGCGTCGTCGAGGTCAACGTGGAGATCACCGATGTGCACCTTCCCGCGGAGCCGTCCGGTGCCGCACCGGTCGGCGGCGCCAAAGCGGTATAGGCTTCGAGACACGTTCCTCGCGGGACGCACAGGTTACGGGCAGGGAAGCTACGGGGCAGGGAATAAGGCAGGGGAAATGAAACCAACAGTGGTGGGAATGGCAATCGGAGCCGTACTGGCTTTCGCCGCACTGATATTCGACTTCTGGGGCTTTCTGCTGACCGCCCTGTTCATTGCAGTTGGAGCGCTGCTGGGCCGCGCTGCGGAGGGCAAGATCGACTTCCGCACCGTTTCCGATGCGCTGACCGGCCGCCGCTCCTCTTCGTGAGCACCGCTTCAATGGCCAAGGCGGCGGTGGTCCGTGCGGACCTGGCCGGACACAACCGGATCAGCACCCAGGCACTGACCAGCACCGCCAAGGCCGCCGCGTCCGAATACTTCGGTGTCCCCGCCGCCCAGGTGCGTGTCCAGTGGACCGATGACCACGGGCTGCTGGCACTCTCGGTATCCCTGCCCATCGCCCTGCCGCCGCTGCAGGCACTCACCGAGGCCATGCTGCACCGCGCCGGGGGCAGTGTCTGGGACCGGGCGCATGCGGCCAAACCGGTGCTGCTCGAGCGGGTCGCCGAGCTTACCGGTTCCCGGCTGTCCCGCGTGGATATCCGCATTACCGGCGCCCTGCCGGCCGAGGGCAGGCGGGTGCAGTGAAGCAGGCGGACCAGGAGGTAACCGGCAGGATCGTCCGACGCGAAACCCATTCGGCCCGCACTGCCGCCGCGGCCGTCGCCGCCGTTTTCGGTATCCTCTTTTTTGCCTACGTCCTGCTGGAATCCGTGCTGCAGGCGCTGGGGGAGAAGCCGTGGCTGATTGATCCGCCGACCTTCGGCCGGTGGCTTGCCGATCTGCCGGCGGACGTGGATCCCGTGATTCTGGGGCTGTCCGGGACGCTGATCTTCCTCGCCGGGCTACTGTTCTTCCTGCCCGCAGTGCTGCCGGGCCGCCGCGCCCGCTACTCACTGCCCAACCCGCGTGCCGCCGTCGTTGTGGACGGCGAGGTGCTCGCGGCGTCGCTGGCCCGGTGCGCCCGGATGCGGGCCGGCGTCACACCGCAGCAGGTGCTGGTGACAGTGGGACGAACCGTGGTGGAGGTGCAGATCCGCCCGACGTCGGGCACTCCCGTGGACGCCGAGGCCGTACGGTCCGCTGTGGAGGACGAGCTGCTGCTGACCAACCTGGACCCGCAGCCGGCCGTCCGGGTGCGGGTTGCCGAAGCCGGGGTGATTGGACAGTGAATGCCACCCCGCGGGCACTGAACCGCTTCCTGCTGGGCCTGCTCGGGCTGGTGCTGATGTGCATCGGCGCCGGGCTGGCGCTCATTTCCGCTTGGCCCGCTGCCGCGCGGACCTGGAACGGGATCGCCGCCGACGCCGGGAGTGGCGTCGCCTCTGCCCTGTCCGCCTCGGCACTGCCCGGCGGCAGCGGCAGCTGGATCTGGGTGGGGCTTGCCCTGCTCAGTTTCCTGGGCATTGTGCTGATGGCAGTGTGGATGGCGGGCCAGGGCGGCGGCCGGACGGGAACACTTGTCTCCGAATACGACGACGACGGCGCCCCCGGCCGGGTGGCGATCAGCGGAACCGTGGCCGAGCAGGCCCTGCGCAATGCCCTCCGCGAGAACCCGGATGTCGCGGCCTCTGCCGTGAGCACCTACTCGGTGAAGGGGCGCAGCGCCCTGCGGGTGCGGATCACCCCGCGCCAGGGTGCTGCTCCGCATCTGGTTGCCGCCGATGCCACCGCCCTGGTGGAAACCCTGGACGCCGTGCTCGGGCACCAGATCCCGGTGCTGCTGAGCCTGGAGGCCGGACGGCGGCTGCGCTTCAACCGGGAGGACCGGGTCCGCTAGCTCTGTCTAGGAGGCCCGGGCCAGCTGCCGGATCGGAATCCAGCGCGAGGCCAGCCGGCGGTACGCGGCGGCAGCGCCGGTCATGTCGCCGTCGGCCAGCGACTCGATGCCCAGCCGCACATCGGAGGGGGAGTCGTCCGGGAACACCAGGTCCGCCACCGGGCCGTAGTCCAGTTCCAGCACGGCATCCGGATCGAAAACTTCCAGCCAGGCGGTCAGTTCGGCCAGCTCATCCAGCAGGTCCAGCTCGGGGGCGGCCATCGCCAGGGCAGCCGAGGCGGCACGGGCCCGGTCGATGCACTGCAGCACCGGGGCGGACAGCCGCACGGTCTGGACATGGCCGTCATCCTCCACCACCTCGGTGTGGTCCTCTTCATGCAGCAGGACGAACCAGCCGAAGGGCACGCCCCAGGTGGCGGAGCGGGTGTGCAGCTTCGCCAGCGAGTCCGCGAAGGAATCCGGATCCAGCCGTGCGGCGTGCGCTTCGCGGGCTACTTCCGGAACGAGCACGTCCACCAGCGGCCCGCGGATGGACTCGCCCAGGGATTCCGCCGCCAGGGAGGTGCGCACCGCCAGCTGGTTCGGGCAGTACAGCCGGTTGGTGACCCCTTCCTGCGCGGGGTAATGCAGCACCCGGACCAGGTCCGTGGCGTTGTGCGGGAACGGGTCCGATACCACCCGGACCAGCCGGCGGACGGCGTCGGTGCGTTCCAGGACCTCGGTTTCGTGGCGTCCGCGGGCGCGCTGCTCCATGATGGCCAGCTGCTGGTGATCATCAAAGGCGTCCAGCGGCTCGTAGACGCGCAGGTAGGAGACAAACGGAAAGGTGCGGTACAGCGACTGCTGCGGATGCCGCGCCACGGCTAGTCCAGTTCCACAATCACGGGTGCATGGTCCGAAGCGCCCTTGCCCTTGCGCTCTTCCCGGTCGATCACGGCGCCGGTGACCCGCTGGGCCAGGGCGGGGGAGCCCAGGACAAAGTCGATGCGCATGCCCTGGCGCTTCGGGAACCGCAGCTGCGTGTAGTCCCAGTACGTGTAGACGCCGGGGCCGGGATGGAACGGGCGGACGACGTCGACGAATCCGGCGTCGAGGAATTCCGAGAATGCCTGGCGCTCGGGATCGGTGACATGCGTGGCGTTCTGGGCGCGGAACCAGTCGATGTCCCACACATCGTCATCCTGCGGGGCGATGTTCCAGTCACCCATGAGGGCCAGTTCCAGGGACGGGTTCTCGGTGATCCATTCGGCGGCATGGTTCTTGAGGGTCTTGAGCCACTGCAGCTTGTACGGCATGTGCGGATCATCCACGGCACGGCCGTTGGGCACGTACAGGCTCCACACGCGGACGCCGCCGCAGGTGGCACCGATGGCACGGGCCTCGGCCACGGTGGTGTCCTCGGTCTTGCCGAACATCGGCTGGTCCGGGAAGGTGCGTTCGACGTCGTCGAGCCCCACGCGGGAGGCAATCGCCACGCCGTTCCACTGGCTCAGCCCGAAGTGCGCCACCTCGTAGCCGTTCTTCTCGAACAGTTCCCAGGGGAAATTGTCGTCCTTCGCCTTGGTTTCCTGAATGGCCAGGACGTCGACGTCGGAGCGCTGCAGCCAGGCCTCAATGCGGTCGGCTCGGGCGCGGATGGAGTTCACGTTCCAGGTAGCTATCTTCACACTGCTACGTTACCGAATCCGGTCCGCCTCCACACTGCGCACTGCCGCGGCGGCGCTGCGGACGGTCACGGCGGGCCGTCCGCAGCGGGGCAGCCGATCAGCGACCGGCGCTATTTCCACCAGGTGTCGGAAACAGTGACCGGTATGGTGCGCTTGTGCCGGGTCATCACAAAGCGGGCCTCGATCTTTTCGGCGTCTTCGGCGGGGGTGTCCTCGCCTTCCAGATAGCCGTCGATGGTGTCGTAGCTCAGGCCCAGCTCGGTTTCGTCGGTCTGGCCGGGCCTGTCATCGAGCAGATCGGCGGTGGGGGCCTTGGCGATGAGCTTTTCGGGGGCGCCGAGTTCGGCCAGCAGTGCCCGGTTCTGGCGTTTGTCCAGACCGGAGAGGGGCAGGAGGTCCGCGCCGCCGTCGCCGAACTTCGTAAAGAAACCCGTGACGGATTCCGCGGCGTGATCGGTGCCGATCACCAGCAGGTTGTGCTGGCCGGCCACCGCGTACTGTGCGGTCATGCGCACCCGGGCCTTGATGTTGCCCTTGTTGAAGTCGGTGATCTTCTCGCCGGTCATCTTTACGTATTCGGCCTCGAAGCCGTCCACTGCCGGGCCGACGTTGTAGACCAGGGACTCGGACGGGGCAATGAACTCGAGGGCGGCCTGGGCGTCCGCTTCGTCGTGCTGGACGTTGTAGGGCAGCCGCAGGGCAATGAACTGCGCCTGGGTACCTTCGGCCTTCAGCTCGTCCACGGCGAGCTGGGCAAGCTTGCCCGCGAGCGTGGAATCCACTCCACCGCTGATGCCCAGAACATAACCCCCGGCATGCGAAGCGTGCAGATAGTCCTTGAGGAAGTCCACCCGGCGGCGGATTTCCGCTGCCGCATCAATAGTGGGCTGAACTCCCAGTTCGGCAATGATTTCCTCTTGTAGTTTCCGCATGGACCACAGCCTATATCCGTCTGCTGCGCCGTGCCCGGCATGCTATACAAGACGAAGGGCAGGTAATTCCCGGGAAAGGCGGCCGCCGCCGGAGCCGTGGATTGCTGTCCGGCAGTAGCACGTCCGGTATGAAGGAGTACGAAAATGGCCACGGCCTCTGATGAAGATGCGGTGGCACGCGCAGCTTACGCCGTTCAGCGGCACCAGCAGATCCTGCTCAAGCTGCGTGCCGAACAACGCGTCGATACCGCGGAGCTTGCCGCAGCCTTTGGTGTCAGCGGCGAAAGTATCCGCAAGGATCTGATCCACCTTGAGCGTCACGGACAGCTCAAGCGGGTCCACGGCGGAGCCATTCCCGCCGACACCCTGTCTTTCGAGCCTGCCGTTTCGGCACGCACGGAGTATTCAACGGAGAAGGGCAGAATTGCCCGGGCGGCCCTGGAGTACCTTCCGCACCAAGGGTCGGTGCTTATTGAAGCGGGATCCACCACCGAAAAACTGGCGGAGACCTTTCCCGGCGACCGGGAACTGACGGTTTTCACCAATGCCCTGCCCATTGCCTTGGCTCTCGTGAACCGGCCGCTGCTGACGGTGTTCACCCTCGGGGGCAGGCTGCGGAGCCGGACGCTCGCCGAAGTTGATGAATGGGCGCTGCGGTCGCTGGCCGAGATGAACGCCGATGTGGCCTTCCTGGGGACCAACGGCATCAGCATTGAGCGCGGACTCACGACGCCGGACGCTGCCGAGGCCCATATCAAGCGGGCCATGCTCTCAAGCGCCCGCCGCCGCATCTTCCTGTCCGACCACAGCAAAATCAATGTCGTAAGTACGGTCCAGCATGCAACGCTGTCCAGCATCGACGTGCTCATCACCGACACCGGCATTGCCAACAAGGATCTCAAGGCCCTGCGGGCCGCAGGCGTGCAGGTCGAGTGCGTGTAACGCCTGATAACACGCAGAAGGGGCGCCCCGCTGGTTGCGGAGCGCCCCTTCTGTGTTCAGCTGTCCGTGCCGGATTTAGGTTCCGGCCAGGACATGCTGGCTGAGCAGCTCGATCACGGCATCCGGGGTGGCGGCGGCCAGGAGCTCAGCCCGAACCGCGGGTTTGATGAGCGTGCGGGCAACCTGTGAGAGGAGCGTCAGGTGGGTGGTACCGGCCTCGCCCTCCGGAATGAGGAGCGCAATTGCCATAATGATGGGCTTTTCGTCCAGGCTTTCCCATTCGACGCTGTCGCGCAGACGCACAACAATCAAAGCTGCGCTGTCGATGGCTGAAGACTTGGCGTGGGGGATGGCAATGCCGTCCATCAGTCCGGTGGTGCCCTGCTTTTCACGGGCCTCCAGGCCGGCCACCACGGCCGCGGCGTCGGCCGTCACGCCGAGTTCCACCGCCTTCGCCGCGATGAGGCTGAACACCTCCGCCCGGGAGGCTGCTGCGGCGTCGAGGGTGACGTTTTCGGGAGCGAGAATGGTGCTCATACAAGAACTTCCTTTTCGTTTTCTACAGAGGGCTGCAGTTGCTGTTTTTCAGTCCGGCGCTGCATCGCGTACCCGTAGACGAGTCCGCCCAGGACGGAGCCCACCAGGATGGCCCCGACCCACTGCAGGCCGTTGGTCACCACCGGAAGCACGAGGAATCCGCCGTGCGGTGCCGGAACCTGGACCTGGAACAGGAACGTCAGGATGGCGGATACGGCGGAGGAGGCCATCAGGATCGGGATGACGAGCAGTGGGTTGCGTGCCGCGAACGGAATGGCGCCTTCGGTAATGTGCGTGGCGCCGAGGGCGAAGTTCACATAGGCAGCGTCGCGGGTTTTCGGGTCAAAGGCCTTGCGGAAGAAGAGTGCTGCGAAGCCGGTGACCAGGGGAGGGGTGATGCAGGCAGCGGAGACGGCGGCCATAAAGAAGAAGTTGCCGTCGCCGAGGAGTGCGACGCCGGTGACGTAGGCGGCCTTGTTGACGGGACCGCCCATGTCGAAGGCGCACATGGCACCGATGATCAGGCCCAGAAGGATCGGGTTCGAGTCCTGGAAACCCGAAAGGAAATCCTGGAGGGAAGTGTTGATGCCCTTCATTGGCGACGCGATCAGGTAGGTAATGGACCCGAAGATGAACGTCCCCAGTACGGGGAAGATGAAGATGGCCTTCAGCCCGGCCAGCGCCCGCGGAAGCCTGTCGAGCAGTTTTGCCAGCAGCAGCATGCCGTAACCGGAGAGGAAGCCGGTGACAATGCCGCCGAGGAAGCCGGTGCCGCCGTTTGAGGCAATCAGGCCGGTGATCAGGCCCACCACCAGGGCAGGGCGCTTGCCGATGGAATCAGCGATGAAGGCGGAGAGGACCGGCACCATCAGGCCCATGGCGGTTCCGCCGATGGTCTTGAGCATGGCGGCAAATTCGTTGTACTGCTCGGGGTGCTCGGGATCTGCCGAGTAGATTCCCCAGAGGAAGGAAAGGGCTACCAGTACGCCGCCGCCGACGACAAACGGCAGCATGTAGGAAACACCGTTCATCAGGTGCTTGTAGAGATCCCGGGCCTGGAACTTCCCGCCGCTCGCCACACGGGTGTCGCCGAAGAGGCCGTTGTCTTCGGTTTCTTCGGGCTCCACGGGAGTGGCGGGTGCGGCCTGCTTCCCGCGGACGGGAGCGGTGCCGTTGATGATTTCCTGGATCAGCGCGTCCGGCCTGCTGATGCCGGCCTTGACGCCGACGTCGACCACGCGTTTCCCGTCAAAACGTGAGGGGTTCACGTCCTTGTCAGCTGCGATGATCACGCCGTCTGCGGCTGCAATTTCGGCTGCGGTGAGGGCATTTTCAATTCCCACCTGACCGTGGGTTTCAACTTTGATGCTGACCCCGAGGCGTTCGGCGGCCTGCATGAGGGCCTCTTGGGCCATGAACGTGTGCGCGATACCAGTGGGGCAACCGGTGGCGGCAACGATGGAGATGGGTGCCATGTCTTTCCTTAAATGTTGGCCGCGACGGTGCGGTGGGTCGGTTGGATAGGTGAAGTGTCTGTGCCCAGGGAAGGTTCCGTGAGCCGGGTAGCGGAGTCGAAATCTGCACTGGTGGTGATTTTTCCAGCAATGGAAGGATCGACTTCGAAAAGTGTCGTTTCATGTCCGACGGCGGAGGAGGAATAGACGAGCGCGCTGCGCAGGCAGGCTTCGCGGTCGCCGCCGGCTGCCCGGCCGGCGAGGTATCCGGCCAGTGCCGCATCCCCCGCCCCCACGGTGTTGACTGCGGTAATGCCATCGGCTCGGCCGTACAGGGCGCCGTCGCGGTCAACCAGCATCATCCCGTCGGCTCCAAGACTTGCGAGGACCGTAGGGAGCCCCCGTGCCCGCAGGTCCTGCGCCGCGGCAGCAACGTCGCCCAGGGTTGCGATGCTGCGGCCCGCTTCATGGGCCAGTTCATGCACATTGGGTTTGATGAGGTCGGGACGTTCGGTGATGGCCGCGCTGAGGACCGCGCCGGAGGCGTCCACGATGGTGGGCACCCCCAGCTCGCGTCCCAGCCGGATCAAGTCCCGGTGGAAGTGGTCCGGGGTGCCCGGTGGAAGGCTGCCGCAAATGGCCATCATGACGGTCCCGCCCTCACTCAGTGCCTGTTCCAGGGTGGTCCTGCAGGTGGAGAGGACCTGGTCAAGGATGTTGCCGGGAAGCTCAATGCCGGTTTCGTTGATTTTTGTTCCGGAATGTCCCGGCACGAGCAGGGTGATATTCGTCCGGACGTCGCGGCCGGAATCCACGCTGGCAATCCGGATATCCTGCGCCTGGAGTTCGGCCACCATGAAGCGGCCGGTTTCCTTTCCTGCCGGAAACACCGCCACGGTGTCCACCCCGTTGCGGTGAAGGGCAACGGAGACATTGATTCCCTTGCCGCTGGCCTCCCGGGTTTTGGACGCCACAATGTTGACCGCGGCGAATTCAAACGAATTCACGTTGACGGTCCAGTCAATCGAAGGACTGGGGGTAACCGTTACTATCACGCTGGCTCCACTTCAATTGGTCGGATTCCAAGGTCCTGGCGGTAACTGCTGCCAGGCCGGAACCTGAGCCGGGGGTGTTTGTCGGGTCCGGGAAGATGTTGGCATTGCATGGACATACTTGCGCTTTCTTGGATTTGTGTCAACATCTTAGGTGAGTTGGATCACCGCTTGCCTAGGAGGCCGCAATGCCGCTTGTCCCCACCGGAGACCTCGTCGAACAGGCGCGGCTCGCAGGCCGTGCGGTCGCCGCATTTAACGTCATTACGCTCGAGCACGCCGAAGGCATCGCTCTGGGAGCGGAGCGTGCCGGGCTGCCGGTCATCCTGCAGCTGAGCGAGAACGCGGTGCGGTTCCACGGTTCCCCCCATGCCATCGCGGCGGCGAGCGCTGCCGTGGCCCGGAATTCCACGTCGGACATTTCGCTGCACCTGGACCACATCACGGACATGTCGCTTCTGCAGATGGCTCCGGAGCTGGAGGTCAGTTCCGTGATGTATGACGGCTCCGACTTCGGCTATGCCGAGAACGTCCGCCACACACGCGAGGCTGCCGACTGGGGGCGGACGCGGGGCATCTGGATTGAGGCGGAACTGGGCAAGGTGGGGGGAAAGGACGGTGCGCATGCCCCCGGCGTCCGGACGGACCCCGAGGAAGCCCTGCAGTTCGTCGACGCCACGGGAGTAGCCGCCCTGGCGGTGGCCGTAGGTTCGAGCCACGCCATGACTTCCAAATCCGCGGCCCTGGACCATGCCCTGATCCGGGCGCTGAGCTCCACGCTCCCCGTACCCCTGGTCCTTCACGGCTCCTCGGGCGTGCCGGACGGAGAACTGACCCTGGCTGCCCAGGCAGGCATGGTCAAGATCAATGTCGGCACTGCGCTGAATATCGCCTATACCTCAGCCACCCGCCGGTTCCTGGACGAAAACCCCTCCATCGTCGATCCCCGGAAATACATCGCCCCTTCCCGCGACGCCGTGGCCGACACCGTGGAACGCACCCTGCAGATCCTTGCCGGCGCGGCTGCCATCACTCTCTAGACCTCCGCCCGGCGTGGCACCTCACCAAAGGACATCCTGTGCTTGAAACCAGTTCGTACCCCACCGTCCCGGCCGACACTTCGCGGGAACCAGCCTATGCGGGCGTCGGCGTCGTCCCCGGGCGCATCCTTGGGCACGTCCGCAAGATGCCGCCAGCGGTGCAGGAACCGGCCGCCGACGGGCAGTCACCTGCCGGGGAAACCCTGGAATCGCAGGGGCAGCGCATCAAGGACGCAACGAAGGCCGTCCAGGCCCAACTCCGTGCCCGGGCCGCGGCTGCCAGCGGTGAAGCGAAGGAAATCCTGGAAGCAACCGCACTGATGGCCACCGATCCCATGCTGGTCAAATCGGCCATCAAGCTGCTTTCCCCCGCGGCTCAGGGAGGCGCCCGCACGCCTGAGCGTGCCGTCTGGGAAGCCGGCACCGGGGTTGCACTGACACTCGAAGCACTGGGTGGCTATATGGCTGAACGCGTCTCCGACATCCTGGACGTGCGCGCCCGGATCGTCTGTGAACTGCGCGGCCTGCCGGCCCCGGGGATACCGCACTCGGAGGAGCCGTTCATCCTGGTCGCCGAGGATCTGGCGCCGGCCGATACCGCCACGCTGGACCCGGAGAAGGTCATCGCGCTGGTGACCTCGAGCGGCGGCCCCCAGTCGCACACCGCAATCCTGGCACGTGCCCTCGGCCTTCCGGCCGTCGTAGCGGCTTCCGGCGTCCACCACATTGCCGACGGCACGGAGATCTACGTCGACGGCGCTGCCGGTACGGTCACCATTGCTCCCGGTGAAGAACTCCGGACCGCGGCGGAAGCCTGGGCTGCCTCAGCCACGTCACTGGCGGTATTCAGTGGAAACAACACGATGGCCGACGGTTCCCATCTTCCGCTGCTGGCCAATGTGGGCACCGCTGCCGATGCCGTCCAGGCCGCTGCGGCGGGGGCGGAAGGGGTGGGCCTGCTCCGTACCGAATTCTGTTTCCTGAACCGGGACACCGAACCCACGGTCGAGGAACAGATAGACGCATACGGCGGAGTATTTGCCGCCTTCCCCGGCAGGAAAGTCGTGGTCCGCACGCTGGATGCGGGGGCGGACAAGCCGTTGCCGTTCCTGACCAACCTGGAGGAACCCAACCCCGCACTGGGCGTCCGCGGATACCGCACCCACTCGGCTTCACCGGGGGTTCTGGAGCGCCAGTTGCAGGCCATTGCCGCGGCCGCGGCGGTTCACAGCGCCGACGTCTGGGTGATGGCGCCCATGGTTTCAACGGCGGAAGAAGCGGCGGTCTTTGCGTCCCTCTGTGCCGCTGCCGGACTCCGGACGCCGGGCATCATGGTGGAGGTCCCGTCGGCTGCGCTGATGGCCTCGACGGTCCTGCGCGAGGTGGACTTTGCCTCCATCGGCACCAACGACCTCACCCAATACGCCATGGCGGCGGACCGGCAGCTTGGTCCCCTCGCTCTGCTTAACGATCCGTGGCAGCCGTCCGTGCTGCAGCTCGTCCGCCTCACCGTCGAAGGAGCGGCAGCGGCCAGCGGTGCCGCCGGAACACCTAAAAGCGTGGGTGTCTGCGGCGAGGCCGCCGCGGACCCCGCCCTCGCCGTCGTACTGGTCGGGCTGGGAGTCACCAGCCTTTCCATGAGCCCGAGGGCACTGGGACCCGTCGGCGCCGTTCTGGGCAGCGTGTCCATGGCCCAGGCGCGGGAACTGGCGGCAGCGGCGCTGGCGGCACCCAGTGCTGCGGCTGCCCGGGAGACGGTCCGTGCCGCCCTGCCGCGCCTGGCTGAGCTAGGTTTGTAAATTCAGCTTTATCGATTCAAGGAGAACCATGTCTGAACGTATTGTCACCGTTGCCAGCCGCGCAGGCCTGCACGCCCGCCCGGCAGCCATTTTCACCGAGGCAGCGCAGAACACCGGAATTGAGGTCACGGTGGGGCGGCAGGGCGAGCCGGCGGAGGAGGCCATGGACGCGTCGAGCATCCTGTCCCTCATGGCCTTGGGCGCAGCTCACGGCGAGGTGCTCGTGCTGCGCGCCGAGGGCGTAGGCGCCGACGAAGCCCTGGACCTCCTGGCCAAGATCGTCGAAACCGATCACGACGCCGGATAGCCGCACCGGCGTCGCAAACAGTCCCAAAGACCTGCCCGCCACGGGTCCGTCGCTAGGATTGAGCCATGACATCGCCCGCGATTGCCCCGTCCCGCGCCCGGCTGCTCGAACTGATCATGGAACTGGCGGTGGTGCGCGGGAAGGTGGTGCTTTCCTCCGGCGCCGAGGCGGACTATTACATTGACCTGCGCCGCGTCACGCTCCAGCACGAAGCGTCGGTGCTGGTCGGCGACGTGATGCTGGACCTGCTGGACGGTGCGGGCATTGAGTTCACCAACGCGGGCGGACTGACCATGGGTGCGGACCCGGTGGGCACTGCCGTGATGCATGCGGCCACCCGCACCGGCCGCGCCGTGGACGCCTTTGTGGTGCGCAAGGCGCAGAAATCCTACGGCATGGGCCGGCAGGTGGAAGGTCCCGACGTCGCCGGGCGCAACGTAGTGGTTCTGGAAGACACCTCCACCACCGGCGGATCGGCGCTGGACGCCGTCGAGGGTGTGCGCCAAGCGGGAGGCAACGTGGTGGCCGTGGCAGTGATTGTGGACCGGGACACCGGCGCCAAGGAGCGGATCGAGGCCGAGGCATCCGTTCCCTACCTGTTCGCGTTTGGCAAGGATGAACTCGGCCTCGAATAGCCGTAGCTACGGCGGCACCGGCCCGGCGGGACCGGAAGCACCTGATCCGCGGGAACTCCTTCGGACCGTGTCAGACCTGCGCCGGGTATCCCGGCGCCGCTTCCTGGCCGGCTCACTCGCAGGAATCGTGCTCAGCACCGACCTGGTGGCAACCGACCGGATCCAGCGCTACCGGGAGGAGCTGGAGGTCCTCCAAGTGCCGGACGACGACGCCGACCGCCGGTTCCCGCATGCCATGTGGTTCCTGTTCCCCGGCTACAAAACCAGCTGGGAGGAAACCCGCTGGCTGCTGCGCTCCCTGCGCCCGGCACTGGCCACGCGGGGGCGGCTGGCCGGAATCGGATATTCGAACCGAGGCCTGAACGTTCCGGAAATTCTCGATGCGGTGCACGCAGCCATCCGGGAACACTCCCTGAAGCGCGTCTACTTTTACGGGCACAGCTTCGGCGGGATGCTGGCGGTACAGGTGGCCGCCGGACTGGCCAGCCGGGGCGTCGTCGTCGACCTGATCGTCCTGGACTCCAGCCCGTCCGGACGGAAGGCTGTACGCGACCAGGCCATGTTCAAGGGTGCGGTGTTCCTGTTCGACAACGGCTACCGGATCACCACCGGGCTGCGCGGCGGCTACGAACTGGGCGAACGCGTGCTGCACAAGAACGAACGGTCCTGGCGGACGGTCGCGGAACAGACCTTGGAACAGCTGTCCCCGCTGGCCCCGTCCAGCCGGCTCATCCAGTCCCAGGCGTCCTACATCTACCACTTCACGGCACCGCGCTTTTCGGGAACGCTGGGCCGGACGAAGATGGCGTTCATCGGGAACCCGGCGGACACAACGGTGGACTATGCCACCGCCCGGGCCGGCTGGGAAGCGGCGTTCGGGGACATCCTGCTCACCAGTTCCCTGGTCACCGAGGGCGCCCTTCCGGCCCACGCCAGCCCGCAGTGGAACCCGGCCGTCTATGAGGACGCGGTGCTGGAGGTGCTGCGGCTCTTCGACCCGCCCGGATCCGCAGGCGGTCTCCGGCCGGAGGAATGACCCTCCCGGCCGGAGCCCCGCACGGCATCAGATGGTGTTGATCAGGTCCGCCACCGAGTTCATGATCTGCGTGGGCCGGAAGGGATACCGGTTGATGTCCTCCCGCTGGGTGATCCCGCTGAGGACCAGCACGGTATGCAGTCCTGCCTCGATGCCGGCCACGATGTCGGTGTCCATCCGGTCACCGATCATGGCGGTGGTTTCCGAGTGGGCGTCGATCTTGCGCATGGCGGAGCGGAACATCATCGGGTTCGGCTTGCCCACGATATAGGGCTCCATCTTGGTGGCCGCGGTGATCAGTGCCGCAATGGCGCCGGTGGCCGGGAGCGGGCCCTCCTGCGAGGGACCCGTGACGTCCGGGTTGGTGGCGATGAAGCGGGCGCCGTCCAGGATCAGGCGGATGGCCTTGGTGATGGTGCCGAAGGAATAGGTGCGGGTTTCGCCCAGCACCACGTAGTCCGGCGTGGTGTCGGTGAGGATCATGCCGGCCTCGTGCAGCGCCGTCGTCAGGCCGGCCTCGCCCACGACGAAGCAGCGGCCGGGGGTGCCGGAGTTCCTTACCTGTTCCTTGAGGAACTCGGCCGTGGCCAGCGCGGAGGTCCACAGGTTTTCCTCCGGCACTTCCAGTCCCGAGGCGCGCAGCCGCGCGGCCAGGTCCCGCGGGGTGTAAATGGAGTTGTTGGTCAGCACCAGGAAGCGCTTGGACGTGGACACCCAGCGGTCAATAAGCTCCGCTGCACCGGGGATGGGATGGTTCTCGTGGACCAGCACCCCGTCCATGTCCGTCAGCCAGCATTCAATGTTTTCGTTTTCGCCCACGGTCTCTCATCTCTCGCGTACTTTGCTGCCCTGACGGTCGGTGCCCCGCCGCGGCCCGGACCCGGGCCGGAGAGGCCCGAAGCGGGCGCTGCCAGTCTTTCACCTTAGGCTGGAAGGGTGATAGACAGCCCCTCAGAACTCAGTGATGACACCGCCGATGAAACCACCGCCCCGACGCACCAGGTAGGCGTGGGCCCCTGGGAGGGGCCGCTGCCGGAAGGGGATCACTGGGACCCGGAACTGCTGGCCAACGGCGATGCCCGCAACGTAGTGGATGAGTACCGGTACTGGAAGCATGACGCGATTGTGGCGGACCTGGACACCCGCCGGCATCCGTTCCACGTGGCCATCGAGAACTGGCAGCACGATTTCAACATCGGCACCGTGGTGCGCACCGCCAATGCCTTCATGGCGAAGGAAGTGCACATTATCGGACGACGCCGGTGGAACCGCCGCGGCGCCATGGTCACCGACCGCTACCAGCACGTACGCCACCACCCCACGGTGGAGGACTTCGTTCAGTGGGCGCGCGGCGAGGGGCTGCGCATCATCGGGATCGACAACTTCCCGGACTCGGTGCCGCTGGAAACCTACGAGCTGCCGGAAAACTGCGTGCTGGTCTTCGGGCAGGAGGGCCCCGGCCTGAGCCCGGAGGTCCACGCAGCCGCGGACGCCACCCTGTCCATTGCCCAGTTCGGTTCCACCCGGTCCATCAATGCCGGTTCCGCTGCGGCCATTGCGATGCACGGCTGGATCCGCCGGCACGTGTTCGGCCAGAAGGTGACCTGAAAAGCGGCTGCCGGAAGACGCCGTCGTAATCCAGCGGAACCACCTGATGCGGCAGGGACACTTGTGGCTAGGATGTAAGGAGCCAACGAGGGCTGAAGGCCCTGCCGTAACGACCTTGGAGTCAGCATGCCTATTGCAACCCCGGAGATTTATGCCGAGATGATCGACCGAGCCAAGGCAGGGGGCTTCGCGTACCCGGCAGTCAACGTCACTTCCTCGCAGACGCTCAACGCCGCGCTGGCAGGTTTCGCCGAAGCAGGTTCGGACGGGATCGTGCAGGTATCCACCGGCGGCTCCGCCTACTGGTCCGGTGCCTCCGTAAAGAACATGGTCGCCGGCTCCCTCGCGTTCGCTGCATATGCCAAGGAAGTAGCCAAGAGCTACAACGTGAACATTGCGCTGCACACCGACCACTGCCCCAAGGACAAGCTGGACGACTTCGTCCTGCCGCTGCTGGCCGCCTCCGAAGCCGCCGTGAAGCGCGGCGAGGACCCGATCTTCAACTCGCACATGTGGGACGGCTCGGCCGAAACCCTCGAAGACAATCTGCGCATCGCCCAGGAACTGCTGGCCCGCACGGCCGCGGCGAAGATCATCCTCGAGGTGGAAATCGGCACCGTGGGCGGTGAAGAGGACGGCGTGGAAAACGCCATCAACGACAAGCTCTACACCACCGTCCAGGACGGCATGGCCACCATCGAAGCCCTCGGCGACGGCAGCAAGGGCCGTTACATCACCGCCCTGACCTTCGGCAACGTGCACGGCGTGTACAAGCCCGGCGGCGTGAAGCTGCGCCCGGAAATCCTTAAGGAAATCCAGGACGCGGTGGGCGGGTCCATCGGCAAGGACCGCCCGTTCGACCTCGTCTTCCACGGCGGCTCGGGTTCCTCCGCCCAGGAGATCGCCGACGCCGTCTCCTACGGCGTCGTCAAGATGAACATCGACACCGACACCCAGTACGCCTACACGCGTCCGGTGGCGGACCACATGCTGCGCCACTACGACGGCGTGCTGAAGGTGGACGGCGAAGTGGGCAACAAGAAGCAGTACGATCCGCGCGTCTGGGGTGCAGCCGCTGAAAAGGGCATGGCCGCCCGCGTGGTGGAAGCAGCACAGAACCTTGGATCGGCAGGTAAGGCACTCTAATGTCAGACGAATTCCGCAAGAACCTCCTCGGCCCCGACGCCACCTACCTGCCTGAGGAGACCGACGTCGTCGCCCGCCTGGAGGCAGGCGACGAACCGGTGGATCTCGCCGCGCAGTTCCCCACCTCCTCGCAGGTGTGGGCGGCGCTCGCGGACGAAGCGTTCGAGGAGGGCCGGAACGTCGAGTCCTACGCCTACGCCCGGGTGGGCTACCACCGCGGACTGGATTCCCTGCGCCGTGCCGGCTGGCGCGGCATCGGCCCCATCCCGTGGTCGCACGTGCCCAACCGCGGCTTCCTGCGCTCGCTGTACGCCCTCGGCCGGGCCGCAGCGGCCATCGGCGAGACCGAGGAAGTGGACCGGATCCGCAAGTTCCTCGACGATTCCGATCCCCAGGCCAAGGCAGCCATCGAAGCTCTGTAGGGTCGAAGGCTTACTGACCACGACGGCGGTCCCCGGTTTTCCGGGGGCCGCCGTTGTCTTTTGGCTACTGGAGTCCTTTTCGCTCCTTCGGGCCGTCCGGGGGGACCACACCTCCCCTGGCAGTCCGCCGGCGCCTACGCTGGAAAGCCGGTTGGAAGGTGGACAGTGCATGGAAAAGTTCGACCTGAAACGGTCCTATCCGGAACTGTATTCACCCCGCGGCGGCGACTTCACCCTGGTGGATGTGCCGATCATGCATTACCTCGCTGTCGACGGGCACGGTGACCCGAACACTTCTGCCGAATACGGCCAGGCTCTCGAGTGCCTGTATCCGGTCGCGTATTCCGTGAAGTTTGCCTCCAAGCGCGAACTGGATGCGGACTTCACGGTTGGCCCCCTGGAAGGCTTATGGCGGGCCGAGGACCCGGACGCGTTTATCCGCGGCGACAAAAGCAGCTGGGACTGGACCCTGCTCATTGCCCAGCCGGAATGGATCACCACGGACATGGTGGACGCGGCCGTGGCCTCGGTGGCGGCAAAGAAGGAGCTTCCCGGCGTGGAACGGGTGCGGCTGCAGACACTCACGGAGGGTCTTGCGGCGCAGATCCTCTTTGTGGGCCCCTACGACGACGAGGGTCCGGTCCTGGCCCGCCTGCACTCCACGTGGATGCCTGAGCGGCGGCTGACCTTCAACGGCGACCATCATGAGGTGTACCTCAGCGACCCGCGGCGGACGGCTCCGGAGAAACTGCGGACGGTGCTGCGGCAGCCGGTCCGCCCCGAAACGAGTTAAACGTCATCCCGTGTGCGCAGGGGAAGACCTCGTGATTTACGGCCCGCCGTCCGGAACGAGCTCGGCGTAGACCACGTAATTGTCATCAAAGTGCCCGGTCTTCGGGTCGTAGCCGTCGCAGGTAATCAGGCGCAGTTCCGGGCCGGCGGTATTTCCGTACACCTTCTGGGTGGGAAATTCGTCCTTGGGATACTGCTCGCCTCGCAGCACCGCAAAGACCGCTGTGCTGCCGTCCTTCCGGTCAACTTCGATCCGGTCGCCGGGGGAGAGGCGGCGCAGGTCGGCAAAGATCCCCGGGCCGCCGCCTTCGGCATTCACATGGCCCAGCAGCACGGCAGGACCCGTCTCGCCCGGGGTCGGCGAGTGCTCATACCAGCCGGCCGGCGACCCCGGAGCACCGGACGGAACCGTCAAGGCCCCCTGCTCGTCCAGACCCAGCCGGATCAGCTTCGATTGCGCCCCTATGGAGGGGATATGTAAGGTCTCCGGCACGGATTCCGGCATTCCCGTGGGCTGGTCGTTCGGTGCCGCGGAACCCGCGGCCGGCAGCGAGGACGACGGCGACGGGGCGGGTACCGGCGCGGCGGTTTCGGGGCTGGTTAGTGCAGCGGAATCCGGAACCGAGACGGAGGGGACAGGGGCCGGGGTCAGCGTTGTTGCTGCCGGCCCAATGCTGCCGCCGGCGAGCAGGAGAAATGCGGCCGCCGCAGCCGCACCGAGGCGTCTGCGGCGGCCGCCGGGAGTGTTCCTCATATCAATGCGTCCAGCAGGTTCCGCTTATTCCTGGCTCGCGAGGCGTCGCCGCACCACGAACGTTCCGCCGGCTGCGGCTGCCAGCACCAGACCGCCGCCGAGGGCCAGGACTCCGGCATTGGATTCCTCCGGCTCCTGGGTGATGCCCGTGTTGGCTCCGCCGGACGGCATCTGGCCCACCTGGGGTTCAACCCAGTTTCCGTTTCCGTCCCAGTGCCCACCTGCCACAGGCATCGGGGTCAGCGGCTTCGTGGGATCATCACAGCCCCATCCGTCACCGTCATTGTCCAAATGAGTACCGTACCGGGGATGGCCCCTAGGAATGTTGTAGACATTTTCTGCTGCCGCAGCGGAACAATTGGCGTACGGGTAGACCGGTGGCTCGTGGTGACCGCCGCCACCCCCGCCCGGTCCTGATGCCAGAGCCGGCGTCGCCGCGAAGAGTCCGAAACCAGTGATGGCCGTCAGAGTGAGGCCGGCTGTTGTCTTCTTCATGTGATTCCCTGCTTCCTGAGTAAAGGAGGGCATCCGGGTGTTGGATGACTCTGAAAGCGTAGGGATCCAGGTAATCGGTGCGCTCCCCCTCAGTACGAAATTGGGTCCGGGAGCACCGAAATAGTTCAGCAAGGCAAAGGTTGCCCCGGCGCAACGGCTTCAGGGCAGGATCGTGGTGGTGACGGCGACAATCTGCGGGGCGGCCGGAACGGAGCTGAACCCGAACGTCACCGGCGGTTCGACCGGACGCAGCCCGCCCAGGTCCTTGCCGTCCCACATGGCCGTTGCACCCGCCAGCGTGCGGATGGACCGGACACCGTAGAACTCGCGCCGCCCGCCACCGGCAGATCCGGCGGTCTGCACGCCCGGGACCAGCAGCCCGGCCACGGGATTAACGAGCTTCAACCACCACGGTGCAACGGCGAGAGGCGTCGGCACACGTTCCAGGACCCGGCCCAGGAAAGTCACCGGACCCAGCACGGCCTCCAGCCGCAGCGGGCCCGCGGCCACCCGGAGCGCTTCCGGGGAAAGGGCCGAGTCCACCGGCGCCACCACGGTCCGGTCGAACCGGTAGGTTTCGCCGACATACTGCGCTGCGGCGTCGGAAGGGGCCAGCAGCGTCCGCATACCGGCGTCGTCCTCCGCCATCACATCCGTGAACGCGCCCAGCGGAGACTCGAGCCAGTGCCCAACCACCAGCCTCGTGCCGGAGGAGGTGCCAAGACCTGCAATGTAGCCGCGGAACCGGTCCATGCGCCTTACGCTACCTGCGAAGCACGGCAGATAGTTCCGTTGACAGCGCATTACCGAGTGAGCAACGGCATGATCGGCTAAACTTGGCAGGTAAGAGCCCCGCAACTTGCGCCAAGGTACGCCGTCACGGCAGGACCTGCGAGTTCAGGGGCGTTCTCATGCACGGAAGCGGATCTGCAACAGCAGTTCCGGCCCGTATCTAATGGGGGAGGATCCCATGCCCGCTATTGTCATCGTCGGCGCCCAGTGGGGCGACGAAGGTAAAGGTAAGGCCACCGACCTGCTCGGCGGCCGCGTCGATTACGTCGTCAAACCCAACGGCGGAAACAATGCCGGCCACACCGTCGTCGTCGGCGGTGAAAAATACGAACTCAAGCTGCTGCCCGCCGGCATCCTCAGCCCCAACGCGATTCCGGTGATCGGCAACGGCTGCGTGGTGAATCTTGAGGCACTCTTCGCCGAGATCGACGGCCTCGAATCCCGCGGTGCGGACACCTCGAAGCTGCGGATTTCCGCCAACGCGCACCTGGTGGCCCCGTTCCACCAGGTGATGGACAAGGTCACCGAACGCTTCCTGGGCAAGCGTGCCATCGGCACCACCGGCCGCGGCATCGGCCCCGCGTACATGGACAAGGTCGCCCGGCTGGGCATCCGCGTGCAGGACATCTTTGACGAGTCCATCCTGCGCCAGAAGGTCGAAGGCTCCCTGAAGCAGAAGAACCAGCTGCTGCTGAAGGTCTACAACCGCCGCGACATCGACGCCGAAGAGGTCGTCCAGTACTTCCTCTCCTACGCGGACCGGCTGCGCCCCATGGTCATCGACTCCACCTACGAGCTGAACTCCGCCCTGGACGAGGGCAAGGTCATCCTCATGGAGGGCGGCCAGGCCACGTTCCTGGACGTGGACCACGGCACCTACCCCTTCGTGACCTCGTCCAACCCGACCGCCGGCGGCGCGTCCGTGGGCTCGGGCATCGGCCCCACCCGGATCACCCGCTCCGTGGGCATCATCAAGGCGTACACCACCCGCGTCGGTGCGGGTCCGTTCCCCACCGAACTGTTCGATGACATGGGCCTGTACCTGCAGAAGACCGGCGGCGAGTTCGGTGTGAACACCGGCCGGCCGCGCCGCTGCGGCTGGTACGACGCCGTCCTGGCCCGCCACGCTTCCCGCGTCAACGGCTTCACGGACTACTTCGTGACGAAGCTGGACGTGCTCACCGGCATCGAAAAGATTCCGGTGTGCGTGGCGTACGACGTCGACGGCGTGCGGTTCGACGAGATGCCGATGACGCAGACCGATTTCCACCACGCCAAGCCGATTTTCGAGTACTTCGACGGCTGGACCGAGGACATCACCGGCGCCAAGACCCTTGAGGATCTGCCGGACAACGCCCGGAACTACGTGCTGGCGCTGGAGAAGATGTCCGGCACCCGGTTCTCCGCCATCGGCGTCGGCCCGGACCGTGACCAGACCATCGTGGTGCGGGACCTCATCAACGAGTAAATCCACCACATACGGAAGGCCCCGCAGCCCTTGAGGCTGGGGGCCTTCCGTGCGTCTACCGGACGGCCTGCCTATCCGGGGCCGCTTCGGAGCGGCTCAGCACGCAGAACTCGTTGCCCTCCGGATCGGCCAGCACCACCCAGTCCACCTCGGTGCCCTGCCCGACGTCGGCCCGGACCGCGCCCAGCGCGAGCAGCCGCTCCACTTCCTGATGCTGAGTACTGCCGTGCGCTGCCCGCAGGTCCAAGTGCAGCCGGTTCTTGAGGGTCTTCCTCTCGTGCACGGGGATGATGTCGATGTCCGGACCTGCACTGCCGTCAGCCCGAACCAGCGAAATGACGTCGGCGTCGTTGGTTTCCGCAATCCGGTAGCCCAGCGCCTGGGTCCAGAATTCCGCCAACCGTGGCGGATCTGCCGCATCGAGGGCAATGGATGAGATGACAAGGCTCATGGAACTCTCCTGTCCGGCGGGGGAAATGATTCCCGAAGCTAACAGGGGCCGGGACACCGGTCAACGGGCAGGTTCCGCGCCCGGAACCGGTGCCGTCGGCGCCCGGCTCACCAGCGGTTCCGGGCCTCCTCGATCCAGCCGCCCAGACCGTCCAGCGAGTACTCGGTGCCGTCCGGGGTGCGCGCCGTTCCGGTCCAGGTGCCGAACGCCTGCCAGGTCCGGGCGCTGATCACGACGGCGTTCGTCGCCGCCACCCGCCGGTGGAACGGGGTGAGCACGGCATCGATCCAGGGTCCATGCACGCGCCAGGTCGACGCCGGATCGGTGAGGTCGTACTCGAACTCCAGTTCGCCGTCGTAATGGTGCAGCTGGCCGTCCACGATCAAGGCGTTTTCCGTGGCCGGTGTTCCGGCGGTCCACTTGCCGCCGATCTGCAGCCCGAGCCGGGTGCCGTCCACCGTGCCCGAGCCGACGCCCCAGTTCCAGCGCTGCGAATACGGCCAGCGGCCGCGGCCACGGTCCAGCACGGCGAAGGATTCCTGCCCGCCCACCGCATACTCGCGCCCGTCCACGGTCACCGTGCCCGAAACCCGGCGGGCCACGTCCTTGAGCGTGTACTGGTAACGGCTAGCGGACCACGGCACCACCACCCCGAGAACGTCCCCGTCCGCTTCAGCGAACAGATCCGCCGAGATCCGGGAAGACGACGCCTGCAGGCGGGTGCCGCCGTCGGCGTCGTGGAAGCGCAGGCTCGCCCCGCCGAAGGCGCCGAACGCCGTCAGCGGCGGCAGCGCATCCGGCAGGGAGACATCCGCGTAGGAGGGCAGGATCTTCAGCGGCTCCAGGCTGGTCTCCTTCCCGGTGCTGCGTTCGAACACGTACAGCTGCAGGGTGGAGGCGTAGTCCAGATGGGCAATGGTCAGGCCGACGGCAAGCTCGGGGGTGAGGATGCCCCAGTACTCCCAGCGCTTGGTCCGCCAGCCGCCCTTGGCGCCCGAGGGAACCAGGGGACGGTGCAGTGCGCTGCGGGCAAATCCGACGGCAGCCGGATTCAGCACGCCGGCGACAGAGCCAAGGTCAACGGGGGCAGTGATTTCATCCATGCGGCCCAAGTCTAGGGCGGGCGTAGGGTGAAGATGTGCCGGAGCGCCGCCGCAGATAGTTGTGTCGGGTGTCCCGATCCGGCCGGGAAAGGCAGACATGACCAGCACAGCTACGGCCGCCGTCCTGCGCGGCACCAACCAGCCCTTCGAACTTGCGCAAGTGACGCTGGATGATCCCCGTCCTGACGAGGTCCTGGTCCGGGTGGTGGCCAGCGGAGTCTGCGGCACCGACCTGGGTGTGCAGGCAGGCCACATTCCCTTTCCGCTGCCCGGCGTCCTGGGCCACGAAGGTGCAGGCGTGGTGGAAGCCGTGGGAAGTGCCGTGACTTCGGTGCAGCCCGGAGACCATGTCCTGCTGACCTTCACCAGCTGCGGAGTGTGCCGCAACTGCCGCAGTGCCCACCCCGCATACTGCGTCGAATTCCTGCCCCGCAACCTCCTCGGCGGGGAACGCGCGGACGGCAGCTCCACCCTTTCGGAAAACGGCACCGACCTGCACGGGCACTTCTTCGCCCAGTCGTCCTTCGCCAACCTGGTCCTGGCGGACGAACGCGGTGTGACCAAGGTGGATCCGGCCGTGGATCTGTCCCTGCTGGCACCGCTGGGCTGCGGCATCCAGACCGGCGCCGGAGCCGTGCTGAACGTGCTGAAGCCCGAGCCCGGATCCGTCCTCGCCGTGTTCGGCGCCGGCCCCGTAGGCCTGGCAGCCGTCATGGCCGCCGCCCTGTCCCCGGCCACGTGCATCATCGTGATGGACCTGGTGGATTCCCGGCTGGAACTGGCCCGGGAACTGGGAGCCACCGACGTCGTGAACTCCGGGAACACCGACGCCGCCCAGGCACTGATGGAACTGACCGGCGGCCAGGGCGTCACCCACGCCCTGGAAACCACCGGCAGCGTCCGCGTGGCGGAAACCGCAGCCTCGGTGCTGGCGCCGTTGGGCAAGCTCGGGCTGATCGGCGCACCCGCTGCGGGCAGCACCATGAGCCTGGACGTGAACTTCATGCTCAACGGACGCCAGATCCTGGGGATCACCGAGGGGGATTCCAATCCGCAGCTGTTCCTGCCGGCACTGGTGGACCTGGTGCAGCAGGGCCGGTTCCCGCTGGAAAAGATGATTACCCGGTACTCGTTCAGGGACATCAATGAGGCGGCCGCAGCAGCCAAGAGTGGAAGCGTCCTGAAACCCGTCCTGCACTTCGAGGACCTGGTCTAGGCTGGAAGAAATTCCGGTCCGGGCGAAGGTGGTCGAAAGTGTTAGTCAGCGTAGGTCAGTTCAGCCCGTCCGGTGAGGTCCGGCAGAATCTCGCCACCATGCGGTCCCTGGCCGGCAAGGCCAGGGCCGCGGGGTCCGAGCTGATCATCTTCCCCGAAGAGTCCATGTTCAGCATCGGCAAGGTGGAAGGATCCCTGTCCGCCGCCGTCGACGCCTCCTGGACCACCTTCGTCTCCCAGCTGTCCCTGCTGGCCGCCGAACTGGAGATCGCGGTCATTGCCGGCGGTTACGAGTCCAGCGGTGAGGACCGGCCCTTCAATACCCTGGTCCTGATTGACGCGACCGGACGGATCGTGGACACCTACCGCAAACTGCACCTGTATGACGCCTTCAGCTATGCGGAATCCACCCGGATCAAACCGGGCGACGGCGGCGTGAAGGTTCTGCAGGTGGGCGACCTCCGGGTGGGGGTCATGACCTGCTATGACCTGCGCTTCCCGGAACTGGCCCGGGCGCTCGCCGATCTCGACGCTGACCTGCTGGCGGTCCCGGCGGCCTGGTTCAAGGGTGAGCACAAGATTGACCACTGGGAAACCCTGCTCAAGGCCCGCGCCATCGAGAACACTGTGTGGGTGGCGGCTGCGGGTACGTCCAGCTCGCACACCGTGGGCCACTCCGCCATCCTGGACCCGATGGGGGTGCCGCAGGCTGCACTGGAGGATGAACGCGAGGCCGTGGTGACGGCGGACGTCACCCGCCGGCGGATCGACGACGTACGCCAGTTCCTTCCGGTGCTCAAGAACCGCCGCTTCGCGGAAAACACGCAGATCGTGGAGGCGCACTAGGGTCGGAAAATCCGGCGTCGAAAAACTTCGGCGGCGGCGTAACCTTTTCACACCCGCCGTCGATTACCTGTGTGTAACGGCCGCGCCGAGGCTCATCCCCCCAACGAGCATCGGTGCGGCCGTTGCGCGCATGACTGTGGCGGCGGACACGGTAGCATTTGGACCACTCCCGCATCCGAGGAAAGTGAATCCGCCGTGCCTGCACCGCTTACTGAGCAGACGCTCCGTGATGCGCGTGCCCGAAAGCCCGCGGCGCTGCGCGAGATCTACGACGACTTCGCGCCGGGGATCCTCGGTTACCTCCGCTCCAAGGGGTGTGACGACCCTGAAGCACTCACGCAGGAAGTCTTCCTGACGCTGTTCGCCAAAATGGACACGCTCAAGGGTGGACTCCGAGGTGCCCGCACCTTCGCCTTCTCCGTTGCACACGCCCGCATGGTGGATGACGTCCGACGGCGCGAGCGCGAGCCGGCGACCGCCGTGTTCGATCCGGAGCTGGACCGCCGTGCCACGGAATCCGCCGAGGAAAGCGTGCTGGGTGCCGGTGCCGGAGTTGCCGCCCTCCTGGCGGGTCTGGCACCCCAGCAGCAGGAAGTCCTGCTGCTGCGCGTGGTGGCCGATCTTTCCGTTGACGAATCGGCGAAGATCATGGGACGCAGCGCCGGAGCCGTGAAGCAGCTCCAGCGCCGCGCCCTCGGGGTACTGAGAAACCAACCGGAACGGAAGGAGGCACCGGACAATGAGCGAGCATCCTGATGCGCAGGACCGACTCTATGTCCGCGGCCTCCTGGCGGAAGCAGGCGTCGAGGAAACCCCGGAGCTGGTAGAGGCGCTGTTGGCTTTGCGCAGCGAGTCCCGTGTCCCCGTACCGGATCCCGAAGGGGAGCTGGCTGCCCTGTTTGAAGGCGCCCCCGTGCCCCTTCGCCCCCGGCGCAAGGGCGGCCGCGGCATCATCCTCGGTACAGCCCTGATCGGGGCGATGGCGGTCGGCGCCGGCGGCGTGGCGGCCAACCCGGATTTCCTGGTTCGGGCGGATCCGACTCCCATAGTCAGCTTTACGCCGGAGGTGCCCACAGCGGAGGTGCCTCCGCTGGAACGGGTCGAACCCGCTGAACCGGCCGAACCCGAGGTGCCCGCAGATCCGGTGGTCCCTGCCGCGGTCACCGAGCCCGAGCCGAATGCGGTGGTAGAAGACAGCCCCGCCCTCGAGCCGGAGCCCAAACCGGACATAGTCGTTGTTCCTGCTCCGGTGGTGGAGCCGGGCGGCAGTCCGCCGCCGGGAGCCGGTGACGGGGACGGTAACGGACCGATCCCGGACCCGCAGCCGGACCGGAACCGGCACGACGGCGGGCACCCCGGGTATTCCGGGGACCGTGGGCAGAATTCCGGGCGTGCCGGTGCCGGTATGCCCGATAGGCATGGATCCGCGCACGAGGGCTCCGACCGGGGTAACGGCCGGGGCAACGACGGCGCACACCCCCACGGCCGCGGTCCGTCCGGCCCCGGCCGGTAGACCCCGTCGGCGTCCCGGGCTCCTTCCTCGGGTGAAGCCGGGTGGATCGGGGAGCTTCCCGTTGTGGTTTGGTGCGGATGTGGGCTTAGGTAGCAGGTAGAGACGCGTGCGCCGCGGGCAGCCAGGAGGCCGGAGTGGACGAATACGTGATTGTTGTCGAGACGGGCTACAAGATGGCTTCGGCTGCCCACCGGGTGACGTTCACCGAGCCGATGGGCCGGCGGGAGGCCACCCAGATATTCCTCGACCTGATGGACGGCCAGCGGGAGGACCTGCTGCCGTCCCGGACGAACAGTTTGATCCTGGAGGTCTCGCCCATTGAATTCCTGCAGGTCCACCGGGCCATGGGCGGTTCCATGGTGCTGGACCGAGTGACGCTGACGCGCCGGCATTAGCCGTCGCCCGGGGGGGGGGGGGGGGGGGCGATGCCGTCAGGTCCATTTCCTCACCGCCCGTTTCTCCGCGATGCCCAGCAGGGCATCCGTGGCCTTACCGATGACGGCCAGGGTGATGATGGCCAGGAACATCCGGTCCGTCCGTCCGTTGTTCTGCGAATCCGTCAACAGGAACCCCAGTCCCATGGAGGAGGCGATCAGTTCGGCCGCGACCAGGAACAGCCAGGACTGGGCCAGGGCGAGCCGGAGCCCGGAGAAGACGGCCGGCACCACGGCCGGCAGCTGCACGGTGGTCAGCAGCTTCACCCCGCGCAGACCGAAGGCCCGGGCAGCCTCCACCAGATTGCGGTCCACATGCCGCAGGGCCAGGGCCACCGTGGTGAAGACGGGGAAGAACGCACCGATGGTGATCAGCGTGATTTTGGAGTCTTCACCGATTTTCATCCACAGGATCAGCAGCGGCACCCAGGCCAGGGACGGAACCGCCCGCAGCGCTCCGATGGCCGGGCCCAGCAGGGCATCGGCCAGCCGGGACAGGCCCAGCAGGGCGCCCAGGACCAGGCCCAGCGCGGAGCCGATGACGAAACCGGCCAGTACCCGTTGGGTGGAGATGGCGATGTGAGTGCCCAGTTGGCCGCGCTGCGCCAGGTCCGCCGCGGCGTCGTAAACCGCACCGGGGGGCGGGAGCTGGACGGCGCTGAAGATCCCGGCGGTGGCGGCGAGCTGCCAGGCCGCAAGCAGTGCCAGGGGAACCAGAAGACCCAGTCCGAGCCGGAAAAACCGGTTGTTCAGGCTGAAGCCGGCCTTCGGGGCAGGAGGCTGGAGGGCCGAAGCGTCCTGCTCGGAGGTATGGATGGGAGTGCTCATGCTCCCGCGTCCTCTGCGTTCCTGACGTAGGAGTCGTCCAGCAGGCTGTCGAGGGCCTCGTCAATCTGCTCCTGGCTGGCCACGTCTCCGGTCTCCACCAGGGTGGGACCGATCTTCGTTAGGACGCTGCGCTGCGCCTCGCCGGGTGCGGGGTCCACGTCCAGGTTGCTGCGCTCCGTGATCACTGTCTTGGCGACGGCGGGGTCCAGTCCGGCGACGTCGGCGAGGATCTGGGCGGTGTCGTCCGGATTGGCTGCAGCCCAGGCACGGGCCTTTTCGTACGCATTGACTACTGCCTGCGCCTGCTCGGGATCTTCTGACAGGAAGGATTCGTTGGCGGCCAGGAGGCCGTAGGTGTTGAAGTCCAGGTTGCGGTAGGCCAGCCGGGCACCGTGCTGTTCGGCGTCGGCCATGATCGGGTCCAGCCCGGCCCAGGCATCCACGGAACCGTTCTCGAGGGCGGTCCGGCCGTCGGCGTGCTGCAGCTGTTCCACGGTGACATCGGAGAGGCTCAGCCCGGCTTCATCCAGGGCCTGGACCAGGAAGAAGTACGGATCCGTGCCCTTGGTTGCGGCCACCGACTTGCCCGCGAGATCTGCCACCGACTCGATCCCGGAATCGGCGCCGACCACCAGGGCCGACCATTCGGGCTGGGAGAACACATCGATGGCCTTGATCGGTGAGCCGTTGGCCCGGTTGAGCAGTGCGGCGGAACCCGCAGTGGAGCCGACGTCGATGGCGCCGGACCGCAGGTTTTCATTGGCCTTGTTGGAGCCGGCGGACTGGACCCATTCCACTGTGACGCCGTCATCGGCCAGCTCTTCCTCCAGCCAGCCCTGGTCCTTGATGATGAGGCTCAACGGGTTATAGGTGGCGAAGTCGAGCGTCAGGGTTCCGCCGTCGGCCTCCTGGACCGCTGAGGTCCCGGTGGAATCCTCCCCGGCAACACAGCCGGCGAGGGCTAGGCCGGCCACAGCGACGACGGCGGCAAAGGTGCTGCGGGGCTTGCGGGGCTGGGAATAAGGCTGGAAAGAACGGCTGTTCATGAGGGGTCCTTAGGGAAACAGGGCGCGTAAGGGCGCAGGCTGATGGCGGTAAGTCGGAGGCAGCACGGCGCTGCTGAGGGGAGCGCAGTGCCGGGAGGTAAGGGGAGGAGCTAGTGGCGCTCGACGCCCAGCAGGGCAAGGAGGTCGCCGCGCATTTGGGCCAGCTCCGCCGAGGCGCGGTCCCGCGGTCGGTGGCCCGGAACGGTGACCACCTCGGTGATGGTGGCCCCGGGGGTGCCGTCCTCCCCGCCGAGGACAATGATGCGGTCCGCCAGCTGCAGGGCCTCATCCACGTCATGGGTGACCAGCAGGACGGTGGCGGGCGCCGCCCGGTGCAGGGAAAGCAATAGGTCCTGCATCTTGAGCCGTGTCAGCGCATCCAGGGCACCGAAGGGTTCGTCCAGCAGCAGGACACCCGGTTCCCGTGCGAGTGCCCGGGCAAGGGAGGTCCGCTGGGCCATGCCCCCGGACACGGCCCGCGGCCGGTGCTTCGCAAAGGCAGCCAGTCCCACCAGATCCAGGAGCTCGGCAACCTTGGCCTTTCCCCGGCTGGCGCTCGCGGACTTCGGCAACCCGAGGGCTATGTTGGCCTGCAGGGTCTGCCACGGCAGCAGCCGGGGTTCCTGGAAGGCAACGGCACAGCGGTCATCGATACCGGACACCGGCTTGCCGTCAATCAGGATGCTTCCGGCGGTGGGAAGGTCCAGTCCGGCAGCGGCCCGCAGCAAGGTGGATTTGCCGCAGCCGCTCGCACCCAGGATGGCCAGCACCTCGCCTGGACGGATGTCGAAGGTGATGTCCCGAAGGACTACGTGTTCGTCCGGGCCGGAACCGAAACTCCGGCCGAGCCCGGCGAATTGAACCGGCAGGGCAGCACTCGGGCGTGCCGTGCCGGAACCGGGTGAGGACGTGGAAGAAGGCAGGACTGCAGTCATAGAAAACTCTCCATCGATCCTGGCAGTAGCACCCTACGGAAGGTGTCCTGAGCCGGGGTAACGGCTTCCTGCGACACCAGCCTCGTTATTCCCGCACCTCAAGGAGGAAATGCGGCAACCAGGGTTGCTGCGGCTTCATCGATCCAGGTCTCTCAGCCGCTCGGGATGGTCAGGCACTACTAAACCCCGGAAGAGCAGCTCCAACAAGGCCTTCGCGTAATATTTCGACGCCGGACCGTTCGGCGTCCGGTTAGCTCCGGAGACTCCGCATTCCCGGGTGCCCGGTCAGTCCGCGTTCCCCGTAAAGGGCCCAGACAGTGTAGGCAATGGCCAGTGGAGCCTGCGCCCCGCCGATCAGAAGCGGTTCCGCGGAATGGAACTCGAGTACCAGGCTGTTGTTCTCCGGTTCCGGGTAGCACGCACTGACCTGGGAGTAGTAGAAGCTCAGCCACCGGCCGTTGGCCTGGCAGATAATCCGGCGCTCGGTCAGGAACATCTGGGTGTGCTGGACTTCCCTCCACTGCTGCCGGGAAGCAGCTTCAGCGGAACGACGCCGGGCAGTATTGGCCAGCGCGGTCACGCCTGCTCCAGCGAGCACAAAGGCAGGGGAGCCCCAGAAAAAGCCCGAGGTATGTACGTAGCTGCCGTCAACGCCGTAGAACCGCGCGTATTCCGCGGAGATATCCAGGCGGACGCTTTCACCCGGTTCCAGGACAATCCCCCATACTTCCCGGGACGGGGGTTGATGCCCTGTGGCGAGCCCGGCTGTGAGGGTCCGCGCGGCGGACCAGCACTGGGCATATCTCTGCCGTACATCCTCCTCCGCCTGCTCGGCCTTGGTGAGGTGGCCTTGCGAACGGCGGTAGGCGCGGAAAATCCGGTGCGCCCGGTTCCCCGCCCGGATGAGAAGGATGACGCTGACAATCGGCCAGCAGAGGAACATACCCAGGACGGTCAGGGCCTTAGACGCATCATCCATACCGGAGTTCATAACGGCCGAGGAAAGAACGGAGATCAGCAGATACAGGGCGATAATGCCGATCAGCGGAATGAGCCACCCCAAGTGCTTCTTCATGGCGTTACCCTAACCGTCCGGACAAATAAGTAAAGGGCACCGCACGGTGGGCTGCGGCATCGGATATCAGGTGCCGGCCGGAGTGGATCCCGGGATGTCCGTTGACCGCCGCGGCGAGGCACTCCTAACCTGCCTTAAGGGCCTTGAAGTGCCGGGCCCGGCCGGGGTTCGTCGATCACACCGTTTTGAGGGGTTGCTATGGCCGCCATGTCCGCATCGGGGAAGGCGATATCCGCCGATGGAACACCCATCGCCTGGTCCCGGCAGGGCAGCGGCCCGCCGCTGGCAATCGTGGGCCCGCTGCTGGCGCACCGCAGCAGCCCTGCGACCGTGGTGCTCGCGGACGCCCTGGCACAGAACCACACCGTCTACACCTATGACCGGCGGGGGATCGGTGAAAGCGGGATGGGCGAGGAATATACGGCGGAATCCGATGTGGATGACCTGCTGGCGGTCCTTCAGGTCGTCGGCGGATCGACGGACCTTTACGGCTTCGACGAGGGGGCGTTCCTGGCGCTGAGGGCCGCGGAGGAATCCACGGTGGTCAGCCGGGTGGTGGCCCTGGAACCCACCCTTTCCCTCGCCGACGGCGAGGATGAACTGATGGTCCTGCAGAGCGAGATCGAGGGCCTGGCCGGGGTCCGCATTCCGGTGCTGGTGATGGCGGGGAGCAGCAGCGGTGACAGCACCCGGGACCTGGCGCGGCAGACCGCCGACGCCTTGGAAACCGGTGAGTTCCTGCTGGTGGAATCGGATACTCGCGGCATTCCGGATGCGGCGCTGACGGATGCCATCGAATCTTTCCTGGCCTAGGCTGACGGGACGATGCCACCGGCAGCAGTCCTGCCGGCGTTCCGGGACGGGCGCGTAAGCTGGATTCCAATCACCGGCTCCGGCAAAGGAAAAACTGTGGCACACGTCAATGACCCTGCGGTAATCGAACGGCTGCTCCGGAACAAAGCGGCACGGTGGGCAGTGGTTGGCCTGTCGAACAACCCGCTGCGCCCCGCCGTCGGCGTCTCACGCTTTGTCCAGGACCATCTGGGCATGGAGATCATCCCGGTAAGCCTGAAGGGCGACGACGTCCACGGCAACAAGGGTTACCGGAAGCTGGGTGATATTCCGGGAAGCATCGATGTGGTGGACTGCTTTGTGAACTCCGCCCGCGTGGGTGACATTGTGGACCAGGCCATCGAGGCGGGGGCCAAGGCCGTCTGGCTGCAGCTCGGCGTGGTGGACGAAGCCGCCGCTGCCCGCGCCGCGGAGGCGGGGCTCGACGTCGTGATGGACGCCTGCCCGGTGATCGAAGCTCCGCGCTTCGGGCTCTAAAGCTTGGCGAACCGGGCGCGGATAATCCCCATGTACAGCCCGTAGAGCATCAGCCCGACTCCCACCGCGGCCAGCGCCACCACGCCGTAGGGCTGGTCGCGCAGAGTGTGCAGCGCGCCGTCGAGGCCGGTGGACTCCTCCGGGTCCGCCTGCACGGCGGCCACCGTGAGCAGCACCCCCAGGATGACAAGCGACACTCCCTTGGCAATGAAGCCGGCCACGCCGGTGATGTCCACGGCCTTTGACCAGAGCCCGCCGGGGACGCCGGTGAGGTCCCGGCGGAAGCGGCGGGAGGCTCCCTTGAAAATGAAGTAGCCGCCGATCCCCACCACAACGAGCCCGGCGAGGCCCAGAATCCATTGGCCCGCCGGTACCGCCAGCAGGCGGGCGGTCCAGCTGACCGAGGAAGAGCTTCCGCCATTGCTGCCGCGGCCCAGGGCGAACGAAGCGAAAATGGTTCCGATACCCCCGTAGACGAGCACCTGTCCGGCGTTGCTGGCCCGGTCCTTCCAGAGCTCCTTGTCCTTCAGCCGCTGTCCGGCAAGGAAGATGCGGCTGAGTTGGAACAGCGCCAGGGCGTAGCAGCCGAGGAAGCAGAACCAGAGGAGTACGTACCCGGCGGGCTGTGTGGCCACAGCGGCGACGGCTCCGCTGGTGTCCGCGTTGCCGGATCCTCCGGCGTTGATCTGCAGGGCGATCGCGCCGATGACAATGTGCACGATCCCGCTCGCCACGTAGCCCACCCGGGCGAACCGCTCAAAGGCCGCGGAATCGGCGGCGCGCTTGGCGGCCTGGCTGACGGGGCCGGTACTGCGGTTGTTCTGCTTCAAACCGTTTTGTCCTTCGCTCCGCTGCCGGCATGCCCGCAGCTTTCCTACCTGTTCCTCCCATCCTGCCACCCATGGGCTGCGGCAGTGCCACCGCACGGACGGCAGCGTTAGGCTTTCCCCATGGATGCGGGTGAGCTTAAGCGATTGTGCCTGTCCCTGCCCGGAGCGTTTGAAGATTTCCCCTTTGGGCCGGACTCTTCGGTGTTCAAGGTGCGGGCAGCAGGCGGCAAAGCGAAAATGTTCGCTCTGGCCGCCCTTGCCGGCGAGCCCCTGATGATCAGCCTGAAGTGCGAACCGGAGCTGGCGCTCCAGCTGCGCGCCGCGCATCCGGAGATCACGGGCGCCTGGCACATGAACAAAACGCACTGGAACCAGGTGGAAGTTGCCTCCGGCCTGCCGCACGGCATGATCCGGGACCTGGTGGAGGACTCCTATGACCTGGTGGTGGCGTCGTTGCCGCGAAAAGACCGGGAATCACTCGAGTGGAAGGGCCTGGCGGGCGGATGAGGGGCCGCGCTGACTTTACCTATGCGGAGCAGGGGAAGACCGAGCGGCCCTATCCGGCGCCGATGACGGACCGTTGGCCGGACGGCTACCGGCTGGTGTTGCGCAAGGACGAACTCAAGGTAGACGATGCCCGGGCCGGGTTCCTCCGCCTGACCAACGGGCTGCTGGACTGGGACCTGCACCGCCGGGCGGGGCTGTCCGTGGCCCCCGGCACTCCGCGCGCCGCCCCCGGCGTCGACATGGCGTCCGGTGTCGGGTTTTGGCGGGTGCGCTACTACGCGCCGTGCCGCGTCATCTGGGTCTCGGACGCAGTGCTGGACGACGCCGGCACTGCGGTCCGCGGGCAACGCAGCGGTTTTGGATACGGCACGCTCCCCGGACACCCGGAGCGCGGTGAAGAAGGCTTTTATGCCGAGCTGGACGAGGACGGCCGGCTCTACTTCCGGATCGCGGCCTACAGCCGGCCGGCCAACCGGGTGGTCGCTGCTGCGAACCCGGTCAACGTGCGCGTCCAGCAGTTCTACACCAACCGGTACTTCGCGGCAGCCTACCGGCTGGCCTCCGGAAGCTGATCTCGCCGCAGGCTGAAACGCAGCACCATCGTGCTTCCCTCCTCAGGCAGGAATCCTGCAGTGAGCAGCACGGACTGGGACGCCTCGTTGGCGGGTTCGGTGTACGCCGTGACCTCGTCCACCCCGGGCTGGTCCAGGATGAAGCGTGTCAGGGCAATGAGCGCCTCGGCGGCGTAGCCCTGCCCCCGGCGGGACGGCACGACGTTATAGGTGACCTCCACGGCGTTCTCCAGCGGGACCCCGTCAAAACCAATGGTCCCCACCACCAGGGAGGTGGAGCACTCATGGATCAGCCGCATGCCGAAGGCGGCCGCCGCCGGGGTCAGGAGGCCCGCCTCAAAAGCCCGCCGGGCGGCGTCGTAATCCGCCGGCTGGGGGAAATCCTCGCTCCAGTCCGGCCCCCGCGTCTGGATGATGAGGGCGTCCACCTCGGCCACGGTCATCAGGTCCAGCGACAGGCGCTCGGTGGGGATGCCTGCGTCAGCTGCCAGGCTCTCGGGGATTATGCTCACGAGCTAATTTTGCACGTACTTTCGGGATTTGTTTCATTCCGCGCTCCGGACGCGCAGGCACTACCGGTTCCCGTCGTCTTCGCCGGCGAAAAAGCCGCACGGACCCGGCAGGCGATGCCGGGCCCATGCAGGCAGGTACTGCTAGCCGAAGTGCTTCGGCAGGGTGCCTTCGTAGGCCGCCTTCAGCTCATCCAGCGGCAGCGTGAAGTTGCTCTGGAAGTCCAGGGCGCCGATCTCCGTATCCACCACGCCGATTCGGGCATGGGCGAAGCCGCGCGCCGAGCACATGTCCTTGAACCGGACCTCCTCGCTCCGGGCGACCGCGACGACGGCGCGGGCCTGGGACTCGGAGAACAGCAGGGTGAACAGGTCCACGCCGTCGCGTTCGCACACCTCGCCGAGGCCGATCCGGGCGCCGACGCCGAAGCGCAGGGCCATCTCGGACAGCGCGGCAGCGAGGCCGCCTTCGGAGAGGTCGTGCGCGGCGTCGATCATGCCGTCGCGGGAGGCATTGACCAGCAGTTCCCCGAGCAGCTTTTCCGCCTGCAGGTCCACCTTCGGCGGCTGCCCGCCCAGGTGGCCGCGCAGGTTCGCGTATTCGGAGCCGTCCAGCTCGTCCTGCGTGGTGCCCATCAGGTAAATGGCCTGGCCGTCCTGCCGCCAGCCCGACGGCGTGCGGCGGGCGACGTCGTCGAACACACCCAGGACGCCCACCACGGGGGTGGGATGGATGGCGACGCCGCCGGTCTGGTTGTACAGCGAGACGTTGCCGCCGGTGACGGGCACTCCGAGTTCGCGGCAGCCGTCGGCCAGCCCGCGGACGGACTCGGCGAACTGCCACATGACCTCCGGGTCCTCCGGGGAGCCGAAGTTCAGGCAGTCGGTGACCGCCAGCGGCTTCGCGCCGGCGGTGGACACGTTGCGGTAGGACTCGGCCAGGGCCAGCTTCGCGCCCTCGTACGGGTTGAGGTAGGAGTAGCGGCCGTTGGCATCGGTCGAGATGGCTACGCCCAGTCCGGTGGTTTCATCCACCCGGACCACACCGGCGTCGTCCGGCATGGCCAGGGCGGTGTTGCCCTGCACGTAGCGGTCGAACTGGTTGGTGACCCAGGACTTGTCGCACATGTTCGGCGAGGCCATCAGTTCCAGGATGGCGTCCTTGACCGCGGCGCTGCCGAAGGGCCGTTCCGCGTTGAAGGAGTCGGCCTCGATGCTGTCCTGCGCGGCCGGACGCGACAGAGGGCGCTGGTACACCGGGCCCTCGTGGGCCACGGTGCGCGGATCGACGTCGACAATGGTTTCGCCGGCCCAGTCGATGATCAGCCGGCCGGTGCCGGTGACCTCGCCGAGCCAGGAGTACTCCACGTTCCATTTGTCCATGATCGCCTCGAACGCTTCCACGTTCTCCGGCGTGACCACGGCCATCATGCGTTCCTGGGACTCGGACATCAGGATCTCGCCGGGGGTCAGGGTGGGATCGCGCAGCAGCACGTTGGTCAGTTCCACGTGCATGCCGCCGTCGCCGTTGGAGGCGAGTTCCGACGTCGCGCAGGAAATCCCGGCCGCGCCCAGGTCCTGGATGCCCTCCACCACGGAGGACTTGAACAGTTCCAGGCAGCACTCGATGAGCACCTTCTCCGCGAACGGATCACCCACCTGGACGGCAGGGCGCTTGGAGGGCTTGCTGTCGTCGAAGGATTCGGAGGCCAGCACGGAGGCGCCGCCAATGCCGTCGCCGCCGGTGCGGGCGCCGAACAGCACCACCTTGTTGCCGGCTCCGGAGGCGTTGGCCAGCCGGATGTCTTCGTGGCGCATTACGCCTACGGCCAGCGCGTTGACCAGCGGGTTGCCCTGGTACACGGAGTCGAAGACCAGTTCCCCGCCGATGTTCGGCAGTCCGAGGGAGTTGCCGTAGCCGCCGATGCCGGAGACGATGCCGTGCACCAGCCGGGCGGTGTCCGGGTGGTCGATGGCGCCGAAGCGCAGCGGATCCATTACGGCCACCGGACGGGCGCCCATGGAGATGATGTCGCGGACAATGCCGCCGACGCCGGTGGCGGCGCCCTGGTAGGGCTCCACGAAGGAGGGGTGGTTGTGGGATTCGACCTTGAAGGTCACGGCCCAGCCCTCGCCGATATCCACGACGCCGGCGTTCTCACCGATGCCCACCAACAGGTGTTCCTTCATTTTGTCGGTGACCTTGTCACCGAACTGCTTCAGATGCACCTTGGAGGACTTGTAGGAGCAGTGCTCGGACCACATGACCGAGTACATCGCCAGCTCGGCCGCGGTGGGGCGGCGGCCCAGGATCTCCACGACGCGGTGGAATTCGTCTTCCTTCAGGCCGAGCTCGGCCCAGGGCAGCTCGGTGTCCGGGGTGGCGGCGGCATGCTCCACGGTGTCGATGCGGAACTTTTTCTGCGCAGCACCTGTGGAAACGGTCATGACTTGCCTCCGGCAACGAGCGAGTTGAGGACTGAGCTGAAGATGCGGAGCCCGTCGGTGCCGTAGCCCAGCCCGACCTCCCCGTAGGCGGAGGAATCCGGGCCGAAGCCGGGTTCGACGGCGTGTTCGGGATGGGGCATCAACCCGACGACGTTCCCGGCGGCATTGGAAATGCCGGCGATGCCGCGGCGGGATCCGTTGGGGTTTCCGCCGTCGTACCGGAAGACCACCCGGCCTTCGCCTTCGAGCTCGTCGAGCGTTTTTTCATCCGCGACGTACTGGCCGTCCTGGTTCTTCAGCGGAACAACCATGCCGGCTTCGGCCTCGTAGGCGTTGGTCCAGGCCGTGGTGTTGTTTTCCACGCGCAGCAGCTGGTCCGCGCAGGAGAATTTCAGGTGGTTGTTCTTGATCATGGATCCGGGCAGAAGGTGCGCCTCGGTGAGGATCTGGAAGCCGTTGCAGATGCCCAGCACGGGCATGCCGCCGGCTGCGGCGTCCACTACCTTTTCCATGAGCGGGGCGAAGCGGGCAATGGCGCCGGCGCGCAGGTAATCCCCGTAGGAGAACCCGCCGGGGATGATCACGGCATCCACTGACTGCAGATTCGCTTCGGCATGCCAGAGCCCGACGGCGGTGCCGCCGGCGATGGTTACGGCACGGGCGGCGTCGCGGTCATCCAGCGTGCCGGGAAAGGTGATGACACCTACCCGGACCGCGCGGAGCGCGTCGTTTTCCGGGGCGACCGAAAAGTCGCCGATCAGGGGTGTACTCAAAATCAGGCCTCCGGGATAACTTCGACGCGGGTGACGTCTTCGATCACGGGATTGGACAGCACGGTCGCAGCAGCGGTGCGGGCCTGCTCCAGGACCTCGGGGGTAACGTCCCCGTCGACGGTGAGCTCAAAGCGTTTGCCCTGGCGGACTCCGGTGAAACCCGTCAGTCCCAGGCGGGGGAGCGCCCCGGCAATGGCTTTGCCCTGCGGATCGAGGATCTCGGGCTTGGGCATGACATCAACAACGATCCGGGGCATCCGGCAACTCCTGTGAACGAGATGGGTGGCCGCGGACCTTGCCGTCTCACGCTGATTCAGCGCTCCGCGAGCTTGCAGGACTCATTCTAGCGGCGTTACGTACGTTACGCTGACGGCTCCGAGCTCAGGCCGGGATCTCCAACTGGAAGCCGCAGGCACACCGCAGCACGGTGGTTTCGAGCTGTACATCCACTGGTTCCTGCGGCATGGATTCCACGGTGATCGGTTCGAAGATGGAGCGCTGCCGGCTGTCCCGGGGCTGCATGGGCTCGCCGCAGTGCATGTATTCGGCGTCGTCGGACTCGACGAGCCCGCGGGCCCAGAGGTATTGGTCCTCGGGGCTTGCTTCAATCGACATTTTTCGCTTTCAGGTCGGTGCCGGAACATCGTTGTCCGGAAATACTAAGCATGCTTATTCAATACTAGAACACAGCGTGCCGGGCCGTGTACAGGGCTGCATTGTGAAATGTCCCGTTACAGTGGGGCCGTGAAACTCCTGCAAGCGAAGCCGGCCACCGTCCGCCGGTTCATGAACGTGTGGCCGCCCTTTGCCTTTACCGGCATTCGCATCACCCGCCTGGACCCTGAGTATTGGGGGGTTTCCGTGCGGCTGCGGTCCTACTGGTGGAACAAGAACGTGGCAGGTGTGCATTTCGGTGGCTCCCTGTTCGCCATGACCGATCCGTTCTGGATGATGCTGCTGCTCCATCACCTCGGCGGCGACCACGTTGTGTGGGACCGTGCGGCGGAGGTCGAGTTCCTGAAGCCGGGGAAGGGCGAGGTGCGGGCCGAGTTTGTCCTGGACCCGGCCGACGTCGAGCGCCTGCGCAGGCTGGCTGCGAACGGGGACAAGGTACTCGAATGGTTCTCCGTAGATGTAACTGACAGCACCGGCGACGTGGTGGCTCGGATACGGAAGCAGGTGCATGTGCGGCGCAAACGGGACCGGCCCGGCGCGCAGGAGCCCAGCGGAACGGCGGCGGCTCATGAATGACGGCACCAACCCTCCGCGGAAAATGTGCCCGTAACTAGAGGGCGCCGTCCGCGGGGCCCAGCAGGGCAGTGAGCCGTTCCCAGCGCGAAGTCTGGCAACCGTCCCGAAGCGAGAAGTTAGCGTCCACGGAGGCGCCGTTCACGGTGCCGGTGACATGTGCGCGCTGCATTCCGCTGATTTGCTGCTTGCACATCAAGCCCGCCGCCGGCTCCGCGAGTGCGGCTGCCCCTTGTTCCGCGAGCAGGGCACAGGCGCCGGCCGGGTCCGGAACGGTCGATCCGGCCAGGGGCTCCGCGCCGTCGCACTGCAGGGTCCAGGTGCTGCTCGTCGTCGTTCCGTCCGCCTTGAATTCGACGGTCAGCGAGATGGGTGCTGCCGCGGACGGCGCAGGTGACGCGGCCGGCGGCGTGGGGGGCGTCGTGGACGGCGATTCCGCCGGGGATACCGGGGATACCGGGGACTCCGTGGACTGCGGCGACTCGGCGGAATTGCCGGCATTGCCGCCGCAGGCTGCTAACAGAACGGCGGTGCACAACAGCAGGGGAACTATAACGGTTCCTTGAATGTTGCGCACTGAGTGGCCTCCATTGGTAGCGGAGCCACCAGCCTAGCCAACACTGTCAAGCAGGGCCGGGCGAGTCTGCAGCCGCCTCTGCCTGTGCCTCGAAGTAGGGTCCCTGGCTGGGGAAATAGTCATTGAAGTCCGGGGCCGGATCGCCGCTGCGGGCGGCCAGCAGCCGGTCCAGATAGTATTCCCAGCCCGGCCCCACGCTGGAGACGGCCTGCGGGTCCTCCAGATGGTGGATGAAGTCCAGTGCGCTCCCGGCCGGATCGTTACGGAGCCGGATTTCCAGGTCCCAGCTGCCGTATTCGTCCTCCACCAGCAGGCGCAGCAGTTCCGGAGAGACGCAGTCTGCTATGCGGACCCGGCTCCAGGGCAGCCCCTCTTCGAAGAGCATCTGCAGGTCAACGGTGTCGCCCCTTCCCGGGGTTCCTTCCCAGCGGCCGAACCACTGGGCCGTCTGGTCCGGGCTGGTGAAGCTGGGCCACACTGCTGCCGGCGGTTCCGCGAACCGGCGTTGAAGAATCAGGTCGTAGGTCTCGGCACCGGTACGGATAACCCGGCCGCTTGGTTCTGGCTGCATAGCTGCTCTCCAAAGGGTTCCAGCAGGCTCAGGATGCGGGCCCGCAGCTGCTGCGATTCCTCGGCGAAGCCGCGTTGAGCGGCTGCATACTGGGCCCGGCCGGCAGGCGTCTCTACGGCAATCGGGGTGTAACCCCAGTCAGCCAGGTCATAGGGGGAGGCGCACATGTCCATTTCCCGGATGCGCCAGGAAAGCTCAAAGGCATCCATCACCACCTCGCTGGGCAGCAGCGGCACGAGTTTGTACGCCCATTTGTACAGGTCCATGTTGGCGTGCAGGCAGCCGGGCTGCTCCAGGTCCCGCTGGTTTTCGCGGGTGGGCGTGAGCTCGTTCAGCGGCACCGCTTCCGGGGTGTAGAACCGGAAGGCATCGAAGTGGGTGCAGCGGATTTTGCTGCGCTCCACCAGCTCGTCGGTGCCCTGGGCCCCGAGCCGCAGCTGCAGGTAGTCGTGCCGGATCCCGTTGTCCTCGGACTTGTAGGCCATGGCCCACTCATGCATGCCGAAGCAGCCCAGCACCGGCCGCCTGGCGGCCGTGCGGGAAAGCAGCATGGTGGTGAATCCGAGGGCATCGCCGCGCACCGCGGCAAACCCGGCCACATCCACGGTGACCGCCGGTGTTCCGGCGTCGATTCCCGCGGCTTCCCGCTCCGTCTCTGTCAGCGTCCGGTAGAACTTCCAGGCCGTGCGTTCCACTGTGGCCGGCCCGGTCAGGACGACGCCGGCACCCGGGTGCCAGCGCAGCAGCTGGCCGGGTTTCTGGGAGTAGTAGGTGAAGAGGAAATCCTCCACCGGGTGTTTCCGGCCGGCCGAGCGCCGGGCGAGGAATCCTTCGGTGAAGGGCCGGACGCGGGTTACATGCGCCGCCTGGCGGGGAAGCCACTGGTCCTCAGACAGGACGACGGGGCGGGCGGAAGCAATCACCGTTCCATTATCGCGGACAGCCGTGGACGCGTCCTACGCCCCCTGGCTGTTTTCCGATGTTTCCGGGTGCCGCGCAACGGCGATCCACGCACCGGGGTTGTCAGGAGATGGAGCCGGGAAACTTCCCGGCCAGGACGGCCGCGAATACCGTACGGGGGTCGGTGGTGTCGCCCCGGGTTATCCGATGCAGGATGAGGCCTTCACAACAGGCCACTACTGCGTCACTGAGCCGGCCGGGCTCGGCGGCGCCGAGCCGTTCAAACGCGTCCGCGATGACCGCTCGCATCGCCTGCCGCCCGCCGGAGGCCACCTCCTGCAGCTGGGGGTCGCGGCTGGCTTCGAGGAAAACCGCCAGCCGTGCCGTGGTCAGCACCCGCAGGGGGCCGGTGGTCGTTTCGATCAGGGTTCCTAAGCTGTCGATCAGTTCGGCCGGTGTTCGGGCGGCGAACGCGCCGGAGACGCCGCCCATTTCCCGCTCGGCGATGCGCCCCAGAACTCCGGCCAGCAACTGGGCACGGGTGCGGAAATAGTTCGACGTCGAGCCGCGCGGAAGTTCCGCAGCGGCATCCACACGGCCGTGGGTGAGGGCTCGCAGGCCCTGGGTGCCCACCAGATCAATGGCGGCATCGAGGGCGCGGTTTCGGGGAGACTCCATGCTCTTACTATAGACATAGTGAAAACTAACTATAAACGTAGTGACATTCCACTATGACCGTAGTAGCGTCGGAGTATGAAAACTCCTCTGGATATCCAGCCCCGGCTCGACGGGGTGACACATCGCATGGTCAATGTCGGCGGCCTGAACATCCATGTCGCCGAGGCCGGGCAGGGCGCTCCCCTGTTGCTCCTGCACGGTTTTCCCGAGCACTGGTGGCAATGGCACCGCATCATCGGCCCGCTCGCCGAGAACCACCGGGTGATCTGCCCGGACGGGCGCGGAGCCGGCTGGACGGATGCGCCCGGCAGCGGTTACGGGCGGGATCAGCTGGCCGCTGACGTCCTTGGACTACTGGATGCCCTGGGGCTTGAGAAGGTCGGTGTTCTCTCGCATGACTGGGGCTCGCTGGTCACCTATCAGGTCTGTCTCCGCCACCCGGACCGGGTTTCGGCGCACCTCTCACTGAGCATTCCCCCTCCGTACTTCGACTTCGACATCCGCATGGTGCTGACCATCCTTCGGCATGTCCGGCACAACGTGGTGGCGATGCCGGTGATCGGAGCCGGACTGCTGCGCCCGGCTCTGGTGCGGAGGGTCCTAGCGGACTTCTCGGCCGCGGGATCGTTCACGGAGCAGGACGCAGACCTATTCGCCGGCCGTTATGCGGACCCTGCCCGGTCCCGGGCCGGATCGGCACTGTACCGGCAGTTCATCAATCCCGAAGGCGTGCGGATTATGCGCGGGGCCTACCGAAACACCCGGCTGGCCACCCGGACGCGCGTCCTCATCGGCACCGACGACCCCGGCATGCAGGCCGGCTTTGTGCACGGCTACAAGCAATTCTGCGATGATCTGGACGTCGACTACCTGTCCGGAGCCAACCATTTTGTGGCTGCCGACCGGCCCGACGCCGTCATCACCGCCGCACGGGAGGTGTTCGCCTAAGCGGTGCCGCCGTCGTCGGCTTACCGCCTCGAGCAGCCGGTGCAGGCTGCGGTTGGATCCTGTCTGCGGAATCCGTTGTCCCTGCCGGAACGAGACCAATGGTTGGCGGTGAAACGTTAGTACGATAGGAGCAGGATGCCCGTTGGAAAGGTGCAGCATGGTTGAGAAGGAAAGCTTTGTAACCCGGTTCATGCGGACCACGGGCAAGGTGCGGCTGATCTTCGGACCGGCGCAGCAGGGATCCCTGGATCATCCGATGACGGAGGAGAACCAGGCCCTGCTCAAGTCCCAGCAGGCGCAGGAAAAAGCTCTGTGGGAAACCGTGACCCGCGCCGACGGCAGCAGCTACATCGTTTCGCGCAGGCCCGAGTAAGCCCTCGGGACGCACAGGAGGCCGGCACCACAGCGGGTGCCGGCCTCTTTTGCGCCTGACTTCGGTTAGGCCGGCCCTAGCGCCCGGTGCCGCCGTACACCGTGGCTTCGCTGTCGCCGTCGAGCCCGAAAGCCGCATGCACCGCGCGCACGGCCGTGTCCAGCAGCTTCGCGCTGGTGACCACGGAGATCCGGATCTCGGAGGTGGAGATCATGTCGATGTTCACCCCGGCGTGGTGCAGGGCCTCGAAGAAGCGGTGCGAGACGCCCGGGTTTGAGCGCATGCCGGCACCGATGAGGGAGAGCTTGCCGATCTGCTCGTCATAGTCGATGCTGTCGAAGCCGACCTGTTCCTTGGCGGCGGTCAATGCGTCGATGGCTTCCTTGCCGTCGATGATGGGCAGCGTGAAGGAGATGTCCGTCTGTCCCGAGCCCTGGGTGGAGACGTTCTGTACGATCATGTCGATGTTGGAGTTGGCGCCGGCGACGATGCCGAAGATCTCCGCGGCCTTGCCGGGAATGTCCGGGACACCCACCACGGTGACCTTGGCTTCTGAGCGGTCATGGGCGACGCCGGAGATGATGGGCTGTTCCAAGGGTTCTCCCTCTTGAATCTTGATTTTGTCATCGGGGCTGGGCAGCACCCAGGTTCCCTCATGGGAACTGAAGGACGAACGGACGTGCAGCGGAACACCGAACCGGCGGGCGTATTCGACGCAGCGCAGGTGCAGGATCTTGGCGCCGGAGGCAGCCAGTTCCAGCATTTCCTCGCTGGAGATTTTCTCGATCTTCTGGGCGCTTGAAACCACCCGGGGATCAGCGGTGTAGATGCCGTCGACGTCGGTGTAGATCTCGCAGACATCGGCGGACAGCGCCGCGGCCAGGGCCACGGCCGTGGTGTCCGAGCCGCCTCGGCCCAGGGTGGTGATGTCGTGGCTTTCCTGGCTGATGCCCTGGAAGCCGGCCACAATGGCGATGTCGCCCCGCTCGATGGCGGTCTTGATGCGGTGCGGGGAAACATCGATGATCCGGGCCTTGCCGTGGATCGCATCGGTGATCATGCCGGCCTGGCTGCCGGTAAAGGACTGCGCGGACCCGCCGAGCTGGTTGATGGCCATGGCCAGCAGCGCCATCGAGATGCGCTCCCCGGCGCTGAGCAGCATGTCCATTTCGCGGGCATTGTTCAGCGTGGTGATCTGGCCGGCCAGATCCAGCAGTTCATCGGTGCTGTCACCCATGGCGGAGACCACGACCACCACTTCGTTTCCGGCGGCATGGGTATCCACCACGCGTTTGGCCACGCGCTTAATGCCTTCGGCATCGGCCACGGAGGACCCGCCGAACTTCTGCACTATCAGGCTCATGCGTACGCTTTCTTCAATGTCGTTGTGGTTGCTGTGCCCGGCATCTTCGGCGCGGCAGGAACTGTGTTCCAAGGGAAAAGCGGGCGGTACTCCCCGCGAGGCCCGTTCAGAAAGTCTATCGCCGCCGTCGGGCACTCCCGAAATATACGGACGTAACCTGCTGCCACCGGCGAGTCTGCGCCGCCCAGGGGCGACGGCGGACCCTAGGGTGGGCGCCATGGAGACGAGAACCGGCACCGGTGTGGTCGCCGAGGGCATCAGGCGCAGTTTCGGACGCGTCGAAGCGATCCGCAGGATGGACTTCACGGCACCCGCAGGGGAAGTCACGGCCCTGATCGGTCCGAACGGGTCCGGCAAGACCACCCTGCTGCTGATTCTTGCGTCCCTGCTCGCCCCGGACGGCGGCTCGGTGCGGATCAACGGATTCGATCCCCTGAAGAACCCGCTCGACGTCCGGGCCGGGATGGGGTGGATGCCGGACACCCTGGGCACCTGGGGCTCCCTGACCGCCCGCGAAATCCTGGTGACGGTGGGCGGCCTCTACGGCATCGAGCGTTCCGCGGCCGGAGAGCGGGCTGCCGAGCTCTTGGAGACCGTCCATCTCACCGACTTTGCGGACAAGCCCGCCCGGGTGTTCTCCCGCGGCCAGCAGCAGCGGCTGAGCCTGGCCCGGGCGCTGATCCATAACCCGTCGGTCCTGCTGCTGGACGAACCGGCGTCCGGACTCGATCCGGGCTCACGGGTTGACCTGCGGGTGCTGCTGCGCCGGCTCGCTGCCGCCGGGAAGACGGTGGTGGTCTCCTCGCACGTGCTGTCGGAGCTGGACGAAATGGTGGACCGGGCGGTCTTCGTGGCCCGTGGCGAGACGGTGAAGACCCAGTCACTGGCCGACGCCGGTGCACAGGAACGCTGGTACACCATCCGGTCCCTGAATACCGGGTCGCTGCTGCGGCAGATCGATGAGTTCCACATCCCCTACCGCCAGCGGGGCGGAGCGGACCGGCCCGAGGTGCAGGTCCGGCTGACCGGTGAAACCGCCGCAGCACAGCTGTTGCGGTCACTGGTGCAGGCCGACGTCGCCGTCACCGTCTTCGGCCCCGCCGGCGGCGCGCTCGAGGAGACCTACATGAGTCTGGACGCTGACCGCCGATGAGTACGCAGACACTTCCTGCTCCCGCGCTTGGGTTCTGGTCCGGCGTGCGGTCGGTCTTCGCCCTGGAAATGAAGCAGCGGCTGCGCTCCCGCAGCTGGTATGTGCTGCTGATTGTCTGGTTTGGCGTGATCGGCCTGGTGGCCACGCTGACGGCTCTGGGATCCTCCGCTGAAGTCGGGCCGCAGGGCCCGGTGCTCTATGAGCTGATGGTTGGCTTCATCCTGTTCTTCGGGCTGCTGCTGGCGCCGGCTCTTTCCGCCAATGCGGTCAACGGCGACCGCGCCGCCGGCACGCTGGCCGTCCTTCAGATCACCCTTCTGCGCCCCGGCCAGATTCTTGCCGGTAAATGGCTGGCCTCCTGGGTCGCGTCCATGGGGTTCCTGGTTGCCAGCATTCCCTTCCTGCTCTGGGCGCTGGCCCTGGGCGGTGTCCAGCCACTGTCCGCAGTGGTTGCGGTGGTGATGCTGGCTGTGGAACTGGGAATCGTCTGTGCCGTGGGGGTGGGGGTGTCTGCTCTCGCCGCCCGGCCGCTGTTCTCCATAGTGGTCACCTACATGCTGGTGGCCCTGCTGGGGCTGGGCACGCTGATTGCGTTCGCGCTGAGCGGCTTCCTCACCGAAGGGACCGTCAAGGTCAACAGTTCAACCTATTCCTACACTGCTGACGGCACGGAGGAATACACCTGTTCGGGCCCGTTGACGGAGATACCCGTTGCGCACACGGAACGGATTGCCTGGATTCTTGCAGCGAACCCCTTCGTGGTGGTGGCCGATTCCACTCCCTCCACAGCGGAGCCGGACAGGAACGGGTTCCCCGCCGCTGGAGTGATGGAGGAGATCAGCGACACGGTGCGCCTGGCCCAGGCCGGACCGGAGTACAGCATGCCGTGCGTCAACGGCGAGGTCCGCGGGACCAGCCAGCCCGACGTACCGCCGATCTGGCCGCTGGGACTCATGCTCCAGGCCGCGTTGGCCGCGCTGCTGGTGTTCCTGGGCAGGCTCAGGCTGCGGACGCCGGTCCGTAACCTCTCCGCCGGAACCCGGATTGCCTAGCGGTGGGTCGATTTCCGGTCCGGCGGGCCGGTCCGACGGGGTTTGGCTAGGACATGCTCCGGCGGCCTTCAAAGGCACGGCCGAGGGTGATCTCGTCGGCATATTCGAGGTCTCCGCCCACCGGCAGCCCGGAGGCCAGACGGGTGACCTTGATACCCAGGGTCTTGAGCATCCGCACCAAGTAGGTTGCCGTGGCTTCGCCTTCGAGGTTCGGGTCGGTGGCGATGATGATTTCCGAGATCTGTTCATCCGACAACCGGCTGAGCAGTTCGCGGATGCGCAGCTGGTCCGGTCCGATGCCGGCGATGGGATTAATCGCCCCGCCGAGCACGTGGTAGCGGCCGCGGAAGGACCGCGTACGCTCCACGGCAATCACGTCCTTGGACTCTTCGACCACGCAGATCATGGTCGGATCCCGCCGCGGGTCGCGGCAGATGGTGCAGGTTTCCTGCTCCGTGACGTTGCCGCAGACGGTGCAGAACTTCACCCGGTCCTTGACCGTGACAATGGCGGTGGCCAGTTTCTTCATGTCATCGGGATCGGACTCGAGGATGTGGAACGCGATGCGCTGGGCGGACTTGGGCCCGACGCCGGGAAGACGGCCTAGTTCATCAATGAGTTCCTGAACGGCACCTTCGTACACGTAACCTTCTCTGCTGGGTTGGACTGCGTTTATAGCGGGGTCTGGTGGTTGCTTACTGGCGGCTGCCGAGGCTCCCCGGGCGGGGAGCCTGCGGCTAGCGTCCGTCCAGGCTGCGTTCCTCGATCAGGCGCCCGCCCAGTATCCGTTCGATCGCCTTACGCCCCACCAGACCGGAGTCTTCAAGCGTGATGTCATCCGCGCTGGGAACATCTTCGACGTAGGTCGAGTCTACTGGCCCGCTTCCCCGGACGGGGGCACCGCCGCCGCGCTGGGCAGCTTCGTTGAGCAGTTTCTGATAGCGGCTCAGCGGCTGGTTCGGTGCACCGCCTGCGGCGGCGGGGGCCGCCGTTGCCGGGGGAGTGGACGTCCGCACAGGCGCGGCTGCGCCTGGCCCGCTGCCCGGTGCTGTCTTGGTCCCGGGCCCGGCGGTCAATCCGCTGGGAGGGGCCGACGTCGGCCGCCCCGCTGCGGGGGCACCTGCCGGCGCTCCCGGTGCCGGTGATGACGACGCCGGTGATGAGGATGCGCCGGACCGGGGATCCGATGCGGACCCCGGCCGGGAGGTTGATCCGGTGCCGGCCCAGTCAGTGCTGGCCCACTCGGAATCCGAAAGGTGGCCGCCGGAGTAAACATCCACGGGTGCCTCGGCGGTCTCCCAGGCGTTGCTTTCCGGTGCGTCGTTGAACGGGTCGCTCGGCTCGTCCGGCCACGGCTCATCCGACGGACGATTTCCGCCGGACCGTGCTGAACGGCCGGCAGCGGGACCGCCGGTGCTGCCGTTCCTGCCGGAGTTGCCTCGGGCAGCGTTTCCGGGACCGGTTGAGGTTCCGGCAGCGGCGTTCGTCCCGCCGGCGGGGTTACCTGCGCGTCGCCGGAGGGCAGCCGTGGCCGCATTGACCGGTGCACCTACTGCGGGTCCCGGCACCTGTGCGCCGGGCGCCGCCTGGACGGGGGAGCCGGTTTCCGCCGGGGTAGCGGGGGCCGCCACCGGAGCGGAACCCGTAGCCGGAGCGGAAACTGCCTGGGCCTGCTGCTTTTCGGCTGCTGGCTGGACAGTCGCCTGGGCCTGCTGCGCGGGGGAGGCAGTCGGTGCCGGGGCAGCCGGTACTTGGGCAGCCGGTGCCGAGGCTACCGGTGACTTGGCGGCCGGTGCGGATGCCGGCGGTCGCCGGCTATCGGCTTTTGGGCCCGACTCACCCGCTGACGCCGAGCTGTCATGGATCGGATTGATCTGGCAGTCCAGCGCCAGGACCTGATGGATCGCCTTGCGCAGGTTATCCAAGTGGTCGGGGCGGTTGAAGTTGGTGGCAGCGCCTGGATTGGTGAAGGCCAGTTCAAGGACCTTGCCGTCAAAGGCGCGCGGGCTGGAGTTTTTGCTGACGTTCAGCCAGGTGGCACGGCGGATGCTGGTCAGGGCATCCATGATTTCCGGCCAGGCCCGGCGGATCATCTCGATCTGCCCGGCGCCGGCCGCGGCACCCTGTCCTCCGGCGGGTGCCGGCCGTTGCTGTGCGGGGGCCTGCTGGGCGGGGGCCTGCTGTGCGGGCGCCGATTGTGAAGGTCCTTGCTGGGCCGAGGCCTGCTGAGCAGAAGCCGGGCGGGACGGTGCGCCGCCGTTGGATGACGCCGCACTGGAGGACGCCGCATTGGATACCGGTGCCGCTTCGGCCGGTCGGTTGGCGGCAGGCCGGGAACCGTTGGAATCCTGTCCGGAATCCTGCGAAGCAGCCGGTGCAGGTGTCTGCGCAGGAGTGGACCAGGTGCCGCCCCAGTCCAGGGAACTTCCGGCAGGCTTGGTGTCCTCCCGTGCTGCTTCCGGAGCAGGGGTTTTTGTTGCTGCCGCTTCGTCGGGGACGGGGGTTGCCGCAACGTCGATTCCCCGGGGTGCCGACGGAGCTTCGTCTACTGCAGGCGCCGAACCGGCCTGCGAAGCCGTGGGTGCGGCCGCGGGAATGGTGTTCACCGGAGACGCTGCAGCCGCGGCGCGGCCCATCGCCTCGGTGGGATCGCCTGCGTAGCTGAGCCGGCGCTCCAACCGGTCCACCCGGGCAGCCGTTCCGCGTTCGGCCTGATCCGCCGCCGGAAGCAGGATGCGGGCGCAGAGCAGCTCGAGGTGCAGCCGCGGCGACGTGGCACCGGTCATTTCCGTCAGCGCGGTGTTGGTGATGTCTGCGGCGCGGGACAGCTCGCTGCTGCCCAGCTGGGTGGCCTGGGTCTGCATCCGGCTGATCTGGTCTTCGGGCATGCCGCGGAGCACGGTGGCTGCACTGTCCGGCATGGCATTGACAATGATCAGGTCACGGAAGCGTTCCAGCAGGTCTTCGACGAACCGGCGCGGGTCTTGGCCGGTCTGGATGACGCGGTCCACGGCACGGAACACGGTAGCTGCATCAGCGGCGGCAACTGCGTCGACGACGTCGTCGAGCAGGGACACGGGGGTGTAACCCAGCAGCGAGACAGCCAGTTCGTAGTCCAGGCCGTCGGGGCCGGCTCCGGCCATGAGCTGGTCAAGGACAGAGAGGGTGTCGCGCACGGATCCGCCGCCTGCGCGGATAACGAGGGAGAGGACGCCGGGGGCTACCGCAACATTTTCCTGGGTGCAGAGCTTTTCAAGGTATGCCAGCAGCGGTTCCGGCGGAACGAGGCGGAACGGATAGTGGTGGGTACGGGAACGGATGGTGCCAATGACCTTGTCCGGTTCCGTAGTGGCGAAGATGAATTTGATGTGTTCCGGCGGCTCTTCGACGATCTTCAGGAGGGCGTTGAAGCCGGCGGACGTGACCATGTGGGCCTCGTCGATGATGAAGATCTTGTAGCGGTCCCGGACCGGGGCGAAGGTGGCGCGCTCCCGGAGGTCGCGGGCGTCGTCGACGCCGCCGTGGCTGGCCGCGTCAATTTCGATGACATCGAGGCTTCCGGAACCGTTGCGGGCCAGCTCAACGCAGCTGTCGCACTTGCCGCAGGGAACGGGAGTGGGGCCTTCAGCGCAGTTCAGGCACCGGGCAAGGATGCGCGCAGAGGTGGTCTTGCCGCAGCCGCGGGGGCCGGAGAAGAGGTACGCGTGGTTCACGCGGTTCTTTTGCAGGGCCGCCATCAGCGGCTCCGTGACGTGCTCCTGGCCGATCACGTCTGCGAAACTCTCGGGACGGTAGCGGCGGTAAAGGGCTGTACTCACAGATAGAAGCCTATCGGTTGGCACTGACGGTTTTTCCTCCGGCGGCAGGCACGGCGGAAACTCCACTTCCTCAAAAAAATTAAAGACCCCCCATGCACCTGCCAGAGCCCGCTTACCCTTGCTACCTTCCGGTCCTGGGGGAGTTCACAGGATGACACCACATGAGGGGCCGGGAACCAGTCTACCCGAAAATTTGGGGCCTCGTCCCGCAGCCGTTTCGGGGCACCTTTGGGGGACGGGGAGCCATTCCCCGGGGTGCGGGGCCATACTGGAAAACCCGCTGGAACGGGAGCTAGGCCGCACCGTCTGCGCCGTTCGCATCGCGAAAGGAAGCCCCGATGAATCAGTCGGTATCTGCCCGGGAGGATCCCTCCCTATATAGGGCCCGCGACAGGGCGGTGCCCGGAGTCGGAGCACCGCGGTGACGCTTGCCCTATATACAGTGCCCGACGCCGCCGGGCTTGGCGCGCTCGGCGCCTCCTTTGTAGAGGTGCTTCTGCGGGACCGGCCGGAACCCGTGCTCGGGTTGGCGACAGGGTCTTCGCCCGTGCCTGTCTACCGGCACCTGGCGACCCGCGGACTGGACCTGTCCCGGGTCCGGGCATTCGCCCTGGATGAGTACGTAGGACTGCCGGCGGGCAGCGAACAGTCCTATGCCGCCGTCATCGACCGGGAAGTTGTCCGCCCGCTCGGGCTGGACCCGGGGCGAGTAGCGGTGCCGGACGGAGGTGCGGAGGATCCGGCCCAAGCGGCCGACGCATTCGAACGCCGGCTCGAGCAGTCCGGGGGAGTCGACCTTCAGCTGCTGGGAATCGGGCACAACGGACACCTGGCTTTCAACGAGCCCGGGTCGCCGCTGGATTCGCGCACCCGCGTCGAGCGCCTGTCGGAAACAACGCGGCGGGCCAACGCCAGGTTCTTTCCCTCGCTGACTGAGGTTCCCCGCTTCTGCATCACGCAGGGACTGGGAACTATCCGGCGCGCGCGGCACCTGCTGCTGCTTGTGCGGGGAAAAGGTAAGGCCGGGATCCTGGAACGGGCACTGACCGGCCCGGTGGATGCGGACTGCCCGGCCTCCATCCTCCAGCTGCACCCGCGGGTCACGGTGATCGCTGACGAGGCCGCTGCCTCGGGGCTCGAAGGCCGGGAAGAAATCCTGCTGCCTGCTGAATGGGACAGGACAGTCGGGGAACACGGCCCGCCCGGCGGATAGAGTCCACCCAACCAGTGTCCACACAACGACGTCGGCGGGCTGCGGTAAGTGCCGCAACGCACCCCAGGGGAGCACCGGAATACCGCCCGGAAAGACCATCAGGATCCGGCACGGCGAGGGAGTCCGGTGTCACTGGAATCCGAGTTGCAGCTACGGACTAACGTGTGTAAAGTTTTAGAAGTCGCCGCGGCCGGGACGCTGGAAAAGCGCCCGAGCATGGCGGCCAAACCCCAACAAAAAACAGAGTCCAACCAGTGTGTGCCCTTCGCAGGGCCGATGGAAAAGACTCCGGTTGTTGCTGGGTCCGGAACGGCGGAAACGCTTTTCACAGGGTCCCGACGAGGGAAACCGGGAATTGCAAATAACGCCGGAATGGAATAAGATATAAAACATTGCAGCGAAGAAGAAAAGGAAAACATCGTTTTCCCGAGTATTTTCGGATTGCGTCTGTTGTTTGAGAACTCAATAGTGTGCCAAGTTTATTGATACCAATTTATTTATATTGATTGGTTGAACAGGCCGTTTCCGCCCACCCCGTGGGTATTGGGACGGTTTTTTTAGCCGGTTTCGAATTTAGTGCAGGACGGTCGACCAATTTTCCTTGGTCCCCGGTCTGTGTCTGTAACACATTTACGGAGAGTTTGATCCTGGCTCAGGATGAACGCTGGCGGCGTGCTTAACACATGCAAGTCGAACGATGACTTCTGTGCTTGCACAGAATGATTAGTGGCGAACGGGTGAGTAACACGTGAGTAACCTGCCCCTGACTTCGGGATAAGCCTGGGAAACCGGGTCTAATACCGGATACAACGGACCACCGCATGGCGGTCCGTGGAAAGCTTTATGCGGTTTTGGATGGACTCGCGGCCTATCAGCTTGTTGGTTGGGGTAATGGCCCACCAAGGCGACGACGGGTAGCCGGCCTGAGAGGGTGACCGGCCACACTGGGACTGAGACACGGCCCAGACTCCTACGGGAGGCAGCAGTGGGGAATATTGCACAATGGGCGGAAGCCTGATGCAGCGACGCCGCGTGAGGGACGAATGCCTTCGGGTTGTAAACCTCTTTCAGCAGGGAAGAAGCGAAAGTGACGGTACCTGCAGAAGAAGCGCCGGCTAACTACGTGCCAGCAGCCGCGGTAATACGTAGGGCGCAAGCGTTATCCGGAATTATTGGGCGTAAAGAGCTCGTAGGCGGTTTGTCGCGTCTGCTGTGAAAGCCCGGGGCTCAACCCCGGGTCTGCAGTGGGTACGGGCAGACTAGAGTGATGTAGGGGAGACTGGAATTCCTGGTGTAGCGGTGAAATGCGCAGATATCAGGAGGAACACCGATGGCGAAGGCAGGTCTCTGGGCATTAACTGACGCTGAGGAGCGAAAGCATGGGGAGCGAACAGGATTAGATACCCTGGTAGTCCATGCCGTAAACGTTGGGCACTAGGTGTGGGGGACATTCCACGTTTTCCGCGCCGTAGCTAACGCATTAAGTGCCCCGCCTGGGGAGTACGGCCGCAAGGCTAAAACTCAAAGGAATTGACGGGGGCCCGCACAAGCGGCGGAGCATGCGGATTAATTCGATGCAACGCGAAGAACCTTACCAAGGCTTGACATGAACCGGAAAGGCCTGGAAACAGGTCCCCCACTTGTGGCCGGTTTACAGGTGGTGCATGGTTGTCGTCAGCTCGTGTCGTGAGATGTTGGGTTAAGTCCCGCAACGAGCGCAACCCTCGTTCTATGTTGCCAGCGCGTTATGGCGGGGACTCATAGGAGACTGCCGGGGTCAACTCGGAGGAAGGTGGGGACGACGTCAAATCATCATGCCCCTTATGTCTTGGGCTTCACGCATGCTACAATGGCCGGTACAAAGGGTTGCGATACTGTGAGGTGGAGCTAATCCCAAAAAGCCGGTCTCAGTTCGGATTGAGGTCTGCAACTCGACCTCATGAAGTTGGAGTCGCTAGTAATCGCAGATCAGCAACGCTGCGGTGAATACGTTCCCGGGCCTTGTACACACCGCCCGTCAAGTCACGAAAGTTGGTAACACCCGAAGCCGGTGGCCTAACCCCTTGTGGGAGGGAGCCGTCGAAGGTGGGACCGGCGATTGGGACTAAGTCGTAACAAGGTAGCCGTACCGGAAGGTGCGGCTGGATCACCTCCTTTCTAAGGAGCACCTCGAAGACCATGTCCTTCCACAGTGTTGGATGTGTGCTTCGCAGGAGATGCCCATATCGGAGACATATGTTCTCCGGTGGGTGCTCAAGGGTGGAATATCAATGGATAGGCGCCGGCATGCCGGCTGCACGGGTCAGTACGTTCCCTCCTCGGAGGGTTCCTGGAACACCTGCTGCAGTCCTGGTTGGGCCGGTTCGTCGTTTGGCACACTGTTGGGTCCTGAAGCAACAGGCACCCGTGATCCTCTCCTTGTCAAAGGGGGGAGGGTCTGCGGGTTGACTGGTTTGTTTCTGTTTGTTCCTGCGCAGGCCGGAACCGCACATGTGACACCCCTTGCGGGGTTGTTCGGTGCGGGGAAGGGTGTGACGGGGTTGTTGTTTGAGAACTACATAGTGGACGCGAGCATCTTAAAATATTAAGTGCAATTTCAGAAAAACCTGGTGGATCCGGGTGCCCCTCAAAGGGTGCCTGGGGAGACCGTGGTTTTCTCGATAGCGATAATAAATTGATCTTTGTGGTCAAGTTTTTAAGGGCACACGGTGGATGCCTTGGCATCAGGAGCCGAAGAAGGACGTAGGAATCTGCGATAAGCCTGGGGGAGTTGATAACCGAACTTTGATCCCAGGATGTCCGAATGGGGAAACCCCGCCCGGCGCGCGAGTGACCGGGTGACCCGCATCTGAACACATAGGGTGCGTGGAGGGAACGTGGGGAAGTGAAACATCTCAGTACCCACAGGAAGAGAAAACAACAGTGATTCCGTTAGTAGTGGCGAGCGAACGCGGAAGAGGCTAAACCAGTGGTGTGTGATAGCCGGCGGGCGTTGCATCACTGGGGTTGCGGGACTTTCCGTACCGATTCTGCCGGATCGGTGAAGTGAGTGCAGGTGCATAGGTGAACCGGTTTGAAAGCCGGGCCGTAGAGGGTGTTAGCCCCGTAACCGGAATGTATGCTGCCGCTTGGAGAGGATCCCAAGTAGCACGGGGCCCGAGAAATCCCGTGCGAATCTGCCAGGACCACCTGGTAAGCCTAAATACTCCCTGATGACCGATAGCGGACAAGTACCGTGAGGGAAAGGTGAAAAGTACCCCGGGAGGGGAGTGAAATAGTACCTGAAACCGTGTGCCTACAAACCGTTGGAGCAGCCTTGTAGCTGTGACAGCGTGCCTTTTGAAGAATGAGCCTGCGAGTTAGTGTTACGTCGCGAGGTTAACCCGTGAGGGGAAGCCGTAGCGAAAGCGAGTCTGAATAGGGCGATGCAGTGGCGTGATCTAGACCCGAAGCGGAGTGATCTACCCATGGCCAGGTTGAAGCGACGGTAAGACGTCGTGGAGGACCGAACCCACTTCAGTTGAAAATGGAGGGGATGAGCTGTGGGTAGGGGTGAAAGGCCAATCAAACTCCGTGATAGCTGGTTCTCCCCGAAATGCATTTAGGTGCAGCGTTGCGTGTTTCTTACCGGAGGTAGAGCTACTGGATGGCTAATGGGCCCTACAAGGTTACTGACGTCAGCCAAACTCCGAATGCCGGTAAGTGAGAGCGCAGCAGTGAGACTGTGGGGGATAAGCTTCATAGTCGAGAGGGAAACAGCCCAGACCACCAACTAAGGCCCCTAAGCGTGTGCTAAGTGGGAAAGGATGTGGAGTTGCCCAGACAACCAGGAGGTTGGCTTAGAAGCAGCCACCCTTGAAAGAGTGCGTAATAGCTCACTGGTCAAGTGATTCCGCGCCGACAATGTAGCGGGGCTCAAGTACACCGCCGAAGTTGTGGATTTCAGATATAGATAAGCCTTCGTGGTTCAGTCGTCTGGAGTGGTAGGGGAGCGTCGTGTGGGCAGTGAAGCTGCGGTGTAAACCAGTGGTGGAGCCTACACGAGTGAGAATGCAGGCATGAGTAGCGAAAGACGGGTGAGAAACCCGTCCGCCGAATGATCAAGGGTTCCAGGGTCAAGCTAATCTGCCCTGGGTAAGTCGGGACCTAAGGCGAGGCCGACAGGCGTAGTCGATGGACAACGGGTTGATATTCCCGTACCGGCGAAGAACCGCCCATACCAAGCAGGGGACACTAACCGTCCGGAGCCTGCCCGATCACCCTTGTGGTGTGAGGGTTTTGGCCGAGCACGGGACCTGATCCTGGGAGGTAAGCGTATTAACAGGTGTGACGCAGGAAGGTAGCCGGGCCAGGCGATGGTAGACCTGGTCTAAGGACGTAGGGTCCGTGATAGGTAAATCCGTCACGGTGTCTTGGATGACGAACCTGAGATCCGACGGGACCCCCTCACGGGGGGATCCGGTGATCCTATGCTGCCTAGAAAAGCATCGGCGCGAGGTTCCAGCCGCCCGTACCCCAAACCGACACAGGTGATCAGGTAGAGAATACTAAGGCGATCGAGAGAATTATGGTTAAGGAACTCGGCAAAATGCCCCCGTAACTTCGGGAGAAGGGGGGCCCCAACCTTGATGGACACTTGCTGTCCGGAGGGGATCGGGGCCGCAGAGACCAGGGGGAAGCGACTGTTTACTAAAAACACAGGTCCGTGCGAAGTCGCAAGACGATGTATACGGACTGACTCCTGCCCGGTGCTGGAAGGTTAAGAGGACCGGTTAGCCCTTACGGGCGAAGCTGGGAATTTAAGCCCCAGTAAACGGCGGTGGTAACTATAACCATCCTAAGGTAGCGAAATTCCTTGTCGGGTAAGTTCCGACCTGCACGAATGGAGTAACGACTTCCCCGCTGTCTCAACCATAAACTCGGCGAAATTGCAGTACGAGTAAAGATGCTCGTTACGCGCAGCAGGACGGAAAGACCCCGAGACCTTTACTATAGTTTGGTATTGGTGTTCGGTGTGGCTTGTGTAGGATAGGTGGGAGACTGTGAGACCCGGACGCCAGTTCGGGTGGAGTCATCGTTGAAATACCACTCTGGTCATACTGGATATCTAACTTCGGCCCGTAATCCGGGTCAGGGACAGTGCCTGATGGGTAGTTTAACTGGGGCGGTTGCCTCCTAAAGAGTAACGGAGGCGCCCAAAGGTTCCCTCAGCCTGGTTGGCAATCAGGTGTCGAGTGTAAGTGCACAAGGGAGCTTGACTGTGAGAGAGACATCTCGAGCAGGGACGAAAGTCGGGACTAGTGATCCGGCGGTACATTGTGGAATGGCCGTCGCTCAACGGATAAAAGGTACCTCGGGGATAACAGGCTGATCTTGCCCAAGAGTCCATATCGACGGCATGGTTTGGCACCTCGATGTCGGCTCGTCGCATCCTGGGGCTGGAGTAGGTCCCAAGGGTTGGGCTGTTCGCCCATTAAAGCGGTACGCGAGCTGGGTTTAGAACGTCGTGAGACAGTTCGGTCCCTATCCGCTGCGCGCGCAGGAAATTTGAGAAGGGCTGTCCTTAGTACGAGAGGACCGGGACGGACGAACCTCTGGTGTGTCAGTTGTACTGCCAAGTGCACCGCTGATTAGCTACGTTCGGATGGGATAACCGCTGAAAGCATCTAAGCGGGAAGCCCGCTTCGAGATGAGATTTCCATACACCTTGTGTGTGAGAGGCCCCCAGCCAGACCACTGGGTTGATAGGCCGGATGTGGAAGCGGGGACTAAAGACCCGTGAAGCTGACCGGTACTAATAGGCCGATAACTTACACCACACCAGCACCTGGACGGACACGACTTCAAACGGTCCGTCAAAGTATAAAGGGTGTTGTAGATCATGCTGCTTGCGTCCACTATGTGGTTCCCGGACAACAACCCGTTGGTTGTTCGCCCAGGAACACGAACCCTTACCCCTTGTCCGGGGGAGGGTTCACAATTTACCGCACTGCCGGCACCCCCCTTTGTTGGGGTGGTTCCGGGACGTGTTGTAACCATTGTTTTCCCCACGCATGCCCGGTTGGTTTTGGGTGTGTGGTGCGGGTGGAAGGGTTACGGCGGTCATAGCGTGGGGGAAACGCCCGGTCCCATTCCGAACCCGGAAGCTAAGACCCACAGCGCCGATGGTACTGCATCCGGGAGGATGTGGGAGAGTAGGTCACCGCCGGACAATATTTAGTAGAGAGGGTCAGGTCCCGCACCATTGGTGCGGGACCTGACCTGTTTAACGCCTAAACACGGCAGGTAGGGTGGCGTGCACCCCTCCTTGCAACGGTGTCGGTATGACATTCGTAACTACTTCACGTCGCGGATATGCGCCGGCCGTTCCCGGGTGGACACAGCCGGAACGGCCGAACACCCTTACAAGGCTGTCGCAGGAGATATAGCCTCGCGACTTCGGGGCGAACGTTTGCGGTGCTCGACTACATGCGTGCAGCAACTGCGTTCCTATTCAGTCAGGGAGAGAGTAGGCGGGACCTTATGAGACGGAGTACATCACTCGCACACAGTGGGGGACGCAGGGAGAGGCCCCGCATTCGGAGGCGCTATCTACTGACAATGCTCGGCGTAGGCGGAGCCGTACTGGCCACATCTTTGACCGCGTTGCCGGCGCAGGCTGTTTTCTCCGGGCCGCAGCCAGGTGACGCCGTGCCCACCTCCGAGGTTGAAATCACTATGACCGGAACCGGCGTGGGAACCGCCGCGACGGGGGGAATACCGCCCGTCGGGCAGGCATTTGATATCAGCAGCTACCCGCAGGACGTGCCGGACGGATACGAGGAAGACAATCCGTCCTTCGCCGGCACTATCCTCACTGCAGATGAAGAGGGGAATACCCAGGAGATGTACTGCATCGACATCCGTACCTCTACCTATTCAGGGCTCGGATATGAGAGCGGTACATGGGGCGAAGCCAACGTACCCAATGTGGGATACGTGAACCAGGTCTTGAACAGCTACTATCCCGACCAGCCCGGCCTTCCTGCGGAAGCGGCGGACGACAGCGTTCGTGCCGCAGCTGTCCAGGCAGCAATCTGGTTCTTCAGTGACGGTTTCGTCCTGCAGGACACCGATCCCCTCCGCCCGCTGACCCAGGGGATCATCGACGCTGTACTAGCTGCCGGACCCCTCACTGAACCGCCTGCTCCGGACGTTAATATCGACCCTCCCGTGGCAGCCGGGCCCGTAGATGGCGCCACCGGTCCCTTTACTGTCACCGCCGGCGGTGACGCATTGCTGACCGTGGAGGCCCCCGAGGGCTTCACCCTGTTCGCGGACCCCGAGGGAACCGTGCCTCTCGCCGAGTCGGTTCCCTCCGGTACCCAGGTCTGGGTACGCAATACTGCGCAGACCACGGATCCTGCTGTCATCACAGCCAGCGCCGTAGTGCCCGTTGAGACAGGGAACGTCTACCTCTACGTAGGCAACAACCCCGACGTGACGGAAGCGCAAAAGCTGATCCTGGCGGCAAACGCCGAGATCGAATCCAACGCCCAGGCGACGGCGGAGTTCTTCGTGCCGGGAGACCTGGTAGTGAATAAGGCGTTTGCCGGCGGAGGAATCGGTAGCCAGGGTGCCATCACCCTCACCGTGGACTGCGGCCCGGCGGGCGCCTTTGTTTTCGAGATTCCTGCGGGGACAGCTGCGCCGGTGAGCAACACCGTAACGGACCTTCCGGTTGGAACGGTGTGCGCGGTGACGGAGGAGGTAACCGGATCCACCGTGGAGGTCACGGTGACACCCGTCCTCCCGGAGCCGGTGACAATCGCTGAAGGCGAAAACGTCCTGGAGGTTACAAACAACGTGGAATTCAACCCGGGCAGCCTGGTCGTGGCGAAAACCGTGACCGGGTCCGGTGCGGGCCTGCAGGATGACATCGTGCTGCACGTCCAGTGCGGTGATGGGCTGATTGACGAGACGTTTGTGATCCCCGTAGGCACCACGGCCGGCACGTTTACCCAGCTGTACGAGGGTATTCCAGCGGGCGTGATGTGCCGGGTTACGGAGCCAACATCCGGGGCTAACGAAGATGTCACTGTGGAATCCACAGGCACAGCTGAAGTAACCATCCTGCCCGGACAGTCTCAAACCCTTGAGGTGGTCAATGAATACGCCCCGGTGCCGGTAACCGAACGGCTCCCGCGCACCGGGGCCGACGGCGCCACGGTGCTGGGCGCTGTGGCCGGCGCTGCAGTACTCGCCGGATCGTTGTTGGTCCTGGGATCAACGCGCCGGCGCCACAACAGCTAAGGGTTGATCAGCGGCGCTCTAATACCGGAGCCGGGCCCCTTAAAGGGCCCGGCTCCAGCGCTGCCGACGGAAAGACCCCGAGACCTTTTCTATAGTTTGGTCCTGCCCGGCTTTCTACGAATATGGCGGTTTCGCCTACCCCCGGCCCCTGATTCCACATACTGTGCCCAGCACAGGCCGAACTGGTTTCGGCATGGTCACTCGCGAGTCATCCCCAGGGATAGAAGCAGGAGACCCCTATGAGCCAATATTCCTTTCCATCGGGCCCGCGGCGCCGGCGGGGGCCCGAGCGCCGGCTTCGCAGGTCACTTCTTGGCATGGCGGCCGCTGCAGCGCTGCTGCTGGCGCCGTTCGCGGCACCCGCCAATGCCTCGTGGGCAGAGCCGGACCCGAATGAACCGGCTCCGGTAGCCGGCACCAATGCGGAAGTCGTGACCACCGATCTCGGGCCCGCTCAAAGGGTGCAGGCGTTCGTGGCTGACAATCCCACCCCACCGGATCCCTTGGCACCGTATCCGGAGGAGAACCCAGTGGGAGTACCGGTGACCGGTCGGTTCGCGGGCATCATTCTCACCCAGGACGCCGATGGCGGGACCGGGCAGATGTACTGCATCGACACAGCGGTGGAGACCATGGTCGGCATCGGCTACGTTCAGGGGGCCTGGGATGAAGCCAACGTCGCCAACCTTGGCTACGTGAGTTACGTCCTGAACAACTACTATCCTGCGAATCCCGCAGCGCCTGCGGGCTTAACCGCTAATCAGCAGGCTGCGGCGGTGCAGGGTGCGATCTGGTACTTCACCGACGGATATCTGGTCAATACTTCGGAGACGGTCATCAGAGGTGCGGTCGAGGCGATCGTCGCCGACGCACAGGCCAACGGGCCCCTGGTGGAACCGCCCCCGCCGAATGTCACCGTTACCCCACCGGCTGCCGCGGGTCCGGCGGGAGGCGTGGCGGGCCCGTTCACGGTCGCGTCGGAAGGAGCCGCGGAGGTTACGCTTTCCGTGCCGGCCGGATACACCATGTTTGCCGATGCTGCGGGGACCGTCCCTATCCCGGACGGGAGCACAGTCCCTTCAGGGACCCAGGTCTGGGTGGGCGGTCCGCCGGCATCCACCGACCCGGGAGTCCTTAGTGCCCGCGCTTCCGTTTCCGTCCAGACCGGCAACGTCTACGTCTACGACCAGGGTGATCCACTGCTGGAGAACGCGCAGCCCCTCATTCTCGCCGCGACCACAGTGTTGGAAGCAACTGCCGAGGCGACCGCGGAGTTCTTCGTGCCGGGCGATCTCCTGGTGAACAAAACCTTTGCAGGGGAAGCCGCAGGCAGCCAGGGCACAATTGCGCTCACTGTCGATTGTGGGACGGTGGGAACGTTTATCTTTGAGATCCCCGCAGGAACCACAGCTCCCGTCAGCGAACCGATCGTTGATCTTCCAGTGGGTACGGTGTGCTCCATCACCGAACCGGTCACGGGTTCCAATACCGAGGTGACGGTGACACCCGTCCTCCCGGATCCTGTGACAATCGTCGAAGGCGAGAACGTCGTGGAGGTCATGAACAATGTGGAATTCAACCCGGGCAGCCTGGTGGTGGCGAAAACCGTCAGCGGGTCCGGTGCGGGCCTGCAGGACGACATCGTGCTGCACGTCCAGTGCGGTGACGGGTTGATTGACGAAACCTTTGTGATCCCCGAGGGGACTTCGGCGGATACCTTTACCCAGCGGTACGAAGGTATTCCGGCAGGAACGGTGTGCCGTGTCTCGGAGCCGGCGTCCGGAGAGAATGAGGATGTCACCGTTTCCTCCTCGGGTACGGCGGAGGTAACCATTCTGCCGGGGCAGGAGCTGACAGCTGAGGTGGTCAACGAATACGCCCCGGTGCCGGTAACCGAACGGCTTCCGCGGACCGGGGCGGAAGACGCTGCGTCCATGGTCATGGCAGCAGGTGGTGCCGTCCTGGCCGGATCGCTGTTGGTTCTGGGCTCCTTCCGGAGGCGCAGCAGCTAGTCGAAGGGTGCCTTCCGGAGGCGCAGCAGCTAGTCGAAGGGTTCCTTCCGGCGGCGCAGCAGCTAGTCCACCAGGGGGCCCGGGGACTCCTGTGCTGAGTGGCTGACGGTTAGTCGGAGCCGGCGCCCGAGAGGGTGCCGGCTCCGGCTGTGCCGGTCGATTTGCGGCTACGGGCAAACGTGTGTAAAGTTTTAGAAGTCGCCGCGGCCGGGACGCTGGAAAAGCGCCCGAGCATGGCGGCCAAACCCCAACAAAAAACAGAGTCCAACCGGTGCGTGCCCTTCGCAGGGCCGGCGGGAAAGACTCCGGTTGTTGCTGGGTCCGGAACGGCGGAAACGCTTTTCGGTAAAACATTGCAGCGAAGAAGAAAAGGAAAACATTGTTTTCCCGAGTATTTTCGGATTGCGTCTGTTGTTTGAGAACTCAATAGTGTGCCAAGTTTATTGATACCAATTTATTTATATTGATTGGTTGAACAGGCCGTTTCCGCCCACCCCGTGGGTAGGGACGGTTTTTTTAGCCGGTTTCGAATTTAGTGCAGGACGGTCGACCAATTTTCCTTGGTCCCCGGTCTGTGTCTGTAACACATTTACGGAGAGTTTGATCCTGGCTCAGGATGAACGCTGGCGGCGTGCTTAACACATGCAAGTCGAACGATGACTTCTGTGCTTGCACAGAATGATTAGTGGCGAACGGGTGAGTAACACGTGAGTAACCTGCCCCTGACTTCGGGATAAGCCTGGGAAACCGGGTCTAATACCGGATACAACGGACCACCGCATGGCGGTCCGTGGAAAGCTTTATGCGGTTTTGGATGGACTCGCGGCCTATCAGCTTGTTGGTTGGGGTAATGGCCCACCAAGGCGACGACGGGTAGCCGGCCTGAGAGGGTGACCGGCCACACTGGGACTGAGACACGGCCCAGACTCCTACGGGAGGCAGCAGTGGGGAATATTGCACAATGGGCGGAAGCCTGATGCAGCGACGCCGCGTGAGGGACGAATGCCTTCGGGTTGTAAACCTCTTTCAGCAGGGAAGAAGCGAAAGTGACGGTACCTGCAGAAGAAGCGCCGGCTAACTACGTGCCAGCAGCCGCGGTAATACGTAGGGCGCAAGCGTTATCCGGAATTATTGGGCGTAAAGAGCTCGTAGGCGGTTTGTCGCGTCTGCTGTGAAAGCCCGGGGCTCAACCCCGGGTCTGCAGTGGGTACGGGCAGACTAGAGTGATGTAGGGGAGACTGGAATTCCTGGTGTAGCGGTGAAATGCGCAGATATCAGGAGGAACACCGATGGCGAAGGCAGGTCTCTGGGCATTAACTGACGCTGAGGAGCGAAAGCATGGGGAGCGAACAGGATTAGATACCCTGGTAGTCCATGCCGTAAACGTTGGGCACTAGGTGTGGGGGACATTCCACGTTTTCCGCGCCGTAGCTAACGCATTAAGTGCCCCGCCTGGGGAGTACGGCCGCAAGGCTAAAACTCAAAGGAATTGACGGGGGCCCGCACAAGCGGCGGAGCATGCGGATTAATTCGATGCAACGCGAAGAACCTTACCAAGGCTTGACATGAACCGGAAAGGCCTGGAAACAGGTCCCCCACTTGTGGCCGGTTTACAGGTGGTGCATGGTTGTCGTCAGCTCGTGTCGTGAGATGTTGGGTTAAGTCCCGCAACGAGCGCAACCCTCGTTCTATGTTGCCAGCGCGTTATGGCGGGGACTCATAGGAGACTGCCGGGGTCAACTCGGAGGAAGGTGGGGACGACGTCAAATCATCATGCCCCTTATGTCTTGGGCTTCACGCATGCTACAATGGCCGGTACAAAGGGTTGCGATACTGTGAGGTGGAGCTAATCCCAAAAAGCCGGTCTCAGTTCGGATTGAGGTCTGCAACTCGACCTCATGAAGTTGGAGTCGCTAGTAATCGCAGATCAGCAACGCTGCGGTGAATACGTTCCCGGGCCTTGTACACACCGCCCGTCAAGTCACGAAAGTTGGTAACACCCGAAGCCGGTGGCCTAACCCCTTGTGGGAGGGAGCCGTCGAAGGTGGGACCGGCGATTGGGACTAAGTCGTAACAAGGTAGCCGTACCGGAAGGTGCGGCTGGATCACCTCCTTTCTAAGGAGCACCTCGAAGACCATGTCCTTCCACAGTGTTGGATGTGTGCTTCGCAGGAGATGCCCATATCGGAGACATATGTTCTCCGGTGGGTGCTCAAGGGTGGAATATCAATGGATAGGCGCCGGCATGCCGGCTGCACGGGTCAGTACGTTCCCTCCTCGGAGGGTTCCTGGAACACCTGCTGCAGTCCTGGTTGGGCCGGTTCGTCGTTTGGCACACTGTTGGGTCCTGAAGCAACAGGCACCCGTGATCCTCTCCTTGTCAAAGGGGGGAGGGTCTGCGGGTTGACTGGTTTGTTTCTGTTTGTTCCTGCGCAGGCCGGAACCGCACATGTGACACCCCTTGCGGGGTTGTTCGGTGCGGGGAAGGGTGTGACGGGGTTGTTGTTTGAGAACTACATAGTGGACGCGAGCATCTTAAAATATTAAGTGCAATTTCAGAAAAACCTGGTGGATCCGGGTGCCCCTCAAAGGGTGCCTGGGGAGACCGTGGTTTTCTCGATAGCGATAATAAATTGATCTTTGTGGTCAAGTTTTTAAGGGCACACGGTGGATGCCTTGGCATCAGGAGCCGAAGAAGGACGTAGGAATCTGCGATAAGCCTGGGGGAGTTGATAACCGAACTTTGATCCCAGGATGTCCGAATGGGGAAACCCCGCCCGGCGCGCGAGTGACCGGGTGACCCGCATCTGAACACATAGGGTGCGTGGAGGGAACGTGGGGAAGTGAAACATCTCAGTACCCACAGGAAGAGAAAACAACAGTGATTCCGTTAGTAGTGGCGAGCGAACGCGGAAGAGGCTAAACCAGTGGTGTGTGATAGCCGGCGGGCGTTGCATCACTGGGGTTGCGGGACTTTCCGTACCGATTCTGCCGGATCGGTGAAGTGAGTGCAGGTGCATAGGTGAACCGGTTTGAAAGCCGGGCCGTAGAGGGTGTTAGCCCCGTAACCGGAATGTATGCTGCCGCTTGGAGAGGATCCCAAGTAGCACGGGGCCCGAGAAATCCCGTGCGAATCTGCCAGGACCACCTGGTAAGCCTAAATACTCCCTGATGACCGATAGCGGACAAGTACCGTGAGGGAAAGGTGAAAAGTACCCCGGGAGGGGAGTGAAATAGTACCTGAAACCGTGTGCCTACAAACCGTTGGAGCAGCCTTGTAGCTGTGACAGCGTGCCTTTTGAAGAATGAGCCTGCGAGTTAGTGTTACGTCGCGAGGTTAACCCGTGAGGGGAAGCCGTAGCGAAAGCGAGTCTGAATAGGGCGATGCAGTGGCGTGATCTAGACCCGAAGCGGAGTGATCTACCCATGGCCAGGTTGAAGCGACGGTAAGACGTCGTGGAGGACCGAACCCACTTCAGTTGAAAATGGAGGGGATGAGCTGTGGGTAGGGGTGAAAGGCCAATCAAACTCCGTGATAGCTGGTTCTCCCCGAAATGCATTTAGGTGCAGCGTTGCGTGTTTCTTACCGGAGGTAGAGCTACTGGATGGCTAATGGGCCCTACAAGGTTACTGACGTCAGCCAAACTCCGAATGCCGGTAAGTGAGAGCGCAGCAGTGAGACTGTGGGGGATAAGCTTCATAGTCGAGAGGGAAACAGCCCAGACCACCAACTAAGGCCCCTAAGCGTGTGCTAAGTGGGAAAGGATGTGGAGTTGCCCAGACAACCAGGAGGTTGGCTTAGAAGCAGCCACCCTTGAAAGAGTGCGTAATAGCTCACTGGTCAAGTGATTCCGCGCCGACAATGTAGCGGGGCTCAAGTACACCGCCGAAGTTGTGGATTTCAGATATAGATAAGCCTTCGTGGTTCAGTCGTCTGGAGTGGTAGGGGAGCGTCGTGTGGGCAGTGAAGCTGCGGTGTAAACCAGTGGTGGAGCCTACACGAGTGAGAATGCAGGCATGAGTAGCGAAAGACGGGTGAGAAACCCGTCCGCCGAATGATCAAGGGTTCCAGGGTCAAGCTAATCTGCCCTGGGTAAGTCGGGACCTAAGGCGAGGCCGACAGGCGTAGTCGATGGACAACGGGTTGATATTCCCGTACCGGCGAAGAACCGCCCATACCAAGCAGGGGACACTAACCGTCCGGAGCCTGCCCGATCACCCTTGTGGTGTGAGGGTTTTGGCCGAGCACGGGACCTGATCCTGGGAGGTAAGCGTATTAACAGGTGTGACGCAGGAAGGTAGCCGGGCCAGGCGATGGTAGACCTGGTCTAAGGACGTAGGGTCCGTGATAGGTAAATCCGTCACGGTGTCTTTGATGACGAACCTGAGATCCGACGGGACCCCCTCACGGGGGGATCCGGTGATCCTATGCTGCCTAGAAAAGCATCGGCGCGAGGTTCCAGCCGCCCGTACCCCAAACCGACACAGGTGATCAGGTAGAGAATACTAAGGCGATCGAGAGAATTATGGTTAAGGAACTCGGCAAAATGCCCCCGTAACTTCGGGAGAAGGGGGGCCCCAACCTTGATGGACACTTGCTGTCCGGAGGGGATCGGGGCCGCAGAGACCAGGGGGAAGCGACTGTTTACTAAAAACACAGGTCCGTGCGAAGTCGCAAGACGATGTATACGGACTGACTCCTGCCCGGTGCTGGAAGGTTAAGAGGACCGGTTAGCCCTTACGGGCGAAGCTGGGAATTTAAGCCCCAGTAAACGGCGGTGGTAACTATAACCATCCTAAGGTAGCGAAATTCCTTGTCGGGTAAGTTCCGACCTGCACGAATGGAGTAACGACTTCCCCGCTGTCTCAACCATAAACTCGGCGAAATTGCAGTACGAGTAAAGATGCTCGTTACGCGCAGCAGGACGGAAAGACCCCGAGACCTTTACTATAGTTTGGTATTGGTGTTCGGTGTGGCTTGTGTAGGATAGGTGGGAGACTGTGAGACCCGGACGCCAGTTCGGGTGGAGTCATCGTTGAAATACCACTCTGGTCATACTGGATATCTAACTTCGGCCCGTAATCCGGGTCAGGGACAGTGCCTGATGGGTAGTTTAACTGGGGCGGTTGCCTCCTAAAGAGTAACGGAGGCGCCCAAAGGTTCCCTCAGCCTGGTTGGCAATCAGGTGTCGAGTGTAAGTGCACAAGGGAGCTTGACTGTGAGAGAGACATCTCGAGCAGGGACGAAAGTCGGGACTAGTGATCCGGCGGTACATTGTGGAATGGCCGTCGCTCAACGGATAAAAGGTACCTCGGGGATAACAGGCTGATCTTGCCCAAGAGTCCATATCGACGGCATGGTTTGGCACCTCGATGTCGGCTCGTCGCATCCTGGGGCTGGAGTAGGTCCCAAGGGTTGGGCTGTTCGCCCATTAAAGCGGTACGCGAGCTGGGTTTAGAACGTCGTGAGACAGTTCGGTCCCTATCCGCTGCGCGCGCAGGAAATTTGAGAAGGGCTGTCCTTAGTACGAGAGGACCGGGACGGACGAACCTCTGGTGTGTCAGTTGTACTGCCAAGTGCACCGCTGATTAGCTACGTTCGGATGGGATAACCGCTGAAAGCATCTAAGCGGGAAGCCCGCTTCGAGATGAGATTTCCATACACCTTGTGTGTGAGAGGCCCCCAGCCAGACCACTGGGTTGATAGGCCGGATGTGGAAGCGGGGACTAAAGACCCGTGAAGCTGACCGGTACTAATAGGCCGATAACTTACACCACACCAGCACCTGGACGGACACGACTTCAAACGGTCCGTCAAAGTATAAAGGGTGTTGTAGATCATGCTGCTTGCGTCCACTATGTGGTTCCCGGACAACAACCCGTTGGTTGTTCGCCCAGGAACACGAACTCCTTACCCCTTGTCCGGGGGAGGGTTCACAATTTACCGCACTGCCGGCACCCCTCTTTTTGGAGTGGTTCCGGGACGTGTTGTAACCATTGTTTTCCCCACGCATACCCTGTTGGTTTTGGGTGTGTGGTGCGGGTGGAAGGGTTACGGCGGTCATAGCGTGGGGGAAACGCCCGGTCCCATTCCGAACCCGGAAGCTAAGACCCACAGCGCCGATGGTACTGCATCCGGGAGGATGTGGGAGAGTAGGTCACCGCCGGACAATATTTGAAGGTTGAGCCCGTACCAGTGTTGGTACGGGCTCTTCCTGTTTAACAGCCTTGGACTCCGGTACTCGAGGGTGGCGTGCACCCCTCCTTGCAACGGCGTCGGTGGCCCAGGCCCAGGTGAGGCACTGTGTTTCTTCCGACACCCCGGACAAGTCCAGCCGGCCTGCCGTGGTCGAAATGGTCCGGAAGACGCGGTAAGATTAAGAAGCAGAAACCCGAAAGGGCAGCCTGTAATCAAAGATTTCCCGACGCATTGCCGTCGGGGCTAGGGTTACGGCGGTCATAGCGTGGGGGAAACGCCCGGTCCCATTCCGAACCCGGAAGCTAAGACCCACAGCGCCGATGGTACTGCATCCGGGAGGATGTGGGAGAGTAGGTCACCGCCGGACATACGTTGGGATAAGGATCCGCACAAGGATGTGCGGGTCCTTATCTGTTTAACTGCACCTCCCGGCCCGCTTTCCTTCGGCCGACGCTCGACCCGCTGTGGAATGTACGCAAGCATGGTCCGGTGGCCGGCGAAAACAGCAACAGTCAGGGCTTCGCTCGAGTAAATTCCGGTCCGGACCTGGACCGCACCATGTTCTTCAGCGATGCCGTCTTCGCTATCGCCATGACGCTGCTGGCCGTGGACATCCGGGTTCCACAGGTGCCGGCCAACGAGCTTGGGGCGGCCGTGGCCGCGCAGCTTCCGGAGTTCGGGGCTTACGTCCTGTCCTTTGCGGTCACCGCCGCCTATTGGCTTAGCCATCACCGGCTCTTCCGGCTCCTGAGGGGATTCACCGGCCGGCTGCAGCAGTTGAACCTGGTGCTGCTGCTGTTCGTCGCCCTGCTGGGATACGCCACCGACATGCTGGCGTTCTACGGAGACCAGGTGCTCGGCGTCGTGATTTATGCGGCGGCACTGGGGCTTATTGGCACCGCCAATACCGGGCTGTGGATTTACTGCAGCCGTGTGGGCCTTTTCCGGGATGACGTAGATCCCCGGCTTCCGGCCTTCGCGCAGGTCCGGGCCCCGGTCACCCCCGCGGTTTTCCTGGCCTCGATCCCCATTGCCCTTCTGTGGAGTCCGCAGACGGCCGCCTGGTCCTGGCTGGGAATTGTCATTATTAATGCCGCGCTCCACGGCCTCGGGCGCCGGCGAACCAGCTCGGCCTAAGCGCTCCTCAAGTGGGGCCATGGCGCCGATTCGGTGGTTTGGCCCTGCGTCGGGTAGTCTTATATCTGCTTCTACGGGAGCAAGCCTGGAGGATTCGCCTAGCGGCCTATGGCGCACGCCTGGAACGCGTGTTGGGTTAACGCCCTCGGGGGTTCAAATCCCCCATCCTCCGCCAGGACAAAGAAACACCCCGGTCTTCGGACCGGGGTGTTTCTCGTTAACCGGCAGGCTGCGTCAGGAGTGGAGCGCGGTACGCGTGGCCACCGCAATGGATCCGAACCCAAGTGCCGCCGTCGCACCGGCGAGGCCGAGGTACACCGCCGGCACGATCGTCGGAAGCGGCAGCCCCGAGACACTGACGGCTATCCCCATCAGCGGCGGCAGGGCCAGGACGGTGCCGATAACGACGGCGGCAGCGACAATCAGCAGCGACTCCGCCCCCGTCATCCGGCGCAGCTGGGTATCCGAGGCACCCAGGGACCGCAGCAGCATCATCTCCGGCCGCCGCCGCGCCGTCGCCATGACCAGTGTGTTGACCACGGAGACGGCGAGATACCCCAGCAGGACCAGCATCGCGATAACCGAGGCCCATGAGTCGGCGTTCCGTTCGGCGGCTCCGGCTGCGCTCAGCTCCTCCTTATCCAGGAGGGTCAGCCCCAGACCGTCGACGGCCGCGGCCAGTTCCCCCGGATCTGCATCCTGCTCCGCGGTGACCAGCAGATAGTCGTTCAGTCCGGTGGTGGTGTGGCTGCGCAGCGTCTCATTGGCCACCGCCACATCCCCGAATCCCAGCCCCCGCTCATACGTGGCGACGACGGCGGCAGTCGCCTCGGAGCCGTCCCCGTAGTAGAAGGCAAAGTCCTCGCCCACGGTTGTCCCTGCTTCCCGGGCAAGATCCGCGCTCAGCGCTACCGTGCCGGGTTCCACCAAGAGGTCCAGCGAACCTTCCGTCACGTCCAGATCCAGGGTCCCGCCCAGCTCCTGCGGTGCAAGACCCTGGATGGCGTACGGCTGCACGCCGTCCTCCATTCCTGCGAAGCCTGCCTTGGCGAGAACCGCGGAGCGGGCCACCGGCGACGTCGCCTCCACACCAGGCAGGTCAGCCACCTCATCAGCGAGTTCCTGGGAGACCCCGGTCCCCGGAGCACTAACCAGATACCCGGCCACCACCCCGTCACGTGACTGCCGTTCGGCTTCCGTTGCCACCGTGGCCGGCATAAAGAACTGCACGGATCCCAGTGCAATGGCCAGGGCCAGCGGAACAATCCCCGAGGCGAGCCGGCGCGGGAAAGCGGAGGCATTGGCCTGTGCCAGGGCGAGCGAAGCGGAAGGGCTGCGGCGGACCAGCGGCTGCACCAGCTTCAATGCGCCCGTCACCAGCCAGGGCCCCAGCAGGCCGGCACCGATCATCAGCAGCAGGATGCTCGAGGCGGCGGATGCCAGCCCGGCCGTGCCGGGAAGGGCAACCGGTACCAGGGCAGCGAAGAGGCCCGCACCCAGCAGGGACAGCCCGGTGATGACGCGTCCGCGGCCCAGCCGGGACGCTTCCGTCACGGACTCCCGCAGGGCCGCCGTCGGCGCCGCACGGACCGTACCCCGGGCCGAGACGAGCGAGGCACCTACCGCAGCGGTGATACTGACCGCTACGGCAGCCAGGGCCGGCAGCGGGCTGAAGGCCAGGACGAAGGTCTCCGGAAGGACCCCGCCGGCAGCGAACTGCTGGCCGAGGAACCATGCCAGCAGGTAGCCGGGCGCCGCACCCAGTACAGCGGCCGCGCCGGACACCAGCAGGACTTCACGCATGACGAGGCCCAGGGTCTGGTTGGCGCCGGCACCCACAGCGCGCAGCATCGCGAATTCGCGCCGCCGCGCCATGATGGACAGGGACAGGGTCCCGGCGGTCACGAACACCGCGGTCATAACGGCCACCCCGGCCAGCGAGCCGCTGAGCAGCAGCAGCGTGGACCGGGCGGCGGAACCGCCCAGGTTTTCCACGTCTCCGCGGCGGTCCCCGGTGTAACCGACGACGTCGGCCACCTGTGCCTCGATGTCGGCGGACAGCTGCGCCGGTCGGACACCTGATTCGGCGATGACGCCCACGGTGGCCACCGTGTCTCCGTGCGGCCACAGGGCTTCGGCTCCGGCGGTGCTGAGGAAAGCGGCAGGACCGGTGTCCACGCCCTTTTCCGGGGCGGCGAGGCCGGACACGGTGTACTCCGTGGGTTCCCCGCCGTGGGTGAGGATGAGCCTGCTGCCCGGACCCACCCCGAAGGATTCATCCACAACTACCTCCGCTGCGCCGGAGGGAGCGTCCCCGGCGGTCAACGCGTAGGGGGTCAGGGCTGCGGAGTCCCAGGCGGCGGCGGAGACGGCCGTACCGTCGGTGGCGGCCAGCGGAAGGTCGATGGTGCCGACGGCCCGGTCAACTCCGGGGACGGCCGCGATCTCGTCAATGACGTCGGCGGGAAGCAGGACACGCTCGGCGAAGGGGGCGTCCATGTCCTCCACCACCGGATGCGCCTGCGGGGCTCCCACAACGACGTCGGCCCCTTGCAGGCGCTGCGGAGCAATGCCGCCGCGGGTCCCGGATTCAATGAGGACGCCCATCGCGGTGATGAGCGCGGCGCACAGGAACACGGCTACGAAAACCCCGGCGAACCCGCCGCGGTGGTGCCGGATGGATGCTTTGGCAAGGGTCCACATGTCAGTGCTCCCCAAGGGTGGCCATGCGTTCGCTGACGTCGAGGGCGGTGGCTCCGGTCATGCTGCCGTCGAGGCGCCCGTCCGCGAGGAAAAGCACGGTGTCCGCGGATCCGGCGGCCACGGGATCATGCGTCACCATAATGACGGTCTGGCCCAGCGCCGAGACGGTGTGCCGCAGCAGGTCCAGCACCTGGCGTGCCGTGACGGAATCCAGGGCGCCGGTGGGCTCATCGGCAAAAACGGCGTCCGGACGGGTGATCAGCGCACGGGCAATGGCGGCCCGCTGCTGCTGCCCGCCGGAGAGTTCCTGCGGCTTCCGCTCGCCCAGGCCGGCCAGCCCCACCGCTTCCAACACGTAGTCCAGCCAGACGGTGTCCGTGGCCCGCCCGGCCAGCAGCAGCGGCAGCGTGACGTTCCGGGCCACGGTCAGCTGAGGGAGCAGGTTGTAGGACTGGAAGACGAAACCGACGTGGTCCCGGCGGAAACGGGTCAGGGCCTTGCGGTGCAGGTGGGAAATTTCGGTATCCCCCAGCAGCACGGTGCCGCTGTCCGGAGCATCGAGCCCGGCAGCGCATTGGAGCAGGGTGCTCTTGCCGGACCCGGAGGGCCCCATCACCGCGGTGAAGGTGCCGGCCGGAATGGCCAGGGACACCTCGCGGAGGGCCGGCACCGTGGTGTTGCCGGAACGGTAGCTTTTGGACACGCCCTGCAGCTGCAGAGCTGCGGGTCCGGAGAATTCGGAGGCGTCGGTGAACATCGGGTCATCCTTTGATCGGGCCGGGAGGGCCGGAGAGGGGAGGGGAAGAACGGGAAAACTTGCTGACTCCGACGCTACGGAGCGGGGAAAGGAGATCCGATACAGCCAACAGCCCGGTTTGGGGTATAGCTGGCTATACCGACAGCAGGAATCCGCTCGGGCATAATTCATCGGGTGAGACTCCCCGAGCGCGCCAGGACCCGAATCCGGGCTACGGGTTTCCTTGTGGTCGAGGGCGGCTACTGGTTTGTGTCCCTGGCCGTCCTGCTGGCCGGTATTGCGCTGCTTCCGTTCGTGGCCCTGGGGGTGGGCCTGTACGCGGTTCCGAGCTTCCTGGAGATCCTGAACCGTTTGGCCGCCCGGGCGCAGACCCGCTCGGCGAAGCGGGCTTCCGCCGTCATCCCCTTTGACCGGCGCCGCCTCACCGGCCGGTATTCGTTCACCGAACTGGCCGCCCTGCTGAGTGCTCCGGAAACCAAGCGGGACCTGTCGTGGCTGCTCTTCCACTGCGGGTTTGCCGTACTGGCGGCAGCGCTGGCCCTCGCGCTTCCCTTTGGTGCGGTGCTCTACGTTGCGGCGGCACCCCTGTGGCAGCTCTTCCCGCCGGACGCACCGCTGGAACTGACCATCTTCGTCCGCAGCTGGGCCGACGCCCTCCTGATGATCCTGCTGGGACTGCTGTATGCCGCCGGGGCGTGGGTGCTGCTGCCGTGGCTGGCGCGCCGGTTCAGCGAAGCCACGCTGGCCATCCTCTCGCCCCGCCGGTACGCGGACCTGGCCCGCCGGATCTCCGACCTCTCGGCCGCCCGGGCCAGCGCCCTGGCCGCCCACGCGGCGGAACTGCGCCGGATTGAACGCGAACTGCACGACGGCGCGCAGAACCGGCTGGTCGGCGTCGTGATGATGCTGGGACTCGCCCAGCGCGCCGCCGAAACCGACCCGGCTGCTGCCGTGCCGTTCCTCGGACGGGCACAGGACGCCGCCTCCGAGGCGCTCGCCGGGCTGCGCGCGGCTGTCCACGACATTTATCCGCCGATCCTGGACGAACTCGGTCTGGGCGGTGCAGCCTCCGCCCTCACCAGCCGCTCGCCCGTCCCGTGTTCCCTGAACGTGGAGGGCCTGCTCCGCGCTCCCGCCGCGGTGGAATCCGCGGCCTACTTTGTCCTCGCCGAAGCCCTGACCAACGCAGCCAAGCATTCCAACGCGTCACGGATCGACGTGGTGCTGCGGACCGAATCCACCCCGCGGGGAGATGTCCTGGTGGTCCTGGTGAACGACGACGGCCGGGGCGGCGCGACGGTGGACCCGGCAGAAACTGCCGGCACCGGGCTGGCCGGCATCGCCCGCCGCGCGGCGGCTTTCGGCGGCAGGCTGGTGCTGAACAGTCCCGACGGCGGACCAACAAACCTAAGGGTGGAACTGCCATGCGCCTTCTGATCGCCGAAGATGATGCCCTGCTGCGGGCGGGACTCAAACTGCTGCTCGAGAGCGAAGGCTTCGACGTGGTGGGTTCCTGGGACAACGCCGATGACCTGCTCGCCGCCTTCGCGCCCGGCAGCGCCGACGGCGCCGTGTTGGACGTCCGGATGCCGCCGACCTTCACCAACGAGGGGCTGCGGGCCGCCCTGGAACTGCGCTCCCGGGTGCCGGACTTTCCGGTGCTGGTCCTCTCCGCCTATGTGGAGGACCGCTATGCCAGCCGGCTGCTCGCCTCCGGCGCCCAGGGGGTGGGCTACCTGCTGAAGGAACGCGTGGGCAACGTCGGCGAATTCGTGGACGGCCTGCGGCGCGTGGCCGCCGGCGGGACCGTGATGGACCCGGAGGTCATTGCCCAGCTGTTCAGCCGCCGCAGCAGCCAGGACCCCGTCCGCGCACTGACCCCGCGGGAATTCGAAGTGCTCGGGCTGGTGGCCGAAGGGCTGGGGAACACCGCCATTGCCTCGGCCATTTCCGTGTCCGAAACCGCTGTCAGCAAACACATTGGCAACATCTTCGCGAAACTCGGACTCGCCCAGTCGGACAGCGGCCACCGCCGGGTGCTGGCCACCCTGGCGTACCTGCGCTCCTGACCGCCCGCCGGCCTACCCGCATGCAGGTTTCGTCCCGGGTCTTGTTTCCCGGACGGCACCGGTGACAAGGTGTGATGCACTACAGCCGGGCGCAGGAGGACACACGTGGAACAGGGCGGCGGAAAGGTAGCGCTGATCACCGGTGCTTCACGGGGGATCGGCCGGCGCGTGGCGGAGCGCCTCGCGGCGCAGGGAACCGCCGTCGTCGTCAGTTACCGCCGCAACGCGGAGATGGCCAAGGACGTGGTGGCCCGGCTGCAGGAACTCGGCGGCGGCGGCATCGCGGTGCAGGCGGACGTGGAGAACCCCGAAGACATTGTCACGCTCTTTGATGCGGCAGCGGACGAATACGGCCGGCTGGACTACTTCATCAACAGCGCCGCCGCTGCCGCGTTCAAGAACGTGGTGGACCTGAAAACCCACCACCTGGACCGCGCCTACGCCGTGAATGTGCGTCCCTTTGTCCTGGGCGCGCAGGAGGCGGTGAAGTTGATGGACGACGGCGGCCGCATAGTTGCGCTGACCAGCTACGGCAGCACCCGGGCCTTTCCCACCTATGCGGCGCTCGGCTCCTACAAAGCCGCCGTGGAGTCCTTCGTCCGGTTTATGGCGGTGGAATTCGGTCCCTACGGCATCACCGTTAACGCGGTGAACGGCGGCCTGATCGAGTCCGATTCCCTGGACTACTTCTACTCCATGGACGGCATGGCCCCGATGGACAGCGTCATTTCCCGGCTCCCCGCCCGCCGTCCGGGCACCGTCGACGAGATGGCTGCCGCAGTGGAGTTCCTGCTCTCCGAAGGAGCCGGATACATCACCGGGCAGGTCCTGGCGGTCGACGGCGGCCTGTCGGTCATCGCCCCGCCGTTCCATTCCGAGGCGTCCGGTCCGCCGGTCGCATTGCCGGAGAAGCCCACCCGGGGCGGCAGCCGGTAACCAAGCCGTACGGATTGAAAGGAAGCATCAGTGAGCTACGATCCCGCCCGCTACCGGAACTACTTCGAACACTCCCTGACCTACGCCGCCGGGTTCTCCCGCAACGTGGCGCGGTACGCAGACCGGGTTGCCCTGGCCGATCCGGTGACGGGCCGGGACTTCACGTACGCCCAGCTGGGGGAGGCCGTGAACTCCGTGGCCCGTGCCCTGGCCGAACGCGGCGTCGGGCGCGGGGACCGGGTGCTCTACCAGCTCTACAACAGTGTTGAGTTCGCTCTGCTGTACCTGGCCACCCAGCGGCTGGGGGCGGTGAGCGTTCCGGTGAACTACCGGCTGGCTCCCGCGGAAACCGCGCACATCCTGAAGGACAGCGATCCGGCGGTGTTTATCGTGGACGCCGAGCACACCGATGCCGCGGCGCAGGCACTGGAGCTGGCCGGGGTGTCGCCGGTCGTCCTGGTGGCCGGCGGCGGCGATTCCACGCAGTGGGGGATGGGATCGGGGCAGCTGGGACAGGACTTCGACGCCGCCGTCGACGCCGCGACCGGGGACCTGCCCGAGCTCCCCGCGGACTTCTCCACCTTCGAGGAAAGCACCCGCTTCTACACCTCGGGCACCACGGGCATGCCCAAGGGGGTGCCGCTGCCGTCCATCGCCGAGCTGATGAGCGCCCACGACGTGATTATGCACTTTCCGCTCAGTCCGTCCGACCGCACCCTGAACATGACCCCGTGGTTCCACCGCGGCGGCCTGCACTCCGGCGGGCCCAACCCCGTGTTCTACATCGGCGGGTCCGTGGTCCCGCTGCGCAGCTTTAACCCGGCAACGGTGCTGGACTGGGTGGGGGAGCAGGGGCTGACCTATCTGATCGGTGCACCGACCACCCTGGAGATGATCGCCGTCGAGCAGGAAAAGAACCCGCGGAACCTGGAGACCCTGCGCGGCATCGTGACTATGGGTGCACCCCTGGACCGCGCCGCCGCCATCCGGTACCAGGAACTGCTCACGCCCCGGATCTTCAACGGCTACGGAACCACCGAGGGCTTCTGGAACACGTTCCTGCGGCCCGAGGACCTCCCTGCCCATGCCGGCAGCGCCGGGCGCGCATGTACGGACGACGACGTCGCCGTCGTCCGCGTGTTTGAAGGCCGGCGCGGGCAGCCGCACGAACTGGCCGCCCGGGACGGCAGCGAAATCGGCGAGGTGATTATGCGCTCGCCGAAATCCGGGTTCAGCTATGCCAACCTGCCGCATGTGGAGGAGGAGAAGTTCCACGACGGGTGGCTCTACCCCGGGGATATGGCGACCTGGGATGCGGAAGGCTACCTGACCATCATGGGCCGGACGGATGACATGATCATTTCCGGCGGGGAGAACATTCATCCGGTGCAGGTGGAAGCCGCGCTCGCGGACCATCCCGGCGTCCTCGAATCCGTCGTCGTGGGAGTGCCGGATGACCGGTGGGGCCAGCGTGTGGTGGCGTACGTGGTGCGCCGCGACGCGGAGCTCGACGCCGACGGGCTGGACGCGTTCTGCCTAGCCCATCCCGGGCTGGCCGATTTCAAGCGGCCCCGGGGCTACCGTTTTGTCGACGAGGTCCCGATGACCGCCACTGGAAAGAAAATGCACTACAAGGTGGCGGATTCCGCGGCGCAGGACTGGCTGGACGGCCGGATGCACGTCCCGGCGCCGGCCCGGAAGGCGGACTAGATGGACGAGCGCGTGGTCATCACCGGCATGGGGGCGGTGACACCGCTCGGCGGCACCTGGGGCGAAACCTGGGCGGGGCTGAAGGACGGGCGCAGCGGCATCGACAAAATCACCGCCTTCGATGCCACGGAGTTCCCCACCCGGATTGCCGGCGAAGTGAAGAACTTCGATCCGGCACAGTACCTGCCGGTCAAGCGCCTGCACCGGTCCTCCCGCGCCTCCCAGCTGGCGGTGGCGGCCTCACGCGAGGCAGTGGCCGACGCCGGACTTGGCACCTCCCTGGAAGACACCGACGCGGGGGTGATCATCAACAGTGCTGTCTCCGGATATCCGGAAATCCAGGCCGCCACGGAGATCTTCGGCCGTGACGGGCTGCGCCGCATCAGCCCCAGCTTCGTGGCATCGTCCCTGACGAACATGCCGGCCTGCGAGGTCGCCATCGATCTGGCGGTCCACGGTCCGGTGAACGCCAGCGCTCTGGCCTGCGCCAGCGGAACCTCCGCCCTGCTCGAGGCACGCCGCACCCTGCTGTCCGGCGACGCCGACGTAGTGGTGGCCGGCGGAACCGATGCGGCCATTACGTCGGTGATGTTCGCCGGGCTCAGCGCCATGCGCGGGTTGTCCCGGAACAATGATTCGCCGCAGGAGGCCAGCCGTCCCTTCGACGCGGACCGGGACGGGTTTGTTTTCGCCGAAGGAGCGGTGGTGTGTGTGCTGGAACTGCTCAGCCATGCCCGTGCCCGCGGCGCCGAGGTGTATGCGGAGCTGCTGGGCGGCGCGCTGACGTCCGATGCTTTCCACATTGTTGCTCCGGAACCCGGCGGACAGTACGCGGCTGAAGCCATCTGCCGCACGCTGGACCGGTCCCGGCTGAACCCGGAGGACGTGGACCTGATCTGTGCCCACGGAACCTCTACGCAGGCCAATGACCGGACCGAAACTCTAGCCCTGCACACCGCCTTCGGCGAGCACGCGCCGTCGCTCGCGGTTACTGCACCCAAGTCCATGACAGGGCACCTGATCGGCGCGGCGGGCACGCTCGGGTCCCTGTTGTGCGCGATGGCGATCGGCGAGGGTGTCATTCCGCCCACCCTGAACTACAGCACACCGGATCCGGAATGCGATCTGGACTATGTTCCCGGCCCGGCCCGCGAATCACCGGTCCGCTATGCGCTTACCAACGCGTTCGGTTTCGGCGGCCAAAACGCTGTGGCGGCGTTCGGGCCTGTCTGAGGTGCGTTCCGGCCGCCGGAGCCGTCTACTTGCAGTAGTAGTCGAGCCCGGCCTCGTAGGCTTCCGGGTAGAACTCCATGGCCAGGTCATACGTAGCTTCACTCCACTCGGCGTCCCGACTACTCCAGGCCGATCTTATGTAGTCCGTACTGAACTCGGGTTCCAGGCGGGAGTTCCAGATGTTCCGCTTTATCGGTGACGAATGCAGCCAACGGTCCGGTTCGCCGGTGCAGGCGGCGTCCCAGTACTCCACAAGATCTTCATAGACCATACCGACGGCCAGTCTTCTGCCGTTATCCTTCGCGGCCTCGTCGAGAACCCAGTCGGTGTACTGCTGGGCATGCTCCCGGACGCCGGGATCCACGATGTGATCGGTTTCGTGCTCTTGCGTGTAGGCCGCCGCCTCGCGGTGGTCGACGACGGCTTTTTCCCCCACCCGGTCCAGGTAGGCCTGGACTTCCGGCGACGTCATCACCGGGCTGTTCCAGAAGGCCTCGTAATCCTCCGCCGTCAGCTGCCCCGCGGCGTTGGGGTGTGTCTTCAAGGATTCCAGCAGCATATCTGCCTCATGGGTAACCGAGATCAAGAGGTCCATATCGCCCGGATTGCTGCTCTCCGGCGGTATCGGGAATGTGCAGAAGTGGGGGAGGGCGGCTTCAAAGGCAGCCGGGTAGACCTTGGCCACCAGGTTGGTTGCCTGCCTCCTATACTCGTCGGATCCCCGCAGCGACAGGACCTGGGGGTGGGTGGTAGTCCAGTTTCGAATGGGATGACCGTTGACCTGGTAAGAGACATCGTCCACGTCCCAGCGGTGGCAGGTCTCTCGGGACAGCTGTGCCAAGTCGTCATAGACCGCCCCCTTCGCACCCTCGACCGTGCCGTGTGAGAGGAGGTCGGCTATCTCGTCCACGGCGGCTTGGGCGTTGGCACGTTTGGCTGGGTCTACGATCGTGTCCACGTTGTAGCCCATGTGCTTCACGTCCTCCTGGAGACGCGCCTTCCATCCCTCGTTGATGACGTCCAGCAGCGCAAGGGCGTCCGGGGTGTTCAGGGCAGGTTCAGCCCAGAAGGCCGCGTAGTCCTCTTCGCTGATGTCTGCGGGGAGCGGGTCCGAGGCGTAATGCACAGTGCTGCGTGAGGCCACCACTACGTAGCCTTCCGCCCGGGAATCCTCGGCGGCCTGGGTATACGTCAAGTACTCGACCCACAGGTAGGCAGCGACAAGCGCGGTGACCACAAAGAGGCTCACGAGGGTTACGACGATCATCCTCAGGCGGCCGGGACCGCGCTTCTGGGGAGGAGCCAGATAGTCAGGCAGCACGATTGGATGTTCGCTCATCGTGCTGCCTCTCAGTAGGGGTGATTCCCGCTGAGGAAGCCTACCGCACGGACGGGGCTAGCTCCGGCTCGACGTCGGCCGCTGCCGGCTTCTTCCGGTTCCCGGCGTTCACGGCCTTGGCCGCCAGCCACACCGACACGGCACCGAGGGCAAGCCCGGCAACCACGTCCAGCACGTAATGCCAGCCGAAGTAGACCGTGGCCAGGGTGGTCAGCAGGACGTAGATCCACATAATCCAGCGGGCCACCTTGGGCAGGCGGGTCAGGTGGGCCACCAAAGCGGCGGTAAAGACGATGGAGGTGTGCAGAGAAGCGAACGCTGCAATGCCGTGGACGGAGTCGGTTGCGAACGGGTTCGCCAGCACCTCGATCCGGTTCTCATACAGGGAGTCCTGCAGGGATGAAACGGCAGTTTCCGGCAGGTCGCTGAACGGGGCGGCGTCGTAGTAGATCGGGCCCATGGACGGCAGGGCGTAGTAGCTGACGGTGCCCAGGATCCAGTTGAAGGACAGGGCCGTGGCGTACCAGGCGCCGCGCTGCAGGTTGTCGGACCACACCAAAGCTGCGGCGAGGGAAACGGGAACAAAGACCATAAAGAGCATGTAGACGCCGGAGAGCAGATCGGCGCTGAAACCGGTGCCGAGCAGTTCATGCAGGACGTCGCCGGGGAAGTTCCCTCCGGCCAGCCACATGTCCGTGTCCTCCAGCATCGGGTCCGTCAGGTGATCCTGCAGGAAGGGCAGGAAGCTCTTCAGGTTCCGGTAGGACATGTAGGCCAGATAGAAGGTGATCAGTCCCGCCACGGCCACCGCCAGGCGGGATCCGGACCAACGTGTGCGCAGCACATCGGTGGTCGCGGCCCTCAGCCCGCCCAGCTCACGCCGTCGGGCAATGGCCCGGGGAATGACGTCAGCGGCGATCATCAGGAGCACAATCAGCGGCAGGCGGACGTAGCTCGGCCCCAGGAACCCGTCAGGATCACGGACGGGGAGGTCCGCTACTACGGCGGCCACCAGCATGAGCACAGTAAAGGCAGCTGAAACAAAGAGGGGGACGCCGAAGAGGCGGCGCCAGGCAGGGCGGACGGAGCCGGCTTCGATAGTCATGAGACATTTTTATCCCAAGATCGGTATAAACCTGTTATCGGGAGGCCGCTACCATCAGTATGCTTTCGGTCACACCTGTTGCCGTTTCCGTCCGCCCTCTGGTTAAGATGCCTGTGCTTAGCCGGTTCCTACTTGTTAAGTGCTGCGTCGAGCTGTTCCTGGAGGGCGCCGTAATCGACGGAGTCCAGTTCGAGGACCTGGTTGTCGAGGATCAGTGAGGGTGTGCCGGGGAGCTGGAGATCCTGGGAATCCTCCAGATCCCGAGCCACCCGATCCCTCACGGCATCCGAGGCGTAATCGGCGCGGAACTTCTCGATGTCCAGTCCGAGGTCCTCGGCATAGGAGACGAAGACGTCCTCGAGGTCCTCCGTGTTGGCGGCCTTCCAGTCCTGCTGGTGCTCGAAGACGGACGCAGCCATCTGCTCCAGGGCGCCCTGTTCTGCGGCGGCTTCCACGGCGCGGGCCGCCGGTGCTGCATTCTGGTGCTTGGGCAGGGGGTAGTTCCGTACGAGGATACGGACGTCATCTCCGTAGTCCTTCTTGGCCTGCTGGATCACTGTGTCCATCTGAGCGCAGTAGGGGCACTGGTAGTCGGTGAACAGCACCAGGGTGGCTTTGGGGTCAGCGGGGTTGGTGATTGCCCTAGCGTCCGCGGGGGCCACTTTGTCCAGGCGGTCGGCCGGGATGGACGTTTCTACCGACGGGCTGGCTGATGCTTCCGCCGTTGCAGTTCCTCCTGTAGTAGGTTCCTGGTCCGCGCAGGAGACCACCGTGCCGGTGGCGATCAGCCCGGACATTACCAAGGCGAGGATACGCTTGCGCATGATTCCTTTCGGCGAGGTGTCAGGGGTTTGCGGATCGGCGCGCTGTACGGGCCTGCGGTAGCGACTGCCGCTGCGGTAGCGGTTCCCGCTACGAGGCTCTGCTGCGCCCACTATTTTCGATGCTCCCACCGGATCCGGCGGCCCGGTAGCCTGCAATCGGGCATGGGTTTATATGCTTTTGATATGGCTTCTTCCTGGCCGAACCTGCAGGTGCTGGAATTGTTCGTTGCCGTTGTGGACGAAGGCAGCGTGGCTTCCGGGGCGCGGAAACTGGGTATGGCCCAGTCCAATGCGAGCCGGTCCATTGCCGAGTTGGAAGCGGAGTTGAAGATTGCCCTGCTGGAACGCAGTCCCCGCGGATCGGTGCCCACCGCAATGGGACGGCTGCTCGCAGATTCAGCCCGGGAACTTCTGGACGCGGCTCGGCACTTCAACGACGTGATGCGTAGCGGCCGCAGCGGCGAGGCGATGGAGCTTCGGGTGGGTGCCAGCCTCACTATCGCGGACATGCTGTTGCCCGCCTGGCTTGCCGAGCTGAGGCGGCGGCTGCCGCAGGCCCGCGTCGATGTTCGGGTGGAGAACTCGGCGCAGGTTATCGAGGAAGTGAAGCAGGGCACGCTCCAGCTGGGGTTTGTCGAGACTCCGAATCTTCCGGTGCGGCTGAACGCTTTGGTGGTCCGTGAGGATGAGCTGGTGGTGGTGGTTTCGCCGACTCACGAGTGGGCCGACCGTACCCGGATCAGCCTGCAGGAATTGGCGGAGACACCTTTGGTGGTTCGGGAACCCGGGTCCGGTACCCGCGAAGCGCTGCAGGAGGTACTTGCCGGGTACGACGTCGTCGAGCCGGCCCAGGTGCTCAACAGCAATGCTGCAGTGCGGGTTGCTGTTGCTGCCGGCGCCGGTCCTGCGGTGTTGAGCGAACTGGTGGTGCGCGACCAGCTCGCCAGCGGGGAGCTGCTGCGGGTTCCTTTCGAAGGTGAGGGAATCACCCGTCCCTTGACGGCCGTGTGGTCGGGTCCCCGTCGGTTGACCGGAGTTGCGGCCGAGCTTGTGGCCGTGGCGGCTGGTCGGGCTTAGCGGTACTCGTACTGCCAAGTTCAGAGGGTCAGGAGGTAGCCTTCGCCACTGGGGTCTCGGCCACGCACAGGACGCCTGTGTTGCCGTCCTGGTCCGCGATCACGGTGAGCGACGGCGAACTGCTGTCATCCACGACGGTTCCCCCTGCGGCCACGGCAGCGTTGATTCGTTGCCCGGCCACCTCGGGCGCCACATAGACCTCGATGTGGAACCGCTGACTCTCGTGGTCGTTGGCGTCGCCGAACCACAGGTTCGGTATCCGCCCCGTGGGATCCCGGATCTCGTCGCTGGGCGACCCGTGGCCCTGGGCATCCGCGTTGCCGGTCAGCAGGGCGGCCCACACCGGGGCGATGGCCGCGGAGTGTGCCGTGTCGAGGCCGAGTTCAAGGACGCTGGCCGAGGCCGGGTCGGCGTCGATCTGGTGGTCCGCAGCGATTTCGGTAATCACTCGCGCGAGGTCAACATCCTGTTGGGTGACCCATTCGACGACGTGTTCGGTGCCCTCGTTGTCACGGTAAATGGCGTCGGCGCTGACCAGTTTGAGGTCGATGTGCCCCTTGCCCATCGACTTGCCCATCGACACGCTCGGGTGGTGTCCGAGCGCAGTGCCCGCCTCACCTACCGCGGTGACAAACCGTGCTCCGGCGCCGAAGTCATCGACCAGATAGCGGGCGTGCAGTCCTTGGGCCAGCTTGCGCCAATCGGTCAGCTTGGCCTCTGCGATCGCCGCACCCGACAACATGTCTCTGTTCCGTGACTTGAAGTGTGAATCAGCTGCAACGTTCGAGCTCGTCATCTTTGAGTGCCTCCTCTACGTGTGCGAACAGTAAATCCGGTGTCGGAGGGCTCTACAAGGGAAATCAGCCCCGGAAACCGTGTCATTTACCGCCGTGGCTGGCAGCTATAAGTGGTTCCCGTCGGTTCGCCTCAGGGTGGGGGCGCCCACGCATGAATAGTTGTACCGTCATGGACCGGGGGCTGCTTAGAACGGTGGTGCGGGTTCCGGCTCAGTTTCCTTCTGGTTTGCCCATCCTTGGTCCTTTCGCGGGTCCGATGCCGTGGCCGGTGGTCCCAGTTCCAGAAAGGGTTCTGTCCGGTAGATGCGCCCGGTCGGCGAGGTCCACTCAATGACTCCGGGGGTCGGTTGGCATGCTGTCCAGTAGCCGAGTGTCTTGAACCGGTGGTGTCGTCGGCAAAGGTGCTCCAGGTTTCCGTGGTCCGTGGGGCCGCCTTGTGCCCAGTCTGTGGTGTGGTCGATGTCCGCGTTCGCGGTGCTGACCCGGCAGCCGGGGAACCTGCAGGTTCCGTCCCTTGCGCGGAGCCAGCGTCTGAGGCCGGCCGGAACTTTCCGGCGCCGTCCTACTCCGAGGATTTCTCCGGTCTGCGGGTTTTGGGCGAGTCCGGTCCAACCGACGGCGTTCCGGGCCAGCCGGCGGGCAGCTTCGGCGCTGATGGGTCCGTAACCGTGCAGTTCGGCCGGCCGGTCGTCTGCGCCAAAGAGTGTCTCGGCGTTGATGAGGACCATGATCTCTGCCCGTGGCACGATGCTGCCGTCGTCACAACCGGTCCCGCCAGCACCGGCCTTCCCAGTCCCGCCGGCGCTTGCCTTCCCGGATGCACTGCCGCCGCCCATCACATGGCCACTGTCGATTTGTGTTGAGCGGAGGCCACCCATCAGCAGCTGGGCGAGGATGTCCGCACGCAGCTGGTCCGTGGTCCGGCTATCGCCGGCTACCTGTTCGCCACGTGCTGCGGTACTGAGGGTCGTGTAGATCTGCTGTGCTTCCGCGGCCCGCAGGTACGCGGACAGGCAGGACATGCCGTCCTCTTCCCGGTCCAGAGTGACTTTGCGCTGCTCGAACGCGGTCAGATGCCGTTTGCTGATGGTGTCCGGATACTTTTTCTCCCGCAGACGACGCGCCCGTGCGGAGAACTGGGACCGGGTCTGGCCCTCTGCTGCCTTCAGCAGGTCACTCTCTAATTCCGGTAATGCACCCGCTGGCACGTTTTGGCACTGGTCCAGCACGACCTGTGCGTGCTGGTAACTAAGCTGTCCTTCTTCCAATGCGGTCAGGGTAGCGGTATGCGAAGTGCAGAGACTGGTCGCTTCAGTGAGGAGCCGCTGACCGGTGACCTCCGGAATTTTCAGGATGGCCGCGCATTCGGAAGCTGCGAGGCTAAAGGCCATCCCCGGTTCGATTCGTTCGGAAGGGGTATATCTGTCATCCCGGAAGAGCTCACCCATGCGGTTGACCAGGCGGGCTTCCAGGGCGTGCACCCAGGACATCAAATGCGCGACCTGGGACAGGGCTTCGCCGACCGTTGCTCCGTCGAAGGCTTCAAGGTTCTGCAACGCCAATGTTCCGGTAAAACCGTCCGGATACCCCTCGGCAGGACTGCCGGATTGAGAGGCGTCGGAAGCAGCGGTCCCGGCGTCGGATGTGTCCGCGTCAGCAGTCTCAGCAGGATCAGCAGCCAGTTCAGCCCGGTATACCGACAGGGTGCAGGGCTTGCGGGACGCATCTGCTTCACCAGTCTGCCCTGTAGGCTGCTGGTCTTCGCTGCCTGGTTCTTCGGTTATCCGTCCGGTGTTCCCGAGCTGATCCATACCCTCAGGATTTCATCCGGCACTGACATTTCCGGCCCAAAAAGTGGCTCCAAATGGTGCCTTGGAGAACCTAAAATACCTGTCTTTTAAGCGCGACTACCTGCCCATAAACGACAACTCCGGGAGGGCTCCCGGCGCATCCCAGATTAGGCTCCGCGCACTTATGAACTCACCCTTCGAAGGCGGTTTTGCACCTCGGCGAAGGTAACGCGGGCAGGAAAGGCAATGACAAAGGTAACGGCAACGGGGCCGCTGGGCCGACGCCGACCCGGCCGTGATTCGGAACGCTGATCCGGAATCCTGCGATGTACGTCCGGGAGATTAGTGAACTGCTAACGTGAACGACCGGAGGCTTGCCGCTTGGCCGTGGACCAGGTGCTCGGCCACCAACCAGCCCTGGTAGGGACACGAACGAGAGGGGCCATCGTGACCGAAGAATTCGACATTGAGCAGCAGTGGCCGGAGTTGTTCGAGCAGTTCAACGCCGAGGATCGTCGCGCCGTGGTGCAGTCCCTTGCAGCGGCTTGGCACGAGGGCTGGGAGCCCAACCGCGAGGATATCGAGAACCTGACCGACAAGGTTCGGGGAGCGATCGACGGCGAGGAGTACAAGCGCCGCGTACGCCAGGCGGCCGAACGCTATCGCGCGGTGGCGGCCCCGGGAGAGGCAAGATCGAGCGGGGTGGCCGAAAAGTTCGACATTGAGCAGCAGTGGCCGGAGCTCTTCGAGCAGCTCGACGCCATTCATCGTCACGCTGTGGTGGAGTCCCTCGCGGCAGCTTGGCACGAGGGCTGGGAGCCCAACCGCGAGGACGTCGAGAACCTGTCCGACCGGGCCCGGGGCGCGATCGACGGCGAGGAGTACTTGCGCCGGGTGGATGCCGCCGCAGAGCGCCGCCGTGAGTAATGGCGGCCCTATCTCCGTAGCAGCGGCCCTCTCTGCGTAGTAGCGATCTGCGACGGCGACAAGCCCGCAGACAGCATGGCCGGCAAGGACGACGTCGGCCGGTCGTTGACTACCGCACGGTGGAAAGCCGTGCAATCCGTTGCCGGGCAGACCGTTCGCTGGGTCCCTGAGGCCCGAGTCCCAGCCGGATAACACCCAAAACAAGTTTCACGGGAAACTTCATCGGCAGCGGAACCGGACCGAGATGCGGAGCCCGCAAACCCAACAGCTCCCTATGCTTCGGCTCCAGGCTGGCCACTGCTCCGGCAAACAACACCCGGTAGCCGATCCGCTGGTTGCTCGGCAGAGGAGGGCGGCGAAGGAAGCCCAGTGCCTCCTGGACGTAGCCGCTGCTGCGCAGCTGGGCATCGTATCCGGCCATTTGCTTCCGCAGTTCGGCTTCGGAGCGCGGCGGATCGGGAATACCCATCAGCTCACCGGCCACCGCCCACTCCGCCACATAGGCATCAGCCCCGCCCGGAATCGGACCGCCGTAGCGCTGGTGCGAGGAAAGGAACGCATCAGTGAAGGCCAGATGCACCCAGCGGGCAATCTCGGGATCATTGGCCGAATACGGCTGCACCGCGCCGTCGGCGTCAACATAGGAGCCGTGCACGCGTTCGTGCAGCCGCAGCACCCAGTCGGAGCCCGCTTTGGCAGTGGCCGTGTCCCCGTAGGTGACGGTGAAGATCCACCGGATGGTTCCGGCGAGCCGGCCCAGCGGATCCGAGCGATAGTCGGAGAAATCGTGCACCCCGGCCATGGCCCCGGGATGCAGCGCCTGCAGCAGCAGCGCCCGGATGCCGGCAATGATCGGCGTCATGGACCCGTGCACCGCCCACACGGCGGACTCCGGACCGAAGTGGCCGACGTCGTCGCCCTTCGCCAGGTCGAGCTCCCACTGCGGAATCTCGGTGGCGTTGTTGCTGAACGTGCCGATCAGCTGGCGGCGCCAGGACGCGATCGACTGGGGAAGGGAAAAGACGCTCATCCTCCCCAGTGTCCATCCGTCCGGACCGCTTGCCTAGTGCCCCGAGTGCCCCTTGTGACCGCTCGGTGTTCGGTACTGCCGGCCCGCAGGATACGGGCGCAGGCTACGGACGCGGGCCGTGATCAGGCCCTCCGTCACTCTGGTGCCGCCGGAAGACCATCACCGGGGCCGCTGCGAAGAACAGCAGCGCAGCGAGCCACAGAATGCCCGCGATGTTCCACAGCGGCCCTAACGTGGCAAGAAGAATGCAGGCAACGCCGGCTAGCATCACGGCGTTTACCGCGTACTTGTCTTTCATGTCATTACCTTTCATACACGCCTAGCGCAGCAGAATGTCCACCGACCGGGAGTTGCCCATGACCCGCTCCATCACACCGGAACGGTTGGTGACGTCGTCGCGCAGGATTTCCGTGACCGAGCCCAGGAACCGGGAGAGGTCCACCTTGTCCTCCGGCGCAGCGAGCAGCAGCTGGAAGCCAAACTCGTGCAACGCGTTGATGGACGCCTCGGCAAAGGACAGGGACGACTTAACAAACGCCTCGTCCATCATCACGGTTCCGTACGTGCTGAAGCCCTGGGACACAATGCCCAGCTGGTAGGCCAGCGCGGAGGCCATGATGAACGCGGTGAACCGCTGGCCCTCGCCGCCGGACATCAGCGATGCCTGCAGGTTGGTGTAGGTGTGCCCGCTGGCAAGGCGGTGCGTGCAGGTGATGGTCACGTGCGAGCGGACATCGAGCACCTCGGCCCGCCACCGCTTCTCCTCGGGATCCTTCAGCCGGTCCACCAGGCCCTCGAGCGCGGCGTACCGGGCATCCATGTCCGCCTTATCCTGCCGCGAACCCATCATCGGCAGCGCGTTCTTCAGTTCGGTGCGGAACTTGTGTGCGGCGTCGGGAACGGTGGTGGCCACCTCGATCTCCAGGTGGCTGCCCGCGGAGTATTCCACCCGGCGCAGCACCGAGTTCAGCGGCAGCAGGCGCGAGGAGATGCTGCGGCGTTCCTCGTCGAGCAGCTGCAGCAGGTCGCTGAAACGCTCGTAGGTGCGGTTGTTGAAGTATTCGCGGAACTCGGCTTCGCGCTGCGGCAGGCCCTCGGAAATGATGTCCTCGAAGCGGTCCTCGTACGCGCCGGCAGACTCCACCGACGTCCCGAAGTCCGAGCCCCACTTGTCGCTGAACGTCTCGAACGTGCGTTCCAGCTTCGCGCGGGTTTCGAGCAGGGTCTTTTCCAGCCGCCCCTGCTCGGTGATCAGCGACCGTTCCACCTCGCCGGCGGCCTCCTTCAGCCGGGCCGGGTCGGTCAGGTCCCCGAATGGGTCGAACAGTTCGGCCAGCGCGGAGCGCAGCCCCTCGGACAGCGACTCGGGTGCCTTCGCGGAGAGCGCGGTGTGGCGCTCGACGGCGGCGGCTTTGTCGGCGTCGAGCCTCGCGGCGTCGCCCTTGAGCACGCCGACCTTCTCGGTGGCTGCGGTGAGGTCCAGCTCGGCGGTGTCGAGCTCGAAGCGGATCTGCTCCAGGTCGGCGTTGGCATCCCGGGCGGATTCCAGCCGGTCCGTGGCGACGGCGACGGCGGCCCGTGCGGCGTCGGCCGACAAGTCCTCCCAGGTGCGTTCATCCGCGGCGATGGCGCGCACGGCGGCCAGCCGGCGGACCAGCTCGTCCTGTTCGGAGGCGTGCTGCCGGGAGAGGTTGTCCGCCTCCTCGAAGACGCCGCGCAGGGCCAGCAGCTCGTTGCCGAGCGCCGCGACGGTGTCCTTGTTGTCAAAGCCCAGGACGTTGTCCGAGGCCTTGGTGTGCCGGTCATCCTTCTCGGTGGTGCTGCGGTTGCGCTTGACCGCACCGCCCAGGCTCACACCCTTGGCGACGTCGGCCAGCCCGGCCGGATCCTCGACGCAGACGAAGTCGTAGTGCGCGGTGATCTTCCGGGCCACCCAGCGGCCCATCTCCGTGTCCCGGGTGATGAGCTTGGTAATCAGGTCATCGGGGCCGGGTTCGGTGGGGCCGTCCACGGGAACGGAGACGTCGATGCAGCGGACGTAGCCGTGCATGTCATTCTCGCTGAGGTAGCGGGTGACGGCGGCCATGTGCTCGCCGCGCACCAGCAGGGCGGTGGCGAGGGAGCGCAGGGTGCGTTCGGCGGCAGGGCGCCACTGGGCTTGCTCGTTGGGCAGGTCGATCAGTTCACCGGCGAACGGCATGTCCGCTTCGTCGATGCCGGTGGCGGCGCAGATCCGGGCCCGCTGGTCCAGGGAGTCCTGCCTGATGTTGGAGGTGCGGCGGCGGAACGAGCCGATCTCGTTTTCCAGCTTCGCGATCTGCCCCTTGAGGGACCACGCCTCGCCGTGCGCGTTGCTGCTGCGCTCGCGGGCGGCATCGAGCTCGGTGCCGAGCGACTTCACCAGCTCCGCGGCGCGGCTGCGGGCAGTGACCAATCCGGCGGGGGAGAAGTCGACGTCGATCCCCGCGGCGGCGAGCTCGTCCTTCGCGGCGTTTTCCACGGTTTCGCGGGAGCGCAGCTGCGCGGCGGCGGCGGCAAGTTCCCGTTCCAGGGTGGCGATGGCTCCGCCGCCCTCTTCGGTGTACCGGGTGCTGAGCGCGTCGCGCTGGTCCTTCAGTGTGGCGCGGCGGGTTTCGGCGGCGGAGAGTTCGGACCGTGCCGCTGTTGCTGCGGCTTCCAGCTTCTCTGCCGTGCGAGAGGCGCCTTCGAGGGCGAGACGCTGGCGGTAGGCGGGCAGGCCTTCCTTCGCGAGGGCGCGGTTGTGCGCCAGGGCGTCCGCGGCTTCGCGGTAGCGGGTGTGCAGCTCGGGGACGGACTGCAGGTGGTCGCGCTGCTGCCGGGCACGTTCAAGCTGGCGGCGGATGCTGCGCAGATGGCTGAAGTCCTCCACGGCCTCTTCGGCGGCGGTCAGGGTGCGCGGGGTGTCCAGCACGTTGTTGCGGAAGAAGTCATTGACCGTGCCGCCCAGTCCCTTGCCCGTCTGCAGGATACGCAGCAGGTTGAAGGCCTTCTCGTCCTCCACCCCCAGGGCATGCCGGTAGCGTTCGGCGAACATCTTGTGCGAATCGAACACGGCCGCGCCGGGCAGCAGGGTTTCCAGGCTTCCCTTGGTGAAGCGGCCGCGCATGCCGGCCTGCAGGGCCTGAAGGTCCAGCGGGCGGTTGTGCACCAGGTAGTAGCGGCCCAGATTGTGCTCGGTGCCGGTGGCAGGGAGATCCATGACTACAGAGAGGCTGGTGATCTGGCCCAGACCGTTGTCGAACGTCAGGCAGACCGCGGACCAGGTGGCGCCCGGGCGCTGGTAGGCGGTGCCCGCGCCGTCGTCGGCCCCCTGGGTGCCCAGGCGTCCGCGCATGTAGGAGAACGCGTTGCGTTTTTCCTCGGCGTTGGTGCCGGAATTGTTCTGCGCGGCCTCGTTCATCCGGGGCCGGGCGTCCATGACCTGGAGCATGGCGTCGAAGATGGTGGATTTGCCGACGCCGGAATCGCCGGTGAGCAGCGTGCCGGCGCGGTCCACCTTGATGGTGTGCGCGCCGTCGAAGGTTCCCCAGTTGACGATCTGCACGGAGGCGAGCCGGTTCTGGCCGGGGTTGATCAGGTCTCCCATGGGGAGGGTGGTTTCGATGCTCATGCCGGCTCCTCGCCGTCGTTCTCTTCGTCAGCGGGGGTTCTGTCGTCGGGAGTGCCGTCCAGGTCCAGGGCGGGCGCGGCAGCTGTGTCGTCCCCCGCGTCGTCACCGCCGAGGGTCTGCATAAAGGTGATGATGTCGCCGATCTGGCTGTACGGCAGGGCCAGCGGCAGGGCGTTGGAAATGACCCAGACGTTGTCCAGCTCGGTGGGGAGCAGCAGGCGGCGGTCCTGCACGAGCTTGCGGATGGCGGCGTCGGCCAGGTCCTCCACGGACTTCGCGTCGCGCTGGCCCGGGTCCACGTAGCCTTCGAGCACCTCGATGATGTCCTGCCGGGCGATGGTGGCCTCGTTTCCGGTGCCGGTGTGGCGGTCCAGGAGCAGCCGCATGCGCAGCAGCAGCAGGGTTTCCTCGCGGGTCATTTCGCGCTGGCGCTGCAGCGCGGAGGTGTGCGGTTCGGCCATTTCCACCGGGCGCAGCAGGGCGACCTTGCGGTCTTCGTCAATGACCAGGGTGAGGAACAGTTCGCTCAGCCGGACGCGCAGCTGCTCCTGGTTGTCCACCACGGTCTCGTACACGTTGTCCGAGGAGTTTGCGTCCAGGTACGGGCCGCGCAGCAACCGGATGAGGGCCTGCCGCAGCTTCAGCGGCAGGATGCCGGTGTCGCCGGGGAACAGTTCCGGGCCGTCGACCAAGAGATCGCGCGGGGCGTGCTCGGCGTGCTCTTCTTCCGGCTCCGGGTCGAATTCCTCCGGCGCTTCGGACAGTTCTGTGGCGGTCTCGCTCATTTTTCGGGGGCTTTCGCGACGGCGACGGCGGGCAGCAGCGCGGTGCGCTCGCTGCCGTCGATCTGGGTAAAGGTAACGGATTCAAGGTGCTTGTTGGCTTCAGAGCCTGAGGCCGAGCCGCCGGCGAGCAGTGTGCGGATGCTGTTCAGGTGCCGGTGTTCGGGCGGCAGCTGCTCGAACACCTGGGCCACGGTGGCGCTGGCGCGGGTCGCCGTCGCCCGGGAGACGGCGTCGGCCAGTACCCGCCGATCGGCGCGCGGGGTGCGCACCGAGCGGTGGATGTCCGCTTCGGTGAACTGCGGCGGTTCGGGCAGGGTGCGCGGGGCGGCGTGGTCTTCGGGATTGTAGACCCGGACCATGCTCAGGGATTCGAAGCCCGAGCCGTGCAGCTGCGGTGCGGGGACGACGGCGGCGCGGCGGCGTCCGCGCGGAGCCTTGTGGATCGCGGTTTCGGCGGCGCGGATGAGCTGGCGCAGCTGGACGGATTCGCGGTACTCGTCGCTCTGCACATAGGTGTGCATGGATTCGGAGAGCCGGCCGTAGATGCGGTGGATTTCGGTGGCCTGGTCGCGCATGTCGCTGATCAGCCGGTACAGGCTCTGCCGGTCCTCGGGGCTCATGTCATCGGCGAAGTCCCGTTCCAGCACCTCCGCGATGGCGGCGCGGAAGCGGGCCTGCTGGTCGGCGTCGTTCAGGAAGGCGGTGAAGCCCTCATAGGTGCGGCCTTCGGCGGTGCTGCGCAGCTTTTTGTCCGCTTCGAGGATTTCACCCATGGTCAGGCCCTTGGCGGCGTTGGATTCCACCATTTCCTGGCGCAGGTCATGCAGCATCTTTTCCAGGCCGTCGCGCATCCGCTTGAAGTCGGCGGGCAGAGCCGCGGCCAGGTCGAGGATGTCGCGGGCCGCTTCGACGGCGGTGTCGTCCGGCAGCGGCGGGGGAGCCTCGCCGGATTCCAGCGCGCGGATCATTTCCTCGCGGCGGGCGACCTCTTCTTTAAGGACGGCGATGCGTGCGGCGGGGTCCGGGTTGGATTCCTGTGCGAGGTTTTCCACCCGGTCCAGCAGGGTGGCCAGGCGGGAGGAGTTCAGGGACGTCTTATCGCTGGTGTAGCCGTCCAGGTAGGAGAGGAAGCGGGCGGAGGATTCGGTGAGTTCGTAGACGAACTTCCCGTCCGCGCGGGGCCGGGCCAGGAAGCGGCGGGCCACCCAGTCATCGGCGTAGTTCCGTCCGGTCCAGTCTTCGCGCAGCTGCACGCCGTCCATGCGGAGGCGGTTCAGGAAGGAGTCCGTCATGGCATGGAAGTCGTCCAGCGGGACCCGCGGCCGGGTGCGGGTGAAGGCCTCGCGGAAGAGCGCCGGGACCCAGGCGTTGGCGTTGGTCAGTTTCCAGCCGGGGGAGGCCTGGAGCCGCTGCAGTTCGGCCCAGCGGGCAACGGCGTTCTCGATGAAGGACATTCTGCGCTTTCCGCCCGTGCGGTGGGGAAAAACGGGCCTCCTCGATTTTAGCTGGGCGGGAGGGCTGGGTGGTATCAGGCCTGGATGGATGATTGTGGTTGCTGAGGAGCCCACCCAACCAGCGGACCGCTGGCATCGTGCAGATGACACCACTGATCGTGGACAGGCAGCTGCAGTGTTTCGAATGCCCCACGAATGTAATCGCTGAGGAGAACACCTTGGGTTTCTGCGGTTTCTGCGGTTTCTGCGTTTTTGGCGATTAGGTCGCGGGTTTTGTCTTTCTGATCTGATGGTTACGGCCGCCATTGGAACCGTCCTTTCAGAAGCGGTGCTGCAGCGAATCCCGTGTTCGCTCGGTTCAGTGTGCTGCGGTTCTCGGCGGCGTAGCCGACGATGCGTCCATTCCCTCTGAACGAGCGGTCGGACCCTCACTTCTGGCGTGATATCTGCTTAGATAATGGTTCCGAGAGTCCTGGGGGAACACGTATGAGCGGGCGCAGCAGTCGTGCAGCAAGAAAGTCAAAATCGGGATCCAGCCGTATTGCTGACCATAAGAGGAACGGAAAGTTGCTCGTTCCACCCATAAAGGCGGTGGGTGACTTGACTCAAGCTCCTTGGCTGCAGGATGCATTCCCTGACATGCTGTGGGTCTGTGCCGTGATTTCCTCGCGTGGAGCAAATCTTGGGATGAAGATAGTCGCTGAAGTTGTCGATCTCGCCCAGGACCTTTCTTCCAGCGCAGATTCAAGTCTGGACGACGCCCCACCATCCGTCGTGATCACCGGCACGTTAACGTCTTTCGATAGGGTTCCTGCGGAGCGTCGTGCGCTGTTCCTCGAGACGTTAGAAGTGTCAGGGCTGTACGAACGAGCTTTTCCTACAGAGCTGCGACGAGCACTTTTGTCCTACGAGACGATTCCCTCTCGATGGCTCCTTGAATACGTCTCACTTCCAGAATCCGTCGCCGATTCAACGGTTCAAGAAGACATACTTCGACCGGTCGTCTTCGACAGCATCCATGGCCAAAGCGACGTAGCTACCAAGGCAAAGATCATGGTGGTTCGTGCCTATCTGTACGCTGGAAAACTCCGACTCCCTCCGCAAATCGCACAGGAGTGGTTCTCCATCCTGGCGAAATACCCTAACGGAATCACGGAGGAAGAGCGGGTTCGAATTGAACCGTCCATGAGAGCAACCTACTTGACTCTCTCAGGGCTAGAGGGCGAAGAACAAACGGATTCAGCAGGCGGGGTCTGGGCCCGAGATTTTTGGCGCGACAACTGGACCATGTTCAAATGCGAGCGAACTACCGCTGTCGATACTTCTCCGGATGATATGACTAATGACGGTGTGATGGACGCTCACCGACGCTGGATGGACGAGCTTGGAGAGCTTCATACGGCGGCACTATCCGTCAGCGAGAGTGCTGACCCCGATCTCTACCTGCCTGATAGGTACGAGGTGCTCACCGGCCTGGTATTTCGTCAGATCGAATCCGTGCATGCGATGATCCACTCACCGGCTCTGTGGCATATGGACAGGGCAGCGGGAACCACTCGTGGACTCATCGAGACGCGGATTGTTTTCAAGTGGATACTGACGCAGGACGACGGCATTTTCCTGCGCTTCAAAGAGTATGGACGCGGAAAACTCAAACTCTACAAGCTTCACTTGGAGGAGCTTCGCGACTCCCTAGAGGAAAAGTCAGAGGAACTTGACACTGAGATCGATCACCTGACATCTGTTGTCAATGGCGATATATGGGAGGAGTTCCAAGACATTAGTATCGCTGGCAACTTTGCGTCTGTGGATACCAGGAAGATGGCGGAGAGTGTCGGCCTGATTGACGACTATCGACTGATTTTTAGCCCCGCAAGCGCCGCAGTTCATGGGGAATGGGGGCCAATCTCGCAATACACGCTTGTCAGGTGTGCCAACCCACTGCACAGAGGGCATCGGATTCCGAGTGTCACTGGTAATAGAGATGTCAGTTCCTTCAGTGTGGATTTTGCACTTAAACTTCTAAGGAACCTAATTGGGGATTATCGGGCTGCGCTTGGAAGTGCCGGAAATAAGTGAGGGCCGTTGGTTCCGTTCAACAGCTAAGGGATGTGTTGTCCCTCCGATGATTCTCTGGGTCCTGTCCAGCCGGCCCGCACTGCAGAGGCAGAGGCCGCTTGGTCGGCTGGACGATGGACTCGGTCCAGACCAGCGCCTTGGTTAAGTGGGCACTGCCCATCGTCTACATCCTGCGCGGCGGCGGTCTACCCCTTTCCATCACCGGTCCGGGGGTGGACTCCGGTTCTCCTCAGCTGCCCACCGGCGACGATGCCTAGAGCAGCGGCCAGGGCACCGCTGGCATTTTATGGGTTTCAGGGATTTGATGAGTGCCATTCGCTGGTTTTGCCCACCAATGTACTTGTTGAAGCACAGCCCCACCGAATGATCCCAGCATCTAGGCGTGAGACCGACCGGGACAGCGGGACCGGTATAGTCCCTAAGAATGGAGACGCTCACCCAAGCCCCATTGAAACTACTGCGGCCCACGGTTTACCTGGATCAGTGGGTGTGGATCAGGCTGGCGAAGGCGGACGCTGGTAGCCCTAAGGACATGGATGATCTGCGCGTGCTGGCGGCAGTGCGCCGTGCTGTAACCGAAGGCATCTGCTTTCCGCTCTCTGCCACGCATTACGAGGAGACCGTGCGAATTCGTGATTATCGCCAACGGCAATCTCTTATGAAGGTCATGGCCCCCGTCTCGCTGATGCAAACATTCCGGGCGCATAATGTGCTTCTACGGCACCAGTTCCTCGTGGCTTTGCATGAGACCGTCGGACGCCCAACCTTTCGCCCGGCGAATCCTGAAGTAATAGGCATTGGAGTGCATTGGGCGATGGTCGGCAGCCAAGCCTTTTACAAGGTCTTGGGAGCGGACAACCAAGTGATTAGTTCGGTAAGCGGGGCTTGGCTTCGACATCTCAATCAGTATGCGGAGGCCGCTGTCCTAGCTGGCCCTAACCCTGGGGAGTTGCCCGGACTGCTGAACGCGGGTTACCTTATGCCGCGGACCCTTGAGAACCAGGAGAACAGCCGCCTTGCATACGAACAGTGGCTCAAGCGGCACCTTGCCGATCAGACCACTGACCCAAGGGAGCTCCGCGCGATCATCATGGCTCGGGAAATCTCGCACGAGTACTCGGATCTGCTCGGCGATATCTTCGGCGAATACCGCCTCTCGTTCTCCACAATCGCGGACGGCCGCACTGGGATGGCGATGCGTGCGAAAGCCATCGCATTCATTGAAAGAGTCCCGACAGCACGCATTTCAACGGACCTCAAAACCCAGTTGTTTCGCAACAAACAGCGCAACTGGGACTGGAACATGATCAGGGATATCGATGCCCTTAGCCTTGCCGTGCCCTACAGCCACATAGTCGTTGCTGACAAGGACGCCGCGAGCCTCCTTCGCCGCACTGAAGCTGATAAAACCTACCGAACTACCGTTATCGAAAAACTCGGGCAGCTCCCCGAACTTCTCGATGAACTCTCCTTGCCCAGTACTAACGAGGGAACCCTATGGGATGAGCTTGGTCCGGATGGTGACCGTTATCAGCTTGAATCCCCCCCGGCGTTGTCATACGACACCTCGCTGAAAGGTGCTTCGTTGAGATTGGTAGACGCCGCAGGCCGACTCATGAGTGGCGCCGGACCTGGCAGGAACCCTATTAGGTCGTGATGGTGTTCCATTCCGGGCGAGGCAAAGTCGGCGGCAGTTGGAACGGTCCATACACGGGGGAGGGGGAGCAACAGGCCGCCGTGGGTAAGCGCCTGGCGCAGATCAGAGCCCCACCTAGGAAGTCACCTTCTCAGCGCGCTGCTTCCGATGTTCCACGTCGAGTGCCAGATAGATGACGGCGGCAAGCCCTCTCGCTCAGGATTACGCGAAATTTCGGGGCTTCGACTTCGCCTTCTTCGTGACGATGCCCCAGCCATTGACTTGGTTTCCTTGGTCATCACTGGTAGTGGTGTTCTGGGGGTTCAGCGAAGAAAGTTCCTGTGCAATGGAAAGCAAAGCCGCTATCTCTGCAACCTTGAGACGCTGATCTACGGTGAGGTGATCCTGATCAGCGATAGAACCAGCGCTGCTTCCCTTTGCAGCACCGATAGCCTCTGTGAGTGCGTCCCATGCCGTTGAATAGTCGTTGCTCATGCTTTCCCATCCACTGATACGCCGATTGCCTGTTTTGTCGGGTCATTCGAATCTAACAGTGCCTAGCCCTTACTCGATACCATCAGTATTCAAATCGCCCAAGTGCTTGTGGAGGAATTGTCTGGTTTGCTCATCGTCAGCCACGCTCTCATTGTCGAACCGACTATCTGCCCAAGATGTCTTACCTCGCGATCGGATGTGAAGCGTACCATTCGTAACAGTGTAGTCAGTCGTCTCGCTGAAATTCTTTGCACTGTAGTTGGTCGTCGCTTGGAAGCCCTCGTTCTGATCCAAAATCTGCTGGCGTACCTTTTTGGTAAGGCGCACTTTTATCCTCCGTATTTGTCACATCGGGTCAGGGACAGAATGGCACTATCCCCCGATTCTGTAAATGCTCAGCGGAAGAACTTCTGGCGTCTTTTATAGTCAATGGGGGTACCGCGGAAGGAAGGAGCGGGTGAGGCGGCAGACCCAATACAGGGTACGGGCGGCTGTCCGTGGAGCCATCCCGGGAGCTCAAGTCGAACCCTTGTTCGTGGCGCGATAGCACGTAGCCGCAGCACCCTCAGAACAACGGCTAGGACATCGCAGGCACCCCGCCGCTAGATGGAAACTGCCGGCCGAGCGCAGCCGGGTGCAGTGCGCGGCAAGCGGAGATACCTCCCCGGTTGTGAGCAGCTCCGCCAGGTTCCGGCCCGATTCACCGTGCAATCCTTCTAGGACCCGCTCGATGCCGGTGAGCTTCCCGGCGCTCAGTTCATCGCAGATCCAGCCCCACAGCACGGTCCGCCCGTCCCGCAGATGAGACTGTCGGCGTCCGTTGGCTGACCGCAGATCACGTAGATCGCACGCCGGCGCCCACCACCCTCCCAGGTGCGCTTAGCGAAGTTCCGGGCGGTGTCGACCGGCATCCGCACGCGCCGCGCCGTCGGTCTCGTCGTCCTCATCTACCTCGTCAAGGAAATAGGCCCCGATGACGACCTGCGCCGTCATCGGATCCCAACCCAGACTCATCACGCGGCGCGGCATTCGCAAGCACCCTCATCACCTCTAGCCCCACCAGATCCCGCCGCCTAAACTGACGGGGCCGTATGTGCGCGCCGAACAAAGGAGCAGCATGCCCACGATCGCCGAGACCGTCGTCCACAACCTCGCCGCCAACGGGATCCAGCGGATCTGGGGAGTTCCCGGCGATTCCCTGAATGCGGTGACCGAGGCCATCCGCCGGGAGAAGGGCATCGAGTGGATGCTCGCCCGGCATGAGGAGGAGGCCGCGTTCGCTGCCGCCGGAGAGGCGGCGCTGACGGGCGAGCTCGCGGTGTGCGCGGGCAGCTGCGGCCCCGGCAACATGCACCTCATCAACGGGCTCTACGACGCGCACCGAAGCCGGGTTCCCGTGCTCGCAATCGCATCACACATCCCGAGCGACGAGATCGGCAGCCAGTACTTCCAGGAGACCCGGCCCACCGAACTGTTCCGCGACTGCACGGTCTTCTGCGAGATGGTCCTGAGCCCTGAGCAGATGCCGCGGCTGCTGGAGATCGCCATGCGGACGGCCATCGAGAAGAGGGGCGTTGCGGTGCTCGTGATGGCGGGGGACACCGCACTGGAAGACGCCGCGGACGAGCGCGTCTTCACGGTCCGCCGCACCGACCCGGTCACCGTGCCCTCCCCGGCGGAGCTGCAGGAGGCCGCCGCCACGCTGAACTCCTGTGGGAACGTGACCATCCTCGCGGGCGCCGGCGTGGAGGGGGCGCGCGAGGAGGTCCTTGCCCTCGCCGACGCGCTGGGAGCACCGATCGTGCATGCTCTCCGCGGCAAGGAGGTCATCGAGCACGACAACCCGTTCGACGTCGGCATGACCGGGCTCCTCGGCTTCGCGTCGGGCTACCGGGCGATGGAGGACTGCGACGCGCTGCTGATGCTGGGCACCGACTTCCCGTACCAGCAGTTCTACCCGAAGAAGGCGAAGATTCTGCAGGTCGACATCCGGGGCGAGCAGCTCGGCCGCCGCGTGCCGCTCACCCAGGGCATGGTCGGCGGGGTGCGTGCGACGGCGGCGGCGCTGCTGCCGCTGCTCGAGCGGAAGTCGAGCCGCACCCACCTCGAGAAGTCGCTTGACCACTACCGCCGCACCCGCGCGCAGCTCGACGACCTCGAGAAGCAGGGCCCGGGCACCATTCACCCGCAGCACCTCGCCCACCTGATCGACAAGCTCGCCGCCGACGACGCGGTCTTCCTGCCCGACGTCGGCACTCCGGTCATCTGGGCGTCCCGGCACCTGCACATCGGCGCGCGACGGCGGCTGATCGGCTCCTTCTGGCACGGCACCATGGCGGCGGCGACCCCGCTCGGCATGGGCGTCCAGGCGGTGGACCGGAAGCGGCAGGTAGTGGTCCTTGCCGGCGACGGCGGCCTCGCGATGATGCTCGGTGAGCTGCTGACGGTGGTGCAGCATCGGCTGCCGATCAAGATCGTGGTGTTCGACAACGCGGCGCTCAGCTTCGTCGAGGTGGAGATGAAGGCGGCGGGGATCGTCAACTTCGGCACCGGGCTCGAGAACCCGGACTTCGGTGCGGTGGCGCAGGCGGTGGGGATGCACGGCGAGAGCGTGAAGCGCCCGGAGGACCTTGAGGGCGCCCTGCGCCGTGCGTTCGCGTACGACGGCCCCGCGCTCGTCTCAGTCGCGGTGGAGCGGCAGGAGCTCTCCATGCCGCCGAAGATTGAGGCGAAGCAGGCCACGGGCTTTGCGGTCTACGCGATGCGTACGGTGCTCGCCGGGAACGGCCGAGAGCTCATCGACCTGGCAAAGGCCAACGCGCGCCAGCTGCTCTGAGGCCTGCGCTTGCCTGGGCGGATGCGCGTCTTCACTAGCTATTTTGCAGCGACACCCCACCGTCAGCAGCAACAGCCTTGATGAGTGCTGAAGCGTTCTCCTCAGACCAGCCAGCTTCAATGGCGGCGTCGATGTAGCCTGCCGCAGCGTCAACACTCGGCACTGGGGCCGCCAGAGTCTTCGCAAAGCTCTGGATCAGACGAGCGTCTTTCTGCATCAGCTTGAGGGCGAAGGACGGCGAATAGTCGCCGGCTAGAACCGTCGCGCCAACACCGTCGAAGATCGGAGAGCGGAAGTCCGTGACCTTAAGAACATCAAGCACTTTAGACAGGTCGAGCCCCGCGCTCTTGGCGAGGGTGAGCGACTCCCCGAGAGCTAGGAGCTGTGCGGCGACAACAAGGTTGCCAACCAGCTTCATGCGTACCCCACATCCACCGGGTCCTATATGGTGTACCGTCTCGCTGATCGGTTCGAGTACGGGCAGCGACTGTGAAACCGTGTCCTCCTCGCCGCCAACCACGATCCACAGGCCGCCCGCAGCTGCTTCGCCCTTAGAACCGAAAACCGGGGCGTCGAGGAAACGAACTCCGCGAGCTTCGAACGCGTCACGCTCTTCAGCGCTGACCTCCGGGCTGATGGTGGACAGATCTATGACGATTGATGTGTCACTGACTTCTGACGCAAGCCCGTCTTCGGCTAGGACAACCTGACGCACGGCAGTGTCGTCACTCAAGCAATACATAACGAAATCTGCACCACGGACTGCCTCCGCGATCGTTGGCGCAGATTTGGCACCAGCGACGACGGCTTCGTCGACGCCGTTAGCGGAGCGGTTCCAGACAGTAACGTCATGACCGACCGAGAGAAGATTTTTGACCATGCCGAGACCCATGGTGCCGAGGCCGAGATAGCTAATGCGTGTCACTCAGACACCTCTGCTTTCTGAACGACTCCCGCCGTTCTGTTTGTGGCTTTCCACGATTGTAGAAATCTGAGGTACCCCGTTGCGCCAGGGTCCTGCAACCCGATGCTCCGCTCCTGGAGCCAGGATGCCCGTCCCCTGCGCGACTGCAGTTCCTTTGACGTCATAACTCCGTGCTCGGCTGCTTCGATCGCGGCGTCGAACGCCCTCTCCCGCGGATGGGTCTCAAGCAACGCTTCGGCGGCGGGGAACATTGCGTCGAGAATGGTTTTGTCTCCTACTTGGGATTTGCCGCGCTGGCTGATCGACTCAGCAGCGACCATGGCGAAGCGCCCTACCTGTTCCGGGGCTACGGTGGGCGATTCTCCCAGCACCCGCGAGCCAGCTAAGAGTGCTCCCGCAACGAGTGCGGCCATGGTCGACGGGTTAGCATTGGCGAACGCCTTTGCGCAGGCCAACACCACCTCGCGCGGAGTGGAGCTGTCTGGAAGCGCCAGCAAGGCTTCGTCCGCGGCCGCCGTGCCTAGCGACACCGTTATTCCGAGGTCGCCGTCCCCCAGAGCTTGGTCGAGGTCGCCAAGTTCATCTGAGTAGGTGGTCAGTTGAGCAAGGCACCGACGGATTGCCGCGTTGAGCTCTTTGCCATCCATGGTTAACCCTCCTTGAAAAATGGTGATTGTGCGGGCGCGTTGAGCAGCGCTAGGCGATCGTCATTAAGCGCGAGAAGTGAGATCGAGGCACCCGCCATTTCGAGGCTTGTGGCGTACTCTCCCACATAGTTCTTCTCAACGGTTATGCCCTTCTCTGTTAGGGCCTGGTGTACCCGACGGAAGAGGACATACAACTCCTCGAGCGGGGTCGCGCCCATACCGTTTACCAGCACGGCAACGCGGCCGCCCGATGTGAGACTCAGATCGGCGACGAGCCGATCGGTGAGCGTCTTTGCGATGTTGTCTGCTGTTTCCAGTTCGCCCCGGTGGAATCCCGGCTCGCCGTGAATGCCGATACCGACCTCCATCTCGTCCTCACTGAGGTCGAAACTCGGCTTTCCGGTGGTGGGCAGGATAGTGGGGCGCAGACCGACTCCCATCGTGGCGGTGTGATCGATGATGTCTTCTGCGACGGCGGCGACCTGGTCGAGCGAGTCACCGCGTTCCGCTGCGGCACCTGCCGCCTTAAACGCGAACATTATCCCCGCGACACCTCGGCGATCGGCCGCCCTCTCTTTGGGCTGACTGGCAACGTCATCTCGTCCCAGGACCGTTCTCGTTTTGATGCCCTCAAGCTCAGCCATGTCGGTCGCGAGGTCGAAATTGAACACATCACCGCCGTAGTTCCCGTACAAATAGAGCACGCCCGCACTGCCGTCGACTGCCTTGGTCGCTTCGAGCACCTGGCTTGATGATGGGGACGAGAACACGTTGCCGATAGCGACGCCGTCGAGCAGACCGTGGCCGACGTAACCCTTGAAAAGGGGAAGATGGCCAGAACCGCCACCTGTAACGATGCCGACCTTTCCTGCCACGGGAGCGTCTGCACGCACCATTACACGCAGGTCATCCCCTGGGGTCTTCAGGAGGTCGGGGTGAGCGAGGAGGATTCCCTCCACAAACTCATCGACGAACGCGGCGGGCTCATTGATGATCTTTTTCATGACTTTCACGCTTCCTTTTTTAGAGCAGGGTCAGATAGGGGAGGATCGGTCGGCGCGGCATCCGTTCGCCGAGGCTCGCGTTTTGTTCGGAGTCTGCGTGAGGTGGCAACCGAGTCGAATACCATCACGGCGATAAGGATCACGCCCTGAGCGATCGAGTATTCGTACGAAGACAACCGGATGGCGGTGAATCCACTCGACACCACCTGGAGGGTGAGTGTGGCAAGCACCACGCCCAGCACGGAAGCAAATCCGCCGGTGGGATTGGTGCCTCCAAGGATCGCGATTACGATCACCAGCAGAACGTATGACGATCCGTAGTCGGCAGAGGCCGTCCCGCTACGAGAAATGAACAGCGCCCCGGCTATCCCTGCCAGCAGGCCCGAGACGATATAGGTCTTCTGGAGCACTTGTCTGCGTGGAATTGCCGAATACTGCGCCGCAATGGAGTTTGTGCCCTCCAACTCGAGCATCCGACCAAACGCGGTGCGGTTGACGAGTATTGCGACAAGAATGGCGACAGCAACGAAGAAGATGAAGAGCACGGGGACGTTGGCGACTGCAGCCTGCCCGAGGGAACCGAGTAGCTCGGGGGCCCCGTAAAGCGTCGAACCCCCGGTCCAGACGATGGCAAGTCCGTTGTAGATCTGCATGGTGGCCAGTGTGGCAAGAATCGGTGTGATGCCGACCATGCTCACCAGGAAACCGTTGAGAACACCTCCCAGCACCCCCACGACGATGCCGGCGAGCACAATCGGTACAGCCAAGCTGCTTGCCAGGGACGGATCGCTCTCCGCAACCGCCGTATGCAGGGTCGATATGGTGATCGCTGACAAGTTTGCGACCGCTACCACCGACAGGTCGATACCGCCGGTCAGCAAAACAACCATGACTGCAATAGCGAGAATTCCAATCTCGGGCGCGGCCACGGCGATGTTCTGCAGGTTAATCGGCTTAAGAAACACGCTCGGGTTCAGGAGGGTGAAGAGGGCGAATGCCGTAACGAGTGCAATCACCATCAGACCGGCGCCGCGCTCTGCTCCGGATCCGCGGGCGAAACGCCGCGTTAGAGTGCCAAGCTGATCATTCAGCTGGCGGAGTGAACCCGCATCAGCGCGGGTATCTAATGCGTGAAACCTCGTGTCGCGGCTCATGCGATCACCTTCTTTTGCGTGGTTTCGACGTCATCGACGACGTGAATTCGGCGGGATTTGCGACGAGCCGTTATCGCTTGAATTCCGACCCCTAGCACCAGGAGCACACCCACGGAAGTGCGCAACCATGCGCTGGGGACGCCTACGAGAAGGAGGCTGTTTTTGATTACCTGAATGAGAACAACACCGAGGACGGTGCCAATGACCGAGCCGCGACCGCCGAAGATCGATGCCCCTCCAAGTACAACCGCTGCGATAATGTCGAGCTCTCCTCCAACCAGATCGCGGGGATTGGCGCTGCGACTCAGCACGATGTGACAGACACCGGCGATAGCTGCGAGAGCACCGACCGCGACGTAGACCCAGATCTGGGTCTGCTTGACACGGAACCCTGCACGCCGCGCCGCCTCGGTGTCACCACCGATTGCGTAGAGGGAGCGTCCGAACATAGTTCGCTTCAGTGTCCACGCGACGAACACGCAGAGCAGAAGCACGGGGATCACCAGGACATGCAGATATGCGCGGCCGTCGCTCGTTGAGACATCTACCAGATTGCTCGTGGCAAGAGCGGCCATCGACCCTGGCAGATCTGCAAAATAGGTTGCCCCGACGTAGGTGTACATGGCGCCGAAGAAGATGCCTTGCGTGCCTAGCGTGACAATCAAGGTCGGCAAGCTGAACCGCGCGATAACGATGCCGTTGATGAGGCCGAGAAGTGCTCCGACGAAGACAGCTATGAAGACGATGCCAAGCAACCCGGGGTCAAACCCCGTTGCCAGGCAGAAGGTAACCGTCGAGTACCCGGCAAAGATTGCAATCGCGGCGAAGGAGACGTCGATACCACCGGTGATAATTACAATCAGCACGCCGAGGGCGAAGACTATGGGCACGATTGCGCTGCGCAGGATGGAGAAGGCGGTGTTAAGGCTGAAGAAAGTAGGGTTGGCGATCGACATGGCGACCACCAGTCCGAGCAGAACAAGGGCAAGAACACCTTCATTGTTGGTGCCTCGGAGTCGGCGAAGCTGATCCATCAGTCCGACATCCTCTCTTGGATTGTTTCCACAGTGATCTGATTTCCCTCGAGTGTGTGGGTCAACCGCCCCTGTTTGATAACGAGGACCCGGTGGCAGGAGGCCACGAGCTCCGGGGCGTCGTCGGAGATGACAATAATTGACATTCCCTTTTCGGCTTCGGTGCGGAGTAGATGGAGAATCTCCTCCTTTGAGCCGATGTCGACACCTACGGTTGGGCCATTGAGCATCAGCACAACTGGCGAGGTCGCGAGCCACTTCGCCAAAACCACGCGTTGTGCGTTTCCACCGGAGAGAGTGCGTACCGGTGCGTCGGCATTCGGGGCGCTGATCTTAAGTCCTGTGAAGTATTTGCTGATCGTCGAAGCAATTCGCGGCCGGCTGAGAATGCCCCATCGGGAGCGGTGCGCTGGAAGAGAGCCAGCGATGATGTTGTCAGCGACCGACTTCTCTAGGAAAAGTCCCTGCGTGAGACGATCCTCTGGCACGTAGCCGATGCCCGCTGCCACCGCGTCCTTGATGGAGCGGATTTGAACCCTCTTGCCCGCGACGCTTACCTCGCCCTCTTCGGCCGGGGTGACTCCGAAGAGCGATTCGGCAATTTCTGTGCGCCCGGAACCAAGGAGACCAGTCACCCCGAGGATTTCACCACGACGGAGGCTGAACGATATGTGGCGGTAGGCGCCTGGCAGGGACAGGTTCTTCACCTCAAGGGCAAGCGGCGCGGTTGGGTCGAGGTCACCTATGAGCCGTGACCCATCGACCTCGCGCCCGGTCATGTGTCGCGAAATAGATCGTTGGTCAAATTCGGATGTGAGCCCACTCACCACTCTGCGTCCTGACCGCATGATGGTCAGGCGCTGAGAGATTGCGAGAACCTCCTCCAGCTTGTGAGACACAAACATTAGGGCAACACCCCGGGCTCTCAGCCGATTGACGAGGGCGAAGAGTCGCGCGACCTCGCTATGGGTGAGTGCCGTGGTCGGCTCGTCCATGATTATCGCCCGAGCGTCGTTTACCAATGCCCGGCAAATGGCTGTGAGCTGCTTATCGGCGACCGACAGCTCGCTCACCTCCGCGTTTAGATCGAGATCGAGATCCAACTCGCGTAAAATTTCATCCGCCTTCGGGCGCACAGCGGCGGGCGAATATAGACGACGCTTCCCCGCAACCTCCGCCGTCAGCACTATGTTCTCTGCGACCGTCAGGTTGGGAAAGAGTGAGAAATCCTGATAGATGACTTGGACGCCGCCGCGGATGGCAGCAATCGCGTCGACGTGGTCGTGGGCGACACCGTCGATGACGATCTCGCCGCTGTCGGGACGCTCGGCCCCGGAAATGATCTTGATTAACGTCGACTTGCCGCACCCATTTTCACCCGCTAGGCAGTGAACCTCGCCAGGGATCAGATCAATAGACACATCTATGAGGGCAGGAACGCCCCCAAACCTCTTAGAAATCCCACGTGCTGAGACAAAGGGTGCGGTCTCTACGCTTATTGGAATAGAACTCACAGAACTACCTTTCGTGGACGAGCGCCGGGACGCGCAGCTTCTGAGCGTCCCGGCTTCGCGCCCTGGAAGTTTAGAAGTCGTACTGAGCTGCGGTTTCCGCGTCAGCGGCGACTGAGGCCTCACCGACAAAAACATTGTCGAAGTTCTCTAGAGGCTTCAGAGAGTTATAGCCCTCGATTCCGAGGTCGGTGCCCTCCTCGATGGTTCCGCCGTCGGCAAGAATCTGCGCAATAGCGAGTTGGGCCTCACCCGCTAGAGCCGGATCCCAGAAGAAAATCTTGTCAATTGAGCCGTCGGCAAGATATTGGTTTGCAACCGAGGGAATGGAGGTCCCCATCACGCAAACCTCGTCTTCAAGCCCTGCTTCCTGAACCGCACGGGCGATTCCCGGGACGTCGTTCCCCGCAGAGCCTTGGAATCCCTTGATGGACGGGTACTTAGCCAGGACCTCTTTCGCCCGTTCGTAAGCCGTGCCCTGATCGTCAGTGCTCTCGATCGGCGTCTCAACACGCTTCATGTCCGGGAACTGTTCCAGCTGGTTGTCATACGCTGCGCTGACCCATTCCATATGCGTTTTGGCTGTGAGGCCCCCTACGAACTGCACGTACTCGCCGGTGCCGCCCATGCACTCTCCGAGATTGTCCATAATCTCGGAACCGTAGGACGCGTTGTCGAACGCCTCGATATCGATGTCGGCATTGGTGATACCGCTCGCTTCATGGGCGACAACTATGATCCCTTGGTCCCGGGCCTGCTTAAGCACGGACTCAAGAGCCTCAGGCGAATTAGGCACGACAGTGATGGCGGTCGGCTGCTGGGCGATAAGGTCTCGCACAATCTGGACCTGTTTCTCAGGGCTGACGTCGTCAGCACCTTCCTGACGGGCGTCAATGCCGGTGCGCTCGGCGAAGGCATCGACACCGACCGCCATACGTTGGAACCACGGGATGGTCTGTGCCTTAACGACGGTGACCATCGACATGTCTTCGGCGGCCTGCCCGCCAGCGGAGTCACCACTGGAGTCGTCGCCTACATCGCCTACGGACGAACAACCAGTCAGTGCGATGGTGGTCCCGAGCAGGAGCGCCGCGCTCCTTACAAAGTATTTGCGATTCATTTCGTTTACTCCTTTGTGAACGATGCAGGCTGAACGATGAAGAGCGACGCGTAGCGGTGCTGATGCGCTGGTCTGCGCTGAGGCTATCCACGTGGGAATGGTGAGTCAAGCATTATGCGCAACATTTTGCGCGTAGGTACGCACCTGTTTGTGAAAACGCGCATTTCTAATCGTTTGGCAGCTCAAACCTCCTGCTTTGGGGCACTGGTGAGCAGCAGCATCACTAGTGTCGTCTATCGGCGGAATTGAGCTGCTTCGAAAAACGGTAATGCGCACCAAGTTGCGCATTTTCGCGCACGACGAATTACGATAAGGGCGGCCACCGCTAGGGTGGTGGAAGGAAACTACCAAGGGGACCGCGTGTCACGTCAGGCAGAAATTATCGATGTCCTTCAGGGCCGAGGGTTCCAGACCGTTCATAGTCTGGCAGCTCAGTTCGGGGTGTCATCGTCTACCATCCGCCGGGACCTCGAGCGGCTGGAATCAATGGAACTCCTACAGCGGACACACGGCGGCGCGATTCCGATCAAGCAGCTTGAGACTCCCCACCAGTTCAAGGAGGAGCTACACCTCGCCGAGAAAGCCGCCATCGGTCGGGCGATGGCTGATCGAGTGCTGGAGGGCCAGACGGTTCTCCTGGATGGAGGAACTACGACACTCGAGGTAGCCAAACACCTCACCCAGCGAAGGCTGACTGTGGTTACCAACGACCTTCGTATCGGTCTTGAGGTTGCCCAGCGGCGTTCTGCTCACCTGGTATTCATAGGCGGCGACCTGCTGCCCAATGTCTACAAGATGTGGGGGCCGTCGTCGGTACTGCAACTCACTAACCTGCGCGTTGACGTTGCTATCTTCGGGGCGGATACCGTGAGCGACGATGGTATCTACCATTCCAACAGCTACGAGGTTGAGCTCAAGCGAGTCATGCTTTCGATCGCCCGCGAGGCATTTTTCGTCGCCGACAGTTCTAAATTTGGTCGAGAAGCACTCTTCAAAGTATTCGACGTTGCCGATTTCACCGCAGGGATCACCGACGACCTCCTGGACCCCATTCGCGCGTCGCACTTCCCGGTGCCAATCATCCAGGCCAGCTCATAACGAAGGGGTTGGCAGCTTCGCCGAGTCCCTAGAACAGCGGCCAGGGCACCGCCGGCATGTCGCCGCTCGGAGCCGGAAACACCCCAGCCGAGCGCAGCCGGGCACAGCGGGCGGCAAGCGACGCAATCTCCGAGGTGGCGGTGATGCCCGGCGGGGTCGTCGAACCCGCAGAGCAGCGAGTTCCGCCAGGGTTTCGTCGTCCAGCTCCACCGCGCGCAGGGTATGCGGCATGGACCCTGGTTGCGAGCCTGGTGAGGATGTCACGGATTTTGGTTTCGTCCTGCGGCAGGGCCTTGTCGTAGAGCTTCTTCCCGGCCCGGTTCAGGGCCACAGCGTTGTGGCCGGTCTTGCCGACGTCCAGGCCAAGACAAACCTCGATGCTCTCTTGCTCCAGAATCATAACTGCCCCCGGTTGCTCGTGTTGAGACTGACGTGTCGGCTGCTCAGGAGCGGCAGGAAGCTGCATCCACGTTACGAAGGACCCGTCCGTCGTCTATCAGCGATCAACCCGCCGCCCGGTGGCAACAAGGCTTGCGCAGGAGATCGCCGTCGACATCAGCACACCGGTCCAGATCAGTGCGGCGTTCCTACCCGACATGGTGACGGCGGGCAAAGGTTTTCTGATCAACGTCGCCAGCATCTCCGGGTATACCCCCACTCCGCGGATGGCCGTCTACAGAGCGGCCAAAGCGTTTGTGCTGAGTTTCACCGAGTCGCTCTGGGTCGAGACCCGGACCACGGGCGTCACCGTGTTCGCCCTGTCGCCCGGCGCCACCAGCACGGAGTTCAACGCCGTCGTCGGCACCGACCACGCGACCGCCAGAGCCCGGATGCGCACGCCCGACGATCGCCACCGCCCTCGCTCACCTGGCGCGGCGCAACCCGGGCCCGAGCACGATCGACGGCTCGTTGAACCGAGTCAGCGCGACCGCCGCCCGAATGATGAGCCAGCGCAGTATCGCTACGATGATGCATCGCCTGGCCGATCCCGCCCGCTGCAAAGACACTGACGTGGTGAGGTAGGACCGCGTCTCGCCGATGGCTCCGAGGGAATCCGCCGTACTCGGACGCTGAGCACGGCGCCTGCCGCCATGTTCCTGCTGCCCGCAGCCGGCGTTCCCTAAAGGCTCCGGGACTTGACTGCGATCACCGGGGCATTGGCCTCGAGCAGGATCTGCTGCGCCGAACTGCCGAGCAGAAACTTACCCACTTTGCTGCGGTGCCTAACCCCGATCACCACGGCTGAGGCGTCGACCTCTTCGGCGGCGTCGAGGAAATCCCCCACCGCATCGTGATCACGGGCATCCGGCGACCGGTAGGTGACAGGAACACCCTGAAGTTCGGTGCCTTCAGGGTCGAGCTGGGTGCCCTCCAGATTGAAAACCACCAGGTCTTCCTGACGGCGTCGTGCTTCTTCAATCGAGGCGGTAAGTGCAGCCTCGCCCTCGGGGGTGCTGGTGCGGGCAACGATGACGGTCATGAATACTCCGAGGTAGACGGGGGTGAAGAAGGAAGACGAGTTCACCTTGAGGGCGAATTTGTCCTTCAGGTTCTCCGCGCCGAGTAGAAAAAGCAAAACCCGTGCACTTTATTAAGGGCGGCGACCAGGCCGATCCCATCAATATGACGGAGATCACCTAGGGTTTTTAGGTGGTGTCGGTGCAACACTGAGTGCCGACCAGCTTTTATGTCTCTACCCCCCCCACTAAGGACAGTTGATTTCGTGAGTTCGTCACCAGATCGAGCCGGGTCCGGCACACGTCGCAAGCATCCGGTCTTTTTGGCCGCCTATAGCATCGTTGCTGTTGCCACGATTGGCTTGGCCACCTTCGTTTCCATCCAGTCCGCATCCGGTGGTTCGGACATTCGTGCAAATCTCACCCTGATTGCCCCTGCGGGTGCCGGTGGTGGCTGGGATATGTTCATGCGTGAGCAGCAGCAGGCCATGCGTGCCAACGGCTTGGTGAATAACACGCAGGTGGTGAATATCCCGGGGGCGGCCGGCACTATCGGTCTCGGCCAGCTCTCCACCATGTCCGGGCAGGCAAACAACCTGATGGTCACCGGCGCGGGGCTGGTCGCCGGCGTAGAGCAGTTGGACTCCGCCGTTACGCACGACGACGTGCGGGCCATCGCGCGGGTGGTGGAGGAGTACGACGTCGTCGTGGTTCCGGCCAGCTCCCCGTACAAGACCCTCGACGACCTGGTGCAGGCCTGGAAAGCCGACCCGGCGGCGATCGCGTGGACCGGCGGCGGCACCTTTGACCAATTGGTCATGACCGAACTCGCCCTCGCTGCCGGCGTGGATCCCTCCGACACAACGTACATTCCGAAATCCGGTGGAGGAGAGGCGGCCCAGGCACTCATCACGGATACCGCCAAAGCTGCCACGTCCGGTTACAAGGATGTGGAAGACCAGATTGACTCCGGGCGCCTGCGCGCGCTTGGGCTGGCTGCCCCGCAGCGGCTTGAGGGCGTCGATATTCCCACTTTGACCGAGCAGGGCTACGAGGTGGATCTGGCAAATTGGCGAGCCATACTGGCTCCTCCGGGAATCACGGATGAGGAATTCATAGAGCTTAGGACCCTGGTGGAGGAAACCATCGCGACCCCTGAGTGGCAGGACGCCGTGGAGCGCAACAAATGGGTCGATGTGTACCTCTCAGGAGACGAGTTCGATGAGTTCATGATCTCCGAGCAGCAGCGTATCGGCGAACTCGTGAAGGAGATCGGCTGATGAGCAATCCAGTGGCCCCGTCCGCCGGTATGGGGGAGCCGCAGCGGCTCGAAACAGCCGGCATGTCAGACGCGAAGCCTGCCGTCCGGACCTCATGGTGGGACGGCCGCAGCGGGCTGCTTCTATCTCTGCTCATGGTGCTCTTCAGCACCTATCTGCTGATCGGCATCCTGACGATGGACGTGGGGGAGGGCACGGACTTCCCCGGCCCGAAATTCTTCCCCGGCATCCTGATGGTCGCCGGATACGTCCTGGCCGTTCTGCTGGCGCTGCACTACCTGCGCTCGCCGGAACATCCCACCGAGACTTCCGCACGGACGTATCGAACCTTCACGGACTGGTCGGCAGTCCTCTGGTCGGCCGGAGGCTTCCTGCTGTTCGCCCTGACCCTGGAAACACTGGGCTGGATTATCGGCGCCGCCGTGCTGTTCTGGTTCGTCGCCAAGGGCTTCGGCAGCCGCCGCCCGCTGTTCGACGTCTCTTTCGCCCTGCTGATCAGCAGCGCAATCTACCTGGCATTCTCGGTCGGCCTGGGACTGAACCTCCCCTCCGGCATTCTTGGAGGCGGTTTCTGACATGGATTCACTCAACCTCTTGGCGGAAGGCTTCTCTTCCGCCCTGACCCCAATGAACCTGCTGTGGGTACTTGTCGGCTGCCTGCTGGGCACCGCCGTCGGTGTCCTGCCGGGACTGGGCTCTTCGATGGCAGTGGCCTTGCTGCTGCCCATCACTTTTGCCCTCGATCCTACTGCCGCGTTCATCATGTTCGCCGGCGTGTACTTCGGCGGCATGTTCGGCGACTCCACCATGGCCATCCTCATGAACACTCCGGGGCAGGCTTCGGCCATCGCGTCCACGTTCGAGGGGCACAAAATGGCCAAGGACGGGAGGGCCCCCCAAGCGCTGGCCACCGCGGCCATCGGCGCGTTCATCGGCGGCATGGTCGCATCTGTCCTTGTCGTCTTCCTTGCCCCGGCCCTGGCGGATTTCTCAGCGAACTTCGGCCCCGCCGAGTTCTTCGCGCTGGCTTTATTCGCTTTCGTCGCCACGTCATCCGTGGTGTCGGACTCAGTGGTAAAGGGCCTCGCGGCGCTGGTGATCGGCCTGGGTATCGCCACGGTGGGCATCGACCCGTTCTCGGGTGCGGAACGCTTCAGCTTCGGTGCGCCCCAGATGTTCGACGGCATCTCCCTGATTACCGTGACCGTAGCCATCCTGGCTCTGGGCGAGGTATTCCATATCGCCTCCCGGATCCGCCGCGATCCGACCGGCCAGCAAATCAGCTCCGCCGGCCGCCCTTTCCTCTCCCGTGCCGAGCTCAAAGAGGCAGCCCCGGCCTGGGCCCGGGGCACCGCCATCGGACTGCCCTTCGGTGTTATCCCGGCCGGCGGGTCCGAGATTCCGACCTTCATCTCCTACGACGTGGAGCGGCGCATTGACCGGCGCCGCAAACAGCCGAAGTTCGGCAAGGGCGCCATCCGCGGCTTGGCCGCTCCGGAGGCCGCCGGCAACGCCACCACAGGCACCGCGATGGGAGCTTTGCTGGCGCTGGGCCTGCCGGTTTCGGCGACCGCCGCGATCATGCTCGCCGCGTTCCAGCAGTATGGGCTGCAGCCGGGACCGCTGCTCTTCGACCGATCGCCTGATTTGGTGTGGGCGCTGCTGGCAAGCTTCTTCATCGCGATGATCGTGCTGCTCATCGTCAACCTGCCCTTCGCCGGGCTGTGGGCCAAGCTGCTGCTGATCCCGGCCCCGTACCTGTACGCCGGGATTACCGTCTTCTGCGGTCTGGGCGTTTACGCCACCTCCGGGGCGGTGTTCGATCTGCTGATGCTGCTCGGGCTCGGCCTGGTCGGCTTCCTCATGCGTCGTCACGGGATGCCCCTGGCCCCCTTGATGATCGGTGTTGTGCTGGGCCCGTTGGCGGAAACGAGCATGCGCGATGCCCTGCTCTCATCCAACGGTGACTACTCCGTGTTTGTGACCGGGCCCATCCCGCTGGTCCTCTACGCCCTGCTCCTCATAGTGCTGGCGGTGACCTTGCGGTCCAAGATCGTGAACAGGACCCGGCAGGACGTGTAGTTCCCGCCTGTTTCAGAGCAACCTGTGAGGGGCCTTGCCAACCGGCGGGGCCCCTCACGGGTTTGCGCAACGGAATGTTAGAACAGCGGCCAAGGCACCGCAGGCATGTCGCCGCTCGGAGCCGGAAACAGCCCGGCCGAGCGCAGCCGGGCGCAGCGAGCAGCCAGCGCCGCAACTTCCTCAGCAGTGAGCAGCTTCGCCAGCTGCGAGCCCAGTTCACCGTCCAGCCCCGCGAGAACCCGGTCAACACCCTCAAATTCTTCGGCGCTCAGCTCATCGCCGATCCAGCCCCACAGCACTGTCCGCAGCTTGTGGTCGCTGTGGAAGGTAAGCCCGTGGTCCACGCCGTACCGGTGGCCGTCGGCCATGGCCAGGATGTGGTCGCCCTTGCGGTCGGCATTGTTCACCAGGACATCGAACACCGCCATCCGCCGCAGCGCCGGAGTGTCCTCATGGATGAGGGAGACGATCCGTCCGTTTTCGTCCTGACCCTGGAGGATCTCTTTCCACCCGGTGTCCGGCACGTCGTCCGCCGGCACCAGGTCGACCGCAGTCTGCTCAGGGTCGGTCTCCTGCCAGAGCTGGACCATGCCTTCACCGAAGCGGCCGTCGCGCAGCCAGGTGCGCGGCACGATGTTCCAGCCCAGCACCTCCGACACCAGGTAGGCGGCCACCTCCCGGTGCGCGAGGCACCCGTCGGGAAAGTCCCACAGCGGTTTCTCGCCGGCAATCGGTTTGTAGACGACGGCGGCGTCGCCGATGCTGCCCAGGAAGGTGGCGTTGGACGCCGTCGTGAGCCGGCCGGTGAGCGTCAGCTCCGCGGTCACCAGGTCGGGCGCGGGCATCAGGCCTCGGGGAAGGTGCAGGTGTGCCCGTCGGCGTCGATCGGCTGACCGCAGATCACGCAGATCGGACGCCCGGCGCCCACCACTTCCCGCGTGCGCTTCGCGAAGGCCCGGGCGGTACCGACCGGCATCCGCACCCGCAGCACCTCTTCGGCGTCGTCGGTCTCGTCGTCGTCATCCTCGAGGAAGCCGTCGTCGTCCTCATCCACCTCTTCGAGGGGGTAGGCCTCGATGACGACCTGCGCCGTCGTCGGATCCCAGCCCAGGCTCATCACGCCGGCGCGGAACTGTTCCTGAACGGCCTCGAGATCGTCATTGTCCACGAGCTCGAGGGGAGTGCTCGCGGGAACGTGGAAGGGGTTGCCGTCGACGGTCATGAGCTGGTCGAGGATCTCGTCGATCTTCTCGGCGAGCTGCGCCGACTGCAGCTTCTCCAGGGCAATACTGACAATCTGCTTCCCGGCGCGCACCTGCAGGTAGAACGTGCGCTGGCCCGGAACGCCGACAGTGCCGACGACGACGCGGTCCGGCCAGTCGAAATCGTGAACGGTTGTAGGCATAGAACTACTCTAGGCTCATCGGGCCGGCGGTGCCGCGTGACCTGCACCACCGCCGACCGGTGCGTCGTCCGCTGTCGGCCTGGCCGACAGCCAGGACAGGTCCCCGGCGTCGGTGTTGGTCGCCATGACCGTGGGACGTCCCGTGCCGTAGTGCACGATCGACACGGAGGCCGGGCCCACATTGATGCGCTGGAACATATCAAGGTGCATGCCGAGCGCGTCGGCAAGGACCGACTTGATGATGTCACCGTGGCTCACCGCCACCCACACGGCTCCCGGCCCGTGCTCGGCCTCGAAGGCTGCGTCGTGGCGCCGGATCGCCGCTACCGAGCGGGCCTGCATCGCGGCCATGGACTCGCCGCCGGGAAAGGTGACGGCGGACGGCTGCGACTGCACCGTGGCCCACAGCTTCTCCTTCGCGAGCTCCTCGAGCGTGCGGCCCTGCCAGGAGCCGTAGTCGCACTCGGTGAGGTCGACGTCGACCGGGGCATGCGGGGTGCCGGTCTGGCGGTCGAGGATGAACTGCGCGGTCTGCCGGCAGCGATCCAGGGGACTGGATACCACTCCGGCGAGGGGCACGACGGCGAGCCGGGCGCCGGTCGCGGACGCCTGGTCGCGGCCCACCTGGTCGAGTTCGACGCCGGGGGTCCGGCCGGCCAGCACTCCGGTGGCGTTCGCTGTGGTGCGGCCGTGCCGCACGAGGATTACTGTTGCCATCCCCCCAGAGTAGTCATGTGGGCGACGATGGGGTGCAGGATCAGTGGCGACCTGCATGCCCTCGCGGGGCCGAGCAGCAGGACAAAGGCCCCGCAGGCAGAACACAATGACATGAGCCATGTGCCCCCAAACGGCAAAGGCCCCACTTCACTGCTTATTGACAGAGAAATGGGGCCTTCCTGGGATTGGAAGCGAGCCAATCGTTGATGCTGAGTCCTTAGGGCTGGTTGTACCGCGTCCGCACGAAGAACAGGCCTACCAGGGAAATCACGGCGATGGCCATGTAGTACAAACCCGGTGCACTCAGCGACCCGGTGACATTCAACAGCCAGGTCAGCACCAGCGGCGCGATACCACCCAGCAGCGTCACCCCAACGTTGTAGGTGATGGCCAGCCCGGTTCCTCGAATCGCTGCCGGGAACAGCGCGGAGAGCAAAGCAGGAAGCGGTCCAAAGTAGAACGCCATAATCACGCCAAGTAAGCCGATGACGATCACAAGCGTAGGAACCGTTGGCGTGGTGACCATGAGTTGGAACAGCGGCCAAGCAAGGAGCAGGGCACCGATTGCCGCAAAGGTCATCACCTTTGCGGGCCCCACACGGTCCGCTAGGTGGCCAACAAACGGCACGCCCACGAGGGTGACAAGACCGGCGACCACGCCGCCAAGGAACGCCGCGGTTGCGGGGATTCCCAAGTTCGTCACGGCAAACGTCGGCATGTAGAGAATCATGTAAACGGAGATGGTTGCAACACCAATGGCAGCCGAACCGGCAAGGAGGCGCCCATAATGATTCACGATCAACGTCTTGACCGGAGAGGACACCTTTTCGCTTTGAATGAAATCCTCGGTTTCAGAGAGCCTGGCGCGTATGTAGAGTCCCACCGGGCCAATGAGCAGGCCGACGAAGAACGGCACACGCCAGCCCCAGCTATTCAGCGCCTCTTCGGAGAGCCCTTCGGTCAGCGCGTAGCCAAAGGCTGAGGCCATCAGCATTGCGGCGCCTTGGCTTGCCACCTGCCAGGAGGAATAAAACGCTTTCTTATGTGGTGCCGTCTCAATCAGGAATGCAGTGGCAGTGCCAAATTCGCCACCCGCGGAGAAGCCCTGGATGAGGCGTGAGAGCAGGATAATGACCCCGCCCCACATGCCAACCATTGCGTAGGTGGGTGCCAGTGCCATGATCAGCGTGCCGACCATCATCAGCATCAGGGTCAGTGTCAGGGCATTCTTGCGTCCCTTGCGGTCCGCGTAACTACCCAGCACCATGCCGCCCAGCGGGCGGACGAGGTAGGAAATCGCAAAAGTGGCAAAGGTTAGGATCAGTGCGAATACCGGGTCCGAATCCGGGTAGAAGTTCTTGGCGATGACGGTTGCGAAGGTTGCGTAGACGATGATGTCGAACCACTCAAGGGCGGCACCAATCGAACTACTAATCACCGCCTTCTTAGCGTCCTGAAATTGCTTCGGGGTTATCGTCGGTGGTGCGCTCATGAGGTGCTCCTGGTGGGCGTAAAGGTTGGCAGACTAGGCGGTGAGTGCTTCCACAAGGTTGTCGATGAATGATTCGCACGCGGCAATCTGCTCCAGAGGGATGAATTCATCAGGTGCATGCGCCTGTGCAATGTCGCCGGGGCCGCAGACAACCGTGGGAATGCCGGCGTTGAAGAACAATCCCGCCTCGGTGCCGTAGGTTGCCTTATCCGGGCTTGGCGTTCCACCAAGATCGGCCGCCAAGGAGACTATCGAAGCCTCGGCGGGAGTATCGAGCCCGGGAGTCTGGGCCAGCACTGTGAAGTCGACGCGTGCTTCGGGGCTCTGGGCCTTCATGATCGCTTCAATGCGTAGTGCTTCGGCACGGAAGATTTCAATGAGCGCTACCGGGTCATCGGCGCCGATGGAGCGGAATTCAAAGTGCAGTGTGCATAATGCCGGGATGGTGTTTACCGCGATACCGCCCTGAATTTGGTTTACCGTGGTGGTGGTGTAAGGGACGATGAAGGCTTCATCAGAGGCGCCGGCACTGGCGAATTTCCTGGCCTCGGCATCAACAAATGCCGCAAAGTCGGCAGCCGCGGAAATCGCGTTGACTCCCAAAGTGGTCAGTGAGGAATGTGCTGCAACACCGTGAAAATCTACCCTGATGACGTTGACCGATTTGTGCCCCCGCACCACGCGCATGGATGTGGGCTCGCCTACGATGGCGCCGCGCGGCTTCAGGCCTTCGGCGGTGATAGCCGCTACCAAGTCAACCGCTCCAATGCAGCCAACTTCCTCATCGTAGGAGAAGGCCAGGTGGATGGGTTCACTGAGTTTGGCCGCGACCATTGAGTCGAGTTTGGCCATCACCACGCCAATGAAGGATTTCATGTCACAGGCGCCCCGGGCATAAAGCTTGCCGTCGCGTATCTGAGGGGTGAACGGATCGGAGCTCCAGTCCTGTCCGTCGACCGGAACAACATCGGTGTGCCCGGAGAGCACAATGCCGCCGGTCCGCGTGCCATCGCCTGCGGGAATGGTTGCCAGCAGATTTGCCTTCTGCCCGGTTGCATCGTGGATGAGCTTTGATTCGATGCCTAGAGCATTGAGGCGTTCACCCACGTAGTCGATCAGAGGGAGATTGCTGTCGCGGCTGACTGTTTCAAAATTAATCAGTTTGGTGATTTCTTCAAGCGTTGCATCGCTCGGTGTAGGTGGCATGTTTTACTCCTGGTGTTCATCAAGGCAGCCGCTCAGATTTCCGCATTTTCAGCGAACGGCTAGCCGAGAGTCTGTCAGTACGGCCCATCCTTGTCACACTGTTCCGAATTCATGACGTCATACTGTCCTTGAACACCACGGACTTTTTCATATACTGCACACCAGCTCGGACGTTGAGGTTTGTGGGTCGACAGATCGAGATTCCCACGAAGGATAAGCAACGAATAGAAGTCGCCGACTGGCTCGATGAGCAATTCATCCATGTCGCAGACCCAGTGTTTTGATTGAGGCAACGCGAGCTGCTCCCACCTTGCCCCAAGGCGGGGCGGGGTCGTTCCAAGATGTCGGCACCGCGGATCGCCGCACGAGGTCAGTCGGCTGCGTAGCGTTCTTGTGCGTGGGCTCAATGAGGAACAATGACCGCAGTTCCCACCAGGAGGCAGAGGTTGTGAAAAGTTTCTATATCGCGTCGAGCTTCAGCAATATCGTCAACGTGCGGTATGTCGCGCAGACCTTGGAATACAAGGGCTACATCAACACGTACGACTGGACGCAGAACGCATTGGCGCGCGACGCGAATCCAGTCACTCTCGCTGACCTGCGTTCCATCGGGCAGCAGGAAAAAGATGCAGTACTAAGTGCCGACGTCGTCGTTATCCTGCTTCCCGGCGGGAAGAGTACGCATGTTGAGCTTGGTATAGCGATCGCTCAAGGTAAGAGGACGATCCTGTATTCGCCGAATGACGTCATCAACAACCCTGAGACCGCCAGCACGTTTTACCACCTACCGGAGTTGGAGAAGTGCTACGGACCTCCCGACGATCTCCTCGATATGATCATCGGCGCAGAAGTGACCGATGCCGCCGTCTGACTCAATTCGTACCGCACCGGACCAGCTAAGGACCCTGTGAACCAGGCACATTATTCGATACACCCGATCAGCCTTCGGGAGATATGTGACGATGATGAGGCAGCGGAAAAGAGAATTGCCCAGCTCGAATCAGTAGGTGAATCCGGCCACGCCGAGCGTAATGGCTTGTTACGGATTGCCGGCCGGTTGGCAGAGGGATCCCGAATACCGTCGTACTCTTGTGCCCTACAGTTTCGGACGGGAGAGGGCGGCGTTGTGAATACAGACGAGGTGACCTTGGCATGTTATCCGCGTGATGATGTCGCCTGGGTGAAAGACGGCAAGGTTCGGGAGGGTCGCGCGACGGTATTGGTCCGCCAGGCTGATGGGACTCTCAAGCCCGCTGGCGAAGTTTCCTTGGACGACTTGGGTGTTCTGCATCCTGATGTGGAAGTCGGGGGCGAGTTCGTCGTTGAGCTACGCGCCCGCTTCGAGTCGGAGATATTCGAGCGCCGGGTGACCTTCACTGCCAGTGGTGACGAGAGCAGCGATCTCTTCGTATCGGCAATAGGGCCCGGTGCGCAGGCTGAGCCGAAGGCCGGCCTGTTTAAGCGAACGCGGTATTCAGGCTTCGAGTTTGGTGTGCTGGTAATGGCCGCCACGACTGAGGAGGGTACCCGTATCAGCGGCACATACGGCCCACTCGTCAAGCACGGACCCGGCGATGGCGTATCTGGCGCTTTTGCCACCTAGCCGCGGCAGTAAGACGTTCGGGGAAGTTGCCCTGCTCTGCGAAGATACGAATGTGAAAAAGAGCCGGAAGCCGCGCCGTCCAGACGTCGCATCAGTCGAGCTCGTCGGTGGTCCTGAGAAGTACGAGCTGGGGCTCTGCAGCTATGACGATAAATGGGCGGACACTTACCTCGATCATCGACGGCGGATTCGTGATGCGCTGGGAGATGGATACTTCGAGATCGAGCACATCGGCTCGACGTCGGTGCCGGGATTGGCAGCCAAGCCGATTATCGACATCGTCGTCGCAGTGGACGACATCACGGCCGAGGAGGACTACCTCGACCCGCTTCTGGCAGCCGGGTACGAACTGCGGGTCAGAGAACCACGGCACCGGCTGGTACGTACGCCGGAACGCGATGTTCACGTTCATGTCTACGAACGGGATGATCCTGCAATCGGCGAGTATCTGCTTCTTCGCGATCATTTGCGTCGCAACGTAGAGGACCGTGTCCTCTACGAAAGAACCAAGAGAAACCTGCTCGAGAAGCAGTGGGACGACATGAATGACTATGCCGATGCCAAGACCGAAGTCATCCTGGAGATCAAGGCGCGGGCAAGGGCAGCCTGCAGGTATTGACGCTTTTTGAAACTCGCGGGAGAGGATCGGCTATCGGATTGCTCTCGCGCCGGTCCCTGAATAAGACGATCGCATTTGGCTCTGTAACCATCAGCAGCCGCCGATCATCGATGAGTGCCGATCAGATCTCTACTGTTGACCAGGCGATATCGGCGATACAGAAGCCGTCGTCCGTCTCGCGGTAGAACACATCACCGGGGAATACCTGCCCCGGCACGACACCCTCCGCTCTGTGTTCAAGGTTGATGTTCCAAGAGGCATCCAGCAAGGCCCTCTCCGGCCAAAACGCGGGGTTGAATCGTTCCGGTTCCCCCGCAGCAAGATCCTTCCAGTCCTGCGGTTCACCGAAGTCCGCCTTCGCGTCACCGCACGCAATGGCATCGGCCTCGCCGGCCGCAGCGGCGTGAATAAGTTGCTCGGTTGTCTCGATCATGTGAGCCCCATCGGGTCCCCAAATGACCGCGTCCATGGAACATCCCACAGCCATTGTGACGAGTAGCCCTGTGCCAATAAGCGAACTTGCCCGCTTCAAGAGGTTCATGGCCACAACCTACATCGCGGGGATCAAGGTTGGGGTTGCAGTTCAAGCGATCCCAGGAACCCATGCAGACCAACGCCTTAGCGTTTAGGGATCAGCTTAAGAGCCGTTCTTGTTCCGAGGCTGAGCTGGGGTGCGGTGCGGGAAATCTTGCTCTCCGATTCCTCCCGATTCGTAGAACGCCGTGATGAAGCCTTGAACTTCGGAGATCAGCTGCTCATTAGTCATCTGCGGCGTCGGCTCGGCAGGGGTGGATCCTGACCCCACACCGAATCGGCTGACAGTGAAGCCGTAGGATCCGTCAGCGGGGCCGTTCAGCCAGGAGAAGTGGTAGCTAATTTTGCCGTCGGGTCCTATGTCTTCGCTGATACGGAAAATCTCGCCATTGAAGACGAGTTCAATGTCGTCCATCCCGTCAGGCTACCTCTGGCGGATCATAGGACTCCCACCCGGATCCGGCAGGTAGGAAACGCTCCCTGGGCGAGTGACGATAGGCCGGCGAGCCAGTAAATTACGTTCGCCTACCTGCCCCAACGCTTTTGGTGCACTGGATTTCGCCCAAGTGCTTGCGCAGGGAGGCCAAACGGAATCCAATAGCCCAATGACGAAGGATTCCGGCACCACTGCATCCAAAGTACCAACAGGGCTGAAGCGGGCAATTGGTACGCCGCTGCTGTTCGCGTTTATCGTGGGCGACACCCTCGGCGCCGGCATCTATACCCTCGTGGGTACCATGGCCGCCGACGTCGGTGGCGCGATCTGGATACCCCTCCTGATCGCGCTGGTCGTCGCGCTGCTCACTGCGGCGACCTACGCAGAATTGATCACCAAATACCCGCACGCCGGCGGAGCCGCGCGCTACGCCGACCGGGCTTTTGGCATCCCCTACGTGTCATTCCTCGTCGGCTTCCTGATGATGGCCTCGGGAATCACCACAGCCGCTGCCCTCGCGAACGCCTTCGCAGGCGATTACCTCACCGCGCTCATCGACGTGCCAGCTGCCCCCGCGGCGATCGTCTTTATTATCTTGCTGACCTTGATCAACCTTCGCGGCGTCAAGGAGTCCCTCGGCGCGAACCTCGTAGCTTCCGTCATCGAGGTAACCGGCCTCGTCATCGTCATCATCGTCGCCGCCATCGTCCTCGCCGCCGGCAACGGGGACCCCTCCCGGCTGCTTGAGTTCGCACCAGACGTACCGCCGTTCCAAGGCGCCTTCGCCGCATCGATCGTCGCGTTTTTCTCTTTCCTCGGGTTCGAGGCCGCCGCAAATATGGCCGAAGAGGTTCGTAACCCCTCCAGGGCCTACCCCCGCGCACTGTTCGGCGCGATCTGCACCGCCGGGGTCGTCTACCTCCTCATCGCTCTCGGTGCGGTCATTGTCATGCCCCCGGCCGAACTGGCCGAGTCCACCGGACCCCTGCTCGACGTCGTCGCCGCCAGCGGCGTCGGAATCCCGCCCGGACTGTTCAGCATCATCGCCCTGATCGCCATTGCCAACGGAGCACTGCTGTTCATGGTCATGGCCAGCCGTGTCGGCTACGGATTGGCAGAAGCAGAACTGCTCCCTCGCGCCTTCGCCCGCGTGCTGCCAGCCCGTCGCACTCCCTGGGTCTCCATTGTTGTTGTTGCCGGATTGACGATCGTCCTCACCCTCCTCGGAAATGTCGCCACATTGGCCGAAACCACCGTGCTGCTCCTGCTCCTGGTGTTCCTCTCCGCCAACGTCAGCGTCCTCGTCCTCAAAAAGGACAAAGTCGACCACGACCACTTCAGCGCCCCCCGGATCCTGCCGGTCCTCGCGATCATTGCGAGCATCGCACTCCTCTCACAACAGACCGGGATTATCTGGCTCGGCGCCGCCGCCTACGTAGTGGTCGGATCCTTGCTATTCCTCGCGGCCCGGGCCGGGCGCAAACGTGAGGAACGGGTGAGCGCCGGCTAACTCGCGGCACCTACTGCCGTGAGGAATCGCCCTACGAGATTTGGAACGTGATGTTTGACTGATCGTTCAGTCATGGATTAGTCTGGCGTTATGGCTGGTGTAGCGAAGTTCGATCGGAAAGCGGTGCTGCTCGCTGCGGCGCGCGAGTTCGCCGATCGCGGATATGAAGGCACGTCGATCGCTCAACTCGTCACAGCGACCGGCCTGCTCCGCGGGAGTCTCTATGGTTCCTTCGGCAGCAAGGCGGAACTGTTCCGGCTTGCGCTGGATGAGGCGCTAGCCGACGACAGCGACCGCGATCTGGTCATCGATCTGGTCACCGTTGCACTCCGGGAACGTGCCGCGCACGATCCCGAGGTCGCCCAGCTCGTCAGCGAGCGCCTTGCCGCACTGGACGGAACAGGCATGCCAGCCAGTGAACAGATCTATCGCCGGCTGGCCGCTCGGGCAGGTATCCACCCCCGCGAACCATGACACCCGGCGACCGCCGGAGCAGAACAGAGGAGAAGCTATGGCAAAGGCAAGTATTTCCGGTGGCGATCTGGTGGTCACGATCAAGGGAATCCGCACGCTCGGCACGATGAAAAGGAAACTGTCCATCCCGCTCGCGAACGTGCGAGGCGCATCCGTGGATCCCGATCTGTCCACCGGGTGGCCCGGTCTCAGGAATGCGAAGCAGTGGCCGGGCATCAAGGTTCTCGGGATCGACGCCTATGGCCGATACCTTGGCGGCACCTTCTCCCAAGACGGAGAACGCGTGTTCTGGGATGTTGCCAAGCCCGAGAAGGCGATCGTGATCACCGTCGACAACGACGAGTTCACCAGGCTCATCATCGAGGTAGAAAACCCGGAGGACACCGTGCGGGAGATCGAGGCGGCCCTCGTCCGGCGTTCCTGACCCTAAAGAACGGGCTTGCCGAAGTGTGCGAGAACGTTGGGCAGGGCTGGTCCCAGATCGATGGCGCAGCTGCCGGCAGCGCGCTCTCCCGCGGCAGGCAGGAGGGCTTCGTGAGCACGGCGGGCGGCCCCGGGATGGCCGCTATCCACAGCAGCAAGCCCAACGAGGCACCACGAGACTTCGAACAGGAGGTCGCGCGGTGGTTCCGGAACGACGTCGAGGGCTGCCCGGGCTTCCGTTAGCCGGCCGCTCCGGGCCAGGAGCAGCGGACGCACCCACGGTTCATACGGACCGAAGTCCCCGTCGAGAAGGTCGGTGCCGTTCCGAACAGCAGCAGTGAGCTCGGCCAGGGCGGGCAGCCCCGTCCGGAACCCCGGCATCTCGTCTCCGTCCGGCGGGGGAGGTCCCTGCAGGAAGGTCCACCGGAACCAGCCGGTGAAGACCGTTGCCAGTTGCCGGTCGTAGCGGGTGGCAAGGGCATCGATGAGGTCTGCCTCATGGGATGCAGCATCAATGTCGTCCAACGCGCAGAGCGCCTGCATCCGGATCAGCCGTCCCTGAATCTCGAACGTCGGCAACTCCGCGTCAACTGCCAGTGCAATGATTTCGTCGCCAATGGCCTTGCGCACGGCCGCAAGTCCCGCCGTCGAAAACGTCTGCTGGTAGCGGGCACTGAGAGCAAAGCACAGCAGGGCCGGATCGTTCAGGTCCCGGGCAATCCGTTCCGCCTCGACAGCTTCGGCCATCCGGGCAGCTGTCCCGCGGGACTCCATGGCGATGGTGGCCAGCAGCCGCGCCCGTACCCGGGCCGACGTTCCGGCTGGAAGGACGTTCAGCGTCCGCACGGCGGCGTCCACAATCTCCGCCGACTGAGCCGGATCGTCCGAACGGGTCCAGCTTCCCGGAACCTCGAAGCCGCCGATGACCCGCGCCGCCAGTTCCGGATCACCGAACTGCTCCGCAGCGGCGATGGCCGCCATCCGCTGCTCGCCCGCCAACTGGACCGACCCGGACACCGCCAGCACCGGAAGCAGGCGGGCGACCCCTTCAAGCTGTGCACGCTCCCCGGTTCGCCCAGCGGCGACGACGGTGCGCGCAAGGAGCGAGCCGCCGTCGTCGGGCACCGGATCCAGCGAGGGATCGTGGCGCAGGATGCGCTGTTCGAGCTCGACCAGCCGGGTCCCGGGATCAAGACCCAGATCGGTGCGCAGGGTGGAGCGGGCCCGGGTGAGCAGGGCGAGGGCATCGGCCTGGCGTGCGGAACGGTAGAGGGCCAGAGCGAGCAGCCGCCAGCCTTCCTCCCGCCAGGGATGCTCGCCGATGTGGGCATCGAGCAGCGCGAGGACGTCCTGCGGACGGCCGAGGTCCAACCGGGCGGAGGCGAGCTGCTCGACCGTTGCCGCCCGGAGTTCAGCAAGCCGTGCCCGTTCAGCGGCGGCCCAGGGTAGGGCACTGAATTCCTCAAACGGACTCCCGCGCCACTTCTCCAGAGACGCGGCCAGCACCGGTTCGCGTGCTTCAAGGCCGAGTCCCGCCGCGCTCCGAAGGGAGCGTTCGACGTGCCAGAGGTCGACGTCGTCGTCCCTCAGGGAAAGCGCATAACCGTTGCCGGTGGTGAGCAGGACGGCTGGGGGAGTGCGGGGCGGGCGGGCCGGTTCGAGGAGGCGGCGCAGCTCGCCGATGAAGGTGCGGACGGCGCCCACCGCGCCGGACGGGGCGTCCTCCCACAGCTCGTCAACCAGCCGCTGCGTGGAGACCGTTCTGCCGCGGGCGGCGACCAGGAGGCCGAGCAGCTCGCGGTGCCGGGCCTTGGACAGGCGCAGCGGGGTGTCCCCGAGCTCGGCGCCGATGGGGCCAAGAACGCGGATCCGCAGCTTACTCACCTGCTGATTCTAGTGCGCGGACACGGGCTGATCGGGCGCTGATCCGGCTCTGGGATCGTGAACGTAAGCCGCGCCGGAACGTCCGACGCCGGCTGGCCGCTTTCGTGCGGCGGGGAAAGGACAACGATGGATCTGCAGCTCATCGGAAGGACCGCATTCATCAGCGGTTCCACCCAGGGGATCGGCTACGCCGCCGCGAAGATGCTGGCGCGCGAGGGCGTGGCGGTGACGCTGAACGGCCGGGATGCCGGGAAGCTTGCTGCCGCCGTCGAAAACCTGCGGCAGGAGGTGCCCGGGGCATCGGTGGACGGCATTGCCGCCGACTTCGCCGAGCCGGACCAGGTGGAGCGGCTCTGCGCGGAACTGTCCGACGTCGACATCCTCATTAACAATGTGGGCCTGTTTGAACTGAATCCGTTCGAGGACATTTCCGCCGACGAGTGGCGGCGGTATTTCGAGGTGAATACCCTCAGCGGGGCACTGCTCGCCCGGCGCCTGCTGCCGGGCATGGTGGCGCGGAACTGGGGTCGGATTGTTTTCATCAGCAGTGAATCGGGCGTCAACGTCCCGGCGGACATGATCCACTACGGTGCGTCCAAGGCAGCCATGATGGCGGTGGGCAACGGCCTGGCGAAACTCACCCGGGGCACCGGCGTGACTGTGAACTCGGTGCTGGGCGGACCTACGTACTCCGACGGCGTCGCCGCCACGGTCGAGGGCATCGCTGCGGCGACCGGGCAGTCCGTCGGCGACATGAAGCAGGCGATCATCGGGACCAACCAGACCTCACTGCTGGAACGATTCATGGAACCTGAGGAGATCGCGGCGATGGTGACCTTCCTGGCCAGTCCCGTCGCTTCCGCGACGAACGGGGCAGCGGTGCGCGTGGACGGGGGTGTCCTGACGAGCGTGGTGTAGCCGGCGGCGCCGAAGCCGCTGCCCGCTGCCCACGCCCGTGGTCATCGGACCGTGACGGAGTTCGTACCCTCGGTTTCGATCACGGGGTCCCCGGAGGTGTAGGTAACGCTGTTGTTCTCGCCTTCGACGTCGATGTCACCGGTCTGCTCGACGCCGACGGTGTTCGCCGTTCCGTCCACATCGATGTCAGGCACATTGCGGAGGGTGGCTTCATTATTGTTGCCCTCAATGTCGAGGCTTTCCGAGTCCTCCCCGGTGACTGTGTTGGCATTGCCGTTGATGTCGATGTCTTCACATTGACCAGTCGTCTGTACGCTGGCGCCGCTTGTCTCGACGTCGATGTCCCCACCGTCTGAGCAGGTAATGCTGACGCTGGTGTTCGCTTCCGTAATTTTGTGTTCTTGCCCGCGGCTGAGGGTGATCGTTGCACCGGAGCCGGCGGGTGCGGACGATGCGCCTAAGTCTGTCGGGGAGGCCGTGGCGGTGTTTTCCGGTGTTCCGACGGCAGTTGAGGATGCGGTTCCGGTTTCCTCGGGTGTCGGCGCCGGGTCAGCGGTGCATCCGGTGATGAGTGCCAGGCCCGCGATGGCGGTAAGCACGGGTGCGGAGATGCGGCTTCGGTACATGCGGGTACTCCTCAGCTAGCGGGCTGGCTGGTGGTTGGCCTGCCCGGCGAGAACCGCACTGCTGCAGCAGTTCCTCACCCGGGGGCCCTTCCGCTTTCCGTTCCATTCTCCTGCATCTCGAGCAGGACGGCCACGCTTCTCCGCGGAAATGCCGGGCGGATGCGAGCCCTATGAGGCCGTCAGCTAGTACTCGATCCGGGCGTTTGAGCCGCCGGAACTCCTCGTGGCCATCGCCGCCGTGCCGGATTGCCAGCAGACTGGCTGTAAGGGGCGAGAGAACGGGGAGGCCATGAGCGCGGAAGTGGTCATCAGTGTTCAGGGGCTGGAGAAGTCTTTCGGGAAATTCCCGGCATTGAACGGGCTGGACCTGCAGGTTCAGCGCGGGCAGGTGCACGGCTTCCTGGGACCAAACGGTGCCGGGAAGTCAACAACCATCCGCGTGCTGCTGGGATTGTTGAAAGCCGACGCCGGAACCCTGCAGGTCCTGGGACAGGATCCGTGGCGGGAAGCCGTGCCGCTGCACCGGCGGTTGGCCTATGTGCCGGGTGATGTGGCGTTGTGGCAGGGGATGACCGGCGGGCAGGCCATCGACCTGCTGGGCTCGCTCCGCGGCGGGCTGGACGAGCGGCGGCGGGCGGAACTGCTGGAGCGGTTTGAGTTGGACCCGGCGAAACGCGGCCGGCAGTACTCCAAGGGAAACCGGCAAAAAGTGGCCATCGTGGCGGCCCTGGCCTCCGACGTCGAACTCCTGGTCCTGGACGAGCCAACCAGCGGCTTGGACCCGCTGATGCAGAACGTCTTCCAGGATGTGATCGGTGAGGCCAAGCACCGCGGCGCGACAGTGCTGCTCAGCAGCCATGTCCTCGCGGAAGTGGAAACCCTCGCGGACCGGGTCAGCATCATCCGGGACGGCCGGATCGTGGAGGAAGGCACGCTGGCCCAGCTGCGCGGGCATACCACCACCTCCGTCCACGCCACACTGAAACGTGCCCCGCAGCCCGGTCAGCCGACCGTGTTCGAGGATGTGAACCTCGACGGCGACAGGCTGACTGCCGTGGTGGACTCCGCGCGGGTGGGTGAGGCAATGACAGCCCTCATCCCCTTCGGTATTACCTCACTGACCGTTGAACCGCCCTCGCTGGAGAGCCTTTTCCTGCGGCTGTACGACGACGGCGGCCCCTCCCCGGGGACGCGCCCATGAGCAGCGCCCTGACGGGGAGCGCACCCCTGCTGCGTGCAACCGTCCGGTTCGACGGGCGCCGGTTCGTGCCTTGGATTCTGATCACGACGGCGCTCTCCGCGTCTTCCGTTCTGGTCTACCCCTGGGTCTTTCCCACCCAGCAGGACCGCCTCGGGCTGGCCCTGGCCATCGGCTCCAACCCGGCTCTGGGCCTGATCTTCGGGCCGGCCTACAATCTCAGCACAGACGACGGATTCAATGCCTGGCGCAGCCTCGCCCTGGGCGGTTTCCTTGCCGCACTCGGATCGATTTTCACCGTCACCCGGTCCAGCCGCGGCCAGGAAGACTCCGGACAGGCAGAACTCCTGGCCTCCGGCGTACTGGGCCGGGGCAGTCGCCTGCTGGCGGGAGTCAGTCTGGCCCTGATCGGCTCAACGGCCCTCGGCATCGTCGCCGGCACCGTCACGCTCTGGTGCGGCGGCACCTGGACTGCCTCCCTGCTGCTGGCAGCAACGTTCACCGCCACCGGGTGGATGTTCGCTGCGGTCGCCGCCGTGGCCGCGCAGCTGGGAACTGATGCGCGGACGGCGAACTCGCTGGCCGTGGGCACCTTCGGTGCGCTGTTCCTGCTGCGGGGCTTCCTGTATTCGATCGAGGCGCCCGAGTGGACATCCTGGATCAATCCGCTGAGCTGGATGACGGAAACCCGGCCGGCCAGCGGCAACCACTGGTGGCCGCTGCTCCCCGCGGCGGCCCTCACCGGAGCCCTGCTCGGTGTTGCCTTCCTGCTGCAGTCGCGCCGCGACTTCGGACAGGGGGCGATCGCTCCCCGGCCCGGACCGGCCCGGGGGAGGATCCGAACTCCGTGGAGCCTGGCGGTCCGGCTGAACCGCGCCCCGCTCCTCACCTGGACCATTGCGTTCCTGGTTATCGGAACGGTCTTCGGGTTTTTTGCCCGCTCGTTCAAGGACATCCTCAGCGGCGACAGCGCTGCCGCCTCGGTTCTCGCATCCGGCGCCGCCACCCCCGAGGCCCTCGCGCCGGCGTTCCTCGTGACGATTCTGAGCCTGGCCGGGATCATCGCCGCCATCCCCGGGGTGCAGATCCTGCAGAAGGTGCGGACCGAGGAGCTGGAGGGCCGGCTGGAGCCGGTTCTGGCCGCCGGCGTAAGCCGTCCGCGCTACTTCACGGCGAATGTTGTGCTCGCACTGTCCGCACCAACGGTCTACCTGCTTGTCGCCGGAACCATCATCACGGTGCTGGCCTCCGGTGAGCTGGGCATCGACGCCGGCAAGGTTCTGCTACAGGCCGTGGCGGCCGTTCCGGCCGTGTGGACGGCCACCGCCGTCGCGGCAGCCGTCGTCGGTGCACGCCCCCGGCTGGTGATCGCGTCCTGGGCGGGCGTGTTCATTTCCTTCGTGCTGACGTTGCTGGGTCCGACGTTCCGGCTCTGGGACTGGGTGCTGGCGATCAGCCCGTTCTGGCACGTTCCCAGCGTTGCCGCCGACGACGCCGGGTGGGCTGGGCTGGCGGGGATCTCCGCGGTGACCGCAGTGTTGCTGCTGATCGGTTTCACGGGCTTTCGCCGCCGGGACCTCGACGGGTAGCGACGTAATTTGCGCTTTTCGATTCGGAGCTTCCGGCCGGTCAGAGGTTCATCATCGAGAGCGGGAGATACGCGCTGACGATCCAGTTGGGCGTATCCACAACCTCACTGATCTTCAGGTCCACAATGACTGAGGACAGCAGATACGCCTCCTGGGGTTCGATGCGGTAGGTGAAGCACATGTGCTCGATCATGTGCCGAAGCGCATTTCGGGCGGCCTCGTGCAGATCGGGCCCCACGCCGGTGGTGGCGTAGTATCCCTGGTCCTCAATGCCGGGGCGGAGCGGTCCCGCGGTTTGGAACTGCGGTGAGGGGATGGACCGTCCCTTGTGCAGGGTGATCTTGAGCGCTCCACTCATAGGAGCCTCGATGGCAGTGACGCAGACTTCCCCGTCCCCCTGGGCGGCGTGCGGGTCACCGAACATCAGTCGAGCTCCGGGCAGGCTGACCGGCAGGAAGATTCTGGTGCCCACCACCAGGTCGCGGATGTCCATGTTGCCGCCGAAGTTTCCAGGCGGCATCACGGGCAGCGGGTCCACAGTCGCCGGGGTGCAGGCCAGTACGCCCAGGAAGGGGCGCACGGGAACGGTTGCTACGTCCAGGAAGGCGGTGGTGGGACCCGTGGAAAGATCCCATTTATAGGCGAAGGGTTCGGAGAAGTCCTCCGGGAGGAGGCCGGCGCCGGGACGGCTCGCGGTGAACCCCCAGCCCAGCGGGGCGAACTCCAGCGGTTCGATTTCCAGCACGTCGCCGGGTTCCGCACAGTGCACCATCACCGGTCCCCGCAGCGGATAGCTCCGGGCAGGATCGCTGGCCGGGACGGGCGTCCCGTTGAGATAGTCCTCCAGCTGCCCGTCGCCGGCATCCCTGACGTCAAAACTGATGGTGTCACCGCTGCTGACCGCCAGCACCGGCTCGTGCTGCGGCGTCCACAGACGGTTATAGATATCCGGTACTTCGTGGTGCGCCATGGATGTGTCTCTTTCGTGGTGCGGGGTCCGGCGGCCGAGGCGCGCGTGCCCGGCAGCGAGCTGTTTCCAGCAGCGTACGGCCAGGGCTGTCCTGCGGAGTCATTCATGACGAGGCACGGCGCCCCGGCGCCGAGACCTAGGAGGCCGGCCGTCGGGTGAGACGCTCGGTGAGGAGCCGGTTGGCCCAGTTCGGAGTCACCTGGGAGAGCGCGGCCAGGAAGCGTGCCTGGGATCCGACGGCGTGGTGGACGTTGCGGGGCCACTTCCGATTGCGACGGGCCCTGATGCTGCGTTCCACGGCGGCGACAGCGGCTGCGGCAACATCGGTTTCGTTCAGCCGCACGCCGAACGACTGGATTGCTCCGATACTGACGCCCTTGACCATCGCGGTGTTGACGAACAGCGGCCACAGATCGAGCACGGCAATGCCATGCTCCGCCCATTCCAGCTCCAGTGCCTCGGTCAGGCCGCGGACCGCGAACTTCGTGGCGCCGTAGGTGGCAAGATCGGGCTGCCCGTAAATGGCTGAGGCGGATCCCAGGTTGAGCAGCACCGGTCTGGCAGCGTTCTTCAGGTACGGGAACGCGGTGTGTGCGCCGTTGATCGTCCCAAGAACGTTGACGTCCACCAGTGCCCGGTGCCGTTCAAGATCGGTATCAACGAACGGGCCGGCGGCCAGCAGCCCGGCGTTGTTGACCAGGAGGTCCAAGTGGTCCTCGCAGACGGAGGCCAGGGCTTCGCGCCACTGCTGGGGATCCCGGACATCGAGGGGACCCGTGACGACCGTGGTGCCGTGCGCAGCAGCGATGTCCTTGAGTTCGGCCAAGCCGTGGCTTTCGATGTCGAAGGCGCCGACTATCCACCCATTGCGCAGCAGTCGGGCTGCGGTGGCGTGCCCGATGCCGCGGGCCGCGCCGGTGACGACGGCGATACGCCGTGAGCGCTGCTCAGTGTTCCCGGACATGTCAGGCCCCCACACGATGGGCTGCGGCCTGCGCAGTGGTTCTGCGCCGCGCCCCGGCATCGCGCTCGCGGCGCAGGGCACGCATGTAATCGACGAAATCCACCTGAATGGTGTGCCGCTTGCTGGCAACGTACCGTTTGGTGATCGCCTTGCGGTGGTGGTCGATCTCGGCGTCCATCGCGGCCCGCTCGGGCAGGGCATGGAGGCCCTGGAGATGGTCGGCGGCGAGCTCGGACTGCCGCTCGGCGATCGGCATAACCGCGCCGAGCGGCTGGACCAGTCCGATGAAGTACAGCCCCGGCACCGTCGGGTGGAACATCCGCTGGTAGAGCCGGATCTCGTTATCTCCGGAGGGGTCGAGGAAGCCGGCGTCAAAGAAAGGGAACGAGATCTTGTAGCCGGTGCAGTAGATCACCAGGTCGGCCGCGACGCGGGTGCCGTCGGTGAAGACAACGCTGTCGCCGTCGAAGCGCTGGATGTTGGGCTTCGGGACCACGTCGCCGTGGGCCAGCCGGTCGAGTATCCGGCTGGAGACGGTCGGGTGGGCCTGGGCGAACTTGTGGTCGGGTTCCTGGAGGCCGTAACGCGACATCGGGCCAGTGGCGGCGCGCATGACCACGCGGGCGACTCCCCAGCGGACCCGGGACGGGATCTTCTCGTGCGCTCCGATCTCGTCGAAGGGCTTGCCGAAGACGTACTTGGGAATGATGTGCACGCCCCGACGGTGGGAGAGGTAGGTCTCGGCCGCGTGGTAGCTGGCATCGGTGCAGATATCCATGGCCGAGTTGCCCATGCCGAGCACCACGATCCGCTTGCCGGTGAGCTGTTGCTCGTCCGTGTAGTCGTGGGAGTGTATCTGCTCACCGGTGAAGCCTTCGACGCCGGGGAAGGCCGGCTCCGGCATCCGGGGGTCCCAGTGGTGGCCGTTGGCCACTATGACCGAGCCGTAGCGCCGGGTCTCGGCGTTGCTCAGCCGAACCTCGAAGCCGCCGCCGGGCAGGGGGTGCACGTGCTCCACACCGGTGTTGAAGGTGATCCTGTCCCGGAACCCGAAGTGGTCGACGTAGGCGTCGAAGTACGCCGCAACCTGGTCGTGGCGTGCGAAATTGGGCAGGTTCGCGGGCATGGGAAAGTCGCTGAATTCCATCCGGCTGCGCGAGGTGTTGATGTGCAGGGACTTGTAGGCCGCGGATACTCCGTTGCTGTTGCCCCATACCCAGTTGCCGCCGACCCGGTCCGAGAGTTCAAAACAGTCGAAGGCAAGTCCCCGTTCATGGAGAACTTTGGCCGCCGTGATTCCGGAACAGCCTGCGCCGATGACGCATACGCGCTCGCGCTCGCTGCTGCCGAGCTCGCTGGCGGAGGGTGTGCTGTGGACTGTCGGCATTGGCGCTCCAAGCAGATGGATGTGGGACCGGGGATCATGTGATCTACGTCACTGTAGACTCACCCGGCCGCGCCCAGCGTTAGCAACACCCCGGCAGCAGCATCGCGGCTGGCTACCTGATCCCGAAGTCGAAACCGCCCTGACGGTGCCCGAACCGCTCCCGAAGGAAGATGCCCGTGTTGGTCAGCTCCGCGGAGGTGCGACGGTGGCGGCTGGCATGCAGCGTCTCGGCCTGTCCGGCAAGGAGCTGCAGCTGCTCGACCAGCTCCTCGTTGGGGGTCCGTCCGCTCGCCTGTTTGGTCTCCAGCATCTTGGGCGGAATGGCCACATAGCTCCGCAGCACGCTGGGCAGGTATTCACGCACGGTGGCTGACAGTTCGTACTCGAACTGGGGATCCCCAAGGGGCTGCCGCGTTTCCGCGTCGATCACCGCGTCCAGCGTCTGGCAGGTTTCCAGGATGGAAACGTATGCCACCGCGGGAAGGCGGTTCTTGTTCTGCCTGGCGAGGGAGGCTGACCATGCCAAAGCGGAGGACAGGTCCTCCGTGGTATTCGATGCCCCTGTCGACGCCGGGTCGCCGGCCTGCCGGACGTGTGTTGGGGGCTGGGTCATCACCTGCGGTCCCCGACCCCTCGGGTGCAGCCAAAGGTCCCGCAGCATGTAGGACCGCATGGCCGAGACAGCCACGACCCCGAGCATCACAAAGAACGAGAGAACGGCCAGCGCGCTGTACCCGGCGACGGCGGCGGCAGCCAGCACGAGCGCGACGTAAACCGCACCCTCAAGGATCACCTTCCCGTTCTTTCTGCGCACTCCGATCATCAGCACCAGGAGAGGCACAAAAGGAAAGAAGAAGAGAGCGACGGAGACTTTGAAGATGTTCCCCAGAGTAAGGCGAGACATCGTGATCCTCTCGTGAAATCTTCACCGGAGCCCACCAAACGGCAGGCCCACAATTCCAGATTACAACTACATCCGGTTCGCTGCGCGGTATGGCCGCAGCGGCGTCGGCCGGTTCGAGAGGGCGCCCGAGGCGCGCCATGCAAGCGGGTCACAGCGTTCGCCGAAAGGGCCGTACACTTCGGTGGACTTATTCAATGAGGGGGACGCCGCATGGCATGCGAGGGCTGCACGACAGCATCACAACTCGACTTCGATTTCAGCATGGCCTTCCAGCCGATCTACGACGCCGACGCCTGCCGCGTGTGGGGCTACGAGGCGCTGGTTCGGGGATTGTCGGGGGAGAGTGCCTTCGAGGTCCTGTCGAAAGTCTCGCCGGAGCAGAAGTACCGCTTCGACCAGGATTGCCGCGTCAAGGCAGTCGAGCTGGCATCGCGTTTGTTCCCCGCCGGCGAGGATCTGATGCTGTCCATCAACTTCATGCCGAAGGCGGTTTACGAACCGGCTGCCTGTCTACGTGCGACGCTGCACGCGGCCAGACGATACGGCTTTCCGACGTCGTCAATCATGTTCGAGTTCACGGAAAATGAGGAGGTGCCCGACACCTCTCACCTCACGGACATCATCACCGAATACCGCAGGCATGGCTTCACCACCGCCGTCGACGATTTTGGCGCCGGGCACGCGGGGCTGGGCCTGCTGGTCGATTTCCAGCCCGACCTGATCAAAATCGACATGTTGCTCATCCGGGGAATCGACACCAGCCCGGCCCGCCGGGCCGTCGTGGCGGGAATCGTCGGCATCGCCAAGGAACTCGGCATCACGTTGCTCGCGGAAGGCATCGAGACCGAGGCTGAGTTCCTGGTCCTCAAGGCAGCCGGCATCCGCCTGTTCCAGGGATATTGGTTCGCAAAGCCCGCCTTCGAGGAGCTTCCGCAGGTGCGTTCCGGGGTCCGTGCCTGATGTCAGCGCAAACGTCCTGTCAGCGGCGGAGCGCCGCTGACAGGAACGCCCGCTAGCTGAAATCCGCCTTCCGGATCAGCCCGTGGACCCCCACGGTCCGGTCCACCACCTGGGAGAGGGCGAAATCCGCGGCGGCGGACAGGTAGGCGTAGGCGACGGCACGGTCCATGCCTTTCTCCTGCTCGAGGAAGTCCAGGGCATTAACCACCGCCCGCCGCATGGCAATGTTGAGGTCACTGTTCACGCCGCCGCCCAGGCCGTCGGGGTCGGACAGGCCGATGGGAATCCAGGCGTCGGCCGTCTCACCGAACGGATACCGGTGCGCCAGCGCCGGAGCGTCCCCGGAACCGGGTTTGCAGACGGTCAGCCGGAAGGTGCCGCGCAGGGACCCTTCCATCGCGGTCAGCGCCACCTCGCCGTCGCCCATACCCATGTGCGGATCGCCCACATAGAACAGTGCACCGTCGGCTTTGACCGGCAGATAGAACGTGGACCCCGGGCCCAGATGCCGGATGTCGATATTGCCCCCGCCGAGCGTGGGCGGCACCGAGTTGGCTTCAGGGTCGGTCAGGCCGCTGGTTTCGGCGAAGGCCACGCCCATCATGCCCATAAACGGGCGCAGCGGAAAGCGGACTTTCATGTCCCCGCTGGTCATCACACCCTTGCCGTCCTCAACCGCGGTGAAGACCGAGACGTTGTGATAATCCGTGGGGATACCGGAGGCACGGTTGTCCGTTCCCGCCGGCGGCATGACTTCCTCAAGTGTGATGCCCTCCGGCGCGGCCGGTCCCTGCTGCAGGGCAAGCGCACCCTTCCCGTGGCGGCTGGAGACGACGCCGTACGGAACCCGGGGGACGGCGTCGAGCGTTTCGATTTTCAGGACGTCGCCGGGCTCCGCACCCTCCACCATGACGGGACCGGTGACCACGTGCGGTCCGTCGGTATCGAAGTTGCGCGCTGTGCGGTTGTACCCGGCGGCAATGTCGACGGCGTCCTGCAGTACCGCGTTCTCCTCGACGCCGTGGCCGCCGAAGAAGGACAGCGGGTCCCGACCCTGGTCTTCCATGATTCCCTCATGGGAAAGGGCATCGATGGTGATGGTCTGGCCGGACTTCATCCGTGCCACGGGCGTTGCGTGCACGGTGGGCACGTACCCCCACAACACGTCCTCGGGGGTGGAGACGAGGTAATGGTCTCCGGAAATGTTGCCGGAGTGCGGCTGCAGAATCTCCCCCTGGTGTGTGCCGGCCGATCCGGTTCCTCCCGCCGCGGCTGAGGTAGCGGAAGAGGCTTGAACCGGTTTTGTCGTGCATCCCGTGGTGACGGCCAGGGCGCCGATTCCCGCTGCGGCCCCCAGGAATCCCCTGCGGCCCAGTCCTTTGGTCAGCACCTCGGCGGCGTCGCGCCCCATCATCATTTTGTTCATGCTGTCCTCCTGTAGCTGGTGCCAACAAGCTAGCCAGTCGGAGTTTCGAGCCTGTTTCGCGCGGATGAACGGGCTGTGCGGGGAGGGCCCCGCCGCGGCGGCGACGGGTAGGCTGCCGGCTCCCGGCCCCGTCTGAGTCCCCTTGTTACAGTGGCGCCATGAAAGTCCGCGGATACAGCGAAGTCGATGTCTTCTCCTCCGAGCCGTATCGCGGCAATGCGTTGGCGGTGGTTCACGATGCCGACGGGCTGAGCGCCGAGGAGATGCAGAGGTTCGCCGCCTGGACCAACCTTTCGGAGACAACGTTCCTCCTGCCGCCAAGCAGTCCGAAGGCTGACTACCGGGTGAGGATCTTCACTGCGAAGGAAGAACTGCCTTTTGCCGGGCATCCGACGCTTGGCTCGGCCAAGGCCTGGCTGGACGCCGGGGGAGTGATCCGGCCCGGCGGGACTCTCGTCCAGGAATGCGCGGCAGGGCTGATCCCGGTCCGGGTGGAGGAGGGGCAACTGGCCTTCGAGGCGCCCCCGCTCACCCGCTACGAACCCGTGGACGAGCCTCTTACAAGTCGGATAGCGGAAATCCTGGGGATCCCGAGGGAGAACATCCTCGATGCGTCGTGGCTGGTTAACGGTCCGCAGTGGATCGGCGTCCGGCTTTCCTCGGCGCGGGAAGTCCTGAGCCTGCAGCCCGACCCCGGGAAGGCGGGTGATCTGGAAATCGGTGTTGTCGGACCGCACGAGTCCACGGAGGAAACCCGGTTCGAGGTGCGTGCCTTCGTCGGAGGAGACCCCGTCTGGGAAGACCCCGTGACCGGCAGCCTGAACGCGGCACTGGCACGCTGGCTGACCGACGCCGGGCTCGCTACCCCGCCCTACACGGCATCACAGGGAACAGTTCTCGGACGCCACGGCCGTGTGCACATCAGTCTCCGCGACGGGAAAATCTGGGTGGGCGGACACGTTACGAGCTGCATCGAGGGGACGGTCCGGCTATAGCGGGCGGGCAAGGGGACTGGCGGGGTCGCTAAGGGCTCGGTGCACGGACGCGACGGCGCTGGACCCTTCCCCGACCGCAGCCGCGATGCGCTTCATGGAGCCGTGCCGGACATCGCCTGCTGCAAAGACGCGCGGGGTGGAGGTTTCAAAGGGCATGGGTTCGCGGCCCAGCGGCTGCCACTGATACAGGGACTGAATGGCGATGTCGGTTCCTGTGCGGATGAAGCCCGCAGTGTCTCTGTCCAGAGTGGGCAGCCAGGCGCTGGCAGGGTCGGCTCCGATGAAGCAGAACAGCCCGCGTGCATCCACCGCGCCGGCGGTGTCGATCCGGACTGAATCCAGGGCGGAGTCTCCGTCCAAGCCGATGATGTTCGACTCGGTATGAATGGAGATCCGGGAATCCTCCCGTAGACGTTCCACGAGGTAGGAGGACATCCGCGTCCCAACGTCCCTTCCGCGCACCACCAGATGGACCGGGCATCCATGGGATGCGAGATAGAGCGCGGCCTGGCCGGCGGAGTTTGCCCCACCAACAACAACCACAGGGTGCCCTGCGACTTGGCGCACCTCGAGGCTGGTAGCGGCGTAGTAGATTCCGCGTCCCTCGAAGGCCTCCCACCCCTGAACTCCGAGACTTCGGTACGCGGCCCCCGACGTGATCAGGGCGGTGCGGGTATGGAGGGTAGCGCCGTCCCCCAGCGTGAGCGTTAGGCCGTCATTCATCGTCTCGAGAGAGACCGCATCGCAGGGCGCCCAGATCCTTACCCCGAACTTAATCGCCTGGAGCGTCGCTTGCCGGATGAGATCTCCGCCGGCAACTCCAAAAGGAAAACCAAGGAAGTTTTCGATTCGAGAGGTCGACGCCGCCTGGCCTCCCGGCGCGACGGCGTCGAGCACCACTGTGCTCAGCCCTTCGGAGGCTGCGTAGATGGCCGCCGCGAGCCCGGCCGGTCCGCCGCCAACCACCAGCAGGTCCGTCGCGCCCTCCTGATGGGGCTGGTAACTCAACCCGAGGCGCTCAGCGATAGTTCCCGGCGTCGCACGCCTGATCAGCTTGCCCTGGATCAGCGCTGCCGGCAGGTCATCGGCTGCGATGCCGTGGCCATCGAGGGCACCCATCCCGTCCGGCGGGACGGCGAAGACGGTATGAATTAGATCCAGACGTTCAGCGAAGCGGCGAAGAGCCAGCAATTCACTCGACGCTTCCGTCCCGATGAACTTCAGCGTCATGGCGGCAGGGCCCCGGCGAAGCGCTTCGCGGCGTTCCCACAGAGTATGGAGAACAATTCCGCCAAGGTCGTCGTCCTGGTTCATAACCAACCGCAGATCCTCGCGGGCCAGCCGCCGGATGCGTCCGGACTCTTTCACCCGCGCCGACAGGAGCGCGCCCTGGCCGTTGAGCAGCCCGAGTTCCCCGCCGAACGAGCGCGGCCCCAAAGTGCTGAGAACGGTTTCTTCATCCCACCACAACGGGTCACGAACCATTTCAATGGATCCTGATTCCACGAGGATCATTGGATAGTTCAAATCCCCTGCACGAAAGACATAGTCGCCGGCGGTGACGTCGGTTGGCGCGGCCATCCCGAGGAGTCTTTCCCATTGCGGGTCGGAAAGTCGCTTGGCAGCGTGCTCACTGACATCCGTCATGTTGATCCTTCCGCAGAGATGGCGCTCATCCGGAGAAATCGGCTTGCAGCGCGAAACTGGGGCGGTGATTGAGGATGCAGCGAGATTACCTGATTGAACGGCGGAATGGACCGGCCCGCCGGGAACGGGCGCTACTGGACGGCTTCCTCACCGGCCCAGGCCCTCGTATAGAACTTCGGGGAATGCGAGTTCAACAGTTCCTTATAGCTATTTGGATCCATTGCCTGCGCCGAACTTCCCGGAACCTTCGCGGCGAAGGCGGACACGCCCAGCCCCGCCTCATGATCCTTCAGGGTGAGGCCGGCTGCTTCCAGGATCGTGGCGTACATGTTCAGCTGGTCGATGCCTGAGCGCAGAGTGGTGTTCTTGTCGTTGCCGGGGACCCAGATCCGATTGAAGATGGAGCGGGGGGTCTGGCCGTCCAGCTGCTCGTGGAAGGAGTCACCGGCACTCAGCTGTTTGAGGTGATCACCCATGATCACCACGGCAGTGTCGTCGAGGTATCCCTTTTCCTTCATGTGGTCCACGAAACCGGCCACTTGGGCCATGGAGCAGGAAAACACCGAGATGTCCGTGTTCTGCGTATCCACATTGCAGTAGTCGAAGACGTGCGCCGGCTTGTGGGTGTCCAGCGTCAGCAGGGAGAGGTTGAACGGCTGGCCCGTTTTCTCCGATTCGGCGTGCAGTTGGTCGATCCGATCCTTGGCATGGGCCATTAGCCGTTCGTCGCTCAGGCCCCAGTCGCTGCGGAAGTTCTTCTCAGGTTCGCCGGCGGAGCGCCAGTCGGCGAGGCCCTTCTGCTCGGAGTAGCCGTGGTTGCGCAGGAAGACGTCCTTCGCAGCGAAGGAAGAATTGGCGCCGCCCAGGAAGACACTGGTGTAGCCGTGCTCAGCCAGAACATCGCCGAGGCAGGTGGACCCGCCCAGATAGGTGTTGACGCCTTCACCTACCTCACCGGACCCGTCGTTCGGCTCGGGTCCGGTGCCCTTCAGCGGTACGCCGCACTGCGTGGAGACGACGCCGGCCATGGTCCAGCCTCCGCCCTGAAACTGTTGGAGCCCATCCGTGCTCTGCCAACCGTCCGAATCCGGCGTGGCTTCCTTGAGGGGGGCGAACGCGTCCTTTTCGAAAAGCTGGTCGTCCCCCAGCGTTGCCTCACCGGACTCCAGATAGATGACCACCAGGTTGCGCTTGTCCTCGCCGTCAGTGACGGTGGGCTCCACGTAGTAGTCTGCGAGGTCATAGTCGGAGTTGGCCGCCTTAATGTAATCCCCCACGCCAACCGTGGTGGAAAAGGCCGTAACGCTGCCAACGGCCAGTGCGGCCACCAAGACGGCGGAGATGGTGCGCGGGATCCACTGCGGACGGCGGGGCTGCCTGCAGTTCTTCCGCCGCTTGCGGCGTCGGAAGAACTGCCACAGGGCAATCAGGGCGGTGATGACCACAGGTGCAACACCGATGCCCAGGATGCCCGCCCATACAACGGGTCCACCTCCGCCTTCCGTTTCCACGGAAACGAGATTGAGCATCATCTGGCTCACGGAGATTTCGCCCCAGTAGAATTGGATACCCGCGGCGGCGATGAGCAGGGCAAGACTGGCCCAGATCAGGACGTATAACAGAATCCGTCCCAGGACCACCCCGGCCTTTCGGGCCGTGCGGACAGCCGGACCAGACACGGCAACACCCCGCGTTGGCCGCGTTTCGCCAAACATCTTGATATCCAAACCGTTCTTTTGACAGGGAATAGTTCTCTGCGGGAACACTAGTGCCGTCAGGCTACCGGTTCAATGTCTGGTTTCAGGCGCGGTGAACTCGGGAATGCGCACCGGCGTCGTCGTCGCGGGCCGCCGCGAGTTCCAGGACGCGGTCGCGGCAGAGCCGCCAGCCGAGCATCAGCGCGGGGATGATGACCACCAGGGACGCGATGGTCCAGGTGCCCACGGGGGAGTCGAACGCCATGAGGATCAGCACGGCGAGAAGGAACGCGAGCGTAATCCAGCCGGTCACGGGAGCGCCGGGCATCCGGAAGGACGGGCGCGAGAGTTCGCCGCGCTTAGCCCGCCGCGCCAGCTCCATCTGGCACAGGACGATCATGCCCCAGGTGCTGATGATGCCCAGCGACGCGACGTTCAGGACGATCTCGAAGGCCTGCGCGGGAACGACGGCGTTGAGGACGACGCCGAGCAGGGCAACAACGGCGGTCAGGGCGATCCCGCCGTAGGGGACACCGGCTTTGTTCATCCGCCCGGCGAACTTCGGGGCCGAGCCCGCCAACGACATGGAGCGCATGGTGCGGCCGGTGGAATACAGGCCCGCGTTCAGCGACGACAGCGCGGCCGTCAGGACCACCAGGTTCATAATCGCGTCCACGCCGCCCACCCCGATGGAGCCGAAGAACGTCACGAACGGGCTTTCGCCGGCGTGGTAGGAGCTGTAGGGCAGCAGCAGCGAGAGCAGGACGAGCGTGCCGACGTAGAACACCGCAATACGCACGATCACCGTGTTGATGGCCTTGGGCATGATCTTTTCCGGGTGCTCGGTCTCGCCCGCGGCGGTGCCGATGAGCTCGATCGAGGCGTAGGCAAACACCACGCCCTGCATAACGACGACGGCGGGCAGCAGGCCGTTGGGGAACAAGCCGCCGTTGTCCGAGATGAGGCTGAAGCCGACCTGCTGGCCGTCCACGGGGGTGCCGAAGATGACGAAGCAGATGCCCACAATCAGGAACGCAACCAGGGCCACCACCTTGATCAGCGCGAACCAGAACTCGAGTTCCCCGAACACCTTGACGCTGATGAGGTTCAGGCCCAGCACCAGGATCAGGGCGGCCAGCGCCCAGGTCCACTGCGGTACATCGGCGATCGGCGGCCAGTACTTCCGGAAGAAGTTCATGTACAGCGCGACGGCGGTGATGTCCACGATCGCGGTCATCGCCCAGTTCAGCCAGTACAGCCATCCGGTGACGAAGGCTGCCTTCTCGCCGAAGAATTCACGGGCGTAGGAGACGAAGGATCCGGAGGAGGGTCGGTGCATCACCAGTTCGCCGAGGGCCCGGAGAATCATGAAGGCAAAGAAGCCGCAGACGGCGTAGCTGATGACCAGTGACGGACCTGCCGTGGCGAGGCGGCCGCCGGCACCCATAAACAGCCCGGTGCCGATGGCGCCGCCGATGGCGATCATCTGGACCTGGCGGGGCTTGAGTCCCTTGTGGTAGCCCTCCTCCTCATGGTGGAAGGTGGTTTCGGCTGCGCGGTCGGGAGCCTTTTGCTCCGGGCTGGCCGCTTGCTGTGTCATTGGTGGTTGTCCTTTTATCTATTTGAGCCGGCGGGGTTATCGCCGGGGTTGCAAACCGCAGCGGCAGGCGTTGAAGGGCGTTGGGGTGCGCTTACTCATGCTCTCTGGTTGTTTGGGGCACTAACAAATTCACCCGTAGACTATGGCACCGGTCACATCGCAGCGTCAAAAACGGAAGCATGGTGAGTATTTGCCACAAGGGCGTTTACGGGGCGGCCCCGGCTGTCCGGGTGCCGGGTGGGTGTGACTGTTGGTCGGGCCGTGGTCAGGTCCGTGACGGAGTGGCTGCCGCCAGTTGCAGGGAGTCCGCCCGTGCCGCGGTCGACCCGGCACCGGACTTTGCGCCGGTCACGTGCCGCAGGCAGGCCCAGGGTGCTGACCGCGGCAAGAACCCAGCACAGGAGGATGAGGGCCGGCTCCAGGGCGCCGCGCCCGTCGAAGTAGCTCGTGTGACGAGAATGAGACCCCGATGCCCAGCAGTGTCAGTATCGGAATCACCGCCGCCGTAGGGGAGGGGACGGCCCGCCCGCGGGCTGCCCGGCCCGATGGGAACCGTGCCGGGCAGATTGTGCGGGACAGGGCGGGCAGGATTGCGGAGCACTAGAAGGGGGCGGCACCGGACCTGTCGATGAACGTGCCGGTGGGGCCGGAGCCGCCGCGGGTGGCCAGCTCCACGATGGCGTCCGTTCCCTCGCGTATTGTCTGGGTGCCCTGCCGCCCGTTGAAATCAGTGGCGGTGTAGCCGGGGTCCGCAGCATTGATGCGGAGCTCCGGGAACGCCTTGGCGTATTGCACGGTCAGCATGGTGACGGCGGACTTGGAGGAGGTGTAGAGCGGCATCACCACGGTGGACTCGACGCGCTCCGGGTCGTGCGCAAAGCCGAAGGAGCCCACTCCGCTGGTGACGTTCACAACCGTTCCCTCGGCGGACTCGCGCAGGAGCGGCAGGAAAGTGTGCATCACGCGGACAATGCCCACCACATTGGTGCCGTACACCGCCTCTGCGTCCGCTGCCGTCAGTTCCTCCGCCGGGGCGTAGGGTCCGGGAATGCCTGCGTTGTTGACCAGGACGTCCAAGCCGCCGGCAGCTGCCACGGTCTTGGCTGCGGCCTCCACAGAGGAATCATCGGTGACATCGAGCTGGACGAACGTGCCGCCGAGTGCTTCGGCCGCTTCCCGCCCGCGAATTTCATCGCGCGCCCCCATCCAGACGGTATGCCCCGCCTCGAGGAGACGGCGTGCTGTTTCATAACCTAGGCCTTTGTTGGCGCCGGTAATCAGTGTTGTTGTCATGGCTTTAGTCTTGGCCCGCTGCGGACTGATGTCGTGGCACGGGCCAGCATATGGACTGTCAGGGCCACCCAGAACCGGTTTCCGGCTGGCAGACTCTCTCCATGCAGGATTCTGATTTGGGTGCCATTCTCCGTTCCTGGCGTGACCGCCTGCAGCCGGCGGACGCGGGCCTGCCCGTCTACGGGTTCAGGCGGGCGCCGGGGCTGAAGCGGGAGGAGCTGGCCCAGCTGGCAGGTGTCAGCGTTGATTACCTGGTGCGCCTTGAGCAGGGCCGTGCCCGCCGGCCCTCCGCCCAGGTGGCGGCGGCACTGGCACGTGCGCTGCAGCTGAGCGACGCCGAACGCTCCCATCTCTTCGAGATTTCCGGGCTGCTTCCGCCCGGGCCCGGAGAAGTTCCGATGCATATCCCGCCCAGCGTGCAGCGGCTGGTGGCGCGGCTCGGTGAAGTACCGGTGGCCGTATTCACTGCCGCCTGGGACCTGCTCTCCTTCAGTCCGCTGTGGGCGGCGCTTCTCGGGGAGCCCGCCCCGCCCGACAAAGGCCGTCCCAATCTCCTGCGTTCGCACTTTGCCGGGAGAACGCTGGGTAGCAGCGGAATCCGGATCATCTGTCCGGAGGGCAGCCTGGAGATCTTTGAAGCCTCCCTGGTGTCGGACCTGCGCCGTGCTTACGGACGGTACCCGCATGACCACAGGGTGCGGGAGCTGATTGCTGATCTGACTGCGTCCAGTGAGCGTTTCCGTGCACTGTGGGAGAGCGGAACCGTCAGCGAGCACCAGTCCGAAATGAAAGTGGTGCAGAATGCCGTCGTCGGGGATGTGGAGCTGGACTGCGACATTTTCACCGTGGCCGGCACGGACCTGCACATTGTCGCCTACACCGCCGCCGCCGGATCTGAAGCGGCAGGGAAACTCGATTTCCTGCGCGTCTCGGCTGTCGCGGCCACAGCACTTCCGCTGGGTGCGTGACCGTTCCTTGCCCGACTGCGGTGCGGCTCTCACCACCCGCCGCGCGTGGGCGTGTGACCCTTTCGGGCGTCGTCGGGCATGGCCATTTCGGCGCGGAGGCCCAAAAGCCGGATTGGACGGCCGGGTTCGATGGCACCGGCGAGGTCCAAGGCCCGGGCGAGGACATCGTCCCGGTCGAAGGTCTCCGGAATCTTCCTCGCATGCGTCTTGGTGGTGAACGGCGCATACCGGACCTTGAGGGTCAGCCCGATCACCGGCCGCCCTTCCGCTGCCACATCGGCCAGGACCTGCGCGGCGAGCTGCCGCACGGCGTCGTCCACCTGCGCCGGCTCGGTGAGGTCGGTCTGGAAGGTGGTTTCACGGCTGTGCCCGCGGGCGACCCACGGGGTGTCGTCCACAACGCTGGAGCCGTCGCCGCGGCCCAGCTCGGCATACCAGGGGCCCATCTTGGGGCCGAATTCCGGAACCAGGGTAGAGGGATCCACCGCAGCGAGCTCGGCAACGGTAGTGATGCCCAGCTTGGCCAGCCGTCCCGAGATCTTTCTCCCGACACCCCACAGCTCCTTGGTGGGCCGTTCACCCATAACGTTGAGCCAGTTTCCGGCGGTGAGGCTGAAGACGCCGGCCGGTTTGCCGAGGTCGGTGGCGTTCTTGGCGCGGACCAGGGTATCGCCGATGCCCACGCTGCAGTGCAGCTGCGTCTGCTCCAGGACGGCGGCCTGCAGCTGCCGGGCGTAGGCATCCGGATCCTCGGTCACCGTACCGACGAAGGCCTCATCCCAGCCCAGGACCTGTACGACGGCGCCGGGCTGGGCGCGCAGGGTGGCCATCACCGTGTCCGACGCTTCGAGGTAGGCCTCGGCGTCGACCGGCAGGATGACGGCGTCGGGCACCTTCCGGGCCGCGATCCGCAGCGGCATGCCCGACCCCACGCCGAAGGCCCGGGCCTCGTAGGAGGCGGTGGAGACCACGGCGCGTTCCGTTGGGTCGCCGCGGCCGCCGACAATGACCGGCTTGCCGGCCAGCTCCGGGCGCCGGAGCACTTCGACGGCGGCGATGAACTGGTCGAGGTCGACGTGCAGCACCCAGGGGATAGCGTTCACGCGACCAGTGTGCCCTAAACGTTCCGGACAATCACCGGTTCCCGACGGAACCGGTTACCCGCCGATAGCGTCCAGCTCGGCCACATCCTCCGCGGAAAGCACCAGCCCGGCCCCGGCCACGTTTTCGCGCAGATGCGCCACCGAAGAGGTGCCGGGGATGAGCAGGATGTTCGGCGAACGCTGCAGCAGCCATGCCAGGGCCACGGACATGGGCGTTGAACCTCTCCGTGCGGCGACGGCGGAGAGCGCCCGGGACTGCAGCGGACTGAAACCGCCCAGCGGAAAGAACGGCACATAGGCAATGCCGTCCTGCGCGAGGGAATCGATTAGCTCGTCATCCCGGCGGAAGGCGAGGTTGTACATGTTCTGCACCGAGACGATGGGGGCAATGCTGCGGGCTTCGGCCACCTGCTCCGGCAGCACATTGCTCACGCCGAGGTGCCGGATCACCCCCTGCTGCTGGAGCTCGGCGAGTGTCTCCAGCGCGTCGGCCGGGGAACCCGGCACCGTTCCCTGGCCGTCGCCCATGCGGAGGTTCACCAGGTCCAGTACGTCAGAGCCGAGCGTTTCCAGGTTCTCCTCGACCGCACGGCGCAGCTGGTCGGGCTTCCGCGCCGGCGGCCACCCGCCCTGGTCGTCACGGACCGATCCCACCTTGGTCACTACATGCAGCGTCCCGGGGTAGGGGTGCAGTGCCTCGCGGATGAGCGAGTTGGTGATGTGCGGGCCGTACGCCTCGGCGGTGTCGATGTGGGTGATGCCCAGCTCGACGACGTCGCGCAGGATGGCGAGGGCGCCGTCGTAATCCGGCGGAGGCCCCATCACCCCGGGCCCGGCGAGCTGCATGGCCCCGTAGCCGAAGCGGGACACCTCAAGGCCGCCCAGGGTCCAGGTGCCGCCGGGAAGGGAGGCGGTGAATGTGCTCATGTTCTGCCTTTCAGGGGTGGTGTTCCCTACTGATGCAGTCCACTATGGTGACGCAGCTTCCCCGCAGGAAGTAGGCACCTGGAAGTGCCTAGGTAACCCACAGTGACGAGGTGCAGGAAATGCCAACCATGACGGCAGCAGAAAAACGAGCGCAGGACAAGGCGAAGTACAACGCGTTCCTGGACGTATGCCCCAGCCGGCAGTTGCTGGACCGGATCTCCGATAAATGGGTCACGCTGGTCCTTGCGGCCCTCGGCAGCGGGCCGGACTGCGACGGGGATCCCCGCCCGCTGCGTTTCTCCGAACTGTCCCGGGTGCTTGCCGGTGTAAGCCAGAAAATGCTCACCCAGACACTGCGCTCGCTGGAGCGGGACGGTCTGCTCACCCGGACGGTCACGCCCACGGTGCCCGTGACCGTCACGTATGAACTGACCGATTTGGGGCTGTCCCTGCATCAACTGACCCGCGGCATCAAGGGCTGGGCGGAACAGCACATAGATGAGGTCTTTGCCGGGCGCGCCGCCTACGACTCCCGCGGGGCCTGACCAGCCCGTTCAGGAACTTACGTTCAGGAGCTCAGCGCCGCATGCGGGTAGGCCGGCTCCCGCTGCTGGAACTGCAGTACGTCCTTGTTTCGGATGACGCCGTCGCGGATTTCGATTGCACGGGAAATGGTCTCGTTCCCCGTCCACGCGTCGGGGCCGGCAATGACCGTTTCCAGGAAGGGCAGGAGCGCCTCGCTGATTTCCCAGCTGGCGGAATTCCAGAGGTAGGAGGGGCTGTGGTCAACGGCGTAGTAGTTGATGTGCTCGCCCACCTCGAACATCGGGTCGGCGAACGTGGTGCTTTTCGCCCACTCAAAGCCCATGCCCTCGTCGCAGGAAACGTCCACGATCAGGCTGCCGGGCCGGAAAGCCTCCAGATCATCGGTGCGCAGGTAGGTCAGCGGGGCGTTGGGATCCTGCAAAGTGCAGTTGACGACGATGTCGCTCTCGGCAAGGAACGGGGCCAGCGGCACCCGTCCGTCGTCGGTGATGACCTCGCTGAGGAACGGAGTGCTGTCGTCACGGTCGAACTGAACAATCCGCGCCGAGTGGATCGGGGCCCCGACCGCCGCGACGCCGCGGTTGGTCAGGACCTGGACGTCGTGGATGCCGTGGGCGTTCAGGGCAGTGACTGCGCCGCGTGCCGTCGCGCCGAAGCCGATGACGACGGCGCTGAGCCGCCGGCCGTAGGCACCGGTGGATCCGGTCAGGCTGAGGGCATGCAGCACGGAGCAGTAGCCGGCCAGTTCGTTGTTCTTGTGGAAGACATGCAGGCCGAAACCTCCGTCAGCGGCCCAATGGTTCATTGCTTCGAAGGCGATCAGCGTGAGCTTTTTGTCGATGGCGACCTGGGTGACGGCGCGGTCCTGGACGCAGTGCGGCCAGCCCCAGAGGGTCTGCCCGTCCCGCAGTTCGGCCAGGTCCTCGGGCTGCGGCTTGGGCAGGAGGACGACGTCGGCCTCCGCCACAATCTGTGCCCGCGGGAGCACTGCGCCCACCAGCGGCTTCAGCTCGGCGTCCGAAACACCGAAGCTTTCTCCGTAGCCTTCTTCGAGGAGCATCTGCTCCCGAACCTCCGGGGCGATGCGTTCCAGATGAAGCGGGTGGATGGCAAGACGCCGCTCATCGGGCTTGCGTGTGTTGGAAAGGACTCCGAGGGTGAGACGCTCCACGGGGCCGTTCACTTCTTTTTCGGCGATGCGGGTTTGGTGCCGGCGGCCTTGTCGAGGGCGGGCGGAGCCGCGGCGGCCTTCTTATCGGCACGCTTTTCCTTGATGGACTTGCCGGACTTCTTGGATGCTGCTTGGCGCGGGGACTTGTCAGACATGTTCGCTCCTGTAGCGGAACCGAAGCGGTTCCTGACTCTGAACCATACATGCACCGTCCCCGGGCACTGGGCAGGCGAAGCGGGCAGGGCCTGCCTTCCGAACTACCGCCCGGCCCAGGCCTCCGCGTAGAACTGCGGGGAAAGCGATTCCAGCAGTTCGGCATAGGCATCGCGCTCCATGGCCTGCGCCGATTTGGCAGGAATCTCCGAGGTGAAGGCGGATACGCCCAGCCCGGCCTGACGATCCTTGAGGGTCAGGCCTGCGGCTTCCAGGATGGTCGGGTACATGTTCAGCTGGTCCGCACCGGGGCGCAGCGTGCTGCTCGCGTCCTGGCCCGGAATCCAGATCCGGTTGAAGACCGTGCGGTTGGCGTGGTGGTCGAGCTGCTCATGGAACGCGTCGCCGGCGCTCATGTGCTTGAGGTGGTCGCCCATGATCACCACGGCGGTGTCCTCGAGATAGCCCTTTTCCTTCATATGGTCCACGAAGCCGGCCACCTGGGTCATGGAGCAGGCGAACACGGAGGTCACGTTGTTCTCCGTGTCCACATCGCAGTAGTCGTAGACGTGGACGGGCTCGTGGGTGTCCAGCGTCAGCATGGACAGATTGAACGGCTGGCCGGTTTCCTTCGCCTCGGCGTGCAGCCTGTCGATCTCGTCCTTGGCATTGGCCATGAGGCGTTCGTCGCTCAGGCCCCAGTCGCTGCGGAAGCTCACCTCCGGTTCCCCGGCGGCACGCCAGTCGGAGAGGTCCTTCACCTCGGAGTAGCCGTGGGTGCCCAGGAAGGTGTCCTTCGCGGCGAAGGCGGCGTTGGCTCCGCCCAGGAAGACGTTGGTGTACCCGTGCTCGTCGAGGACATCGCCGAGGCAGGTGGCCCCGCCCAGGTACGTTTCGCCGTCGTCGTCGAGGGTGGCGGCGTCTGAACTATCCTCAGCGGAGCCGACGCCCTTCAGCGGCACGCCGCACTGCGTCGAAACGAGGCCGGCCATGGTCCACCCTCCCCCCTCGTACTGCTGGAAGTTCTCCACGCTCTGCCAGCCCTCCGAGGCGGCCGTGGCCTCCTTCAACGGGAGGAACGCATCTTTTTCAAAGAGCTGGTCGTCCGCGAGGGTGGCCTCGCCGGACTCCAGGTAAATCAGCACCAGGTTGCGCTTCTGCTCGTCGCCGGTGACAGCCGGCTCCACGTAGTAGTCGCCGATGTTGTATTTGGAGTTCGCGGCCTTGATGTAATCGGCCATGCCCACGGTGGAGGCGAAGGCAGTGGTGCCGCCGACGACCACTGCGCCCACGAGGACCGCGGCGACGGTGCGCCGGATCCAGGGGGAGCGGCGGGGTTCCTCGGCGCTGCGGCGGAGCTTGCGGCGGCGGAAGTACTGCCACAGGGCAATCCCCGCAGTGATGAGCAGCGGCAGGACGCCGACTCCGAGAATGCCGAGCCAGACAATGCCGCCGCCGCCGCCGTCGGTCTCCACCGAGACGAGGTTCAGGAGCATCTGGCCCACGGAGATTTCGCCCCAGAAGTACCGGATGCCCGCGGCGGCGATGAGCAGCGCCAGCCCAAGCCAGATCAGGACGTAGACCAGGACACGCCCCACTACGACGCCGACCCGTCGGGTCACGTCAAGAATCTGGCCAGACATGGAAATACCTCGCGTTCCAGATGCCCGCGGTTTCCGCCGAACACCCTTGACATCCAACCCGCTCTCGGGGCCAAAGAAGAAATAGTACCGTCATGCTACCTGTTCAACCTTGGTTCATCCCGGAGAAACGAGTTGTACACCGCAGCGCCGTCCGGTGCCCGGACGTCGAAGGGCCCCGCTGAGAGCAGGGCCCTTCCGCAGTGTCGGCCTCAGCTAGGCGGCGGTGCTGTCCCCGGCAACGCGGATGAGGATCTTGCCGGTGGTGCCGTTCTCGACGGCGTCATGCGCGGCTGCGGTTTCCTCGAGCGGGAACCAGGTGAGGGGAAGTCCGGCGGACTCGCCGACGGGCAGGACACCCTCCCGCAGTGCGGCAGTGATGTCTTCTGCTGCGGCGTGCTGGGCTTCGGTTCCCACCGTGTAGATCAGCACGCCCTGCCAGCGGACGTTCTTGGCGAAGCTGGCAACGATCGGCGCGGTGAACTCCTCGCCGTTGTTATTGGCGTAGTAGGCGATGCTGCCGTGGTTGGCGATCACGTCGACGTCGAGTGCGGCGTTCTGGGCGGGGGACACCTCGACAATGTGGTCGACGCCGTCCGGGGCGATCTCGCGGATGCGCTCGGCCTCGGCGTCATCCGGGTAACGGACGATGTGGTGCGCTCCGGCTGCGGTGGCGAGTTCGGCCTTCGCGTCGCTGCTGACCGTGGCGATCACGGTGGCGCCGGCCCAGACCGCGAACTGGATGGCCGCGTGGCCAACGGCTCCGGCGCCGCCCTGAACCAGGACGGTGCGTCCTGCCAGGGCTCCCGGGGCGAGGCGGGACGGGCCGTGCTCGTGGACGGTCAGGGCGCGGTGCGCCGTCATTGCAGGGACGCCGAGGCTGGCGGCGACGTCAAAACCAATGCCTTCCGGAAGCCGTACGGCCCGGTCGGCGGGGAGGACGGTGAATTCGGAGGCGGTCCCGGTCGGACGGCCGTGGGCGGCGAGGTAGATCCATACCCGGTCGCCCACCTGAAGATCGGTCACTCCCTCGCCGACGGCGTCGACCACCCCGGCGCCGTCCTGGTTCGGCACCACTTCGGGGAAGGCGAGGCTGCTGCCGGCGCGGGCCTTCCAATCGGTAGGGTTCACGCCCGAAACGGTAACCCGGACCCGCACTTCGCCGGGGCCGGGGGCGGCGGCGTCGCGGTCTACGAGGGAGAGGACGGACGAGGGGCCTGTGGCGGAGTACACGATTGCTTTCATGGGCGGTACAAGAAACCCGGGCGGAGTTCTATTCCCCGGTGCGGACAAAACGGGCCGGGAACCGGCAGAGCCGGGCCGCCCCCGCAGGGACGGCCCGGCTCTCTGCGCCTGACGGTTACTACTTGTTGTCGTCCTTGTTTCCGTCGACGGCGTCCTTCGCTTTGTCTTTGGCCTGGTCAACCTTCTCCGGGTTGTCCTTGGCTGCGTCCTTCGCCTTGTCTGCCATGCCGCCTAGATCTGCCATTGGATAATGCCTTTCCTCTGTGCGGTCCGGGGATCGTGCGTCCCGGCTGGGTACATCCATCCTGCCTCACAAGGGCAGTTTGGAACCCGGGTACAGGTGTTTTTTATTGGCGGGCGGAGGGGGAACTGTCCTTCGGTACTGTCACTGGCATCGGCACGGGTATGGTTCCCGGCACGGGCTGCGTGGTATCCGGAGTGCCGTCCTCTTCCTTCATCTGCCGCACCTCCGATTTGAAGATCCGCAGGGACTGGCCGACGCTGCGTGCCATTCCCGGCAGCTTTGGAGCACCGAACAGGACAATCGCCAGAACGACGACGATGATGATTTGCCAGCCTTCAAGCCTCATAACGGGGAACCTTCCATCGGGGTATTCGTGGGGGAGGAGCAGTATTCATGGGAAGCGGTTGTGCCGGAACCATGGAGGGCCCGGACCAGCGCCCGGTCCCGGTCGCGCAGGCTTTGGGCGCCAACCTGTGAGTCCGGACAGTTCAATTCGAACCCGTGATAGGCACCGGGATACACGTGCAACTCGGTGGGTACGCCGGCCTGCAGCAGGCGGGCGGCGAAGGAGATGTCTTCGTCCCGGAACAGGTCCAGCTCGCCTACCTGGATCAGCGTCGGGGGCAGCCCGCGGAGATCGTCCGCGAGAGCCGGAACCGCATAGGCGCTCGCAGGGAAACCGCCCAAATAGCACTCCCACGCGAACCGGCTGTGCGCAGCGTTCCAGGTGGGAATGCCGACGAACTCGACGGCTGAACCGGAGGTGTGCGAGGAATCCAGCATCGGATACATCAGGTACTGGAAGGCAACCGCCGGCCCGCCGGAGTCCCGGTTCCGCAGGGTGAGCGCGGCAGCCAGGCCGCCGCCGGCACTGGAACCGGCCACCGCCACCCGCTGCGGATCCACGGACAGGGCTTCGGCTGAGGCAAACAGCCAACGCAGTCCGGCGGTCACATCATCCAGGGGCGCCGGGAAGGGGTGCTCCGGAGCGAGCCGGTAGTCCACCGCAACCACCACCGCCCCGGTCCGGGCACACAGATCCGCGCAGTAGGAGGTATCGCCGTCGACGCTCCCGGCAATCATGCCGCCGCCGTGGATCCAGTAAATCGCCGGATGCGGGCCGGTTTCCGCGGGGGTGAAAACCCGCAGGAGCACTCCGTCAGCCGGGTAGTCCCGGAAGGATATGTCACCCAACCCGGAGACGGCCGGGGAAGTCCGGGCCCGGAAATCCGAAAGCTCCGCCACCGTAGTGGGCGGCGGGTGGGCCTGCGAATACTCCAGTCCCGGCAGGAGCTCCGGATCCACCCGGTCGAGGAAGCCGGTCATGACTCGAGTGCAGCGGCGAACCAGCTGGTGATCGTGGCAGGATGGGTGATGGCAGTGCCGACGACGACGGCGAACGCCCCCGCGCCCAGCGCGGAACGGCCCTGCGCCGGAGTGTGGATGCGGCCTTCGGCAATCACCGGAACGCCCAGCCCCAGTGCAGCCAGCTCCTGCAGGAGCTCCAGATCAGGCCCGGTCGTTTTCGGCCGCTCATCCGTATAGCCGGCCAGGGTGGTGCCGATGATGTCCGCTCCTGCCGCTGCGGCAGCTTCGGCGTCGGCGGCGGACCCGCAGTCCGCCATCACCAGCGCCGGCGTCTGGTCGTGCAGTGCAGCGACGGTCTCGGCCAGTGTCAGTCCGTCCGGCCGTTCCCGGCGCGTGCCGTCCAGGGCGACGATGTCCGCACCGGCCTCCGCGCAGGCCAAAGCGTGGCGCAGCGTGGGCGTAATGAACACGCCGTCGTGCCCGTCCTTCCACAATCCGATCACCGGAACGTCCACGGCGGCCCGGACGGCCCGGATGTCACCGATTCCCTGGACGCGTACCCCGGCAGCCCCGCCAATGACGGCGGACTGTGCCACCTGCGCGGTGGTCCGCGGATCACGCATTGGCTCGCCGGGGTAGGCCTGGCAGGAAACTATGAGGGAGGAGCGGAGGCTCTCGAGATTAAACATGCTGCCCTTCGGAGACGGGGTTCAATGCCAGCGCGCGGCGGGCGGCACCGCGGATGGCGGCAGTCTCCCCGAGCTGTGCGGGGACAATGGGCAGCCCGGCAAGCGGACGCAGGAGTTCGTTCCGGGCCGCCTGCTCCATGGCGTTCCACCAAAGCGGTCCGGAAAAAGCCAGCCCGCCGCCCACTATGACGGCGTGCGGGTCCAGGACATTCGCCAGGCCGCCGACGGCGGAACCGGCAGCGGCTGCCCCGCGCCGCAGGGCCTCGGCGGCAACGGGATGGCCCTCTGCGGCGAGGCGGTACACCCCGCGGGTGTCCTCCGCCTGCACGCCGCCCAGCCGGGTGAAGAGCGAGAAGATCCCCGGCCCGGACGCCACCGCTTCCACATGTCCGGCGCCGCCGCAGCTGCAGGGCAGCCCGCTTTCAAACGTGCCGGTCTCATACGCGAAGGGTGAGGCGATGTGGCCCACGTGCCCGGCCGTGAAGCTGGCGCCCTCCAGGCATTCGCCGTTCAGGACGTAGCTGCCGCCCACGCCGGTGCCGACGCCGATAAACAGGACACTGGGCATCCCGGCACCGGCGCCGAGCCAGCTTTCTCCGAGGGCATGGGCGTGGACGTCATTGATGGCCGTGGCGGGCAGCCCCGTGCGCCGGGTGAGCTCGGCGGTCAGCCTGGTTCCGCCCCAGCCGCGGATCGCGTCCGTCGCCGAGACGACGACGCCGCGCCCGGAATCGATCACGCCGGCGGCGCCAATGCCCAGCGCATCAACGGTCAGACCGGAGTCCCGGGCGTCCGCGCGGAGCGAAGCCGTGAGGTCCGCGGCGGCGGACAGGACGGCGTCGGGCCCGGCCTGCGCCGGCGTCGCGACGGTGGAGGAAAAGAGGATCCGCCCCTCGCCGTCGACCACCCCGCCGGAAGTCTTGGTGCCGCCCAGATCGAGCCCAATCACGTGGCGCATAGGAATCAGAGCAGCCCGTTGGACTCGAGGACGGTCCGTATGGCGGCGGTTTCGGCCTCGTTCAGCTGCACCATGGGGGCGGACATCACATTGGTGTCGATGACGCCGAGCAGCATCAGTGCCGTCTTGAAGGCGCCGAGCCCTCCGGCTCCGGGCGAGACACGGCCGGGGGTGGGGGCATACACAATATTGAAGAGGGAAGCCAGACGGTCCTGCATCCGGGCCGCTTCGGCAAAGTCGCCGCTTTGGGCCGCGTTGTACAGGGCCGCATACCCGGCCGGGTCCACGTTGCCGAGTCCCGGAACCACGCCGTGGGCGCCGCCCAGCAGTGCGCCGTCGACCACCACCTCGTGTCCGGTGAAGACCGCGAAGTCCGGCACGTCCCGGGTGGCCAGCAGCAGCTGCCGGAACCCGACGTCGTCACCGGAGGAATCCTTGACGCCGGCGAGGACGCCGTCCTGCGCAAGCCGCACCAGCAGGTGCAGCGGGAGCTTGAAGTGTGTCCGGACGGGAACGTCGTAGGCAAACAGGGGGACATCGAAGGCGGCGTGCAGCGCGCGGAAGTGGATTTCCGTCTCGGCGGCATCCGAAATGGCGTAGAACTGCGAGGTGGCCACAATGGCGTCCGCGCCGAGGCCGATCAGCCGGCGTCCCTCCTCGATCACGCGGGGAGTCGTCTGCTCGGCGGCGCCGGCCAGGATGGGCACCTCTCCGGCGTTGACGCCGGCAATGGTCCGTATCACCAGGTCGCGTTCGTCATTGGTCAGGTAGGGCACCTCCGCGGAGGAACCCAGGACGAACAATCCGGAAACACCGCCGTCGAGCAGATGTTTGGTCAGTTTTTCCAGCGAGGCCGTGTCGACGGCGCCGTCCGCGGTGCGGGGCGTGACCACCGGGGGGATGACGCCGTGGAAGCGGGACTGTGTTGCGTGTGACAAGTAGTTCTCCAGTGCTTGGTTCTAGATGTGCAAAAGGCTGGGCGCTGCTCCGAGCAGGCTCTTGGTGTAGTCATTGGCGGGCCGGTCAAAGACATCGCGGGCGGGCCCTTCCTCGACGATCCGGCCGAAATACATCACGCAGATGCGGTCGGAAACGTAGCGGACGGTCTGGATGTCATGGGAAATGAAGACCATGCCGAGGTTCAGTTCCCGTTTCAGGTCCGAGAGCAGATTCAGCACCTGGGCGCGGACTGACACGTCCAGGGCCGACGTCGGCTCATCGGCCACAATGACCGACGGATCCAGGCACAGCGCCCGGGCAATGGCGACGCGCTGGCGCTGGCCGCCGGAAACCTGGTGCGGCGTGACGTCGGCGGCGGACTGCGGCAGGCCCACGAGGGAGAGGAGGTCCTTCACCTTGGCATCCCGGCTTTGCTGGGTGCCGATCCCGTGGACCTGAAGCGGGTCGGTGAGGATGTCATGGATGGTCATTCGGGGATTCAGGGCGGTGGCCGGATCCTGGAACACCACGCCGACGTCGCGGCCGAAGGTCTTCTTGGAGGAGGAGGCCTTGGTGCTGACCGGCTTTCCATGGAAGAGGACTTCCCCGGCCGTAGGCTCCTGCAGTCCCACCAGCACGGAGGCCAAGGTGGATTTTCCGCAGCCGGATTCTCCGACAATCCCCACGGTCTCGCCGCGGCGGACGGTGAAGTTCACGCCGTCGACCGCCTTGACGATGTTCGGGCGGAACAGGGAGCCCGAGCGTGCCCGGTGGTAGACCTTGATGTCCTTCAGTTCGAGGACGGGGCCGGTGGTGTTAGGCGTTTCTGTCGCGTTCATGCCTGCTGCCTTGCTGTTGTGCCGGTTTCGACCAGGTCCGAAGGGGTTTCATGGCTGGCCCAGTAGTGGTTCGTCCCGCCGATGCGGACAAACTCCAGGACCTGCTCCGGATCCGCATCCGGCCGCAGCGACCGTTCCGCGAAACGGTCGCCGGCGGCGAAGTCACCGGGGGAGGGAACGGTGCCCTGGATCTGGTGCAGACGCTCGGCGCCGGCTTCGATGGACAACACCGCTCCCAGCAGTCCGCGGGTGTATTCGTGGCGCGGGTCCCGCAGCAGATCCGGAACATCGCCGGATTCCACTACCTGCCCGGCGTACATCACGGTGACCCGGTGGGCCAGGGACGCTACGAGGGCCAGGTCGTGGCTGACGAACACCATGGCGAACCCGAGCTGTTCCCGCAGTTCGTTCAGCAGGTCCACCACCTGCTTCTGGACGGTGACATCCAGGGCGGTGGTCGGTTCGTCCGCCACCACGATCTTCGGCGAGCGGGACAGGGCCATGGCAATCAGCACGCGCTGCCGCTGCCCGCCGGACAGCTCGTGCGGGTAGCTCTTCAGCGTGCGGTCCGGGTCCAGTTTCACCATTTCGAGCAGTTCCCGCGGGGTCTTGCGCCCGCCCCGGGAGGTGAGCTGCCGGAGCTGGTCCTTGATCAGCATGGACGGGTTCAGGGAGCTCAGCGCATCCTGGTACACCATGGCGATCTGCTCGCCGCGCAGCCCCCGATACAGCTGGCTGCGTTCCTTCGGGTCATTGGTCAGCAATTCCTTGCCGTTAAACCGTATGGATCCGGAGAGCCGTGCCGTCGGCGGGAGCAGACCCATGACCGCCAGCGAGGTAATGGACTTCCCGCAGCCGGATTCGCCCACGAGTCCCATGGTTTCGCCCTCGCGGACCGTAAAGCTCACCCGGTCCACGATGGCGGTGTCGCCGTAGCGTCCGGGGAAGCGGATGGAAAGGTCCTTCACTTCCAGGACCACCGGGGCGTCCTCGTCCACCTGCGGGAGACGGTCCGTCCTCCGGGACTCGACGGCGGCCAGCAGTTCCAGTTCCTTGGCCAGTGCTGCCAGGGAACCGGGTGCATTGACGGCCGCGCCCGTTGCGGGCAGGGCGTCTTCCTCCGGGAGGTTCCGGCCGCCGTCGGCCTGGGTCAGCGAGGTGCCGGCGGCGTCAAGGGCGGACGGCTGGGCGGCCGTGGCCACTGCCTCGACGGCGGCGGGGGCCGGGGACGCGCCCTTGCGGCCTTTTCGGACGCCGGGGTTGACCATGGCGTCGGTCAGCCCTTCGGCCAGGATGTTCAGTGCCAGGACGGTGAGCAGAATGGTGATGCCGCCGAACGTCGTCGGCCACCACGCACCGCTGAACACCACGTTGCGGCCGTCCGCCATGACGTTGCCCCAGGAGGCGGCGGGCTGCTGCACGCCGGCGCCGAGGAAGGACAGCGAGGCTTCCAGGATGATGGCGTCGGCGACCATCACGGTGGCGAACACCAGAATGGGGGCCGCGCAGTTGCGGGCAATGTGCTTCAGCAGGATGTAGGTGCGGCCGGCGCCGATGACCCGTTCGGCCCGGACATAGTCCTCGCCGTACTGGGCCAGGATATTGGCGCGGACCACCCGGGCGAGCTGCGGGGTGTAGACAATGGCGATGGCCAGGATGATCACCGGAACGGTCGAGCCGAAGAGGTTCAGTGAGTGGTCCCGAAGCGCAAACAGCAGCGCTGCTGCCAGGGCGATGCCGGGGAAGGCCATCATGATGTCGAGGATGCGCATCACGGTCTCGCTCACGGCCTTGCCGGAGGTGGCCGCAACGGCGCCGAGGACCGAGCCGAGGATCAGGGCCAGGGCAACGGCGCCGAGGCCGATCGAGATGGACACCCGTGCCCCGTAGAGCATCCGGGAGAACACGTCATAGCTGGAACCGTCGGTGCCGAAGAGGTGCTCGCCGTTCGGGGCGAGGACCGGGACGCTGGATTCGTTCTCCCCGTAGGGTGCCAGAAGCGGCCCGAAGACTGCCACGAGGACAATGAATCCGAGGAAGCCCAGCGCGAGTTTTGAACTGAGGTTCAGGGCGGTGAAGCGGGCGCCGCCGCTGCTGAGCCGTTCGGCCAGTGAATTGCGCATGGGGTTACACCGTCCGGATTCGGGGGTTGATGAGCAGGTACAGCAGGTCAACCACAATGTTGACCAGGACAAAGGCGACCGCGATGGTGAGCACCGCGCCCTGCACGAGGTTGGTGTCCGACGTCGTCAGTCCCACGACGATCAGGTCGCCCATGCCGTTGAGGCTGAAGATCTTTTCGATGACGACGGCGCCGCCGAGCAGGTAGCCCACCCGCAGTCCGAGGACGGTGACGGGGGTGACCAGCGCGTTGCGCAGGACGTTGCGGGCGACGACGGTGCGGTAGGGCACGCCGTTGCCGATGGCGGTGCGGACGTAGTCGCGGTCGAGTTCCTCCACCATCGAGGTCCGGACCACGCGGATGAGCGACGCCGAGACGGGGATGCCGAGGGCGAGGGCCGGCAGGGCCATGGAATAGAGCCAGCCGACAAAGCCGTACTGGTCCGCCCAGGCCAGGCCGCCCGTGGGGAAGATGGATCCTTCGGGCAGGGCGAACCACTGGATCAGCAGGATCGCAAGCCAGAAGGAAGGGGTGGCAATTGCCGCGATGGAGAAGATGCGGATGGCCTGGTCGGGCCAGCGGTCACGGTAGAGCGCGCCGAGGATGCCGAGCGTGAGGGCGAGGACAACGGCCAGGAGGATGCCGAGGAAGGTCAACTGCAGGGTCACCGGGAAGGCCGTGGCGATTTTGCTGGCCACGGACTCTTCCGGCGGGTTGGTGACGCCGAAATCGAGCCGGAGCACACCACCCAGATACCGGAAGAACTGGACTACCAGGGGAGCGTTGAGGCCCCGTTCCTCCCGCCAGGCTTCCTTGGCGTCCTCGCTGGCGTTTTCACCGAGGACGGCGGTGGCGCGGTCCGCCGGAACAACTGACAGCACGATGAACACCATCACGGTGACGCCCAGCAGCATGATCGGCAGGACAGCAAGCCGGCGCCCTAACAGGCGGATAAACATTGTCACTCAAAAACTCCAATGCAGGGGGTACGGCGGGGCGCCGGGGGAGGCGCCCCGCCGTCGGTTGTCTCGCTACTTGCGTCCTACGCCTACGAAGGAGACGCCGGTGGTGGGCAGCGGCTGGAAGCCGTCCAGTGCGTTGCTGTCCCAGGCGGTGGGCAGCTTGCGGTGGAACAGCGGATACAGCGGGGCTTCCTCGGAGACGATGTTGATGACCTCGGCGTGGATGCCCTTGGCCTTGTCCGGATCCACCTTCACGGCCTGGTCCAGCTTGTCCTGCACGGTGGTGAATTCCGGTGTGGTGTTCCAGCCGGCGCGGGCCTCCATCCAGGTGGCGCCGCGGTAGAACCAGCTGAGGAGGATGTCGCCGTCGTTGCCGAAGACCGAGGGGTCACCCGGCGCACAAAGCACATCGAAGTTCTTTCCGCCCACCTTTTCCGGAGCGTAGACCGCTGCGGACTGGAGGATTTCCAGGGTGGTGCTGACGCCGATGGCGTCCCAGTACTCCTTGATCAGGGGCACCACACGGGTCACCCAGCCGGTGTCCGTGGAGGTGAGGGTGATGGTGATGTTCTCCATCCCCGCCTCCTTCAATAGGGACTTGGCCTTGGCGGCGTCGTACGCATAGACGGTGGATGCCTCGCTGTAGGAGGGGTGCCCCTCCTGGAAGTAGGACGAGGCGGCAGTGGCGTTGCCGAGCAGGGCCTTGCTGATGACGGCGTCGGTGTCGATGGCGTAGTGCAGTGCCTGGCGGACGCGCTTGTCCGGGAACTTGGCGCAGTTGAACATCAGGAACAGCAGGCCGAAAGACTGCACCGACTCGACGTCGACCTTGCTGGCGAGCTGGTCCACGTCCAGGTAGGGGACGTCCTCGATGGCCTGGGTGCGGGAGGGCACTGCGGCGACGCGGGCTGCCGGATCTGCCAGCAGCAGCCAGGTCATGTCCGCCACCCGGGCCGGATACTTGCCGTTGTAGTCATCAAACTTCTTGAAGACGATGCGGTCTTCCTTGACGGCGGAGACGAGGCTGTACGGACCGGAGCCGATCGGCTTGAGGTCGAAACCGGCGGCGTCTGCCTTGACTGCTGCTTCCGGGACGACCTTGATGACCGAGATGCGGTCGCTGAAGGCGGGGAACGGGTACTTCAGCTTGAACTGGACGGTGGAATCGTCCTTGGCGGTCACTGTGTCGATAAAGGGGATGAACCCGGCGAAGAGTGACTTGTTGGCCGGATCGAGGACGCGCTGGAAGGAGAAGGCGACGTCGGCGGTGGTCACCGGTTCCCCGTTGTGGAATTTCGCGCCGCTGCGCAGCTTCACCTCGTACGTGGTGTCATCCACCATGACCGGTTCGGCGGCAGCCAGGGCGAGATACCGCTCCCGGGTGGCCGGATGAAGTTCCGTCAGCCCTTCGAAGATGTGCAGGTTGGCGGCCTGCGGAGTGGCACCCGTGGAAAGCATCGGGTCGAAGCCCGTGGAGAGCTGGTAGGAAATCCCGGCTTCGATGGAGCCGGTGCCTTCTGCGGCTGCCGTGCCGCCTCCGGTGGCCGGGCTTCCGCCCGGACTGCACGCAGAGATAGACCCTGCAAATGCTGCGGCGGCGCCCATCACGCCAGCCAGCTTGAGGAAGTTTCGCCGGCTTGAATCCTTCAGGAGCCCGCTACTTTCAAAAGTGTTGCTCATCGTTGCGCCCACCCATCCATGTCACTTATCGGACGTAGGATGTCCGACGGTTGTTCCAGAACTGTAAGGTTCATCACATCACGCCGTCAAGCGAGATCCGGGATGTCTTTTCCATAGATGGGACGTCCTATAACCTAGGATCGAGTTATCTTTCGCCCCGGCACCACCTTTCGAACAGTTCCAGGAGGATCTGAATGAGCCTGCCCGATGCCTCACTGCCGCCGGCCCGGTTCAGTGCCCAGAACCGTTCCCGCGCTCTGCAGGCCGACATCATGGAGTTGATCCTCGACCGCGACCTGAAGGCCGGCGATGCGTTGCCCACCGAGGGCGAACTCACCCTCGCGCTGGGTATCGGCAGGAACACCCTGCGGGAGGCGCTGAAGGTCCTCCAGGCCCTTGGGGTGATTGAAATCCGGCACGGGTTTGGGATGTTTGTGGCTCCGGCCAACTTCGATGCCCTGGCAGACGGGTTGACATTCCGCGGCAGGCTTTCCCTGCGCCACGAAGGCAAGGAGGCGCTGCAGCTGGTTGATGTCCGGCAGGCGCTGGAATCCGGCCTGATTGGTGAGGCGATGGACCTCTCGACGCCGGACCACTTGGCTGAGATCGAGGCCACTGTCCAGCAGATGGAGACCTTGGCAGCGGAAGGTGAAGTCTTCACCGAAGTTGACGAAGCTTTTCACTACCAGCTGTTTGAACCGCTGGGGAATGAGCTGCTCTCGAATCTGATGTCCGTTTTCTGGAAGGTGTACCGCAAGATCCATGCTGAGCTGGGCGGGGACCCGCTGATCAACCTGACGGAAACGGCGGCGGTTCACCGCGGGATTTTTGAAGCAGTCAAAGACGGTGACAAGGAGCTGGCAGCGGAACGCCTGCGCAGGCATTTCGACGGGATCCGAGGCGAACTCGCCAAGCTGCAGGACGCCTCGTGATGGCCGGGTCCCTGCAGCGCTCTTCGATCCGGATGATCCGACGCGCCGACGCGGCCACCCTGGGACAGGCCGGAGCCGACCTTGTGCTCGAAACCCTCGCCGGGAGGCCGGCCCCGGTGATCGGCGTCGCCACCGGTTCGTCGCCGTCGCCCCTCTACAAGGAGCTCGCCGGCGGCACTGATGATTTCAGCAGCGTTACCTGGTTTGCCCTGGACGAATATGTGGGACTGGCTCGGGGCCACGCGCAGAGCTACGCCGAAGTGCTCCGTCGGGAAATCGTTGAACCGCTGGGGCTGGACCCCGCAACCATGCATGTCCCCGACCCGCATTCGGAGAAGCTGGACGAGGCCGGCGCCCGCTATGAGCAGCGCATCGCCGCAGCAGGCGGCATTGACCTGCAGATCCTGGGCATCGGCCGCAACGGCCACCTGGCCTTCAACGAGCCGGGAGCTGCGCTGGACTCGCGCACCCGACTGGAGACTCTCACCGAGGACACCCGCCGGGCCAACCAGCGGTTCTTTGATTCCCTCGAGGACGTACCCACGCACTGCCTCACCCAGGGGCTCGGCACCATCTTGGAAGCCCGGCAGCTGCTCCTGATTGCCAGGGGACGGGAAAAGGCCGAAGCCCTGGCACGCGCCCTGACCGGCCCGGTGACACCGGAATGCCCGGCATCGGTGCTGCAGCTGCACGGCAACGTCACCGTCCTGGCGGACGACGCCGCGGCCTCCCTGCTGGCCTGACGGACAGCCAATGACCACATACGCCCCGGCGCCCGGAACTCCCCGTACCGTCCTGCGCGGGCGGGCTGTCCTCGGCACGGAAACCCTGGCGGATGCCACGGTTGCAGTGGAGGGCACGGTGCTCGCCTATGCGGGGCCGGGCACAGGATTCCAGCCCCGTCCCGGTGACCGCTTTATTGACCTCGCGGCGGGGGAGGTGCTGGTGCCGGGTCTGATCGACCTGCACTGCCACGGAGCCCACGGGGTGGATTTCTCCAGCACCGAGGCGGAGGACGTCCGCGCTGGAATCACGGCGCTTTATGCCGGCGGCACCACCACCCTGCTGGCCAGCCTTGTCACTGCCGCACCGGACGCGCTGCTCCGGCAGCTCGGAGTACTCGCGGGCCTGGCAGAGGAGGGACTGCTGGCGGGACTGCATCTGGAAGGGCCTTTCCTGGCCGCAGCCCGCTGCGGCGCACAGGACCCCCAGTCGCTGCAGGATCCGGACGTGGTCCTGGCGGGCAGGTTTATCTCCGCCGCCCGCGGCCACCTGCGCACCATGACTTATGCCCCCGAGCTGGCCGGCGCTGATCAGCTCGTGGACCTGCTGGCCGGCCACGGCGTGATTCCGTCACTGGGCCACACCGCCTGCTCGCCGATTCAGGCCGAACAGTCCCTCGCCCGTTCCCGGCGGATGCTCGCAGGCGCTGCAGCGTCTGCGGCCCGCCCGACGGTCACCCACATGTTCAACGCCATGGACCCGCTGCATCACCGGGCGCCGGGCGCGCTCGCCTCCTGCCTCCGGGCAGCGAAGGCGGGCGCCGCCGTCGTCGAACTTATTGCCGACAGCGTCCATCTGGATCCTGTGCTGGTGGCCACCATGTTCGAGCTCCTCGGAGCGGAGAACATAGCGCTGGTGACGGATTCCATGGCTGCGGCGGGGCTGCAGGACGGGCAGTACCGGCTTGGTCCTGCGGCAGTCACCGTGCGGCAGGGCACCGCACGGGTGACCGCCACTGGTGCGATTGCCGGCGGCACCGCGTCCATGCTGGAGCTGGTGCGGAACAGTGTGCGGGCCGGGGTGGACCTGCAGGACGCCGTCACCGCGGCCGCCCTGGTGCCGGCCCGGGTTCTCGGGATCGAACAGCAGGTCGGCCAGCTGGTGCAGGGTGCTGCCGCGGACCTGCTGGTTCTGGGTGCGGACCTTGAGCTCCACCGCGTCATGCGGCGGGGCCAATGGCTTTCGCCCGCGGAGACATAAGGTCCGCACCTTGGCGGTCCGCCGGTGCTAAAAGTCAGCCTGCTGTCCTATAGGCTACCTACCGACCCGGCAAATCCGCCGCGGAACCAGCCAGCTTTATGGGGGAAGCAGCATGACCGAGAACGTGGCGCAGGACGCCAACCAGAATCCTTACGCAGGCGCACAGCCGGCAGCACAGACTCCGGCGACGCCGGGAGCAGCTCCGGCCCGTCCGAAGACGGTGGAGATGGCCTTCTGGCTGCTGATGGCAGCAGTTGCGTTGGTGCTTATCCGGATTCCGGTGGGAATCATGGCCGTGAAGTCCGAGAAGCACAAGGAGGAAATTGCGTCGATCTTCGGTGAAGCCAACATCCCCTGGTGGTCCTCCGAGGAAATCTCCGGCTATGTGTCAGCGGGTATCTTTACCGGCATTATTCTCACGGGAATTGCACTGCTGTCCCGGATGGGCTTTAGCTGGCCCCGGATAGTCCTTATCGTCGTCGTGATTCTCTCCGCGATGAACACGCGCGTGCAGTTCTTCGCAAGCGTCATCACGGTCTACCCGGCAGCCTGGGTGACTTTGGTGTCCGTCCTGCTGTCGCTGGCCGCAACGGTGCTGCTGTTCCTGACGCCGTCGAACCACTACTTCAAGTCGATGGGGCAGTACCGCAAGGGCAAGAAGCAGCTCAGCAAGGCCTAGTCTCCACATCCGCAACCGGCGGCCGGCAGCCCTAGCGGCTGACCGGCCGCCGGTTTCGCGTCGTAGGCTGGAAACATGCGAAACGAAACCCTCTGGGAAGCGAAAAAGCGGCAGAATCCCGGACATTCCGCCTGGTACATCTCGCGGTTTGAAGCGATGCGGGAGCAGGGCCAGGACCTCGACGGCGAAGCCCGGCTGATCGACGCGATGCTGCCGCGCGGAGCCCGGATTCTCGACGCGGGCTGCGGTCCCGGCCGGGTGGGCGGGGAGCTCGCGCGCCGCAGCCACGCCGTCGTCGGCGTCGACGTCGATCCCGAACTGATCGACGCCGCCCGGCGGGACTTCCCGGATCTGCAGTGGTTCGTGGGGGATCTGGCCGAGCTGGACCTGCCCGCTGCAGGTGTTCCCGAACCGTTCGACCTGATTGTCTGCGCCGGCAACGTGATGACCTTCCTGGCGCCGGGCACCGCCGTCGACGTCCTGACCCGAATGCGCGAGCACCTGGCAGCCGACGGCCGCGTGGTTATCGGGTTCGGCGGAAACCGCGGGTACGCCTTCGAGTCCTTCATTGACGACGCCGCTGCGGCCGGGCTTGAGGTGCAGCAGCGGTTCTCCACGTGGGACCTGCGGCCGTTTACGCCCGAGTCGGACTTCCTCGTGGCGGTGCTGGGCCGAGCCTAAGACCCGTTCCGACCCCGGCGATGGACAATATGGTCCATTCGGGAGTCGGCGGGTAGTCGGCGGGGAGTCGGCGGGAAAGGCAGGGCATGGTGAATCTGGAAGAGGATCCGCAGCGGGCGTCACAATTCTGCTTTGCGGCCCAGGCGCGTTTGATGCGGCGTACGGCAGATCTAACCGACTCGGACGTCCTGGCGCCGAGCCGCTTGCCTGGCTGGACAGCGGGTCATGTCCTGACCCATCTGGCGCGGAACGCCGATGCCCACGCGCGCCGGCTGTCCGGCGCCCTCGAAGGGCACGATGTTCCGAGGTATCCCGGCGGATCCGAACAGCGCGCCCGGGAGATCGAGGAGGGGGCCGGCCGGGCTGCCGCAGAAACCATTGCTGACCTGAGCTCCAGCATCCTGCGCCTCGAAGAGATGCTGAATCTGGCCGATGCTGCAGGATGGCCCAACGGCCACCTCATCGGCGACGATCACTATGGCGTGGCTGCCTGTCCGGCGCATCGGCTCCGCGAAGTCGAGATGCACCATGTGGACCTCGGGCTTGGCTATACACCTGCGGACTGGCCTGAGGAGTATGTCGCGTGGGACCTGCCGGTCCTGCTTGCCACCGTTCCGGAACGGCTTGGGTCCCCGAACGAGCAGCGCAGCTTCATGGCATGGCTGGCGGGCAGGGGGCCGCTGGCGCCGGAGACGAGGCTGGCGGACTGGTGAGCCGGGGCCGGAGCCGGCGTTGGGACCTAGGCGGCGGCGTTAAGCGGCGGCGTCCATCGTGCGGAGGATGCGTGCCCGCAGTTCGTCCGGCCCGACATGCCGGCTGACCAGGGACAGAGCGGCAGGGTCGGCGCCGCGCAGGATCCCGAGCAGGAGATGTTCGGTCCCGATGTAGCCGTCCTTCCGGGCCGTTGATTCGCGCAGGCTGTTGGTCAGCACGGCTTTCGCACCGCTGCTGAAGGGCAGGTGCCCGCCTTTGAGGGAGTCGAACAGGCGACGGCGCCGCGGGGCGGATCCGGCCGCCGCGTCCAGGGCGCCTTCGCCGAATTGTGCGTCGATGGCGCGTCGCACTTCGTCCAGGTCGATACCGACGGATTCCAAGGCGGCGGCGTCGTCGTACCCGGAGTCCGCGCCCATGGCGTGAAGGTCCGCGCGCAGCTGCGCCGAGGTCAGTCCGGACTCGGCCAGCACGGATGCCAGCAGGGGAGTGGTGGCTTCAGCGGTGGACACGGTGCTGAGGAGTAGATGCACCGGAAGGATCTGCGTCGCCTCCAGGGTTTGGGCTTCTTCCTGTGCGGAGATGACGCTTTGACGGGCTTGCTGTGTAAACCGTTCAAACATGGCTCTACTTCGCTTTCCGGTTGTATTTCTGGTGCACTGCCTGTTTGCTGATGCCGAGCTGGTCCGCGATCGCCTGCCAGGACCAGCCCTGCGCCCGGGCATTGGCGACCTGCACTGCCTCGAGCTGGTCGCGCAGCCTTCCGAGGGCGACGACGGCGCGCAGCCCAGTGGCCGGATCGGGACTCGCCGCTGCGGCGGCCAGGGGGGATTGGTCTTCCATGTCCGTCAATCTAGGTTGACGGGCTGGGTGAGTCAAGAGGGGTTGACGGTGTGTGTTGCCAGCGGGCGCTCGTTGGTGTTGTTTCGGCTCGTGCGGACCTGGCGGGTGTGCGTAAAAACCCCTGCATTGAAGGCAAGTAGTCAGGCCGAAAAGACGGGTATCTAAGGTTTTCCCGAGGTCCGTTTTCGGCCTGTTTTGAGGGCTGGAATGTCAGTGCCGGATGAAATCCTGAGGTATGGATCAGCTCGGAAATACTGAACCGACAGCCGAAGAGCAGAGCGGTGAAAACCAGCAGCCGAAAGCGCGGGCAGGTGGTGCCGAGCCGCGCTGTTCTTCAGTCACTCTGGCTGTGTTCCGGGCGGAACTGGCCGCCCAACCTGCCGGGACGGCTGACGAAAGTGCCACCGCTGCCGCCCCCGAGAACGACGCCGAGGCCGCACCCGCAACGCCTGCCACCGCCGATGATGCCACTCCGGCCGGAAGCCGTGCCGCCGATTACCCGGACGGTTTCACCGGGACCCTTGCGTTGCAGAACCTTGAATCGTTCGACGAGGATATGGCCGGTGATGCCCTGGTCCGGGTCGCGCATCTGATTTCCTGGGGGGAAGCGCAGCGGGCCCGCCTATTGAACCGGATGGAGCAAATCTTCCGGTATAACTTCTTCGACCCGTCGGAGCGGGATAAACCCGGGATCGCCTTTAGCCTGGCAGCGTCCGAATGCGCCGCCATTCTGAACGTTCCGCAGGTGACCGGTGAGCGGCTGCTGAGTGAGGCCGGCCAGCTCTGCGGCACCCGTACCGCGACCCTGACCGGTCTGGAAGAGGGACGGTTCTCGTACCAGCATGCTCAGGTGGTGCTGGAGCAGTGCCGGAACGTTCCTGCCTCGAAACTGCCAGGGTTCGAGGCCGATCTGTTGAAGGCCGCGGAGGGGCAAACGCGGGCGCAGTTCTCAGCCAAGGCCCGGCGGCTGCGTGAAAAGAAGTTTCCGGAGACCGTCAGCAAAAGGCATTTGAGCGCTTTCGAGCAACGCAGGGTCACTCTGGACCGGGAAGAGGACGGCATGTCCTGTCTGTCCGCTTACCTGCGTGCCGCGGAAGCGCAGCAGATCTATACCGCTCTCAGCACTGCAGCCCGCGGTGAGCAGGCCGGAGGCGATTCCCGGTCCACGGACCAGTTGCGTGCGGACATCCTGGCACAGCTGCTGATGGGCAGCAGCCGGGGGCTTTTTACCGTGACCTCAGACCAGGTCGGAACCCGAGCCGAGGCCGGAAACACCAGCAGGACCGCACATACCGGCAACGGCACAGACAGAACCAGGCAGAACGGAGGAAGCTTCGGTTTCGACGGCGGCCCGGAGAACGACGACGGCCGGGAAGGCAGCCCCGATACTGAGGCCAGAGCAGACGTGGGATCCGGACCGGATGAGGGAATCGTCCCGCGGGCCGAAATCATGGTGCTGATCAGCGCCGAAACCCTCTTCGGAGCCGATGACCAGCCGGCAGAACTGCACGGTTACGGCCCCATCAGTGCCGAAGAAGCCCGGCGGCTGGCTAGGAACGCAGCCGGATGGACCGGGCTGGCTCAGGACCCAAAGACAGGGGAGATCCTGGGCGTAGGGCGGCGGCGAAAGGTCCCGGCGGGGCTAAGGCGCTGGCTCCGGGCACGGGACGGAACCTGTAGGTTCCCCGGCTGCCGGGTCAGCACCGCGAGTTCGGACATCGACCACACGACCGACTGGGCCCGCGGCGGCCCGACCGATCACGGAAACCTGGAACACCTCTGCCGTCGGCATCACCGGTTCAAGACTCTGGGTTACTGGAAAGCGTGCCAACCCGCCCCCGGAGTAATCGAGTGGACTTCACCGACCGGCCGGGTCTACAAGACCGACCCTTTCCTGGAACTCGGACCGCCGGACCCGGCAGCCGAACAGGCAACACACCCACCACACGCCCAGCAGCCGACGGACCCCGGGCAGAAAGACCCCCGGCAAGAACCGGCGCCGCCGTTCTAAACCGACCGGTGTCCAGGTGGCGTGACCACGTGAAACGAGTGCACGGAACGCTTGGAACACGGCGACCGCCTGGAACGTGTACACGTAGAAGGTCGAGCATCGCGTCCGCGAGCCGGCCCGGTGCGTCCAGAGCAACGTGCATCCGGAGCTGCAGGGTGCCCCGCTGCGTCGGGCTGCACCCAAATGACAGGTTCCGCAACGAAAACTGACTTCCAGGATTGTTCCTCCCTGCAGGGCTGGGTAATCTCCCGCTAACGTTCGTTTCCTCTTGATCCCGCGGCGCACCGAAGGGAACACCATGAACGGTTCCAACACCCCGGATACGATCGTGCTGGTCCACGGGCTCTGGGTGACGCCCCGCAGCTGGGAAGGGTGGAAAGCCCATTATGAGGCGAAGGGCTTTACCGTCCTGACGCCCGCTTATCCGGGCTTCGAAATAGAGGTTGAGGCACTGCGCGAAAACCCGGACGTGATCGCCGCGCTTACCGTGCCGGATACCCTCGATCACCTTGCGGGCGTCATCGAGGCCTTGCCCCGTCCGCCCATCATCATGGGCCACTCTTTCGGAGGGCTCCTGACCCAGATGCTGCTCGCCCGCGGTCTGGGGGTTGCCGGTGCTGCCATCAATTCGGCACCAACCGAAGGGGTGAGGGTTACCCCGCTGTCCCAGGCCCGCTCACTCTTTCCCGCGCTGAAGAACCCTGCCAACTTCCATAAAGCTGTCGGGTTCACCCCGGACGAGTGGCACTATGCCTTCACCAACACGCTGAGCCGGGAGGACTCCGACGCCGCATACGAACGGTACGCCATTGCCGCTCCCGGGAACTGGGTGTGGGCGTACGGACTGCTCGCGAATTTCCAGCCGGGGCATCAGGAGACCTGGGTGGATTACTCCACCGACAGGGCACCGCTACTGTTTATCGGAGGCAGCGAAGACCACATCATGCCCCCGTCGGTGAATAAATCCAACGCCAGGCACTGGGCCAAATCACCCGCACTCACGGAGTATCACGAGTTTGACGGCCGGGCACATTGGACCTGCGCCGAACCGGGGTGGGAAGAGGTGGCCGATTATGCTCTGGACTGGAGCCTCGGCCACGCGCAACCGCAGCCGTCTCTCTGACCCGACGCCTTCGCAGGCCTACGCCTTACGCACGCCTCGGGCGGCCCGACGAGGCCTATGAACCACGAAAGGAGGCCCGGTTGCCCGGGCCTCCTTCCAAGGTGCTGCTGGAGTTAGCCGACGGGGTCGGCTAAAGGGTTGCTAGCTGATCGCGGCGCGCAGTTCCTTGGCAGCCAGAGCGGGGTCATCGGCGCTGTAGATGCCGCCGCCGACGACGGCAACGTCCGCACCGGACGCCTGCACGTCAGCGAGGGTGGCCAGCTTTACGCCGCCGGCGACGGAGAAGGCGACGCCTGCTTCCTTGCCCGCAGTCAGCAGGGTGTTGAGGTCATAGCCGTCCTGGGCCTGCTCGTCGAGTCCGGCATGGAACTCGACAAACTCGGCACCGAGGTCGGTGACTTCCTTGGCGCGGGTCGCCTTGTCATCCACGCCGATGAGGTCCACTACAACGCCCTTGCCGTGGGCCTTACCGGCCTTGATGGCTCCGGAGATGGTGGAATCGTCGGCGACGCCGAGGACCGTCACGAGGTCAGCGCCGGCCTTGAAGGCAATATCGGCTTCGAGCTCGCCGGCATCCATGGTCTTGAGGTCAGCGAAGACGATCTTGTCCGGGTGGGCTTCCTTGATGGCAGTGACGGCGGAGAGCCCGGCGTTCTTGACCAGCGGGGTGCCGAGTTCAATGATGTCGACGTATTCGGCGGCCTTGCCGGCCAGCTCGAGGGCGTCTTCGACGGTCAGTACGTCCATGGCGAGTTGCAGTTTCATGGTGTTTCCTTTGCTAGCTGGGAATGAAGTTTCAGGGCACGCACTATTCGAGGTTCGCGTGCCGGGGCCAGAGGTCCTCGGCCGGGGTGCCGTCGGCCTTCCAGAGGGTGTGGAAGACGGCGTCGAGCACCAGAAGCAGTGCCTGCTCGAAGAGGCTGCCGGAATACTGGCGCGATGCGGTGCCGCGGTGGTCGGTCTTTTGCGCCGCGGGGATAAGCACCACAGAGTGGGCCATCCCGGCCAGCGTCGACTCGCCGTCGGTGGTCAAAACGGCCACACGGGCGTCCGCGGAGACGGCAGCCTCCGCAGCAGCGACGGCACCGGCTGTGGTCCCGGAACCCGATGCAACCATCAGCAGGTCACCGGAGCCAATGGCCGGCGTCGTTGTTTCGCCCACGACGTGCACGGTGAGCCCGAGGTGCATAAGGCGCATGGCGTGCATGCGCAGCGCGAGCCCGCTGCGCCCGCCGCCGGTGACGAAGACGCGCCGGGCCTGCTGGATCTCCTTCACCAGACCGGCGAGCTGCTCTTCCTGCAGGCCGTCCGCCGCCGCGGCGAGCTCGTCCTGGATCAGGCGCAGGCTGGCCGGAACGGAGGGCTGTTGCGATGGTTCACTCACGCGGATCAGTCCGTGCTGATCTGGTGGCGGAAGGTGTCCCGGCGGGTGTGGAGGTCCCAGAGGACGCCGGCAAGAACGTCGGGATCCTTTTCCGGATCACCCTCGATGATGCGGCCGCCGATGATCAGCTGCGACACGTGGATGCCTTCCTCGGCGAGGACCTCGTTGAGGAGCTGCGCGTAGGCGGCCTGGCCGGCGAACGCCACCGAGGTTCCGGTGACGCCGCGTCCGGGCTTCACGGCCGATCCGCCGTTGACGAAGAGGATGGTGCCTCGGTTCCCGTCAAGGAACCGCATGCCGGGCAGCACCTGGTGGACTGCGGCGACCGGCCCGTAGATGGAGAACTCAACAGGACCCCTGAGGTCAGCCGCCGTCGTCTCGAGGACGGGCCGCATGAAGTCCTTCTGCGGAAGGGGGCTGTACTGCAGCACCTCGACGGGGCCCAGGGTTTCGGCCGCAGCCTCGAGGGCCGCGGCGATCGATTCCGGGTTGCGGACGTCGGCAGCGAAGCCCCGGGCCGGGATGCCGGCCTTGCCGAGGTCTTCGGCGAGGGCGTCCACCTTGGCCTGGCTTCGGGAGATCAGCGCAACGGAGAATCCCTCCGCGCCGAATCGTCGAGCGACGGCGGCACCGAGGCCGCGTCCTGCACCAATGATCGCGATTGTAGTCATGGGGGAGGTAACTGCTTAGGCCGCCGAATAATTCCGGAGTTTCGTTCCCCGGCGATGTCGGCCGCGCACAGGCGCAGCGCCGGGGCAGAAAAAAGGAACCGGCCCCGTTTCGCGGGAGCCGGTTCCTTTGGTTCGGCACTGTGCCGGAAACCGCTTTAGCCGACGGGGGCTACCTCGGGGACCTTCAGCAGGTCCTCCTTGGAGGGGCGGATCATGAAGTAGCCGATCGGAGCGGCGAGGAACAGCGCGACGCCGGCCCAGATGAACGCGGTGGAGTAGCCGCTGACGAGCCCTTCGAGCTGCGCGGCAGGCTGGCCGCCGTTGCTGCTCATGTAGGACGTGATGCCCGCCGTGTAGACGGCCGTGAACAGGGCGGTGCCGATGGACCCGCCGATCTGTTGGGTGGCCGAGACCGCGGCACTGGCCACGCCGGCGTCGTGCTCGTCGATGCCGGCCAGCGCCACGTTCTGCAGCGGGACAAAGATCATGGCGAGGCCGAGGCCCAGCAGGATCAGGCCGGGCAGGACCTCCAGCGCGTAGTTGCCCTCCACCGTGATGAAGGAAAGCCAGATCAGGCCGGCTGCGCCGACGACGGGACCCACCGTCATGGGGAGGCGGACGCCGGTGCGCGGCAGCAGATTGGACAGCGTGGCAGCGCCGATCATGATGGCCAGGGTCATGGGCAGCGACGCCAGACCGGACTTCAACGGCGAGTAGCCCAGGACAATCTGGAAGTAGAAGATCAGGAACAGGATGCCGCCCAGCAGGGCGGCGCCGGTCAGCGTGGACGTCAGGAACGCGCCGCCGCGGACCTTGTTGGTCAGCACGCGCAGGGGCAGCAGCGGGTTGGAGACACGGCTTTCCACGAACACGAACAGCGCGAGGATCAGTACGCCGGCGGCGAGGAAGGCAATGGTTTCGAAGCGTGCCCAGCCGTTTTCGGCCTCGGAGAAGCCGTACACGAGCGACGCGAGGCCGGCAACCACCAGGATGGCTCCGGGCAGGTCGTAGCGGGTGTTGCCGTGGGCCTTGCTCTCGCGGATCAGCGGCAGGCCGGCGGCCATGGCGACGATCGCGATGGGAACGTTGACCAGCAGACACCAGTTCCAGCTGGCGTACTGCGTGAGGACGCCGCCAAGCAGCAGGCCGATGGCAGCGCCGCCGCCGCCGATGGCACCGTACACGGCGAAGGCCTTGATGCGGTCCTTGCCGGAGGGGAAGGTGATGGTCAGGATGGCGAGCGACGCCGGTGCGAGCAGTGCGGCAAAGGCACCCTGCAGGCCGCGGGCCGCCAGGAGCATTTCCGTGCTTTCCGCAAAACCGCCGATGGCGGAGGCTACGGCAAACCCGACCATGCCCACCATGAAGGTGCGCTTGCGGCCCCAGTAGTCGGCAATACGGCCGCCGAGCAGCAGGAGCGAGCCGAAGGCCAGTGCGTAGATGGTGACCACCCAGGTGCGGTCGCCGTCGGACATGCCCAGTTCGCGCTGCGCGTCCGGCAGGGCGATGTTGACTATGGTGCCGTCCAGGACCACCATCAGCTGGGCCAGCGCCAGGACGGCCAGCAGCAGCCAGCGGTGCGGATGTGCCGAGTGGTCGACGGCGGCAGGCCGGGGCAGGCCGGAGGGGGTGGTGCGGTCCATAAAGGGGAAATCCTCATCAAACGAACTGGTTGGTTGGCTTAGCTAGACTACAGGTATGAGAACCGACGGTGAAGCCACGCGGGCCAGGATCCTGGCCGCAGCACGAGAAGAATTTGCCCGGTACGGCCTGGCCGGAGCCCGGGTGGACCGCATTGCCGAAGAGGCGCGGGCCAGTAAGGAACGGCTTTATGCGTACTTCGGCGGCAAGAGTGCGCTGTTCGCCGCGGTGCTGGCCGCCAATCTCCAGGAGACCACGGACCAGCTTCCCCGGGACGCGCTGGATCTTCCCGGGTTCGTGGGTGCCCTGTATGACCACGCGGTGGAGCACCCCGAGCATCTGCGGATGCTGGACTGGGCCCGGCTCGAGGGGGCACCGGAAGCGCTCGCCCCCTCCAGCCGCCCGGGGCCGGCGTCGGCCGATATTGCCGCCGCCCAGGCGCAGGGGATCATCGATGCTGACTGGGACCCGGATGACCTAATGACTCTGCTTTTTTCGCTGGCCACCGCCTGGGCGCAGTCCCCGGAACTGCTCTACACCGGCAAGACCGAGGATTCCGACGCCGCCCGCGAACGACGCCGGCAGGCCGCCATCACTGCGGCCTGCCGGCTTCTCGCACCCGCGAAGGGCGAAGCACTGCCTGCCTAGAGGTCGGTGCTCACCTTCCAGGATGAGTGGATGGCGCCGTGGATGTAGTTGACCTCGCCGGCGTCGCCGACGACGTCGCAGGTGATGTCCGCGGCCCGCAGCTCGTCCGCCAGCGGTGAGGCCGACGTCGTGCCGTCCGCGTAGACCACCATGTCCGCGGGGGCGGAGAAGCTTTCCCCGCCCACGGTCCACTCGACGCTCTTCTCGGTGATGCGGGTGATCGAGGCGTTGCGGTGGATCTTCACGCCGTGCTTTTCGGATTCCTTCACGGCTGTCCAGCGGCGCGGCATGGCCAGCGGCAGGCCGAGCTGCTGCTTTTCATGCAGCAGCGTGACCCGGCGTCCGCGCTCGGCGAGGAACTCGGACAGCTCCAGGCCCACGAGCGAACCGCCGATCACCACCACGTCCTTACCCATCGGCAGCCAGACCTTGGTGAACTGGCGGACGAACTCCGGGCTCTTGGTCACGCCGGAGAGGCGGCCGAGCTTGCCCAGGGTGCTCAGCACCGCGCCGGCCTCCTCAGCGGTGGCGGTGCCGAGCATCATGGCCCGCAGCGTGTCGCCGGTCTGCACAATCGGCAGGTCGCCGCCGGGGAAGTCCGGCTTGGGCCGGACGGCGCCGGTGGCCACGATCACGTGGTCCGGGTGCAGGGCGCGGATGGACTCCACGGTGGCCTTCGTGTTCAGCTTCACCGCGATGTTCAGGCGCTTAATCTCGGCCTTGAACCACTTCAGCAGGCGTTCGTTGTCCGGGGTGGTCATGGTGGAGAACCACATGGTGCCGCCCAGGCGGTCCGACTTGTCCACCACGGTGACCCGGTGGCCGCGTTCGGTCAGGACCCGGGCGCTTTCCAGACCTGCCGGGCCGGCGCCGACAACCACTACGTGCTTGGTGGCGGAGGCGGGCTTCAGCGGCAGCAGCGCCTCGTTGCCCAGCGCCGGGTTGACGGCGCAGAAGGGAGTGTCGTCGAAGAAGTTTTCCGCGACGCAGAGGTAGCAGTTGATGCAGGGGCGGACCTGGTCGAACTTGCCGTCGCGGAGCTTGTTGGGCAGTTCCGGGTCGGCCAGCAGCTGGCGTCCCATGGCGGCGAAGTCGATCTGGCCCGCGGCCAGGGCCTTCTCGGAAACCTCCGGCAGCATCCGGCCGACGGCGATCACCGGGACGGTGACGTGTTTCTTGATCTCGGCGGCGTTCTCCAGGTAGGCGCCGACCTTGTTGGGCAGCGGCCCGTCGGTGAAGTTGTCGAACGGGTTGCGGCCCCAGCCGGTGACATGGATGGCGTCGGCACCGGCGGCCTCGAACAGTTTCGATGCCTCGACCGCCTCGTCGAGGGTCAGGCCACCCTCCTGTCCGTATTCCTCGCCGGCAACGCGGACCAGGACGGCCAGGCGGTCACCAACCCGCTCCTTGACGGCGCTGATGACCTCGCAGGCGAGCCGGGCCCGGTTTTCCAGGGAGCCGCCGTATTCATCCGTGCGCAGGTTGTCCCGCTGGTTGAGGAAAACCCCGAGGATGTAGCCGTGCGCCACGTGGATTTCGATGGCGTCGGCGTCAGCCTTGGCCACGCGTTCGGCCGCATCGGCCCAGGTGGAGACCAGCCAGGAAATGTCCTCGGCCGTCATCTCGTGATAGGCGGTCTGCTTGCCGGCGGTCGCGGCGCCCATCTTGCCGAGTTCCTCGCGGGTGCTGTCGGCCAGGGCGGACATGTCGTAGCTGTAGTCCGGCTGGTTCGGGGCGAGCACCGGACGGTCATTGGCTACGTCCACGCGGGCTACCTTGCCGTGGTGCGTGGACTGGATGCAGAGCTTGCTGCCGGCGGCGTGGATGGCGTCGGCCAGCGCCTTGAGGCCGGGAATGTACTTGTCATCGGACAGCCCCGGCTCCTTCATGGACGCCGCACCGTGCGGGAAAGCGATGGCGCAGGCACCGGTGATGATCAGGCCGGCGCCTCCCGCGGCGCGGGCCACGTAGTGGTCGATTTCGGGCTGTTCAATCTCGCCGTGCTCGGAGACGTTCATGTCCATGGCCGGCAGGACGATTCGGTTGTGCGTTTCCATGGGGCCCATGCGCCCCGGGGCCATGAGGTGCGGGAAGGTTTTGGTATTCACAGGGGTATTTTAGCGTCGTTGTGTACACCGTAAACGCGCGGTCGCCGCCGGCCCGCATCCCGCTTGGCCGCTGCGGCTCAGGTGCGGCTCGCCCGCGGCGCTCCGATACCCGGGTCAATCTGGAACGGTCCGGCCGCCGACGGACGGACATCGAAATCGAAAATGGACGTCGGAATGTACACCGTCGAGCACGAGTTCGGGATGTCCACCACTCCGGACAGACGCCCCTCGATCGGTGCGGCGCCCAGCAGCAGGTAGGCCTGTTCGGGGCTGTAGCCGAACTTCGTCAGGTAGTCGATCGCGTGCAGGCAGGCCCGCTGGTAGGACAGGTGCGAGTCGAGGTAGCGCTGCTCGCCGTCGAGCGTCACCGAGGTGCCCGAAAAGGCGATCCACTCGCTGAACTGCGGTTCAACGTTCCCCGGCATAAAGACTGCGTTTTCGGAGACGCCGTAGGTCTCCATGCCGCCCTTGATGAGGTCCACCCTCAGGTCGATGAACCCGCCCATTTCAATGGCGCCGCAGAAGGTGATTTCGCCGTCGCCCTGGGAAAAGTGCAGGTCACCCACCGAGAGGTTCGCGCCGTCCACAAACACGGGGTAGAAAATCCGGCTGCCCTTGGACAGGTTCTTGATGTCCTGGTTTCCACCGTTTTCCCGCGGCGGCGCAGTACGGGCGGCCTCCGCGCCCACCCGCTCCCACTGGTCCCGGGGCAGGCCCCCAAGTACAGCGTGTTCGGCCTCCGGCGGCAGCGCCAGCGGCGGCACCCGGTGCGGGTCGGTGGCGATCAGGTCGCCTTCCCGCCGGTTCCACTTCGCCAGCAGGGCCGACGACGGAGCGGTTCCCATCAGCCCGGGATGGATCAGCCCGGTAAAGGAGACGCCGGGGATGTGCCGGGACGTGGCCGTCTGGCCCGTGAAGTCCCAGACGGCCTTGTAGGCGTCGGGGAACTGTTCGGTGAGGAAGCCGCCGCCGTTCTCCCGGGCGAAGATTCCGGTATAGCCCCAGCCCTGTCCCGCCAGCGGGCCGGTATCTTCCTGCGGAATGGGTCCGACGTCGAGAATGTCCACCACCAGCAGGTCGCCGGGACGCGCCCCTTCCACGGCAAACGGACCGCTGAGTTTGTGCACGGTCAGCAGCGGAGCGTTGAGGATGTCCTCGGCGGAATCGTCGTTGAGGATTGCGCCGTCGAACCATTCGCGGCAGTCCACGCGGAAGGACTCACCTGGGCGCAGCACTGCAACGGGCGGTATTTCGGGATGCCACCGGTTGTGCCCCAGCTTTTCCTGGTCCTCGAACTTCCGGGACGAATCAAGGGGAAAGACGGTCTTGGGCATGGCTTCTCCTTTGGAGTAGGAACAACCGGGGAATTAGTCGGGGCGGGGCAGCTTTCGGTGGAGCGGATTGGTGGTGATGTTGCCGGCCGGACGGGTGCCGGACAGCGGGTCGGGGGAGCGGACGACGGCGGGTTCCGCCGCCGAGCGCTGGGTGGACTCGATCAGCCGGTACGCACTGGAGGAAGCGCGCGAGAGGTTGGGTGCGGTGAAGCGACGGCGGGCCGGCGCCCCGCAGACGGGGCAGGGGAGGGAAGCGGGGGCGGAGCCCATGGCGAGCTGCACCTCGAAATCGGCGCAGGTGAACCCGGCTGAACCGCGGGCAGCGCAGCGATAGGCGTAGAGCGGCATGTCGAAAGCCTTTCGATCACCGCGGGAGCGCCATGGACTGGAAACAGCGGTGCCGCTCCGGCTTGCCCGACAGCCTAGGGACGGGGCCGGAGCGAGTCAACGGTAGATGCGCGATGGTGATATCGGGCGGCCGGAATTGTTTCTGCGAATTACCAGAATGAATTATAAAGGGATATAAGTATCGAGACTTTTGCTATTTCTGTCGATTGTTCAGGTGAGCCAAAGCACAATACTTTCGCGGCGCAGGGCTATCCGCGGAGCGTGGTTCGAGCGCTTTCGCTCGATTGGTCCTGCCGCGGTATCACTGCTATGCGGCCGCTTCTGCGATTGATCGAGAGGGCACCGCTGCAATCCATGATTTACAGTAATTGGCGCTTTATGCACTAAAGTTTAGCGTTATGAATTCCGAGTCTTCACCTCCAGAGCACGTCTCAGGCAGTACCGACGGGTCCAGCGTGTCCGGGTCTCCGGTGCACAGGGCTGCCGGCCGCCCTGTCGAGCGTGTCAAAAAAGCGCTGCGTACTGCTGCTTCCGCCCCAGCGCTCAGCCTCCATCCCGGGCTGGTCCCGGGCATCAGCGTTGAGGACACCGGGGTCAACTATCCGACCCGGCGCGGTGTGTTCATTTTTGCCATGGCCATCTCTCTCGCCGTTCTGGCGTGGGCGATTTTTGCGCCCGGCAACCTCAGTTCCGTGGGCACCGGCATACAGGGCTGGGTGGTTGTGCATTTCGGCTGGTTGTTTAACGCCACCATGGTTGCCGCCGCGATCTTCATGCTGGTGGTTGGCTTCGGGCCGACCGGCAAGATCCGGCTGGGGGCCGACGACAGCACGCCGGAGTACTCCACCACGTCCTGGGTCTCCATGCTGTTCGCAGCTGGTCTGGGCATCGCGCTGATCTTCTACGGGCCGATGGAACCGCTCAGCCATTTCCTTTCCCCGCCGCCCTCGACCGATGCCGAGGCCGGCAGCTCCGCCGCCATCCTGCCGGCCATGTCGACCACCTTCCTGCACCAGGCCAGTCTCGCCTGGATCATTTACGCCCTGGTGGGCGGCGCCCTGGCCTACGCCTCGTTCCGGCGCGGCCGACTGCCGCTGATTTCGTCGCTGTTCGAACCGGTCTTCCCCGACGGCAACAACCGGGTGCTGGGAAAGATCATTGACGTTTCCGCCGTGCTGGTGACACTGTTCGGCACCGCGACCTCGCTGGGCATCGGCGCGCTCCAGATCCGCACCGGAGTCTCGATCATCACGGGCCAGGAGCTGGGCAACGGCTTCGTCGTCGTCGCCATCAGCCTCCTGACGGTTGTCTTCACCATCTCCGCCGTCGCCGGCATCAAGAAGGGCATCCGGCTGCTCTCCAACCTCAATATGACCCTGGTCATTCTGCTGACGCTCTTTGTCCTTCTGACCGGGCCGACGTTCTTCCTGCTCGATCTGCTGCCGGCCTCGCTCATCGCGTTTGTCGGCAACATGCCGGACATGCTGACCGTCTTCGCCGGCCAGGGTGCCGAGCAGGAGGACTTCCTGACCGGCTGGACCACCCTGTACTGGGCCTGGTGGATCTCCTGGTCGCCGTTTGTGGGAATGTTCATCGCCAAGATCTCCAAGGGCCGAACCCTGCGCCAGTTCGTCACCGTCGTCGTCTTCGTTCCCTCGGCAATCTCCATCGCCTGGTACACGGTCTTCGGCGGCACCGCCATCTGGATGAACCAGAACGGGGTGGACCTGACCGTGAAGGACAACGGCGAGAACGTCATGTTCGATCTGCTGGCCAACCTGCCGCTCAGCTCGCTGACGCCCATCGTATGCATGCTCGCGATTATGGTCTTCTTCGTCACCGCCGCGGACTCGGCCGCCAACGTCATGGGCTCGATGTCCCAGTCGGGCCGGCCCGTGCCCTCGAAATCGGTGACCATCATCTGGTCGGCGGCACTCGGGCTGATCGCCTTGTTCCTGCTGCTGGCGGGGGGCCACAACGCCCTCTCGGGACTCCAGGCCATCATGGTGACCTGTGCCCTGCCGTTCACCATCATCCTCGTCGGCGTGATGGTGTCCTGGGCCAAGGACCTGCGCAACGACCCGCTGATGATCCGGCGCCGGTACGCGCTGGAGGCCATCAACGGCGGCGTGCGCCGCGGCATCGACGAGCACGGCGACGACTTCGTCTTCGGCACCGCGCACGTGCCGGAGGCTGAAGGCGCCGGTGCCGACTTTGAGAGCGACGACCCCGCCCTCACCGAGTGGTACACGGATAACGTGCAGAACCCGGACGTAGTGGAGGGCCCGGAGGAGGAGCATTCGGGCAAGGTGAAAGCCGGCGCCGTCGAATAACGCTCTTGCCGAACTGAAAGCGGAAGCGGGAACCACAGGGTTCCCGCTTCCGCTTTCGTCTACCCTGCCGTCGGGCTACGCGGGCCTTTACTTCGCCACAAGCTCCGGGTGGTGTAGTTGAGCCACCTGCGGGTGTGCCCGCAGCCAGCCCTTCAGGACATTGGCGCCGTAGGAGGCCAGCATGGGGTTGTCCGGATCATCGGAGATGCCGCGGGACTGTGCAGCCAGCTCGGCGGGAAGCTGCACGGGGTCGATCACCGAGTCCAGCCGCGGGGACCAGAAGAACGGGATGGCGTATCGGTCCACGCCCGGCGCCGGAGCCAGCACACGGTGGATGGTGGCGGAAAGGTAGCCCTGGGTGGCCACCTCAAGCATTTCGCCCAGGTTGACCACCAGCGCGCCGGGAATCGGTTCCACCGGGAGCCAGACATCCGACTCGTGCGGTTTCACTTCCAGTCCGCCCACCGAATCCTGCAGGAGCAGGGTGATGAAACCATAGTCGGCATGCGCGCCGACACCTTGGGTGCCGGCTTCCTTCACCACGCCGCCCACGTAGTGGATGAGCTTGGCCATCCAGGCCGGGGTGTCCTCGAAGGGCTCGGCGAAGTGGTCCTCGGGCAGTTCCAGGGACACCGCGATGGCACTGAGCAGTTCCGCCCCCACCCAGCTCATGGACTCGGCCCAGTCCATGGCGGTGGCCCGAAGTTCGGGGAGTACCTGGTCCGGGAACTGGTTGGGCCCCTGGACCAGCCAGTACGGCTGGTCCGCCGGGTAGTCCGCCACGGGGGCGCGCTCGGGACCGAAGTCCACCTGCTCCCGGGCATCCGGGCGGCCCTTGGTGATTTCGGTGCCGAGCCGGGTGTAGCCGCGGAAGTGCGGGGAATTGCGGTTATCCAGGGCCAATCGGTCCTCGAGCGGCAGGTCGAAGAACCGCTTGGTGATGTCGAACAGCTCCTCCACCCGGGCCTGCGCGGCGCCATAGCCGACCAGCTGGAAGAAGCCGATCCGGTGTGTGGCATCACGCAGTTGGTCGATGAACTCGGGATTGAAGGAGCCGTCGGCACTGCGTGCCGTGCTCAGGTCGAGGACGGGGATTGACTCTGGAATAGCGTTCATAGCGGCAAGCTATCACCGGGCCTGTCAAGTCGAAACCAAATGTTACGAAGTGCTATGAATCACGTCCCGGCGTTTCATCCCAGCCGGCCGGGCTGCCGGAAATTGGGTGTTCCGCCCGGGATGGGATGCAATAGAAACAGGTCTATCGAAAGGGACACCCGTGGAGAACGACGCCGTGAACGACAACTTGTACGACATTCCCCTCACCATGCTGGACGGCACCGAGACCACCTTCGGAGAGCTGTTCCGCGGCAAGGCCGTGCTGGTGGTCAACGTGGCCTCGCGCTGCGGATTCACTTCCCAGTACGAGGGGCTGCAGGCGCTCTACGAAACGTACGAGGAACGGAACTTCAGCATCCTCGGCGTGCCCAGCAACTCCTTCGCCGGACAGGAGCCGGGCACGAACGAGGACATTGCCGAGTTCTGCTCGCGGAACTTCGGCGTCACCTTCCCGCTGACCGCCAAGACCGACGTCAACGGACCACACCGGCACCCGCTCTACGCCCTCCTGACCCGGTTCCATGACGGGGAACTGGGCGATGACATCGGCTGGAACTTCGAGAAATTCCTGATCACCGACAGCGGTGAGGTTGTCGGCCGCTTCGCGTCCAAGGTTGCCCCCGGGGCGCCGGAAATGCAGGAATCAATCGAAGCGGTCCTGCGCCTGGAGTAGGCGGGGCCGGGCGGAACGGCCTGGACAACGACGGCGTCGTCCAGGCCGGGCCGGCTTAGTTCCGGAGCGCGTTGCCTTCGGCGTCCAGATAATCCCGCCAGGACCGCTTCGGCTGCCAGCCGAGTAGCTTGCGGGCTTTTGCGCTGGAAATCCCGGAGGCATCCGGGCGGTCGAGGCCGCGCAGCTGAATCTGGTCGCCGTAGTTCTCCGACAGGATCTGCGCAAAGTCGTGGCCGCCGACGTTGTCGGGCGAGGCGATGTAGAAAAGCTCGTGGCCGGGCAGGTCCGATTCGGTGGCAAGCACAATGGCGTCGGCCAGATCGTACACATCCACATAGCTCCACAAACCGGGGCTCAGTACCGAACTGTCCCGGACCTGGGGCCCAAGGTTCAGTTCGTAATTACCCTCGAACTGCACCCAGCTGGGCCGGATGGAGATGCACTGGATGTCGGAGCGGGCAACCGCGGCGTCCATCAGCTGTTCGCCGAAGTGCTTCGAGAGCGCATACGGGTCCTGGGGGTGCACCGGATGCTCTTCGTCCACCGGCGCGTAGTCCGGGAGGAAATCACGTTCGGGGAAGAAGAACCCGGGCACGGTTTCACTGGAAATGTAGACGAAGCGCTTCACTCCGAAGCGGACAGCGGCTTCCAGGATGTTGAACGTGCCCATGAGGTTGTTCTGGAAAACGACATGGGCGGGGTGGCCGGTGGGTTCCGGAATCGCGGCCACGTGCACCACGGCCTCCGCACCGCGGACGACGGCGAAGGCCTGGCCCGCGTCGGTGAGATCGGCCTTCATGTACTGAGGGGCTCCCGGCAGCTTGCGTTCGAAACCGGGCTGCGAGAGGTCGGTGGTCATGACCTCGTGCCCGGCGTCCAGCATGGCTTGAGTGACGGCGCGGCCTACTTTTCCGTGGGCGCCGGTAATGAGGACTTTCATGGATTCTCCTGGGGTTGCTGAGGATGCCGACAATACCGCCAACTACGGCCGGGCATTGCCTTTATTTCCCCACAAGCTCCGGGTGGCACATCTGGGCCACCTGCCGGGAGCGGCCTAGACGACGACGGCGTCGTCCGCCGCTTCCCCGGCCGCCATGGCCACCCAGCGTTCAAAGAAGGCCGCGCCGGCGTCGTCGTGGATCAGCGATCCGGCGGTCAGCACCGGATAGGGCCGTACCGGGACGCCGTCGGCCGGCCGTACATCAACGTGCGCGACGTCGTACCCCAGCGCGTGCAGTTCATCGGCCATGGCGTAATCGGTGCGGGAATCGCCGACCGTCCGCCACATCTGCGGAACCGGTGTTCCGTCGGCTTCCAGCAGGGACAGTGCGCGGCGGGCACCCAGGTCCTTGCCCACGCCCATGGCTTCAATGTCCGTGGAGATGATGGTCGGATCAATCCGGAAGGCCACCGCTCCGGAGGCGTCCGGGATCGAGTGCTCCAGCCGCCGGCCGCCCATCCCGGCCAGGGACATCTGCTCCAGGGCGTCGGCGTCGAAGCGGCGCTGGTCGGTGAGGTAGTCGGCGTTGTCCACTTCCACGTGCTGCTCCACGGACACCATGGCCAGCTTCGTTTCGTCGAAGAACATGGTTCCGGAGTACTTGGCGGCCACCAGGTCGCGGATGGCTTCGGCGTAGTCACCGGGGACCTTCAGCTCAGGATCCACCTGGGACTGCTGCGGACCGGCTCCGTCGAAGGAGAACCAGACGGCGCCCTTTTCGCAGACCGCGTGCAGCAGCACCCCCTCCGGCAGCCCGGCGGCCATCATCGGCTGCATGACCTGCTCGCGGATAAAGGCATCGGACCGGCCCGTGTTGAAGATGACCGGCCAGCCAGCGTTCGCCAGGGTCACCAGGTTCCGGATGATGGAGGGACGGACGCTCCGGGAGACGGGGCTGGCCACGGGGCCGTCGACGTCGAGCAGGAGACCGATTCGGGCAGCAGAGGTGTTCACCTCCCCAGTATCCCGTGTCCGGAGGCCGGACCGCATTTTGAGGTCACGGACACGGAAATAAGGGGATATTCGGAGGTTTTGAGCGCGGCGCGCCCGAGCACCTCTGTTTCTTTGGTTGCGGATGTTCTCTACTCTGTATTAGTGATCTTCAAAGCTGTTGGCGACATACGCCCCTACCCTGACCATGGATACGTGACCCCGAAGGACTGGGCAGCGGTACCTCCCCGGCAGGTGCGCCTGGATGACCTGGTGACCACGAAGGCCACGCTGGACCTCGGTGCACTGCTGGCCGAGGACTCCACCTTTTTCGGAGACCTGTTTCCGCACGTTGTCCAATGGAAGGGAACTATGTACCTCGAAGACGGACTGCACCGGGCCGTAAGGACGGCATTGCACCAGCGGACCATACTGCACGCACGCGTGCTGGTCCTCGATGACTAAGGAACCCCCCGAGGGGCGTCACCGCGGCAACTCCGCGAAGAACGATCCGCGGGAATGGCACGGGCACCGGATCATCACCGGCGGTGAGCTTGGAGAGGTGTTCGCACCCACCGACGAGCCGGAGCTGGTACGGCGTGCGAAGCGGCGCAGGCGGCTGCACAACTCGGTGGTCGGGTTCCTCGCGGTCCTCGTGCTGCTGGCGGCGGTCCTGGCACAGGGATTGATTTCGGGGTGGGTACGGCTGCCGAGCGCAGCACCCGATACCCCGGTGGGTCCGGTGGACGAATGTCCGGCCGGGCCTTTTCCGTATCTGGACCCCGGTACCGTGACGCTCAATGTCTACAACGCGACCGCGTCGCCGGGCCTGGGCGGAATCGCGGGAAGCGCCCTGAGTGAGCGCGGTTTCCGGGTGGAGAACGTGGGCAACAGCAGTGTGAACCGAGCCGGCATGACGGCGCTGGTGGTGTCGGGTAGTTCCGGCCTCGCCGCCGCCTACACGGTGCAGCAGCATCTTCCCGGCACCGACTATGTGCTGGATGAGCGGACGGATGCCTCCGTGGACGTGGTCATCGGTTCCGCTTACGAGGGCCTCACCCCGCCGGAGCAGGCGGTTGACGCTGGCCCGGGTGCGCTGAGCTGCCCGGGGTCCGCGACGCCGGACGAGTAAGGGTGCCGTCGTCCTGCTGTGTCCGGCCGGCGTCGAGCGGGAAGGGGCTGCCCTGGCTCCCTAGCATCCGTCCGGGCCGCAGGCCGGTCCGTCTACTGACGCCGGCGTCAGGTTCACCAGCGGATGGGATTCCTGCCAGGCCTGTTCCAGGGCCGAGGAGAACAAGTCGGCCGGCTGCGCGCCGGAAATGCCGTACTTGTCATCGAGCACAAAGAACGGAACGCCGCTGATCCCGAGGGACCGGGCCTGCGCGATGTCAGCGCGAACGGCGTCGGCGTATTCATCCGTGGCCAGCATTGCCTTCACCCGGTCAGCAGACAGGCCGATACCGGTGCCGATCTGCACCAGGTCTTCAGCTGCGCCGATGTCCATGCCCTTTTCGAAGTGGGCCGAAAGCAGCGCTTCCTTGGCGGCGTCGGCACCCTCCAGTCCGGCTTCAGCGCCGGCGAGGTGGATCAGCCGGTGGGCGGAAAAGCTGTTGGCCACGACGAGGGAGTCGTAGTCGTAGGACAGTCCCTCGCCGGCGGCCTGGACGGTGACCTGATCCAGCATGCCGGCGAGCTGCCCGGGGTCGATGCCCTTGCGCTCGCTGAGGTATTCGACCTCGGTACCGTCAAAGTGTTCGGGCAGGGACGGGTCCAGCTGGAAGCTGTGCCAGCGGACCTCCACTTCGTCCCGGTGCGGAAAGCGGGCCAGCGCGGTCTCGAAGCGGCGCTTGCCGATGTAGCACCACGGGCAGGCAATGTCGGACCAGATATCAATCTTCATATCCGGTGCAACGCAGAAAGGACCGGGAGCCATTCCCGCGGGGGATGCGGTAATGACTCCCGGTCCTTGCCGAGGCGGATACTGAAGCGGTATCCGCCTCACCCCTCAGGGCTAGGCCGCGGCCAGTTCCTGCGATTCATGCAGGAACCGGGCGTAGGCAGGCACGGTGAGGAAGGTGGGGAAATGTTCCCCGCAGGCGACTTCCTCAAAGAGCTCGCGGGCGTCGTCGAAGCGGTCTCCGTCGAAGCGCTGCAGGTTCGTGAACTCCTCGTCGAGCAGCTCCTGGACCCACTGGTGCGTGACAATCTCGCCTTCGTCGGTCACGGCCGAGCAGTGGATCCACTGCCAGATCTGCGAGCGGGAGATTTCCGCCGTGGCAGCGTCTTCCATCAGGTTGTTGATGGCGGCCGCACCGTTGCCGCGCAGCCAGGACTCGATGTAGCGGATGCCCACCTCGATGTTGCTGCGGATGCCGGCCTCGGTGATGACGCCGGGGGTGGCAGCGATGTTGAGCAGTGCCTTGTCGTTGGGCACTACGTCTTCGCGGGTTTTTTCCAGCTGGTTGGGGCGGTCGCCGAGCACGCCGTCGAACACCTCCATGGCCACCGGCACCAGGTCCGGGTGCGCCACCCACGATCCGTCGAAACCGTCGCCGGCCTCGCGGGTCTTGTCGGCGCGCACCTTCTCCATGGCGACGTCGTTGGCTGCGGCGTCTTTGCGGTTAGGGATGAAGGCCGCCATGCCGCCGATGGCGTGGGCGCCGCGGCGGTGGCAGGCGCGGACCAGCTGCTCGGTGTAGGAACGCATGAACGGTGCGGTCATGGTGACCATGTTGCGGTCCGGCAGCACGAACCGGGGGCCGCGGGTGCGGAAGTTCTTGATGACCGAGAAGATGTAGTCCCAGCGGCCGGCGTTCAGCCCGGCGGCGTGGTCCCGCAGTTCGTAGAGGATTTCCTCCATCTCGAAGGCTGCGGTGATGGTTTCGATCAGGACCGTGGCACGGATGGTTCCCTGCGGCATGCCGAGCAGGTCCTGGGCGAGGACAAAGATGTCATTCCAGAGCCGTGCCTCGAGGTGGTTTTCAATCTTGGGCAGGTAGAAGTACGGTCCGCGGCCCTGCGAAATGAGGCGCTGGGCGTTGTGGAAGAAGTACAGGCCGAAGTCCACGAGGCCACCGGCGATCGGGGTGTTGTCCACCAGCATGTGCTTTTCCGGCAGGTGCCAGCCGCGGGGGCGGACCACGATGGTGGGCAGATCGGTGAGGGACGTGCCCCGCACCCGGTACTCCTTGCCCTCCGGGGACGTGAAGTCGATGCGGCGGTCCAGGGCGTCGCGCAGGTTCAGCTGGCCGTTGACCACGTTGGACCACGACGGCGTGGAGGAGTCCTCCATGTCCGCCAACCAGACCTTGGCGCCGGAATTCAGTGCATTGATGGTCATTTTCCGGTCCACCGGGCCGGTGATTTCCACTCGGCGGTCCTCCAGCCCCGGCGCCGTGGGGGCCACCCGCCAGGAGTCGTCCTCGCGGATGCTGCGGGTTTCGGCCAGGAACGCGGGGTCGGCGCCGTTGGAAATCTGCTGGCGGCGGGCCTGCCGCTGCTGAAGGAGTTCCTGCCGGCGGGAGGCCGTGGCCCGGTGCAGCGCCTTGACGAAATCCAACGCCTGCGGGGTGAGGATTTCCTCCTGCCGCCGCACTGCGGGTGCGGTGAGGGAAATGCCGTTCAGGGTGATCGGGTCATTCATGGCGCTCTCCTTGGGATCTTTCAAGACTGAAGGGTGATGCTGCGGGGGCGCGGCTGCGGCTGCAGCCGCGCCCCCGCGGGACCGCGGTAAGCGGGACAGCGGTTTAGTGGAACTGGCTGGACTCCGTGGAACCGGCCAGGGCCAGGGTGCTGCCTTCGGGGTTCAGCGCGGTGGCGATGGCGTCGAAGTAGCCGGTGCCGACTTCGCGCTGGTGCTTGGTGGCGGTGTAGCCGCGGGACTCGGAGCCGAACTCCTTTTCCTGCAGTTCCACGTAGGCGCTCATGCCGGAGCGGGCGTAGCCGTGGGCCAGATCGAACATGGAGTAGTTCAGGGCGTGGAAGCCGGCCAGGGTGATGAACTGGAACTTGAAGCCCATGGCACCGAGTTCGCGCTGGAACTTGGCGATGGTCTCGTCGTCGAGGTGCTTCTTCCAGTTGAAGGACGGGGAGCAGTTGTACGCCAGCATCTGGTCGGGGAATTCGGAGCGGACGGACTCGGCGAACTTGCGGGCCAGCTCCAGGTCCGGGGTGCCGGTTTCCATCCAGATCAGGTCCGAGTAGGGGGCATAGGCCTTGGCCCGGGCGATGCAGGGTTCAATGCCGTTGCGGACCTTGTAGAAGCCCTCGGCGGTGCGAACTGGCTCTCCGTTTTCACGGATGATGAACTCCGAGTCCCGCTCGTCGACGTCGGACGTGATCAGGGTGGCTGCCTCGGCGTCGGTGCGGGCGATGACCACGGTGGGGGTACCGGCGACGTCGGCCGCGAGGCGGGCGGCGTTCAGGGTGCGGATGTGCTGGCCGGTGGGGATGAGGACCTTGCCGCCGAGGTGGCCGCACTTCTTCTCCGAGGCAAGCTGGTCTTCCCAGTGCACGCCGGAGGCACCGGAGGTGATCATGGCCTTCATCAGTTCGTAGGCGTTCAGCGGGCCGCCGAAGCCGGCCTCGGCGTCGGCCACGATCGGCACCAGGTAATCCTCGACCGTGGAGATGCCTTCGGCGAATTCGATCTGGTCTGCACGCAGCAGGGCGTTGTTGATGCGGCGGACCACGGTGGGAACCGAGTTGGCCGGATAGAGCGACTGGTCCGGGTAGGTGTGGCCGGAGTTGTTCGCATCGGCGGCTACCTGCCAGCCGGAGAGGTAAATGGCCTTCAGACCGGCCTTGACCTGCTGGACGGCCTGGTTGCCGGTGAGGGCACCCAGGGCATTGGTGTAGCCGTCATCGCCGGCGTTGCGGAGCTGGTCCCAGAGCTTTTCGGATCCGCGGCGGGCCAGCGTGTGCTCCTCCTGGACGCGGCCCCGCAGCTTCACGACGTCGTCGGCGGTGTAGTCGCGCTCGATGCCGTCCCAGCGGGGATTGGTCTCCCAGTCGGACGTGAGCTGTTCGGCGGTGGGGGCGGTGTTCTGGTCCTGGCTCATTGCTTGTATCTCCTTGAAGTTCATCCCTGCGAACCGGTCCGCTTCAACCGGAATTTCGTGCTGTGAACTAAGCCTGTGCCAACAACAACCCCTCTTCTAGGGTTTATCTCTGGAAAGAAACGCAGTTCTTCGCGTAATCTGAAAATGTGACGCCTACTACATGGAATAGACCCGCTCCGGACTCCCCGAAGGGCGGATTGGGGCCCGACGCCGAGCGGACGCTGGATGTCATCAGCCTCGGCCGCCGCGTCCGGCACCTGCGCAAGGCCAAGGGCATGACGCTCGATGACCTGGGTGCCGCCGTCGGAACGGTGGCGTCCCAGCTGTCCCTGATTGAGAACGGCAAGCGCGAGCCCAAGCTCGGCATGATGCAGGCGCTGGCGGCGGCCCTCGAGGTCAGCATCGACTCGCTGCTGGGAGCCGAGCCGCCGAGCCAGCGCGCTGCCTTGGAAATCGAACTCGAGCGGGCGCAGCGCGGGCCGCTTTATGCCTCCCTCGGCCTGCCCAAGGTGCGGATCGGGTCGCGGCTGCCGACCGACGTCCTGGAATCCCTGGTGGGCCTGCAGGCCGAGCTTGAGCGACGGCTTAACGACCAGATGGCCACCCCCGAGGAGGCGCGCCGGGCCAACGGAGAGCTGCGGGCAATGATGCGGGAGCGGAACAACTACTTCCCGGAATATGAGGCCGAAGCGCAGAAGGTGCTGGATTCGGTGGGGCACACGTCCGGCCCGCTGTCGCAGCACGTGATCGCCGATATCGCCGCGCACCTGGGGTTCAGCCTCCACCACGTGAACGACCTGCCGCACTCCACCCGCTCCGTCACCGACCTGAAGAACCGGCGTATCTACCTGACCCAGTCACAGCGCTCGGACCACGATCCGCGGTCGGTGCTGCTGCAGGCCCTGGGCCATTACGTACTTCAGCACCAGACGCCGAGCAGCTACGGCGAGTTCCTGGGCCAGCGGGTGGCCACGAACTACTTCGCCGCCGCCCTATTGCTGCCGGAGAAGGCCACGGTGGAGTTCCTGCAGCGGGCCAAGGCTGCCAAGGAAATAGCCGTGGAGGACATCCGGGATGCCTTCGCGGTGTCCTATGAAACGGCCGCCCACCGGTTTACCAACCTCGCCACGGAGCATCTGGGCATCCCCACCCACTTCCAGAAGGTGCACGAGAGCGGCATCGTCTACAAGGCCTATGAGAACGACGGCGTGACCTTCCCCGCCGACCACACCGGCGCCATCGAGGGCCAGCCGATCTGCCGGTACTGGACGTCGCGGGAAGTGTTTTCGGTGCCCGACCAGTTCAGTGCGTTCAACCAGTACACCGACACCCCGGCCGGCACGTACTGGTGCACCGCCCGGATTGAACGGGGATCGGCCGGCAAGTTCTCGCTCAGCATCGGGGTGCCGTACCAGCACGTGAAGTGGTTCCGCGGGCGGGACACCACCGCGCGGTCTCGCTCCCGCTGTCCTGATCCGGACTGCTGCCGTACCCCGCCGGGGGAGCTGGCCTCGCAGTGGTCCGGGTTCGCGTGGCCCAGCGCCCGGGCGCATTCGCACCTGCTCGCCGCCCTGCCGCCCGGTGCCTTCCCCGGCGTGGATGAGACCGAGGTGTATTCCTTCCTGCAGGCGCATTCGGAGCAATGACGCGAAGCCGGTTCCGCGGCTAGGGTGTAGCCATGCCCGAGATGCCCGAAGTGCAGGGACTGGCCGATTTCCTGCGGTCCAAGCTGCTCCCGCCCGACGCGCCGGCCGCGGTGATTGCCGACGTCGAGGTGCTGTCCTTCCCGGTGCTGAAGACTGCGGCGGTGCCGTTGGAGGAGCTGTACGCGGGGCCGGTGTCCGACGTCGAGCGGCGGGGGAAGTTCCTGATCCTCACTGTCGGCGGCGTGCATCTGGTGATGCATCTGGCCAAGGCCGGCTGGCTCCGCTGGTCCGATGCCCTGAAGCCGGGGCATCTGCGCCCGGGCAGGGGACCGATGGCCCTGCGGGTGCGCTTTGCTGCCTCCGGTGACGGTGCAGCCGGGCCTGGCTTCGACCTCACCGAAGCCGGCACTCGGAAGTCGCTGGCGGTCTACGTTGTCCGGGACCTCGCGGACGTACCAGGGATTGCCCGGCTGGGTCCCGAAGCGCTCGACGTCGGTGCGGCGGCCTTTACGGAACTGGTGACTTCGCACCGCGGCCAGATCAAGGGACTGCTGCGGGACCAGTCGGTCATCGCGGGGATCGGCAATGCCTACAGCGACGAGATCCTGCATGCAGCGCACCTGTCACCCTTTGCCATCGGCGCCAAGCTGGGGACGGACGAAGTGCAGAGGTTGTTTGAAGCGATGGGAGCCGTTCTGGACTCCGCGATCGAGAATGCCGCCGGCCGTCCCGCGGCGGAGCTGAAGGACTCCAAGCGCCAGGCCATGCGGGTGCATGCCCGGACCGGCGAGCCCTGCCCGGTGTGTGGTGACACCGTCCGCGAGGTGGCCTTCGCGGATTCCTCGCTGCAGTACTGCCCCACCTGCCAGACCGGGGGCAAGCTGCTGGCGGACCGGCGGATGTCCCGGCTGCTGAAGTAGCTGCGCGGCCAATCAAAGGGGGGAGTGCATTCAATGGACTATGTCGACGGGAGTCGGTTCGGGCCACTTGCGCGGAGCTATAGGGATGCAGCAACCTGAGGTTATACGTGGACATTGTGTGGTCATGCGACAACAAATTCTGTGTTATCGTAAATCCGGCCGATTGGTGTAACGGGTAACACGTCATCATGAGATGAAGTTTCCAGGTTCGATTCCTGGGTCGGCGGAGTGCAGGAGAAATCACCCTGCATTGCGCCGACCTAGGAATCATAGGTAAGGGCGGCTGATGCAGGACCTCTTCTCGGCCCATATGGGTAACCACAAGGCGTTGGACCGTGCTTTCGATGTAGTGTCGCGTGCGTGTAAGGATGCGATTCGTCGTGAAGATACCGATGAGATTGATGCTCTTACTAAAACTTGTGCCTTTCTTCTTGGGGCCAAGATGGAGAATCGATTGTTCCGTCTGGTCTACGAGGATGGCGCGTTTGGCGACAGTGCAATCGCAGGTATTATCGGGGCAAGGTCTATAGAGCAGGCTTGGAAAACCGCGATTACCGAAGCTTTTGCGAAGCGCTACCAAGTCCGGCCAGAACGGGTCCCTTCGGGATTAGGGTTTACGGACCGGGAGCGATATAAAGAGCTAATCCGAATTGTTGATAAGCAGCTTGTCCCCGTCATAACTTTGCGGAACATTCTCGCGCACGGGCAATGGCATCGGGCGTTGAACTCTGAGCGAAGTCGAGTCGATACGTCTCGCATGAACATTATGATGACCACTCGGCTATGGCACCTAATGGTGCGTGCCAATTTGCTGGAGCATCTAGTCAGACTCGTTCACGATTTGGCGGTAACTAGGGATGCCTTCGAGCGTGACTTTGATAAACACTGGGCCGATCTGAACGCCGCAAGTCAGAGGCTCGAGCAAAATAACTATGCAGTTTGGGAAGAGAACTTGGTGAGACGCTACTCAAAACGACCGAAGACTGCTCGCCGAGTTGCTCGAGGTTGAACATCCCTGCACTTGTAAAGGTTAAAGGGAACGGATAACCCGATTGGGCTATCCGAGAATATACAGAACGTCAGCGCGACGTGCTAAGTAGCCGACTGCTATGGCTTTGTTCGATACACGACAGCGGGCCCCGGATTTCTCCGGGACCCGCTCTTCGTTCCAGTACAGCGCTACGTGTTAGCCGCGGCCACCGCCGTGGCCGCCGCCGTGACCGTTGCCGCCCTTGCACTTCTGGGCTTCAAAGCGGTCCTTGTAGGTGGCCTTTTCGACCTTGCCCTTACCGGTGGAGGTGAGGTTGACTGTGACGTCGCCTACCTTGATGGAGGACTGGCGGGTCTTGATGACCACCGACTTGCTCTTGCCCGGATCCAGCTTGTTCACCGTCGCGGTGCCGTAGCTGGACTTCACCGTCGCATTGACCTGCTTGGTCCCGGTGTTCTTGACCGTGACCGCAATCTCGGCACCCGAACCCGAGCACTTGCTGACCGCGCTGACCGGGTTGGCCGGCGTGGGCTTGGTCGGTGTGGGCTTAGGCGTAGCCGTCTTGGTGGGAGTCGGCTTCGGCGTCGCCGTCGGTTTGGGTGTTGCCGTAGAGGTGGGAGTCGGCGTCGGGACCGGAACCACCTTGGCCGGTACCTTGACCGGGACCACTTCCGCCTTGCCGCCGTCGCCGTTGGCGCCGCTCAGGTCACCGGTGGCGTTGTGCAGGTGCAGGAACAGCGCCTTCGCGTCGGTGGTGCCGGCGCTGCGGGTGACATCGATCTTGCCGCCGTTGACGTCTGCGAACAGGCTGTCCGGTGTGGCGCCGGCGAAGGTCAATGCCGGGTTGGCGGCATCGAACGGGACGTACTCGGTGGTGTCGACAGGAACGCTCTCGCCCTGCTCATCCACGCTGTACGGGTTCCAGGTGGTGACCCGGTACCGCAACGGTGCCGATGCCGCGTTTACATCCAGGCCCAGTGCCGTTGCCGAAACCGGCAGGGCAACCGCATTGGTATCGAAGGTGTTGGTATCAGTGCCGCCCTGAACACCGTTGGCACCGGTCTGGTCCACGGCTACTGCGGTGCCGTCGGCGTTCAAACGGTAAGTCGTCGCCAGGACCAGGTCCACGTCGGCCGCACGGGACGTGACGGTGACGAAGTCCGGGACCGAGTCACCATTGGTGTCGATCTCCACGTCAATCTCGAACGCACCGCCCAGCATGGGCCAGTTGGCCCAAGTGCTGACACCGAAGTTCACGACGGACGTCTGAAGATCGCCGCCGGCAGCCTTCAGCGTCGGAATCGTGGAAGATGCACCCACCGCTTGTACGTCCATGGCGTACATGGAATCCATCTTCACGGAGTCCAGCCGCGGACTCTCCGCGCCGAGGACCAGGGGCGAAACCAGGGACAGGTAGCGCGAGGCACCCGTACCCTGGATGAGTTCACGGCCCTGCAGTGTCACGGTGCTCTTCAACGCCTCGGAGTCCGCGAAGGCGATTTCCTTGCCCGCACTCATCTCCGACGTCGGCTTCGGGGCCGAATAGACGGGAACCCGCAATGTGGGCGTGCCGTTGCCGGCAAACTGCACCCGGCCGGACACATCAGCCAGGAACTGCCTGGAAATACCCGCCTGCTCGGTATCGGCGGCGGGGTCAATAGTCTTGGCCAGCGCAGCCGGGTCGGAAATGCTCAACGTCACGTCCACGGTGGCCTTGCCGTTGCCCGGCACGTTCACCGAGGGAGTGGTGCTGATGACGACGCCGGGCATGGTGGACGCCTGCAGGTAGCTGACGTTGTAGGAGACAGGACGATCGGACTTGTTCTCCACCGTGACCTGGCGGGTCAGCACCAGGGCTTCCTTGCCCAGCTCCATCACACCGAAGTTGACGCTGGTCAGAGCCGGATCCTCGGTGGCGTACGCCAGGACCTTGTTATTCAGCGCATCAAGGGCATCTACCCGGCCGGCACCGACCCGGTTGGGCCCTTGAACGGCACCGCTTGCCGTGAGCAGGTCATGCGTTGCGGTGTTCATGATGGCGGTCTTGATCTCGTAGGGGTTCAAATCCGTAGCCGCGTAGAGCAGGGCCGCAATACCGGCCACATGCGGGGTGGCCATGGACGTGCCGCTGCTGACTGCTGCACCGGTGCCGGAGCCGACGGCGGCTGATCCGATGGCCGAACCCGGCGCCGCGACGTCGGGCTTCACGATTCCGTTGGAACCGTGCACTCCGCGGGAGGTGAACGGGCTGACGGTGTCACCGACACCCGACGGGGCGCTGGTGGTGGCCATGTAGGCCGGTGACAGGTGCAGGGTCAGTGCCCCTGCTTCGGCGGCCGGACGCAGCCGGTCCGAGGAGTCGACATTGAGCTGGATGCCGGGAATGGCGGTGTTTCCGCCGATACCCGATTCAAAGACCGAACGCGGGGAATCGAGCACCACACCGGTGGCTCCGGCGGCCTGGGCATTGTTGAACCGGACCCCCGAACCGCAGGGGAAAGCACCGTTTTCTTCCCACTGGATCCAGACCCATTTCCCGGTCAGGGAGCCGGCCGGGAAGGCGTTGCAGCCAAAACGGTTGTCTGCCGGAGCCATCACTACATCGCCGGTGAGCTGTGCTTCCGTAACTGCCGAGTAGTTGAAGTTGGAGGAGTACTGGCCGGCAACGGCTGCGGCCGGTTCGGTCGATCCGGCCGGGGCGATGACGTCGGCGCGGTCGAGAGTGACCCGGGTACCGATGGTGCTTGCGACGGTCAGAGCCGACTTTGCGTTGCCGGGGGACCCGCCGATGTCATAGACATCGCCGGCGTTGCCTGAAGCGACGACGGAAAGGATGCCCTGTTCGGTGAGCTTGTTGACGATGTCATTCTCGGGATCGTCCACCGGGCTGTAGTCGGAGCCGAGGGACATATTCACTACCTGGGCGCGGTCCGAGAAGTCGCCATCGCCGTTGGGGTCCAGCACGTAGTCCAGCGCTTGGCCAACCACCTCGGAGGAGCCGGCGCAGCCGAAGACACGGATGCTCACGAGCTGGGCATCCGGGGCTGAGCCGGGGCCGATCCGCATGGAATCGACCTGTTCCGCCGTGAGGGTGGAGTAGTCGCCGCGGAAAGCGGAGCCGTCGTTGTTGGTGCCGTACCCGGCTGCGGTACCGGCCACATGGCTGCCGTGTCCGCCGCAGTCGAGCGGATTGAGGTCCGGCCGGGGAACGGGCTGGTAGGTGGGGGAGGTGGGATTGGCGTCATAGTCATCGCCCACGAGGTCGTAGCCGCCGATGAACTTAGCGGGATCAATAAGACCGCTTTCAGCGGCGGGAATGGTGGCTGATGCCTGCGCTGCTGCGTAGGCCTCGAGGGTACCGGGGCCGCCGAAGTCACTGTGGGTGTAGTCGATGCCGGTATCCAGGACAGCGATGGTGATGCCCTCGCCGGTCTGCTGACGCTCCACCCAGGTGTTCAGGGCACGGGTGTCGATGTCTGCACCCTTGTTGTCGATGTGCTTCGGCACGATCTTGGTGATGCGGGCAACGTCCGTACGGCCTGCCAGATCGCGGATGGCCTCTGCATCGCCCACAATGGCGGTGCCGGGGAGGGTATTGGTGGTGGTGTAGAGAGTGCTTGCGGCGGCTTCCTGCGCCACGGATTCGGCCTGTGAGGTGATGTCGCTGCGGATCTCTTCGACCAGCGGCTTGTTCACCACCGGCTCCGCTTTGCCTTCCTTGACTGCATCGGGCTGTGTCTGTTCAAAGGCGCCTTCGCCGGTGAACTGCACGTAGACCGACACCTTGCCGGATGCGTCCCGCAGGCTGGGGGATACCTTCTGCTCAGCGAACCGCTGGACCGGGATACCCTCTGCCAGTTCGGACGCGCCGTTAGCGGGTGCCTCGGTGGCCTGGGCTGGAAGGCCCACTCCCAAGCCTACTGTGAGTGCGATCCCGGCGAATGCGGCAGTGACAACCGCGCCGGGTTTGTGATGGATGGACAATCTCATTGCGCTCCTTGAACAGTCCACCGAGCGCTACCGGGCATGTCCAGGAGACAATTGCACGGCTGCTGACACACTGCGGCAGGTTTTCCGTTGTGCCTCCAACCCCCGTAAGGAGTGTCAGCGTGCACGTAACGGCCCCCAAATCCATGCAGCCGTAGGGTCACCATAGAGGACCATTCGTGCGGTGCAAAGGTTGGTGTTCACATTGTCGAATTACTAGTTCGACCCTTGTTATTTGCTAAGTAAGGATGTAGGTTCCCGCAGCTGCAACTAAGAATTTCGTTCCCGGTTACCGCGCTTTTGCGTTCGGATGTATTCCCCCCATAACAAAAAGAGCCCTCCCGTTTCCCGGGAAGGCTCTTTCCGTTCTTCTTTTCCGCGGAGGGCGGCAGTTACAGGGCCGGACCCTGCCCGGCGTTGCCCTGCCACAGCGCATCGAACGGAGCGTTGGAGGACACGCGGTTGCGGATTCCTTCGGTGACGAACGCCTTGGCGGTTTTGGCCGCTTCCAGCGGCGTTGCGCCCTTGCCCAGTTCGGCGGTGATAGCCGCGGCCAGGGTGCAGCCGGCGCCGCTGACGGCTACCTCGCCCACCTTGGGAGCCCGCAGCACCTCCATGGTTTCGCCGTCGTAAAAGACGTCGACGGCGTCGTCGCCTTCCAGACGGACGCCGCCCTTGGCCAGGACCACGGCTCTGCTGGCGTCATGGATGCGGCGGGCCGCTTCCTTCAGGTCTTCCACGGTCTCAATGGAATCCATGCCGGACAGGGACATGGACTCGAAGTGGTTGGGGGTGACGAAGGTGGCCAGGGGAAGGATCTGGGCCTTGAGCGCCTTGTCGGTGTCCAGCGCGGCGCCCGGTTCCTGGCCCTTGCAGATAAGCACCGGGTCCAGCACGAGGTTCTTCCAGTCCTGGGCCTGCAGCGCCTTGGCGACGACGTCGATGGTCGCCGGGGTGCCGAGCATGCCGATTTTGACCGTGTCCAGGTCATAAGCGGTCGTGATGGCTTCGAGCTGATCGCTAATGACCTGCGGATCGACCGGCACGAAGCGGTGGTTCCAGGAGTCGTTGGGGTCGAAGGACACAATGCACGTCAGTGCGGTAATGCCGTAGACGCCCAGTTCCTGGAAGGTCTTCAGATCGGCCTGGGCACCGGCCCCGCCGGTGGCTTCCGAGCCGGCGATAGTGAGCGTGACGGCCGGAGCGGAGGGCGCAGAAGTGTGTGTGTTAGCAGACATGGGTCTATCTTCCACCCAAACCGCCGAAACCGGCCACCCATGTGAGACGCCCCGTGACGGCGGGCCGCCGTCGTCGTGCCGCCGTCGTCGTGCCGCACCCGGTGCCGGCTATCCTTCCCGCCGGACGCCGCGGAGCAGGTGGACCACGTCTTCCAGAATGCTGCGGACCACCGGCAGCCGGGACAGGATGACGAGTTTGGCGATCAATGGCGCCAGATTCGCGGCCAGCCGGTGGGACCTGCGCTGCCCGGGGGAGCGGTCGTACACCCAGAAGAAGGTGATGCCCATATGCATCAGCCAGAGCAGTTCGGGCAGGTCGCTGCGGAGCGCCACGGGCGGCTGCGGCCGGGCACTCGCCACCGCCTGCCGGAACATCGCGATGGACTTGCCGCGGCCGACCGCGTCGTCGTCGCGGCGGTGCGGTGCCATGGCGTCGCGCAGGAAATGTACGCCGAAGGCGTGGTAGGGCTCCATCGTGGTCAGGCCCGAGGAGAAGATGGCCAACAGGTTCTCGCCCAGGTTGTGCCCCTCGCGGATCTGCGGCAGCGCAAGCGAGCGGTGCTCATCCTGGAGGGAGCGGTACAGCTCGTGGATGAGGTCGTCCTTGGAACGGAAATAGTAGTAGGCGTTGCCTACGGAGACATCTGCCTCCAGCGCGATGGCGCGCATGGTGGTCTTTTCGTAGCCCTGTGAGGCAAAGAGGCGCAGTGCCGTATCGATGAGGAGCCGGCGCGTCTGTTCGCTCTTGGCGGTGGCGGCCAATGATGCTCCCTTATGCAGTATTTCCAGCGTTCAGTAGACCACATCTTTTGAACGTGTTCAAAAAGGAGTATGCGCCGCGTTCCGGCCGGTCGTGGCAGAATGGATGCGGCCCTGCGGGGCTGCCCGGGGCAGCGGGCACAGTGCTAATACAGCCGGCGAAAGCCAGGCGAACCACTAACCGAACGGAAAATGCCATGAATGCACAGCCACGGGCAGCTGTGAAAACCGCCGCAGCCTACGCCTCCCGCGGGAGCTCCCAGTACGACCTGATCCTCACCCTGATGTGCGTGGTCATTGTCATTTCGAATATCGGCGCAACCAAGGGCGTGCAGTTTTCCCTTCCCGGCGGCTGGGACATTGTCACCGACGGAGGGTTTTTCCTCTTCCCGCTCGCGTACATCCTGGGTGATGTGGTCAGCGAGGTGTACGGCTTCAAAGCCGCCCGCCGGGCCATCTTCGCCGGCTTTGCGATGGCGCTTCTCGCCGTCGTCAGTTTTGCCGTAATCATTGCGCTGCCGGGATTCAACGACGCCTACGGCCTGGAAAAGCAGGCCGCGCTGGAGGCGGCGCTGGGACCGGTCTGGCAGATTGTGGCCGCGAGCCTGCTCGGGTTCCTTGCCGGCCAGCTACTCAACTCCCTGGTGCTCACGCGGATGAAGGATCGGTTCCGGGAGAAGGCGCTGGCCGGACGGCTGATGGCCTCCACCGGAGTGGGGGAGTTCGCCGACACCCTGATTTTCTGTGCCATTGCGGCTCCGGTGATCGGGATTACCGACGCCGGCGGGTTCCTCAATTACGTCCTCTTCGGCTTCCTTTACAAGACACTAATTGAGTACCTCTTTGTGCCGGTCACGGCCATGGTGATCCGGGCGATCAAGAAGCGCGAGCCTACCTATGCCGAGGCTGCGCTGGAGCCGGTGGCGGTGTAGCGGGTTCGTGCCGGGAGTGGAAGAAATCCTTTTCCCGATGTGCAAAGGTTGGGGAACGCACGCGTAACACGTCCCCCAGTACGGCAGGAGCAAACATGAGCAACCAAGAACCAGTCCCGAACCCCGGTGCCAAGGCAGTAGACGAAAACCTGGCCGGAACACGGGAGGAATTCAACGACGAAGTCACCCGGGTGATGATCGAGGACGCGCAGGAGGATTCGAAGTCCGGAGACGAGGAACGGGATTCCCAGCCCGCCCTGGAAGAGGACGAAGAAACCATGGCTAAGCCGGACAATTCCTAGCAGCCGTTTCAGCTCCAGGCCAGGACTGCAGCGGTAGGTAGAGCAGGAAGTTCCCGGGTGGATACCCGGTGGCTCAGCTACTTACCGCTGTAGTACTTGCCCAGCACCTCGGCTTTGAAGTCGAAGAACGTACCGTCGTCGATAGACAGGCGGGCATCGTCCACGAGCTTCACGGTGAAGCGTTCATTGTGGATGGAAATCAGTGTGTGGCTGACCATCTCGTCGGACTTGAACAGGTGGTGGATGTACGCGCGGGTGTAGTTGGTGCAGGTGTAGCAGTCGCAGCCGTCCATCAGCGGCCCGAAGTCCCGCTTGAACCTGGCATTGGACAGGTTCTTGCGGCCGTACGGCGTGTAGAACGCCGAGTTGCGGGCCACGCGGGTCGGTGAAACACAGTCGAACGTGTCGGCACCGTTTTCGATGGCCGTGAAGATGTCATCGGGCTCTGAAATGCCCAGGAGGTGGCGGGGCTTGTTTTCCGGAAGCTCTTCCGTGCACCACCGGACAATGGTGCCGAGGTTTTCCTTCTCGAAGGCACCGCCCAGGCCGAAGCCGTCAAAATCCATGGCACCGAGGTCCCGGGCTGCCTTTCGGCGCAGGTCCTCGTACTGGGCGCCCTGCAGTACTCCAAAGAGCGCCTGGTAGGGCTTGTCGGCGCGCTCCTCGGTCAGCCGCTGGTGCTCGGCAAGGCAGCGCAGCGCCCAAAGCCGGGTCCGTTCCAGGGACATTTCCTGATAGCCGCGCGAATTCATGAGCGTGGTGAGCTCGTCGAAGGCAAACATGATGTCTGCTCCGATTTTGTGCTGCACCTGCATCGAGATTTCCGGGCTGAAGCGGTGCCGATCCCCGTTCAGGTGGGACTTGAACCAGACGCCGTCGTCGTCAATGTGGGCCAGGCGTTCCTTGCCGGGCGCGACGTCGTCGTCCGCCCCCGTGGCATGGGTGGTCCCGTCGGCATTCATGTTGATGACCTTCTTGAACCCGGCGCCCAGGCTCATGACCTGGAACCCGCCGGAATCGGTGAAGGTAGGGCCGGACCAGTTCATGAACTTCCCCAGGCCGCCGGCCTCGTCCAGGATGTCTGGACCGGGCTGCAGGTACAGGTGGTAGGCGTTGGCCAGAACCGCCTGGGCGCCCAGCTCCGCGACGGACTCGGGGAGCACCGCCTTGACCGTGGCCTTGGTGCCTACGGCGATGAACGCCGGAGTGGCTATCTCGCCGTGCGGTGTGGAGATGGTGCCGGTACGGCCCTGGAAGCCGCCTCCGTTCGCCTCGACTCGCTGTTCGGCCGCTGCAGGGGCGGTTTCGCGCAGGCGCTTACCGAGGGTGAAGGAAAAGGCTGAGGAAGACACCCCTCCATTTTGCCCTACCCGGAGCAGACTTCCCGCCGGGTGCCGCACCTGGGAGATGCAGCACATTTATTCAGCCCTGCGCTTCCCCGGGGATAGGTTGGATGGGCGGAAATTGAACCCGGTGACGAACCGGACGGAATACGCCCGCACCCCTCCTATTCCAACGGAACGAAAGTGCCGGCGGTACGAAAGGCAGAGGCCTTCCCCTTGACGCACCTGCAAGAGATGTTCAGGATCGCTCCGGCGAACAATGACCACCACGCGGCTATCCGGTGTGCCATCGGCCTGGGAGTGCCGCTTTTCCTCGTGCTTTTCCTGGGCCGGCTCGATCTCGCCATCTTCGCGACGTTCGGCGCCTTCACCGGGATTTACGGCCGGAACGAACCGCACCGCCAGCGCCTGGGCCATCAGGGCCGCGCCGGAGCGCTGATGCTTGCAGTGATTCTGGCGGCGGCATTGAGTGCACGCCTGGACCTCGACGCCTGGGGAACCGTGGTGGGCACGACGGCGGTCGCCGGGCTGGGGACGGTGGTCACGGGCTTCTGGCGGCTGCGTCCCGTCGGCTCGCTGTTCCACATCTTTGCCTTCGCAGCGATCTCTTCGGTTCCGAACCAGCCCCCGCTCTGGCAGGGCATGCTCGCTGCCGTCCTGACAGTGGTCTTTTCCCTCCTGGTGGGCCTTTCCGGAATGCTGGTGCGCCGGTACCGCACCGCATGGAACAAGCCCGAGCGCCCGCGGTTCTCCGCAGCCCAGCGGCGCCTCATCTACAGCGACGGGCTGCAGTACGCGGGGGCAGCCGTCATTGCCGGGTCCATCGCCACGCTGTTGGGAATCGGCCACAACTACTGGGCGATGGTGGCCGCCACCGTTCCACTGATCGGCGCGACCGTCCGCCACCGGGTCCACCGCGGCCTGCAGCGTATCCTCGGGACGTTCGGGGGCCTCCTGCTGACGGCACTGATCCTGCTTCCGGGGCTAGAGCCCTGGCAGATGGTCCTGGTGATTGCCGCCTGCCAGTTCGGCGCGGAAATGTTCATTGCCCGGCAGTACGCCCTCGCGCAGGTGGTGGTCACCCCGCTGGCACTGGTCAGCACGGAGCTGGCCCACCCGAGCAACCCCATGGAGCTGCTGCGGGACCGAGGCATCGAAACCCTGATCGGCGCCGTCGTCGGCATGGCCGTTGTGGTGGCCGCGCACCTACGGCAGCAACGCCTGCTCCGGAAGCAGGCGCAGCAGGACTAGCCGCGTACGGCGATCAGCTCGGTGCGGATGCGCCGGTCCAGTTCGGCGTCGGAGAGCGTCTGCGACCCGCCGTGGGAGCGCAGGTACAGCAGCGCGTTCAGCCGCAGGACCCGCCATTCCCGTTCGTTCTTGTCGTTTCCGGCCTCAGCGGCGCGGTGGATTTCACGGTCGTAGAGGTTCGGTTCGTTCAGCTGGCGCTGCAGCAGTTCCGCCGCCAGCTTGGCCTTCATCGGGTCCGTCTCGGACTTGTCCGCAGCACGCACGGCATGGCTGTACGCGGCGGCGCTCTCGGCGTCGCCGGCCTCATGGGTGATGTGCGCCGCCAGGGCCAGAACGCCCTGAATCCAGTTCCACCGGCCGAAGTTCCCGTCAAACGGCAGCCCGGTGATGACGTTGCAGACCTTCAGGGAATTCTCCGCATCACCAAGATCGATGAAGAGAATGTGGGCAAGGTCGCGCACATCCTGCAGGTGGCTGCCGGATTTCACGTTCAGCCCGCGCTCGAGCCGCGCCGCAATTTCCTGCACGGCACGGTTATCCGGATGCGCCGCCGCAGCATCGGCGATGATGTCGGCGGCGTTGTCTTCCTCCGAAGGCACCTTCCGGACAGCGTCCGACGGCGCGCCCTCAGGTGCCGGGGCCTGCACGCGGACGGCGGAGCCGTAGGCCAGCCGAAGCGAGGTTCCGTCATCGAGTTTGGCGATAACGAGTGCGGGGACGCCGAAATCATCGGCCTCCACACTGGTTCCGGCTACCGGAGCCAGTGGTTCTGCGGCACCCTCACCCGGGACAAGGATCTGTCCGGGGGCAAGCAGTTCCGCGTTGACCCGGAACGCGTACGTTTCCGGCAGGCTCTCAGACATTGGATTCCTTCGTGATTGGACCTCGGCTCCCCAGAACCTTCAGTATATAAAGCTTGCAGCCGCGCCTTTTTCAGCGTCCCCAGCCGGCCGAGGCCAGCGCCTGCCGCAGCAGGTCTCCCCGGCCGCCGGAGAACTCGGCGTAAATAGCCGGGCTGAGAGCTTCGTCGGGGGTAAGCCAGGACAGTTCCAGTGCGTCCTGGCGGGGATTGCATTCACCGGTCACCGGAATCAGATATGCGAGCGCGACGGCGTGCTGGCGCTCGTCCGTGAGCCCGCTCTGGGAGGGGGAGGGGAAATATTCCGCAACGGCGAACGGCACCAGCGTGGGCGGCAACTGCGGCAGTGCCATGGGTCCCAGATCCTTCTCCAGGTTGCGCAGCAGGGCACCGCGGATAGTCTCGCGGTACATCACCCGGCCCGAAACGAAGGAACGTATCATCTGGCCTTCCGGGGTCGCCTGCAGCAGCAGCCCCACTTCCGTGACGTAGCCCAGCGGGTCGCACCGCACCGGCACGGCCTCGACGTAGACCATGGGCAGACGCTGCCGGGCTTCGTAGAGATCTTCCTCGGAAAGCCAGCCTGGATACGGGTCAGGAGTACGAACGTTCATAGGAGTGTTCTACCTCAAAGGACCCGTGCGCGTCACACGGCACGCTGCGCTTCGGCCCTTGGCTGAACCCGGCGGGAACCGGTTCCGGCCGGTCCGGACCCTTTCAGCCCGGCAGCCGCCTCCCTAGACTGGGGCCATGACACGAGAGCTCCCGGAGCTTCTCCTGCCGGATGCCGGGGCATGGCGGGAGTGGCTGGAGCACAATTACGGCTTGTCCTCCGGTGTCCGCCTGGTGCTGGGCAAGAAGGGCGGAAGCGTCACGGAGCTGACGTACCGCCAGGCCCTCGATGAAGCGCTCTGCTTCGGGTGGATCGACGCGCAGGCAGACAAACGCGACGAAGAAAGCTACCTCCAGAGGTTCCAGCCGCGCGGTCCGCGCAGCAGCTGGTCACTGCGCAACGTCGGATACATCAACCGGCTGGAAGCGGAAGGCCGGATGCATCCGGCAGGCCGGGATGCCGTGCTCAGCGCGAAGGTGGACGGCCGCTGGGATGCCGCCTATGCCGGGTCGGCAACCGCGGAAATCCCGGAGGACCTGCAGGCCGCCATTGCCGCCGTGCCCGCCGCGCAGGAAATGTTCGATGTCCTGACGTCCCAGAACCGCTTTGCCATGTACTTCAGGCTCAAGGGTCTCAAGACGCAGGCCGGCCGCGAGCGCCGGATCGCCGACTACGTGCAGATGCTCAGTGAACACCGGTCTCCCTATCCGCAGAAGCGGAAGCCGGCCTGACACCTATCCCGAAACCGTCCAGGAGGTCCATATGTGCCGGCTCTTTGGTATGCATGCCGGGAAAACTCCGGTCCGGGCAACGTTCTGGCTGCTCACCGCCCCGGACAGTCTGGCCCAGCAGAGCCATAAGGAAGCGGACGGCTTCGGGATAGGCACCTTCACCCCGAACGGCAGCCCGGTGGTCGATAAAGCGCCCATCGCCGCCTATGCGGATGTCCGGTACGCCAGGGAGGCCCGGGACCTGGAGAGCACCACCTTCCTGGCGCATGTGCGTTACGCCAGCACCGGCGCGGACACGGCCGTGAATACGCACCCCTTCGAGCAGGACAACCGCCTCCTGGCCCACAACGGGGTGGTGGAGGACCTGGACAAGCTCGACGACCGGCTGCGCCAGCTGGAGATGTATCACCTGGTCAAGGGACAGACGGACAGCGAGCGGGTCTTTGCCCTCATCACCGCGGCAGCCCGGGTGAACGGGGGAGACGTTTCCGCCGCCATCGCGTCCACGCTGACCTGGATAGCGCAGAACCTGCGGCTCTACGCGGTGAACCTGGTTCTCACCACCGCCACGGAGCTGTGGGCTGTCCGCTACCCCGACACGCATCCGCTGTACGTCCTCCAGCAGGGGCCGAAGGGTCCGGTGGGGGAGAAGCGCAGCAACCGGATCAGCGTCCACAGTGACCAGATCCGCCGGGAGAACCGGCCGGAGGTCCTTGTGGCCACCGAGAAAATGGACGCCAACCCCAACTGGCGGCTGCTGGATTCCGGGGAAGTCCTGCATGTGGACAGCTACCTCAACATGCAGCGCAGTTTCCCGCTCCCGCAGCACCCGCAGCACCTGATCACCCTCGCGGACCTGGACCCGGCGGCTGCCGCCTCACAGCACCCGCTGAAGGCCGGCTAGGCGTTCCTAGGGAAGGTCCAGCCCGGCCCGCTGTACCCGCGCCGAGGCTTCCAGGAGCATCCAGGCCTGCAGCTGGGTGGAAAGCTCGACGGCGGTGCCGCCGGGGTAGGACACCGCCGCGGGCTGCAGCGGCCGGGCGGAAAACAGGATCCAGTCCGCGCGTTTGCTCCGCCCCTCCCACAGGGCCCGGGCCGTGGATTCCACCAGGGCGGCAGCCGTGCGGCGGGAAGGTTCCGGCAACGCGGGGGACACGGCGGCCTGGGCCAGATACCGCGCCAGAATGCCGGTGAAAAGCCCGCCGTCGCCGGTGCCGTGGGTGCGCAGCACGCGTGAGGCGCCGTCGTCGTCGGTCAGATGGGTGTCGACGGCGGTGATCAGTTCCGCAGCGCGGGCAAGGTTCGTGCTTCCGCCGAGCTCGAGCAGGGCACCCAGGGCGGGCCCCTGGTTGTAGGTGAACACGGTGCTTTCCAGCTGCGGACGGCCCCGGACCACCTTGACCCCGTCCAGATACAGGCCGGTTTGCGGATCCAGCACCGTGGCGTTCAGCCAATCCACCAGCTCCTGGGCACGGTCCCGCGATCCGGTGCGGACAAAATGCAGGGCAGCCGGAGCGGTGGCCGGGGTGTTCTTGAAGTTCCGGTCCTTGTTCCAGTAGATGCCGCCGCCCAGTTCGGGGGTGTGGGCGGATTCCAGTGCTGCGTTCAGGGTGGAGAGAATCTTCCGGTAGGGCCGCTGCCGGTCCCGTGAACCCGACAACCCGTTCAGGCGGCCGACGGCAAGGGCCAGCCACGCCATGTCGTCGTAGAAACGGTTGGTGTAACGCATCCGGTTGCGCAGCCCGATGGTCCGGACCAGGGCCGGTGCCAGGTCCGCAGCCGACGGATGTTCCGGCCCGCGGAACGGTGTGCCGGTGCGGCGTTCACGCAGGGCGGCGTCGATCAGGGCATCGAGATAATGTGCCTGCCACCAGTAATGCCACGGCTGGCGCAGCTGCTGGAGCCGGGAAGCCGGACGACGAGTGGCCGCCAGATGGGTTCCGGGCAGTCCGGCCAACTGGCGCCCGAACGCGGTGCTCACTGTGCGGGCGGCTGCCTCGGCGCGGTCATCGGCGTCGGAATCCTCGAAGAGCATGCGCCAACCTTATGCCAGCCGCCGAAGATGCGGCACCAGCCGGGGCACAGTAGGCTCGGATACTGCCGGTGTGACATAGACGACACTGCCGGCGAGCAATCAGCCAGGAGGAACGCATGGACATCGCAGGCGCATCGGCCATAGTTACAGGGGGAGCGTCCGGTCTCGGACGGGCAACGGCACGGCGGTTGTACGACGCCGGTGCCTCCGTAATCCTGGTCGACCTGCCGCAGTCCGAGGGCCTTGCCTACGCGGCGGAACTCGGCGACAACGCCCGGTTCGTGCCCGGCGACGTCACTAACCCGGACCAGATGCAGGCCGCCGTCGAAGCAGCCATGGCAGCAGGACCGCTCCGCGTGGCCGTGAACTGTGCCGGCATTGCGACGCCGGGCAAGGTGCTGGGCCGCGACGGTGTCCTGCCGCTGGAGGACTTCGCCCGTGTAGTCAGCGTGAACCTGATCGGCACGTTCAACGTCACCCGTCTGGCCGCCGCCGCCATGGCCGAAACCGACCCGGTCACCGCCAACGGAACCGAGGAACGCGGCGTCATCATCAACACCGCCTCCGTTGCCGCCTTCGACGGGCAGATCGGCCAGCCCGCCTACTCCGCGTCCAAGGGCGGTGTCGCAGCCATGACCCTGCCGCTGGCCCGCGAATTGGCCCGCCACCTGATCCGGGTGGTCACCATCGCGCCCGGAATCTTCGAAACACCGATGATGGCCGGCCTGCCGCAGGCCGCCCAGGATTCCCTGGCGGCACAGGTGCCGCACCCCTCACGCCTGGGCCGCGCCACCGAATATGCCTCCCTGGCCGCCCACATCATTGAAAACCAGATGCTCAACGGCGAAACGATCCGCCTGGACGGCGCCATCCGAATGGGACCGCGCTGACCTTGACGAACCGCCCCGCACTACTGGACCAGCTGCCCGACGCCGATTTCTACGGTTTCGAAGACCTGCTCACCGACACCGAAAAAGACAAACTTGCCGAGCTCCGGCGCTTCCTCGCCGAGGAAGTGCAGCCGCACGCCGTGGACTGGTGGAACGAGGCGCGGTTCCCCTCCGACCTCCTGCCGAAGCTGGCGCAGCTGGAACTCTCCACGCCCGTGGCGCAGGGGTACTCGCCGCTGTTTGCCGGCATGGTGATCTCGGAAATGACGCGCGCAGACACCTCGCTCGCCACGTTCTTCATGGTCCACCACGACCTGTTTGTCGAAGCGCTGCATGCCTTCGGATCCGACGAGCAGAAGGCCCGGCTGCTCGACGACGCCCGCGCGCTGCGGATCACCGGTGCCTTCGCGCTGACCGAACCGGAGCACGGTTCGGACGTGGCCGGCGGAATGGCCACCACGGCTGTGCGCGACGGGGACGAGTGGGTGCTTAACGGGGCCAAACGCTGGATCGGCAACGGGACCTTCTGTGACTACATGGTCCTGTGGGCACGGGAGCCGGAGACCGGACACACCCGCGGTTTCCTGCTCGACGCGAACCTGCCCGGGGTGACCCGGACCCGGATCGAAAACAAAACCGCGCTGCGCACCGTGCAGAATGCCGACATTGTGCTGACCGACGTGCGGGTGCCCGCGGCGGACCTGCTCGCCGGAGTGGAAAGCTTCGACGACACCAAGCAGCTGCTGCGCGGCTCCCGGATCATGGTCGGCTGGCAGGCAGTGGGAGCGCAGCTGGCCACCTTCGATGTCGCCCGCGCCTACGCCGTCGAACGCCTCCAGTTCGGCCGCCCCCTGGCCGCGTTCCAGCTGATCCAGCAGCAGCTGGTGTCCATCCTCGGCAACGCCGTGGCCAGCACGGGAATGCTGGCACGGGTTACCGAGCTCGAACACGGCGGGTACCCGGCGGCCGAAGGCACGGACAGCGCGCCCGGGGGAAACCCGGCCGACGGCGGCGCGGCAAGCGGCGGCATGGCCCGGGCCGCGCTGGCGAAGTCCTACGCCAGCGCGAGGATGCGCGAATCCGTGGCCCTGGGCCGCAGCATCCTTGGCGGCAACGGCATTGTCACCGACTACCGGATGGCCAAGATCTTCGCCGACGCCGAGGCCATCTACACGTACGAGGGCACCTACGAAATCAACACGCTGATTGTCGGGCGGGACATTACCGGGGTGTCGGCGCTGCGTTAGGTGTGGCTGGGTGGCCCGTGGGGCCCCTGCGGGGCCTGGAACGGCGGCAACGAAATTTCCGCGCTCGCAGAGCTCGCGGGAAATATTAAAGCCGCCTTCCTCCAGGCCCCTCCGGTGCCGCGGGTGGGCCAGGCACCACGTGCGTTTCCCCCGGTTCGTCCAGGGTTTTCGCCAAAACGGACGCCGGGTGGCATGGAGACTTCAGGATCAGTAGGCTTACTAAATGGGCCGCATCGACGGCGGCCCGGTTTACCGGACGTGAAAGGCATGGTTTATGACCGAGCAGAGCATTCCTGATCCCGAACTGGGCGACGATCCGGTTCTCGCCGACGACGTCGCCGCAGTTGCCACGCCGGACGAACTGACGGTGGTGTCCGAAGACGAGCTGCTGGAGCAGGACGAACTGGTGGACGCTGAAGACCTCACGTACCCCGGCGCAGCAGAAGACAACCCGGATAACTGGCAGGAAGACCCGCTGATCCGCGAGGAAGCACCGCTGAACGAACCCGGCGAACTCTCGGACCAGACCCTCCGCGACGACACGGCCGAAGAGCGCTTCCTGACTGGCGACACGCAGATTCCGCCGGATGCGCCGACCATCGGCGAGGCAGCCAATGACGTCGACTTCGGCGATCCGATGGCAGGCGAAGAAGAAGACGCCAGCGACGACCCCGCGCACCGCGGCGGCGACCCCCTGGCCGGCTTCAACCCGGACGACGTCTAGGCCGGCGAGCCCTCAAGCAACAACGCAAACCCTCATGGGGTCCGGCGATAGTGGTCTACGGACTGCCGCCGGGCCCCATGTCTGTGTCCGGCTCCTGCCTGTCCGGCCCTTCGGGTAACGGGTCCGGGTGCTGAACGGCGTCGCAGGCACCCCCGGCATCCGCACTAGGCTGGATCCATGCCTTCCTTCCGCGTCCAGTTGAATATCCTCGGATTGAAGCCGGGCAGCCCGCCGGAGGCTGTGATGGAAACAGCCGTCGCCGCACTGGCCGCGGCACACCATGTGGAGGCAAACCAGCTGGATATCGTTTCCGGGGTTCCGCGGATCACCCTGCGCTTTACGGTCCCGGACGACGAATGGTCCGTGGAGAACTCCAGGGCGCGCCGCGCCGCCATCAACATGCGGGCGGCCGTGGAAGAAGTCGCCAACGGACAGGACCTGCGCGTGCTCCGGCGGATGCGCGGACGCTGGACGGTGCTGTAGAAGGCCGGCTGCCGTAAAGGGACGGCCTAGATGCCTGGGAAAGCGTCCAGGGAAAGCCGGCTGCGGTACTCGACCGGCTGGCGGGTCAGCGGATCGGTGAACTGCACGGACCGCGCCAGCAGCTGCAGCGGCTTGGCATAGTCGTCCGGCGCCTGGGGCAGCAGTTCCGGGTAGAACGAATCGTTCAGGATCCCGATGCCCTGCGAGGCCATATGCACCCGCAGCTGATGGGTCTTGCCGGTGTGCGGCAGCAGCCGGTAGCGGCCGAGCCCGCCGCGGCTCTCCAGCAGCTCGATCCGGGTTTCCGCGTTCGGCTCCCCCTCAATTTCCTGGGCCAGCAGATAGGTGCGGGACTTGATCATCCGGCTGCGCACAATCCTCGGCAGCTCGAGGTCCTCCCGGACCGGAGCCACCGCCTCGTATTCCTTGCTGATCCGGCGCTTCTCGAACAGGGTCTGGTATTTCCCCCGGGTCTCCGGGTTCGTGGAGAACAGCAGCACCCCCGCGGTCATGCGGTCCAGCCGGTGCATGGGAATCAGGTCCGGAATCTCCAGCTGGACCCGCAGCCGCACCAGGGCGGACTCGGCCACATACATGCCGCCCGGCGTCGTCGGCAGGAAGTGCGGCTTGTCGACCACCAGCAGGTCGTCGTCCTGGTGCAGGATGCCGATCTCCACCGGGATCCGCTCTTCGGGCGGCAGCTCACGGTAATACCAGATGAAGGTGTGCTCGGTCAGGGGAGTGGCGGCTGTCAGCGGAATGCCGCCCAGACCCACCACTTCACCGCGCTTGAACCGGTCCACAATGCCGTCCGGGTTTACATGGCCGAAGCGCTCGAGGACGTAGTCCATGGCGGTGTCCCACGGTCCTTCGCCGGGAAGGCGCAGGCGGGTGGCATTGACTCCGTTGCGCACGGGAAGAGGGGACTGCATCACGGTTTCAGGATATCCCGCCGGCGGGCTTAAATTGGGCTGGGCTGTCCTGAGCGCAGATAGGCCCGCTCGTCTCGACATCCAGGCAGTTCCTGCCGCAGAAAACCACATCCGAAACGGAGCCCGGTGGCCACCAAACCAGTTCTTTCTCCTTCTGAGCCGACGAAGCCGACGTCGCCCGCGGTGCAAACGACGCCGGCGCTGACGCCGGAGGAGCGCCAGTCAGTCCTGCGCACCCTGCGTTCGCCGAAGCTGCTCAAGACGGAGGTTCTGGCCGGGCTGGTGGTGGCACTGGCGCTCATCCCCGAGGCCCTGGCCTTCTCCGTCATCGCCGGGGTGGATCCGAGGATCGGCCTGTTTTCGGCCTTCACCATGGCCGTCACCATTTCCTTCCTGGGCGGCCGCCCGGCCATGATTTCCGCCGCCACCGGCGCCGTCGCCCTGGTGATCGCCCCGCTGGTGGCCTCCCACGGCGTGCAGTACATGATTGCCGCAGTGCTGCTCGCCGGCGTGTTCCAGGTGCTGCTTGCCCTGCTCGGCGTGGCGAAGCTGCTGCGGTTCATCCCGCGGCAGGTCATGGTGGGCTTCGTCAACGCGCTGGCCATCCTCATCTTCATCGCCCAGGTGCCCGAGCTGCTGGGCGTACCCTGGCTGGTCTATCCGCTCACGGCCCTTGGGCTGCTCATCGTCTTCGGACTGCCGCGGCTGACGACGGCGGTGCCCGCGTCGCTGGTGGCCATCGTCGTCATCACGGCAATCACGGTGGCCGCCTCCGTCACCGTCCCGACCGTGGGGGACAAGGGCGAACTGCCGGACAGCCTGCCGTCCCTGCTGCTGCCCGATGTTCCCTTCAGCCTGGCCACCCTGGAGGTGATCTTCCCGTACGCGCTGGCCGTCGCCTTTGTGGGCCTGCTGGAATCGCTGATGACGGCCAAACTGGTGGACGACGTCACCGACACCCGCTCCAACAAGACCCGCGAGGCCTGGGGCCAGGGCGCGGCCAACCTTGTCACGGGCTTCTTCGGCGGCATGGGCGGCTGCGCGATGATCGGCCAGACCATGATCAACGTGAAGGGATCCGGTGCCCGAACCCGGATTTCCACCTTCCTCGCCGGTGTCTTCCTGCTCCTCCTCGTGGTGGTCCTCGGAGACGTTGTGGCGCTCATCCCCATGGCCGCCCTGGTGGCCGTCATGATCTTCGTGGCCGTGACCAGCTTCGACTGGCACAGCATCCGCCCCTCCACGCTGAAGATGATGCCCAAGAGCGAAACCGCCGTCATGCTGGCCACCGTGGCCGTGACGGTCTGGACCAACAACCTGGCCAGCGGCGTCGGCGTCGGCGTGCTTGTGGCCATGGTGCTGTTCGCCCGCCGGGTGGCGCACTTCGTCACCGTGGACCGCACGCTCACCGGGAGCGACGCCGAGGCCACCGCCGTCTACACAGTCAACGGCGAGCTGTTCTTCGCCTCCTCAAATGACCTCTACTCCCAGTTCGAGTACGTCCTCGACCCGCCGAATGTGGTCATCGACCTGAGCGCCTCCCACGTCTGGGATGCCTCCACCGTGGCCGCCCTGGACGCCGTAACGGAGAAATACCGGCGGCGCGGAACCGAAGTACGCATCACCGGGCTGAACGAGGCCAGCGTGCAGATCCGGCAGCGGATGGCAGGGAAACTGCCGTAGCCGGCGGCGGTGTTTTTACCGCGCGGGCGTGATCATAACTCCGGGACGGAACAGGGCGGCGCCCCTGGAATGCGTGAGATATCCCACTCGATAATTAGGGCATATAAATATGCTGTAATACGTTCCCGTGTGCTCTGATGTTTAGGTCATCCCTCGCTAAGGCGAGGCTTACCTGAGCGATAGGAACACCGTTGTCCCGGTCCACCATTCCCGCATTTCCGTCACGTCGCGCCTTGCTGGGCGGGGGCCTCGGCCTGGCCGCGCTTGCCCTCGGAGCCTGCTCCTCCCGTGACACTGTCGGTACTGCGGGCGCGGCCGGTACGGCAGGGTCCGGTGGTTTTACGGTGACGGATATGCGCGGCGTAAAGGTGTCCTTCGACGCCCCGGTGCAGAAGATCGCCACCACGGTCATTCCCTCCCCGTCCATGCTGGCGGCGGTGGACGGCGGCTACGCAAAGATCGTGGGCATCAACGAATCCACGCTGCAGGCCAACCGGCAGGGCCTGTTCGGAGAGATGTTCCCGGAATCGAAAAGCACCACCACCATCTCGCCGTCGAGCTTCACCCCCAACATCGAAACCATCACCGCGCTGGAACCCGACGTTGTGTTCCAGTGGGCGGACCAGGGCGCCGGACTCGTGGAGCCGCTGGAAAATGCCGGTTTCAAGACCGTCTGCCTGCTCTACGGCACGCAGGAATACCTGGAAACCTGGATGTCGCTGTTCTCCACCATCCTCGGCAAGCCCGAGCGCGGCACCGAGATTGTGGACTGGATGCACACCGAGATCGCCCGGCTGCAGGATGAACTCTCCGCAGTTTCCCAACCCGTGCGCGTGGTCCATTTGGGCCAGTCCGGCGACGGCTACTCGGCCTCCAACAAGTCCTCCTACATGCACTACTGGATGGAGCTGGCCGGCGGGCGGAACATGGCGGCGGAGAACCTCTCGGCGGAAAACGTGGTCAGTGCGGAACAGCTGATCGAGTGGGACCCCGAAGTCATCACCCTGGGCGGCTTCGACGCCCGCACCCCGGCCGAGGTTTACGCGGATCCCGCCCTGGCATCCGTGTCGGCAGTGAAGAACCGCCGGGTCTACAAGGCGCCTCTGGGCGGGTACCGCTGGGAGGTTCCCTGCGCCGAATCACCGCTGATGTGGCAGTGGGCCGCAGAGGTCTTCCATCCCGGCCGGGCCACAAACACCCTGCGTGCGGCCATGAAGGAAAAGATCGCGTACCTCTACGGGTACGAGGTATCCGATGCCCAGATTGACGCCGCCCTGCGGCTGGACCTGAACGGGGCCAGCGTTGGCTACGACGTCTTCCGCCGCTGAGGTGCCCGCCGTGTCCGCCGCTCCTCCCGCCGCTGATGCGCCGGCGCCGGCGTCGTCGTCCCGGCACCGCCGGTACATCCTGCCGCTCTGTGCCCTGATTCTGTGCGCGGTGGCCCTGGTCTCCATGGCCGCCGGACGGTTCTGGGTGCCGCCGAACGAAATCCTGCGCATCCTGTTCAACGAAGTCACCGCCCTCTTTGGTGGCGAAGGGATGCTCCGCCGGACCTGGACCGAACAGGAAGCCACCGTGGTCCTGGACGTCCGGCTGCCGCGCGTCCTGCTGGCCTTCCTGGTGGGCGGCGCGCTTTCGCTCGGCGGCGCGTGCCTGCAGGCACTGTTCCGCAATCCGCTGGTCAGCCCGGACATCATCGGGGTCACCGCCGGGGCGTCCTTCGGCGGCGTGCTGGTCCTGACCCTCGGGCTGTCCGGCGGCTGGATGGTCGGCGGCGCCTTCGGCTTCGGGCTTGCCGCCCTTGCCGGGGTCCTGCTGCTGGGCCGGCTGGGCGGCCGGGACAACGCGATGCTGATGATCGTCCTGGGCGGGATTGTGGTGGCAGCGTTCTTCAACGCGCTGGTTTCCTTCATGACCTACCTGGCCGACCCCTACTCCGAACTGCCCTCGATTGTGCACTGGCTGCTCGGCTCCATTGCCGCCGCCAGCTATGACAAAGTGCTGACCGCCCTCGTCCCGGTGGCCGTGGGTGCGGTGGTGGTCCTCGCCCTGCGCTGGCGGCTCAATGTCCTGTCGCTGGGCGACGACGACGCCGCCGCCCTGGGTGTGAATCCGCACCGCTCACGGGTGGTGCTGCTGTGTGCGGTCGCCCTGATGACCGCCGGCACCGTGGCGGTGGCCGGAGCCGTCGGCTGGGTGGGTCTGGTGGTTCCGCACCTGGCCCGGCTCTGGGTGGGGCCGGACCACCGGATCCTGCTGCCGGCGTCGCTGCTGCTGGGCGGGACCTATCTGATGCTCATCGATACGCTCAGCCGCTCCATCAGCAGCAGTGAACTGCCGCTGGGCATCCTGACCGCCATCATCGGCGCGCCGGTGTTTGTGCTGCTGCTTGCCCGTTCGCAGAAGAAAGCCGAACTCTCATGACCGCCCTTTCCACGCCCGGTGCGGTTTCCGGGAACCTCGTTTCCGGAAACCCGGCCGACTCTGCGCCGCTTCTGCAGGCCACCGATCTGGGCTTCCGCTACTCCCGGGTGCGCCCGTGGCTCTTCCGCAACCTCGGCTTTTCCCTGGAGCGCGGGGAAATCCTCTCCATCCTCGGTCCCAACGCGCGGGGCAAGACCACGCTGCTCAAATGCCTGTCCGGGCTGGTGGCCCCTCGGGAGGGCCAGGTTCACGGAGTCACCGGCATCGGCTACGTGCCGCAGGACCACGGAGCCGGCCCGTCCTTTTCCGTCGCCGAGATGGTGCTGATGGGCCGCACCCGGCACCTGCGTGCCTACCAGACTCCGCGCCGCGAGGACCACGACGCCGCCGACGCCGCCATGGAGCGGGTGGGCGTGCGCGGCTGGGCCGGACGCGATTATTCCACCCTCTCCGGCGGGCAGCGGCAGCTGGTGCTGATTGCCCGGGCTGTGGCCTCCGGCTGTGAACTGCTGATCCTGGACGAACCGGCTTCAGCACTGGACCTGAACAACCAGTCCCGCGTGCTGAGCGTGCTCACCGGACTGGCTGCGGAGGGCATGGGCATCATCATGACCACCCACCATCCCGACCACGCGCTGCACGTGTCCCGCAACGCGCTGCTGTTTGTCGGCAGCCATGACGTCCGCTGGGGTCCCACCGAGGAGCTGCTCACCGGCGCGGCCCTGTCCGAGGTCTACGGCCTGCCCATCTGCACCCCGAAGGTCGACACGGTATCCGGGCAACGCGTGATCGCGGTGCCGGACTTTGGCCCGTCCTGCCGGGCCTGCCCGGTGCCCGGTGCAGTCGGGGTGCCGACACCGGTGGAACTACGAATCCCCTTTGGAAAGGACACCCCGTGATTCTTCGTCTAATCGGCGGTACCCCCATGCGCGGTGCCGCCGACACCACCTGGCGCGGGGCGATCGAGGACGTTGACGCCTACGACCTGGACGACGACGCCGCCCGCGCCCGGATCCTCGCAGCGGACGGGCTGGTGATCAGCGGCGGAGTGGACCACGTCCTGCTCGGCAGGCACCGTGACGCACTGACCGGATTCGTCCGGTCCGGCGGCCGGGTGCTGGTCAACGGGCAGGTGGTGAAGCCTTTCATCGACGGGCTGGCGGTCTGGCGCAAGCTGGAATTCCGCGGTCCGCAGGACGTCCGGCCGCATCAGGTCTCTCCGCACCCGGTCTGGAAGGGCATCGACTACCGGGACCTGCACTACCGCACCGGCGTGCCCGGAACCCACAGCTATGAGCGGCTGGAGGAGATCGGCGTCGCCGGGTTCTACGGCCGCGGCTATCACCTGGACCTGCCCGCGGAAGCTTCCGTGGTGACCGGGATCGGGCAGTACGCGCTTCCGCTGGACTACAGCTATCCGCTGGGGGACGGGGAGGTGCTGGTCCACGGCGGCAATGACCTGGAGAGCTTCAGCGATGACGGATATTCCACCCGGGTGCTCGGCCCGAACCTGGTGGAGTGGCTCGAGGGCGGAGTGAGGGACGCGGTTGAGCTGAAGCCGGCGGGACCGGTAGCTGCCGTCGCCGGCACCCGCCCGGACACCGCTGCTACCCGCCCGGCCGCCGCTGCTACCCGCCCGGCCGCCGCCGCTCGCGAGGCGGGGCAGGCGGCACCGCGGATTGGGCTGCTGCACGGCGGCACCTTCCCGGCACTGCGCACCCTGGCGGATCCGGCCCTGGCACCCTACCGGCTGGAATCCGTCTATCTGCCGGACGCCGATCCCGCCGCGCTCGCAGGCCTGGACGTAGTGATAGTCAGCGACCGGCTGCATCAGGGCCAGCTCGCCCGCTTTGTGCCCGCGATCCTCGCGGCACTGCAGGACCCGGAAAAAACCGTCATCGTGCTGGGTGAGAACAAGGTGGAGCAGTGGCTGCCCGGCATCGGGTACAGCTTCCGCCCCACGGTGTTCTGGATGTGGCGCACCGGTGAGGACAACGGCACCCGGCTGCGGCTGCCCGAGGATTCCCTGTGGGAGTTCTTCACCCCGTGGTCCGCGTCCTGGCACCACCATGGACTGCTGCATCCGCGCCCCGGTGCTCGCTCGCTGGTGGTGATGGAAGAGGACGGCGCCGAGTCCGGCTCGCTGCTGTACGTGGACGAGGTGAACCAGCCGGCCCGCCTGCTGGTGACCACGATGGACCCGGTCTATCACCACGGATCGGGCTTTATGCCCGGTGCGTCGCAGCTGCTGTACTCGCTGCTGCGCTGGGTCACCGCCACGCACGCACCGCGGACCTAGCAGGAGGCGCAGGCGGAGGTTCTGCTGCCCTTTGCCCGCACGCCATCCCAGACATTGTTGCTGGTGGTGCTGCTGTGACAACAGAAGTAACAGGAGCACCACCCGGTGGGATGCTGTGTCCGGACGGTCGCTGGGGCTTCGCGTTTTACAGCGTCAGGGCCATACCCGGTGAATTCGGGCCTTATTTCGGTGGGGCCGGGGCTGGCTCAGGCGTACCCCGGTCAGCCCAACAGCAGCCGGACGGCGAGGACCAGCATGACCACGCCGATCAGCAGATCCACAATCTGCCAGGTCCGCGGCCGGTTCAGCACCCCCGACAGCGCGCGGGCCCCGTAGCCCAGCGCCGTGAACCAGATCAGGCTGCCGACGGCGGCGCCGGCCGCGAATATCCAGCGGGTGTCCGGCCCGTACTGGTTCGCGATGCTGCCCAAGAGCACCACGGTATCCAGATAGACATGCGGGTTCAGGAAGGTCAGAGCGAGCGTGGTCAGGACGACCGTGCCCTTAGCCCGCGGTGCCTGCGCCTCCAGTACTGAAGGCCTGGCGGCGGAGATCAGTGACCGGATACCCCACCAGGTGAGATAGGCGGCGCCGCCCCAACGGAGGATTTCCAGTACCGCCGGGAAGCGGGAGACCAATGCTCCGATCCCGGCTGTGCCGCCGAAGATCAGCAGGGCATCACTGATGATGCAGAGGGCAACCACGACGCCGATGTGTTCCCGCCGCAGGCCCTGCCTCAGCACAAACGCATTCTGCGCCCCGATGGCGACAATCAATCCCAGTCCGGTGACCATGCCGGTTACCCAAATACTCCACATGCCTCGACGGTAACCACCACCGGCGGTTCAGACAAACGAAAGATTTGAAGGATGCATTAGGTTTGCTTCATGAACTTCGAGCATCTCCGTGCACTGTCCGCCGTCGTCGACGAGGGAACATTCGAAGCGGCGGCGGACCGGCTGCACATCAGCCCGTCGGCCGTAAGCCAGCGCATCAAGGCGCTGGAAAGTTCCGTGGGCCAGGTCGTCGTCCGCCGCGCGGTGCCCTGCACACCGACGGAGGCGGGCGCGGTCCTGCTGCGCATGGCCCGGCAGGTGGAGCTGCTGGAGGGGGAGGCCCGTTCCGCTCTCTCCGGTGACACTTCACTGCGGACGACGACGCCGGTGGCCGTCAATGCGGACTCCCTCGCCACATGGTTCGTGCCGGTCCTTTCCGACGCAGCCGGGTGGGCGGACAGCACCTTAAACCTGCACGTGGAAGACCAGGACCACAGTGCCCGGCTGCTGCGCCAGGGGGACGTAATCGGCGCGGTCACCGCCGATCCGGCACCGGTCAACGGCTGCAGGGTCGAGGCGTTGGGCGCCATGCGCTACCTCCCGGTGGCGGCGCCGGGTCTGCACCGGCGCTTCGCACGGGACGACGGTGTTGACTGGGCCGCCATGCCGGTGGTGCAGTTCAACGCCAAGGACGATCTGCAGCGCCGGTTCCTGCAGGCGCGCGGCGCTGACGGCCGTCCGCCCCGGCACACCGTTCCGTCCTCGGAGGCGTTCCTTGCCGCGGTCCGTGCGGGCCTCGGCTGGGGCATGCTCCCGGAACTGCAGCTGGGCACGGACCTCGACGACGGGACCTTGGTGCTGCTCGACGCCGAGTCCCACCGCGACGTCGTGCTGTACTGGCAGGCCTGGAAGCTGGACTCGCAGCGGCTGCAGCGCATCAGCGACGCCGTCCGGCGGGCCAGCCGGCAATTGAGATAAGGCGCCCGAGTCCGGAGTTGCCACGTCCTCAATCCACGAAAAGGCAGAAGGGATGCCCGTCCGGGTCCAGGAACACCCGTACATCCTTCTGGGGCTGATACTCGGCGGCCAAGGCACCACATTCGGCGGCGTGGGCGGAGCTCCGGTCCAAATCGTCTACCCGGATGTCCAGGTGCATCATCATCTGCTGGCTGCCCTCGGCGGAGGGCCATACCGGGCGGACGTAGTGTTCGTCGATGTGAAAGGACAGTCCGGGGCCGCCGGCCGGATTCTGCAGCACCACCCAATCCGGCTCGGACGCTACCGTCTCCCACTCCAGCAGCCGTGCGTAAAACGCGGCTAGTGCCCGCGGATCCGGGGAGCTGATGGTCGTCGCGGACAGCTGCAGACCGCCGTTGCGCGAGTTCCGTTGTTGGGCCATGCGCAGCATTCTGTCACCGAAGCTCCCGCACCTATCGGGGAATCCGGAAATCGAATCTGCAGCAATTACCATTTTCCGGCCGTAAATCGGTAACTTTTGCAGACTCGATGCGGTAAACGGTAACTTTTGCAGACTCGATCCCCCGCCCACCTGTTCATCCAGCCCGCATGGAGCGATCCCTCCGCCGACTAACCCGGAACTGCCGGGCTAGCCGGGAAACGGCTGGCAGTGCGGGCAGTAGTACAGGTCCCGCAGCTCCATCTCGTTGTCGCCGAGCAGCTCATGCGCCACCTTGGTGCCGCAGCGCAGGCAGCCGCGCCGTTCCCGGTTATAGACCCAGAGCTGGTCCCGTCCCATGGCGCCGGTGGTGATCCGGCGGGAGCGAGCCTTGTTGACCTCCAGGAGCCGTTTGGACAAGTCCACCAGCCGCGGCAGATCCGGCACGTCGGAGACCGGGGTCAACGGATGGATGCCGGCCAGGAAACACAGCTCGCACCGGTAAATGTTGCCGATCCCGGCGAGATTCCGCTGGTCCAGCAGTGCCAGGCCGATGGGCCGCTCGGGCTGCGCCGAGATGCGGCGCAGCGCTTCCTCGGCGTCCCAGTCCGGTCCCAGCAGATCGGGACCCAGGTAGCCCACGGCGTCGTCCTCGTCCTTGCGGCCCAGCACGCGCAGGAACCCCAGATCGAACCCGACCACCTGGTGGGTGTCCGTCTCGAGGATGCAGCGCGCCTTGAACGCCGGACGCCGCCACTTCTCCCCGCGGGCGTAGACATGCCAGAGCCCCTCCATCTTCAGATGGGAGTGAAGGATCCAGCCGTCCACGGGATCGCCGCCGCGGATCAGCAGATGCTTGCCGCGGGACACCACGTCCTGCACGGTGGAGCCGGTGTAATCCGTGGTGGCGAACTTCGGGACACGGATGTCGCACCGGGTCAGCTCTTTGCCGGCCAGGACGGCATTGAGGTCCCGGGCGGCGCGCCAGATCGTATCGCCCTCAGGCACGGTTCCTCCCCGGCTCGACACTGCATGGGGTTAGCAGCTCAGACACGGTAACGCAGCCCCTTTGGCGTGGTGTAGAAACCGGCGGCGGTCAGCGCCCGTGCCGCTTCGGTGTCGAGGATGTCGGTCCCGTTGACCTTCTCAATGGCCATCTTTTCCGCCGCACCGCGCCGGATGATCCGCACCAGCGCGGCGGCCGAGAGCTCCAGTGCCGCCGGCTCCTCGGTGAATGTCAGCAGCGTCTTGCCGCCGCGCTCGGCATACAGCGCCAGCTCGCCGTCGACCAGGACCACCAGTGCACCGGCCTTACGTCCGGGCCGGTGCCCGCCCTCCAGCGTGGGCCAGGGCAGTGCGGCACCGTAGGGGTTGGCCGGATCGGTGGCGGCCAGGGCGACGGCGGACGGTTCGGACTGCTTCAGCTGCGCGTCTTCGGAGAAGGAGCGGAGCCGGTCCACGGTGGCGGGCACCGCGAACTGGGCCGCGCCAAGCTGTTCAATGAAGTAGCCGCGCCGGCACCTGCCCATCTCTTCCAGCCGGGCCAGCACCCGGTACAGCAGGGCGAAGCCGCCCGGCGTGCCTTCGCTGGCCACGGAGCCGCGGGTGACTACGCCGTAGCGGTCCAGCATCAGCTCGGCCGTGGCGTGGGCATGCAGGGTCGCGTCGGTTTCCACTTCGGGGAGCAGGCTCCACCGTCCGGCGACCAGCGGCGGTGCGTTGCGGAGTGCCGGGGCCGATGCGCCGCCTGCCGCGAGCCGCATGGAGCTGCCCGTCAGCGACGCCCCGGGCGCCCGGCCCAGCCGTCCCATCCGCGCGGTGCGGGCGCGGGGTGTGGCGGCCCGCTGCTTATGGGCGGTTTTACCGCCGGACAGCAGGGACCGCACCGGGGTGAAGGTGTCATTGCTGATCCGCCCGGCCCAGACGAGTTCCCAGAGGGCGGAGATGATGTTCGCGTCCGTTTCGGCAATGCCGTCCGCGGCGAGGCCGTCGCCGAGCTGGCGGAAGAAGTACGCACCGCCGTTGCCCAGCAGCTCCAGCAGCCGCTGGTGCAGGCCGCCGGGCTCGAAGTCCGGGGAGGGATTGAGTGTGAGCGGCGCGTTTTCCGCCAGGTGCAGGGCAATCCACCCGTCGTTGCCGGGCAGGGAGCCGCTGCCGGACCACACCACTTCGCCCGTGGCGGTCAGCTCATCCAGCATGGCCGGGGCATAGTCGCGCACCCGGGAGCCCAGGATCAGCGGTTCCCAGGCCGATGCCGGAATCGGCACGCCGGAAAGCTGGTCGATCACGGTGGCCACGCCGTCGAGCCCGCGCAATGACGAACCTACGTTCTGCCAGGCCGGCAGGAACCGCCCGTAGGTGGCGGGGTCCACCGGTTCCACCTCGGAGCGCAGGGCCGCGAGCGAACTGCGCCGCAGCCGCCGCAGCACCTCGACGTCGCACCACTCGGTTCCGCCGGGGGTGCCGGGAACGGTGGCCGGGGGAGGAGACTCAACGCCGTCCGCCGCGTCCAGCAGCAGCGTTTCGGCGGGCCGGAATTCACCTTCCGCGACGCGTCCCTCACCGGCCAGCCGCTGCAGGGTGCCTGTGACGACGGCGACGCCGAGGCCCAGCCGGGTGGCGGCCTCCGCGGCGGTAAAGGGACCGTGGGTGCGGGCATACCGGCCGACCAGATCGCCCAGGGGGTCGGCCACCGGTTCGATGAAGGCCAGCGGCACCCCCATCGGCAGCGGAACGCCGAGGGCATCCCGCAGCCGGGCGGCGTCTTCGATGGCGGCATACCGGGTGCTGCCGGCCATGCCGATCTTCAGGGCCCGGTTGGCCCGGACCAGTTGCTCGAGCAGCTCTTCGGCATCCTCCGGGGCGGCAGTAGACGGAGCCGCCTCCCCGCCGTCGTCGTCGGCAGGTTCCACCGCCTGCAGGCGGGCGGCGACCTCCGGTACGGACAGCGGCCCGAGCAGCCGCAGCAGGTCTGCGACGCCCTCCAGTCCGCGTGCATGGCGGTCCGGAGCCAGCCGCTGGAGCTCGCTCTCGATCCGGGCAATGATCCGCGCGTCCAGCAGTTCGCGCAGTTCGGCCCGGCCCAGCAGCTCATTGAGCAGTGTGGGGTCCAGCGAAAGCGCGGCGGCTTTCCGTTCCGCCAGCGGAGAATCGCCCTCGTACAGGAAGGCGCCCATGTAGCCGAACAGCAGGGAGCGGGCGAACGGCGACGGCGACGGCGTGGTGGTTTCCACCAGCCGGATTTCGCGCCGCTCAATGCCGGACGCAATGTCCTTCAGGGCCGGCAGATCGTAGACATCCTGCAGGCATTCCCGCACCGTTTCGAGCAGGATCGGGAACGTGGGGTACTTCTTGGCGACATCCAGCAGCTGCGCGGAGCGCTGCCGCTGCTGCCACAGAGGCGTGCGCTTGGACGGGTTCTGCCGCGGCAGAAGCAGCGCCCGCGCAGCACATTCCCGGAACCGGGAGGCAAACAGTGCCGAGCCGCCCACTTCGGCGGTGACAATGGAGTCGAGTTCCTCGGGGTCAAAGAGGAACAGTTCGGCGCCGGGCGGCTCGTCCTCCATCAGCGGCACCCGCAGCACAATGCCGTCGTCGGAGGCCATGGCTGAACCGTCCAGCCCGTACCGGGCGTGCAGCCGTGCCCCGACGGCGAGGGCCCAGGGTGCGTGCACCGGCATGCCGTAGGGACTGTGCAGGACCACCCGCCAATCGCCGAGTTCGTCGTGGAAGCGTTCCACCACCAGCGACCGATCGTTGGGCACCACATCGGTGGCCTGCTGCTGGTCCCGCAGGTAGGTGATCAGGTTCCCGGCGGCCCACTCATCGAGGCCGACGGCGGTCAGCCGCTCCCGTGCCGCGGCGTCATCCGCGGCGGCCATTTCGCGGACGAAGGCCCCCAGGGCACGGCCGAGTTCCACCGGCCGGCCCAGGGAGTCCCCGCGCCAGAACGGCAGTTTGCCGGGCTGGCCGAAGGCGGGGGAAACCAGCACGCGGTCGTGGGTGATGTCTTCGATCCGCCAGCTCGTGGCGCCCAGCGCGAAGATGTCCCCGACCCGGGATTCGTAGACCATCTCCTCGTCGAGTTCCCCGACGCGGCGGCTGTTCTTGCCTTCGGAATCACCCACCAGATAGACCCCGAAGAGGCCGCGGTCCGGGATGGTGCCGCCCGAGGTGACGGCGAGGCGCTGCGCACCGGGCCGGCCGGTAATAGTGCCTTCGGTGCGGTCCCAGACAATCCGCGGCCGCAGCTCGGCGAACTCGTCCGAGGGATAACGCCCGGACAGCAGGTCCAGGGTGGCGTCGAACGCGGAGCGCGGCAGGCCGGCAAAGGGTGCCGATTGGCGGACGACGTCGAACCATTCCTCCACATCGATGGACCCCAGTGCGGCGGCGGCTACCGTCTGCTGGGCGAGGATGTCCAGCGGGTTGGCCGGAATGGCCAGGGGCTCGATCTGCCCGGCGAGCATCCGTTCGGCGGTGACGGCCGAGTTCAGCAGGTCCCCGCGGTGCTTGGGGAACATCACGCCCTGGGAAATCTCGCCCACCTGGTGCCCGGCCCGGCCCACCCGCTGCAGGCCGCTGGCGACCGAGGGCGGGGATTCGACCTGCACCACCAGGTCCACGGCGCCCATGTCGATGCCCAGTTCCAGGGAGCTGGTGGCCACCACGCAGCGCAGCCGGCCGGATTTCAGGTCGTCTTCGATCAGGGCCCGCTGGTCCCGGGACACGGAGCCGTGGTGGGCGCGTGCCAGGACGGGGATCTCGTCCTCCACTGCCAGGTCTGCACGGCGCAGCACGGACACCCCGGCCTGCGCCATGACCTGGGCCGGCGGATGCGCCGGGACCACCGGCGGTGAGATCCCGTCGGTTCCCGTGGCCGCCTGCGCAGCCTCCAGCCGGAAGGCGTGGATCTCGTTCAGCCGGGCGGTGATGCGTTCGGCGAGGCGCCGGGAGTTGGCGAACACGATGGTGGAGCGGTTGGCCTCGATGAGGTCGACAATCTTCTCCTCCACATGCGGCCAGATGCTCGCCTGCGGGGCATAGCCGCCCTCCACGGTGTCCTCGGTGGTGGGAGCGTTGCCCAGATCCGTCATGTCCTCCACCGGAACGGTGACGGTAAGGTTCCAGTTCTTCCGTGACTGGGGCGCCACGATCCGCACCGGCGCGTTTCCGCCAAGGAACCGGGCCACGGTTTCGTGCGGTTCCACGGTGGCGGAGAGGCCGATCCGCTGCACGGGTTTATCCAGCATGGCGTCCAGCCGGGCCAGCGTCACGGCCAGATGCGCGCCGCGTTTGGTGCCGGCCACCGCGTGGACCTCGTCCACAATCACGGTTTCCACTTCGGCCAGGGTTTCCCGCGCCTGCGAGGTGAGCATCAGGAACAGGGATTCGGGGGTGGTGATGAGGATGTCCGGCGGCCGGGTGAGCAGGGCGCGGCGTTCATTCTGCGGGGTGTCGCCGGACCGGACCCCCACGGTGATGGACGGTGCCGGAAGTCCGAGGCGTTTGGCGGTCTGGGTGATGCCGATCAGCGGGGAACGGAGGTTGCGTTCCACGTCGACGCCGAGGGCTTTCAGCGGCGAAATGTAGAGGACCTTGGTTTTTCGCTTGGGTTCGGTGTTCCGCTTCCGGCCTTTAGGTTTTGGGGCCGGCAGTTCCGCCAGGGGCAGCTGGGCGGGAACGGCGGGGTCCGCGGCGGCAGAGGCAATAAAGCTGTCCAGTGCCCAGAGGAAGGCCGCCAAGGTTTTGCCCGACCCGGTGGGGGCGACCACCAGGGCGTTGGCCCGCTCGGAGATGGCTTCCCAGGCTCCTACCTGTGCCGGGGTGGGCGCAGTGAAGGCACCCTCGAACCATTCCCGGGTGGCGGGGGTGAACTTGGCTAGCACCGAAGACGCCGATGTCATGGCACTATTCTTCCCCACCCCGGTGACAGTTTGGCCGCTGCCGCCGGGGGTTCGGCTGCAGGCCGAAAATCAGCGGGCCTGCAGGGTCCCTACCTGCAGCAGTTCGATGTCCGCGTTGCTGCATCCCGTGGAGGGGTAGGGGACGGTCAGGGAAGCAGTGTCCTCCGGCGGATAAACCAGCAGGGACGCAGTCTCCTGCACCTGGCAGCCGCCGTACTTCTGCGCCACGGTTTCCCGCAGCTCGGCAGCCGCGGACTGGCCGGGCGCCAGGGTCACGGGGAGGGCCCCGGCACCCTCAATGCGTGCGGCCGGCGCACCTACCTGCTGCCCGGCAGCGTCAAGGTAGGAGACTCCGGGATAGCCGGACACGGTGCAGGTGCCGTCGGCGGAGACGTTGGTCAGCATCAGGACACGGGAAATGCCGTCTGCTCCGGCGCCGCCGGGAACATTCTCCACAGCGCCGGAGAGCATGTCAGCCGTGCAGGGGCCGGCGGCTGTTGTTCCGCCGTCCGTGGCCGCCGGTGACGTAGTCGGGGCAGCTTCGGGCGAGGCGGAAGGTGCGGCGCTCTCGGTGGTGGGTGGAGCGGCGCTGTCACCGGCGGACACCGACGGTGAAGCCGGCGAGGAAGCCGCGGGTGAGGCGGATGTGGATACCGAGGCGTCTTCCTCATCCCGGGAACCGCATCCGGCAAGGGCCGAACCGGAGAGGGCCAGCAAAGCCGTAAGGGCGAGTGCCTTGCGGGACAGGGAAGTTTTCGGGGACGTGGAGCCGGGTACCAAGGTGATCATGCTCTCACCATTGCCGTCCCGCGGGGGTGCGTCAATCCGCCCCGCTGGGCGGGGCGGATTGACGCGAAACCGTTACGGGTGCGCTCCGGGGTCCGCGGCCCCGGCCGGCAGGGTTAGACCCTGCTGCGGCCCCGGGTGCGGATCAGCGCGGTGACACCGGTGGCAAGACCAAGTAGCCCCGCCCCGAGTCCCACGTAGCCGGCAATCTCCGCGGCGTCGTCATCGTCGTTCCGGTCCTCCGCGGAGGCGCGTTCCGGCGCGGTGGCGTGGCTGTCATCGCCGTCGTGGTCACCGTGATCGTCGTCGTCCGCTTCCGTGATGGTCACGGCCGGCGCGGGGGAATCCAGGTCGTGGTCGGTCTGGCCTGCCGCCGGAATCTGGGACCAGTCCGACTCGCCCTTTTCACAGCTCTGCAGCACGGGGAAGGCAAGGGTGGTGTCCTCGGCGTCGGGCAGATCCACCCCGAGCGTAATGGTGTCCCGCACGCCGTCGGCGAGTGGTTCCTTGGCCGTGTAGACAATCTGATGAGTCCGGGAGCTGACCTGCGAGCCGTTGGGCAGGGTCCGCGGTTCGGCCAGTTCCTCGGTGACCTTCTTGATGTCCCAGCCGGCGTGGGCCGTGGGGGTGGCGTCCACCAGCTCGTCCGGGAGGGTGAACGTCAATGACGTCGTGGGGGAGCCCTCGCAGCCGTGCGAGAGGTCGAAGGTCAGCAGCGCGGATTCGCCGGCCGCAGTGGTGTCAGGGGTGACATGCACGTGGGCGGCGGCGGGGCCCAGACCGAGCGCCATCAGGGCGGCGGTGCCGCCGGCGGCAAGGAGGACGGAGGAGGAGGTACGCATGGAAAAGCCTTTCGGTGGCGCAGTGAGCTGCGCCCGGGAACCGCAGAGCAGCGGCGGGGGAAGTGAGGGAAAGAGGTTAGGCCAACGCGTACGACGGCGGTCCGCGCAGCGGGCGTGCCGAGCAGTACCGCATGCCCGGGGTTCCGGCGGCAGGGCCCGTGATCGCTCCGGCCGTACGGAAGACCGGCAGGGAAACCGGAGCCGGGGGCGCGAACAGCGGCCGCAGCCACGCCGCCGTCGCGTGCAGGGCGTCTTCACCACGGGCCAGCGCCAGTGCGGAAAGCACCACGGCAGCCAGATGCGCGAGGAACAGTGCCGGGCCGGCGTCGGTATGCAGTGGAGAGAGGCCGGTCAGCTGGTGCGCTGCGCCTGCGTCGGCAAGTGCGCCCGGCTCCGGGCAGAGAACTGCGACGCCGTGATGCACGGGCGCGCCGGGCTGGCACTGGACTCCGGAGGTCAGGACGCGGAACGCTCCGTGGAGTCCCAGCTGCGCGGCGCCGAGGACCAGGACCAGGCTGCCGGGCCGGAACCGGCGTCCGGCGGTGATGCTGACACCGGCCAGGGTGAACGCCGCCAGGGCGACGAGGAGGATCGGATCGGGAAGCATCCCGCCGCCGGCCAGGTGCGCACCCGCGGCCAGCGCGACAATGACGGCAGTGGCGACGGCGGCGCGGAGCAGGCGGAAGGGGTCGGTGCGCTGGGGCATGCTTCCCTTTCCGGTCCCGCCGGCCGCGGCACGGAGCCCGCCGGACTGCTGAAAAACTGCTCCTACTTTACCGTGCAGCCGCAGCGCCGGCGGCACGCACGACGCCGCGGGAGGGCGCCGTCGTACCCCTCTATTCGTGGTGGTACGGGCGTCCGCCGGCAATCTCCTGCGCCCGGTACACCTGTTCGGCAAGGATCAGGCGGACCAGCTGGTGCGGGAAGACCAGGGGAGAGAGGGACCAGACAAAATCGGCGCGGTCATGAACGCTCGAGTCCACGCCGTACGCCCCGCCGATGATCAGGGTGACGTTGCGTGAGGAGTCCAGCGGCCTCTGCAGGGTCTGTGCCAGCGCCGGTGACGTGATGGCCTTGCCGCGCTCGTCCAGCAGGATCACGTAATCGGACCCGACCTTCGCCAGCAGCCGTTCGGATTCCTCCCGGCGGGCGGCGTCGCCCTCGCGGGCCGAATGCGGAATGGGCACCCAGGTCAGGTCGAAGGGTTTCTTGAGCCGCTTTTCGTACCGGCGGATGCCGTCAACCACCCAGTCCTCGTGCTTGCGGCCCACCATCAGAACTTTTAATGCCATGGAACCATTCAAGCCCGGAATGACGCCGGTCCGGTAACCGGGTGGAGGACGGGCTTACACTGCGGGAACAGGAACAGCACTTCGACGGCGTCAGCCAGGGGGTTACAAGTGGTCAAAACGCGTGCGGTGGTGCTGGGAGGCGGCGGAGTTGCGGGTATCGCCTGGGAGATCGGTCTGCTGGGAGAGCTGCTGGATCAGGGTATTGACCTGAACGAGGCGGACCTGGTGGTGGGGACCTCCGCGGGGTCGGTGGTCGGTACGGCGCTGCGCTTCGGCCAGGTGCCCGCGGCCATGGCCGCCCAGGAGATGGCTCCGGAAGGCACCAGCGCCTCGGATTACCAGGAACCGGACACGTTCGACGGGGAGCGGTTCATGAACGTGATGGGTGCGGCTGGTTTCGGCGGCGGCGGGGAGAAAGCCGCCCGCGCCCGGCTGGGGCAGTTGGCACTTAAAGCGGACACCACGCTGACCGAGGAGGCATGGGTGAACAGCATCCGTTCGCTGGTGCCTTACCCGGCATGGCCGGAAAAGGCACTGGGCGTCACCGTGGTGGACGCTGAAGACGGCAGTTTCCGGGTGTTCGACGGCGACTCCGGCGTGGACCTTGGCCTGGCGGTCACCGCCAGCTGCACGGTTCCGACGGTGTGGCCGCCCGTGCACATCAACGGGCGGGTTTATATGGACGGCGGGATGCGGTCAGGGACCAATGCCGATGTCGCTGCCGGCTATTCAAAGGTGCTGGTGGTTTCCTGCGGACTCGAGGCGCCGCAGAGCCCCTTCGGGCCCACCCTGCCGCAGGCGCTGAAAACCATCCGGAAGGACGGAAGGCCGTTGTTGATCGAAGCTGACGCACAGGCCTTGCAGGCCTTCGGCATCAACATGCTGCTCGATTCCACCCGCCGGCCCTCCGTGGCGGCGGGCCGGCGGCAGGCCAAGGAGGTTGCCGACGTCGTTCGCCGTTTCTGGGAGGACTGAGCGCTCGGTGCCGGACTAGCGGTTGTCGCGGTCGACGTCGGCCTCGAGGTCGGAACCCGGCTCAATCACCACGCCGTCTTCGCGCTGTTCGACGCCGTCGGCCTGCGGGGCGGTATCCGCGGCAGGGGAGGGGGCGGCAGCCGTTTCTGATGCGGCAGCGGCTTCAGCTTTTTCACGCTCGTTGATGTACTTGACGAGGAACTCGAGTTCGTCACTGTACTGCTGCAGGCGGTCGGAGCGGGACTCGGTAGCCAAAGCCATCACGAGGTCGGTCTGGCGTGCACGCAGCTGGGCAATGGTGGGCTGTGATTCGTTGGTGTCCATGCTTCATCCTACAAAGGCTGTCCGGACACAAGTACCATGACGAGTACCCAGGTCGAGGTGGCGCTAGTCCCCGCCGGTGTTTCTCCGGTGCCGGTGCGGGGGATCGTTTCCGGCGTCCCGGCCATTCGCCTCGCGTCCGTCAGCTGCCCGGCTTTGGGTCACTTCGGCACAGTACGGTGCGCGCGGACGTGCGGGCAGTTGGTCGATCAGCTCGTTCGCGGCATGGGCGAGGATGTCCCGCTGGAGGGGAGGGAGCGACAGGGAGCCGTTGATATAGGCGTCGATCTCGTATTCGCCGGCGGCGCCGCCGAAGCTGAAGTACTTCATCCACACTTCGGGCACAGTTAACCGGGCGTCCTCAAGCGCTTTCTTGAGCAACTGCCGTTGCTCCGGCTCAAGAGCCTCGAAACCCATCGTCTGCCCCTAGTAGCGCTGTCGGTTGCTAACGCTCATTATGGCGTGTTCAGAGGCGCTGCGCAGGGAAGGCCCGGCATATGGGCTCACGGTTCCTCGTGATCCGTCGTTCGGCCATGGCTAACCGGAGTCTCCGGGCGGCCACCGGAACTCATCCGCCTCGCCCATTCCTGGGCCAATGCGCTGTACCACTCCAGCGCGTAGGCCGAAGGGTACTCGGAATCCAGTTGCCGGTAGACACGGTCAGTCAGGCCCTCCAAAGTCCGCTGGGGCAGAGCGGCGAGTGCCTGGACATCCAAGGAATCTGCCGGCAGGTCCAACAGTGACAGGACAGAAGCGTTCCGGGAGAGGAAAAGAGTCATGGCTTCGCCACTCCGGCGGCCGAGAGGCCGTCCGTTACTGCGGGGACAGCGGAGGGAAGGTCGATATCGAGGCGAACGAGTACGCGCAGTTTGGGGTCCACAGGATTCCAAAAAATAGGAGTTCCTCCGGCGCACTGCTGGGCCTCGCGTTTAGGGTAAACGGCGGATCCGGGTGAGGGCAAGTCGGGCTATTACTAAGTTTGCTTATTAGTTGCCTGCTGGGCTAGGTTTTCCCTTACTGGCCCCCGGGGCCGCCATAAGAGGCGACCCAACTAATGCCGGGCCTGATATGCGGAGGTGCATAGTGTTTTTTCATAAGCAGGAACTCCAGTTCTCAGCCACACCCGATAAGCCGGACGCGGTTTTCGCCCGCAAGCTGCAGGAAGTCCTCGGCGGACAGTACGGCGAAATCACCGTAGCAATGCAGTACGGATTCCAGTCGTGGAATTCCCACCTGCCCGGCAAGTACCGGGACCTGCTCTACGGCATCGCCGCCGAAGAGATGGGCCACGTGGAAATGCTGGCCATCATGATTGCCCAGCTGCTGGAAAAGGCACCCCTGGGTATTACCGACGACGCCGTCCAATCCGACCCGACGATCGCAGCAGTAGTCGGTGGCATGGACGTACAGCACGCCATTGTTGCCGGTGCCGGTGCCCGTCCGGTGGACAGCAACGGCAACCCGTGGACCGGTGGCTACGTGACCGCCAGCGGCAACCTGCTTGCCGACTTCACGTCCAACGCCAACATCGAAATGCAGGGACGCCTCGCCGTCGCGCGCCTGTACCACATGACCGATGACAAGGGCGTTCGCGATATGCTCGCGTTCCTCCTGGCCCGGGACACGATGCACCAGAACATGTGGACGGCCGCTGCGAAGGAACTGCAGGAAGAGGGCCACGAGCTGCTTCCGGTTCCGAGCAACTTCCCGATCAAGAAGGAACACCGCGAGCTGTCCTACCAGTACCTGAACTTCTCCGACGGCAAGCATGCGTCCGAGGGCTCCTGGGCCTCCGGTCCCACGCCGGACGGCAAGGGCGAGTTCAGCTACCACGAGGGGCCGACGACGACAGCTCCCATGCCGGACGTCACCCGTCCGGATGCGCGTTACTACGGCACCACCGACATCCCCAATGTCGTGGAAAAGGTTGCCGGCACGGTTCAGGACAAGCTGAACCGCGAATAATCCGCCAAAAAATGATCAATGCCCGGACGGTTTCCGTCCGGGCATTTTTCTTGGAGTCCTCAGGTCCTATTGCCGGAAATGCGTCTGCGCTTCAGTCTCCGAGACTGAACCCACCACCCGCTCGGCGATTTGCCGAAGTTTGATATTTCGGCTGCCGGAAGCGGAAACCAGCATGGTGAAGGCTTCATCCTGGCTGCACCGGTTCTGTGCCATGACAATCCCTACGGCCAGATCAATAACCGTCCTGGAGTCCATGGCGGCACGCAGGTCCGCGGAGTGCTCACCCCCGGCTGCCAGGCGGGCAGCCAACCGAACGGGCTTGGTGATGCGTCGGGCGAAGTCCTGGATCTGCTCGACCGTCGCGGTGTCGAAGTGACCTGCGCGGGCGCTGTACAGACTGAGGGTAGCCACGCCGTCCGTTTCAAGGTCCAGCGGAAGAACGAGGACCGAACGCATTCCGGCCTGCTCCAGCACACCTGCATACTGCTCCCACCGCTTTTCCCGGTGCAGATCCGGGATATGCACCAGGGTCCGTTCATGGATTGCGGTGAGGCAGGGGCCCTCGGTGAAGTCATACTGCAGGTCGTCCAGGGAGCCGGAGGGCGCGCCGCTGAAAGCCGCGCGGACGGGTTTGTGGTCCCGGGTGATGGTCATGGCGCATTCGACGGGACTCGCAGGGATGGAGAACGCCTTGGCGGTCAGCGCCGCAAGTTCGTGGAGGAACTCCTGCACCGTGACGCTGGAAAGAGTCAGGTCCTGCAGCCGCTCCACGAGGAAGAGGTCCAGGTCATCTGCCGTACTCTTCCGGTCTTCCGCCGACCGGCCCGGGCGGGTTTCCCATGGAGCTGTTGCGTCTTGTGCACTTGCTCCGGTTTCAGCCATCCCTACTTTCTACACCATTTGGCAATGGTCAGTAGGCTTGCCGTTTCTGTATTCCCACGGGCGTTAGTTGCCCGCATTTTCGCGGGACGTGATGGCGAAGCTCTGGGACTGCAGCTCGGTGAAATTCCCGACGCTGGCGCGGACCGTGCACTGCGGTGAGATCTGCAGTGCAGTGACCGTGAGCCCCGTACCGTCCACCGCGAGTGCTCCGCCGCACCCGTCGGAGAACCGCAGGCCCTCCTCGCCGCCTGTCACAGCTGTCAGCATCTGTGACGGCTGGCCGGTGGCGGGACTGACATAGAGCGGGTTTAGATCGTCGGCGCCGCTGGCCCACACCGGAACCAGGGTGATGGTCAACGGGCTGGGTGTCACAACGCGGGCCGCGGTCCGCACCTCCACGTCCACCAGACGCTGGACCGGGTACGCCGTGCTCTTGACTTCCGCATCCTGCGTCGCCGCCGTGGTCGCCTCGGACCCGGTCCGCAGCCACGCGTCGATCGCCTCCTGGTCCTCCGGGGCCACCGAGACCGTCGCGGTAACCTGCACCGAGCCGCCGGCCGGGATTTCAAGTCCGGAGAGCTTCCAGCCGCAGTCAACGTCCAGGCCGGTCACCGACCCCTGGTTCCGGTTCACCTCGGCTCCGTCCCACGTGACGGCCGGGCAGTCATCCCCTTCGGCCAGGCCCGGGACGACTTCAAGGAAATCTCCGGACAGCGGAGCCTTCTGGGCCGCGTACCCGACCGTCAAGCGGGTCTCACCGGAGGACGGTTCGAAGGAGGCATCCCGGGAAATTGTCAGGCCGGTGGGCAGAGTGACATCCTGCAGCCGCGATGAGAGCCGTTCCCCGGCAGCCGCGCCCTCGTCCTTTGGACCATCTTCAGGGGTAAGGACAACGAACCCTACGATCATCGCCACAATCAACAGCACCCCGCCTCCGCCCAGAAGAAGGGCTTTGCGGGTCCGCCAGAACGGGGTGGCGGCGGCCTCCTCGGCGCCGGTCTCGGTCAGGGGGCGTATCTCGCGGCGCGGCATGGCGCGCACCATGGTCGCGCTGCCCGCCTCCCCGAGCTCCGGTACTGCCAGGTCCTCGTCCGACGGCGGCGCGGCTGCCAGATCGGTGAGCTCGGCGTCGGTAAAGGCGCCGCGGACCATGGTGGCGGGCCGTTCGACGTCGTCGAATTCCGCCGGGGCCTCACCGCGGTCCATCGGAGCGTTCCCGGCAAGCCGGGGTGCAAGACGCCGGAGCGTTGCCCCGGCTTCGGCCGCCGTCGGACGCCGGGCGGGATCCTTGGCCAGCAGGGTATCCAGAACCTGCCACACGTCGTCGTCCACCGGAATCCGCGGCGGGCGGGAGGACACATGGCGGTACGCGATGGTGAAGTCCGTGCCCGGTCCGGCGAAAGGCGTCCGTCCGGCAAGGAGTTCGTAGAGCAGGACACCGGTGGAGTACACATCGCCGGCCGGGCCCGATCTGCCGGAGGTGATGAGTTCAGGCGGCATGTACTGGGGCGTGCCGATGAGGCCGGTGGTTTGGCGGATGCGTTCACCGACGACGTCGGCGATGCCGAAGTCGGAGACCCGGACGTCGCCGGGAGCCCACTGCGTCCACGGGCGGGTGAGGAGTACATTGTCGGGCTTGATGTCGCGGTGCGTCACACCCCGGGAATGGGCGAAGGACAGGGCGTCGAACACTTCGGCAGCGACGTTCAGTGCATCTGCGGGGGGCAGCGGACCAATGTTCGCAACGGCGTCGCGCAGTGAGCCGCCGGCAACGTAGTCCATAACGATGGCCAGCCGCGCACCCTCAACGACCATGTCCCGCACTGTAACGATGGCAGAGTTCTGCAGCTCGAGCAGCACGGACCGCTCACGGACAAACCGCTCCACGAGCGAGGGATCGTCGGCGTGTTCCGGCCGCAGGACCTTGGCGGCATACGTCTGGCCATCGACGGAGGTGACGGTCCAGACTTCGCCGACGGCGCCGGAGCCCACCCGCTCGCCGAAGCGGTACGACGCTCCAAGCGCCTGCCCCGTCTGTGCGAATTGCATACCGTACTCCCCAACGCCGTTGATCTGATTTTCCCGAGACTCTCTGCAGGTCTCACTGCATCCTAGGCGGTCACCGCCCCGGAACCGCTCTCCGGGCTGATCGACTGGATCAGCGCTACTTGCCCGCCCACCCCGATGTAGCCGCGGCCGGTGGTCAGGGCTACCGGCGCCTTGCGGGGGAGCGTGGTCCCCAGCAGTTCACCGTCATAATCCACATCCGGCTGCAACAGCACGCCAAGGCGGGATTTCCGAAGCGTTTTGGTCCAGTGGCTGTACAGGCTTCTGAGGTCGGCCGACCTGCCCGCCGCGATGACGCACACGCCGGGCTGTCCGGAAGCGACCAGTCCCGTAATGGACTGATCGGCGTCGTCAATACGCTCGGCGTCGTCAATCAGCAGGAATACCGGGGCGCGCTCAAGCCGCAGGGAAGCCAGCAGGGCCGGCACCTCGTCGGCGCCCACCGCTACCCGGTCGAGATCCGCGGTGGCCAGCGGCGAGCGACGGTCGCAGATACCCCAGACCTGCGCCGGTCCCTGGGAGGTGGCCGCTCCCTGCAGGGCAGCGGCCAGGGCGAGCAGCAATGTTGACTTACCGGACCGGGCAGAGCCGGCGATCAGTACGTGCTCGCCCTCGTAGACTTCCAGATACGCGGGGGCGAAGTCCGTTTCCCGGATACCGACCGGGAGGAGCCAGGGCTCGGAATCCAGCCGCGGCGCCACCCCCAGCTCCGAGAGGGTGACGTTGCCGGGCAGGCGGCGGATCGCCGGGGTCTTGGCCGGGGCTTCGGCCCAGCTCTGCCGCACCATGTCGACGGAGGCTTCGACGCCGATCCCGGGGGTGGCCACATGCATCTGCAGTGCCGTGCGGGGATCCACGCAGCGGCCCGGAAGCTCGGCGGGGATCTGCTTGCCCCGGACACCGAGCGAGGAATAGTCGTAAGTGTCCGCCAGCCGGAAAAGCCACCGCTGCAGGGTCACTTCGTTCATGGCTGTGGGGATGGCCTTGGCCCGGGTGGTGGAGACCGCGAAGGACAGTCCGAGGGCGGGACCGTCCGCGTAGGCGCGGTACAGCAGGTCCAGCAGCTGCTGGCCTTCATAGTCCTGGAATTCGTCGCGGAGCGAGGCCAGGCCGTCGAGCAGCACCACCGTGCGGCGATGCCCGTCCGGGTCCGCGCGGCGGCGTTCCAGTTCCGTGCTCAGGTGCCGCAGGAAGCGGGCCTGCTGCTCCTTGGCGCCGCCTCCGGTCCCCACATACGCCACGGTGTGGGGCAGGCGTGCCAGTGGTTCGAGTCCGCGGGAACCCATGTCCAGGATCATCAGGTCCACGTCTGCCGGATCGGTGTCCTTGGCCAGGGCAAGGGCAATCGACGCCAGCGTGGTGGTGGTGCCGGAGCCGGCCACGCCCATCAGCATCAGGTTTCCGATGGACATGTCCCATCCGGCCGCGGACTGGCGCTGCAGTTCCGGTTCGTCCATCAGCGTCACCATGACGGTGGAACCGCGGACGCCGCCCACCCGCGGCAGGATCCGGGCGGCGGGGTCGGCGTGTGCTTCGGGTTCTTCGGCGTTTTCGGCGTCCTCCGGTTCGGCCCGGAAGCCCTCCAGTTCCACCCGCTGACCCAGCGCCTCCGGCCAGACCTGCCGCGGCGGGGCGTACCCTGCTTCACTGTTGGCTTCGACAACGGCCTCGATCAGGAGGTCCAGGTCATTCTCATCGGAAACCTCGGACCGGGGCGGTGCCGCTGCAGGAGCGGGGACGCCGAACTGGCGGATTTCACGCACATCCACCGAGGCTCCGCCGCCGAGCTGGGCCCGGCCGGTCACGAGCGCCGTCTGTACGGGCGAGATGTCGTCCTGGCCCAGCTTCACGAAGGCGCGGCCCATCTGCGCGCGTCCGATCGCGGATGCGGCGGGCACACCGATGACGTTGTTGGAGTCCTCGCGGCTCTGCACGCGCAGGGCCACCCGGAGGTTCGTGTTGGCGAGGATGTCGTCATTGACGACGCCGGCCGGGCGCTGGGTTGCCAGGATCATGTGCACGCCCAGGGTTCGGCCCACGGCGCCCACACTGACGAGGGCCTTGAGGACGTCGGGGAAGTCCTTGGCCAGCATCGCGAACTCGTCGATCACGAGGAGCAGCCGGGGCATGGGTTCGGCCGGGTTCGTGGCCAGATAGGCGTTCAGGTTGTCGATGCCCTCGCCTGCCGCGGCAAACACCCGCTGGCGGCGCTCCATTTCCGCTTCCAGGGCCAGCAGCGCGCGGTCGGCGAGCTGCTCGTCCAGGTTGGAGATGGTGCCGATCGTGTGCGGAAGGCGTTCGCAGGCCTTGAAGGCGGCCCCGCCCTTGAAGTCGATGAGGATGAAGTTCAGGCGCGTCGGGTCGTTGCGTGCCGCGAGGCCGGCCACCAGGGAACGCAGGAACTCGGACTTGCCGGAGCCGGTGGTTCCACCGACCAGCCCGTGCGGGCCGTCCTTGACCAGATCCAGGCTGAGATCGCCGTTCTCGCCGGTACCGATGGGGGTGGAGATTCCCGTGGAGGCCTGCCACAGCTGACGGATGGTGGCCGGGTCCGGACGGTCGTAGCCCAGCAGTGCCGGAAGCCGCACGAGCGAGGGCAGCGACGCCCCCGGGACGCTCAGTTCCGGATCCTCAAAGTGGGCCACGCGCATGGCGCAGCGCAGCGCTTCCTCGCGGTCCAGGCCGCCCAGGATGATGTCCTCCACCCGCGTCAGGTCCTCCGGCTGCTCCAGCGTGGCCGCGGAGTCCTCACCCACCCGGATGATCGTGGTGCAGGAAGCCGGCAGCTGCTCTTCCGACGTGGCGATCACGATGCCGGCCACCCGGGAGGACTGCTGCTGCGAGCTGAAGCGCGACCCCTGCTCCGAGCGGCCCATGCCGAGCAGTGCGCGTGCCGGCGCGTCCCGGCCCTCGGTCAGGACTTCGGAGTCCAGGACCACCAGCAGCGCCGGCGTCGGCAGCTCCTCGACTGTGTCCTTGAGCGCGCGCAGCATGGCGACGCTTGACTCGCGGTGCGCGGACATCCAGCGCTGGCCGGTGCTGCTGCCTGCCTGGCGTGTGTGGGGCAGCCATGATGCCCATTCCCACTCATCGGCGCGGCCGGCGTCGCAGAAGACGCCGATGGTCAGGTCAGCCGGGCCCACGTGGACGGCGGCCTGGGCCAGCAGGGACCGGGCGAGGGCCAGTGCCCCCTCCCGGGGGCCGACCATGCCCACCACACCCGCGTTGGTCAGGTCCACGAGCACGGGTGCGGCAAGCAGCCGCGCGGCAGCGAGGGAGTCCTTGACCTTCGGATCGAGCCGGGGCGCTGCGTTCCGGTCCACCTCGGGTTTCCACGGGACGTCGCCGGTGCCGGCGTGCAGGGCCAGGAAATCATCCGACTCGGCACGGCGCTGCCACAGGGAGGTGGCCGGAAGGGCGGGGCGCCGCAGCACCGTGGCCGGATCGGGAATCATCCGGTGGCGCCGGGCGGTCTCCGCCTCGGCGGCCGTGCGGATCTGCTGTTCGAACTCCTCGACTGCCCCGTTGAAACGCTCTTCCTCTTCCTTGACGCCGCGGTCATGGCGGCGCTTCTGTTCGAACCACATTCCGATAGCCATGACCGGGCTCAGCAGGGCGAACATGGCGAAGCGCATGCTTCCCAGGACCATGACCATCGCGCCCGCCATCACCAGCGGTGCCAGCACGGTGATGTAGCTGAACTTGTTGGCCGGGGGTACGTCCCTGCGAGTCGGCGGAATCAGGGAGTCACCCTCCGGTGCCTTCCCGGGACGGGGCGGTCGGTTGAAAGGGGCCGTTCCCGCCGGGGTGAGGTTGTGCAGGGTGCCGGGTGCCGGTGCGGGACTCTCCTCCAGGGACTTCCGCAGCAGAAGTACCGTGCCGCCGGCCGTGATCGTGGCGGTGTCCTCGACCAGGATCCCGTCTTCGCCGGTCTTTTCACCGTTGACCAGCGTGCCGTTGGTAGAGCCGCAGTCCAAGACCCGCAGTCCCTCGTCCTCCCGGCGCAGGCGGCAGTGGTCCCAGGACGCACTGTCTGCGGGAAGAGTGAGGTCTGCGTGGGGCGAGCGTCCAATGAGCATCTCGCGCCCCTGCGGCACTTCGATCACGCTGCCGGCCCGCTGGCCTCCGGCGAGCGTCACGCTCCAGCCCCGCAGGCGTGTAGGCACAGGCCAGGGTGCCCGTGAGATGCGGCTGCCCTCCAGGAGGACCAGTTCAGAGACGGGTGTGGAGGCGCGCACCTCCGACTCGTCAATGAACACTGCCTCGCCGGACTCAAGGCGGGGTCCGCCGGCCTTCTCCACCAGATCCGCCAGTGTGGTGGCCGGCGCAGCGTGCGCGACCTCGCACTCGAAGCGGCTCTCGTCCAAATCGATCAGCAGACGCACCGGGGCGGTCCTTCCATGTGGAACAGTGACCCGTCCGTTGAGGAGACGGGACAGGATGGTTACGGAGTTGCCGGAGCAGGTACCCAGACGAGGCGGGGAGCCTCTTCATCGGCCGGCCGCAGCCCCAGGTCCTGGGGAGAGGCGTAGGCCGGGACGGCCTCAACGGCCAGTGCGTTGGACTGAGAGAAGTTCAGTGCGGGACCTCCCATGCCTTCGCCCGGGCCGAAGGACATGGTGCGCAGCATGGCACTCACTTCTGCCGGATCCCCGCTTTCGGCGGTGGCGGCTGCACGCACGAGGGCGACGACGGCGTCGTGGCTGGCGGTGTCCGCTGCCCAGGCATCCCCCGAGAACGGGGCATCAACGGTCAGGTTGTGGACCGTGGACTCGCCGGCGGCCAGACGCACTGCGGACAGGAAGGCGGACATTCCGCGCCCCTGCGCGTCCTGCTGCAGGGCGGTGCCGTCGCCGCCGGCCGGGGCAACCGTGACCAGCTGTCCGGAGGCGGTTCCATCCAGCTCGGCAAGCGCGGTGGCAAAAGCCGGGGCGCTCGCTCCGTCCGGAAGGACCAGGGGGACGGAAACGTTGCGGGACTGCAGTGCCTGGACCAGCCGTGCCAGCCGCTGGGGCGTGGCAGCCGAAACGACCACCGCATCCGCAGGTTCGGCAACATTCATGGCCTCGGTGCCTTCGGGAGCATCCTCGGCCAGAGGGAGCGGCTGGTCGCCGGTCTGGACGGCAGCCGCCTGGGCCAGGGCCATGAGGTCCTCGAAATCCCCGGCGTTGAACGTCTGCGTTGGCTGCACCGATGCGGGGACGGGGCCGCCGTCGTTCACAAGCAGCACCCGGGTCTTCCCGGCCAGTGCGGCACCCAGCGCACCCTCGACGGAAGCGGCGGAAGGCTTCGTGGTCCAGGTGGAAGGTGCCGGGTCCACCGGTTCGGCGTACGGCAGGATCACGGGGAGGTTGAGTTCCTCGGCAGCCTTCGCCGCAGCCACGGCCTGCGGCCCGGTGCTGGCCACCACAATGCCGGACACTCCCTGGTCGGCAAGCGCACGGACCGCGGCGCGTGCGCCGTCTTCGGTTCCGCTGTCATTCTGGGTCGGGAGGGCGACGTCGGCGCCGTCCTGGGCGAAGCGATGGGCGGCGACGACGGCGCCCTGCGCCGCGCGGTTGTACTCGGAGCCGGGCTCGCCGGAGGATCCGAACGTCATCACGACGCCGATGGAGAAGTTCTCCGGCAGGCCCTCGGCATCCAGCGCCACGGGAACCGTGGCGGCCACCGGGTCCGGCTTGGCCACCTCCTTGGGACGGTGCAGCGTGGTGGCCAGCACGATCGCCGCTGCGGCAATCACCACCACCCCGGCAATGATCAGGGTCAGGAGCTTGGTCCGGGAGTTCATTCGCCGCCGCCGATCGTCAGCGTGTACAGGGTCTGCGAAGTTGCCCCGTTGGGCACTTCGAGGTGGAAGGCCGGCAGTTCGTCGACGGCCGAAAGCGAGGCCTTGAACTGTGCCTGGCGCAGCAGCAGCCCCGCCACGTCCTGGGACCGGATGTTGGCGTACCCCTCGGCGTTCTGCGCGGCCAGGGCCAGCTGGTAGTCGGCGGTGTCGGCTTTGGCGGCGTTGGTGGCCATGGAGCCGAGCAGGCCGGAGCCGTTCACGGTGCGGTCGCCCAGGTCCAGCATCACCTTGTTCAGGCTGGCGGACAGCAGGGCGTTGGCGCCTTCAACGTCGCGGGTGGAGCCTGTTGTGCGGGACGCGATGCTTGCCAGCGCGGATTCGGTGCTCTCGGACAGGGCCGCGGCCAGGGCCTCGCCTTCCTCGTTCAGCTCGCCGCGCTGCTTGTCCACGGTTCCCTTGGCGTCCTTGACGACGTCGTCGGAGGTGGACTTCAGGCCGGAAATGGAGCGGTTGAAGGCGGTGGTGACGGACTCGGTGCTTTCGTCGCCAACATCGGAAATTTGACGAACCTGCAGGCCGACAGCCGTCTTAACCGCTTCGACGGTTTTGCCCTCAACATCACCGAGAGAATCCTCGATACTGGATGCCAGCTCGCTTTGCTTAGCTACCAACTTCGAGAGTGCTCCGCCAACTTCTGCTGAGGATTCCGTTGCGGCGCTGAGTGCGTCTCGCAGGACCACCAGTTCATTCCTCGTGCCCGCAATGTCGTTAGTAGCGGACGTGTCAAGATTTCTCACGGCATTAACGACTAACTGCAGCTTGGTATCGATGCTGTCCTCACTGTCACCGTCAATTGCCTCCTCCAGGGCCTCGAAGGCCCGGGTGATCTCTTGATCTGCGACCGTAATGTCTCCGGTTTCGACAACTTCGTTCCAGTCGGCAGCCTGGTCATTCAAGCGTGCGTCCATGGGCGCCTCAAACCCCCCGGGAGGAGGGAGCAGTGTGTCCACCGGGTTCGCCGGCTCTGTCGGGTTCGCCGGCTCTGTCGGGTCCGCCGTCTCCTCAGACGGACAGGGAACTGACGTGAGGTAAGAGCGCAGCTGGTTCGTCTGCCGACGCGACAGCTCGCCTCTACCCGGCGTCTCACCGTCTTTAACCATCACCTCGCACAGCTGATCGGCAAGTGCTTGGTTCTGATCCGTCATCGAACGCCTCCGCCCCTCGCCGTCATCCACCTGCTGACCCGAGGCCTCAGCAATTTCCCGTGTGGTGGCCAGCTTTTCTCTTAGGCCGTCAATGCTGCTGCGTGCAGTATTAGATGCTTCGCGTGTTTTAGCGACGGATGCCTGAGCGGAGTCGATGGCGTCGGTCACACGTTTCAGCTCTTCTTTATAACTGCCCGTCGGTTCAGCGCCTGCAATTATGGCGTCGAGCTCGACGAGTGCTTCCTGTAGTTTTTTAGTTCCGCCATTCTGGTCTTCAGCTGCTTGCTTGAGTTCCAGACCCCGGACTTCTGCTAGGAGATGTTCGCCCTCCTCGACAAAGCCAGCCAGCGCTCCGGTAACCACGGCGACGGAACTGAAGAGAGAGCATGTCATCGAAATTGATTTCTGATCGTCCGCTTCCGCCTCTTTCGTTTCCGCAGCACATACGTCCGGCGCGGGGTTTTCCGGGCCGATGGCGGTTATAAGTTCACCGGCCACGAAGTTGCGGCAGTCCGCGCTCACGGTCGCGTAGGCGTCGAGCTGCGAGGCCATGGTCAGAATGCTGCCGTAAACGCTCGCGGACTGCTGCGGCTTGGCTACCTCAGCCACACAACCGTCGCCGGTGATCGTGACCGTGGGAGGCACGGCGGTGGTGTCGCCCAGCATGGAGTCCACGGCGGCGACGGTCTGCTGCAGCTGGGACATTGTGACGGACTGCGTGCCCTTGGTGGCGGTTTCCAGGTCGCTGCCCAGGACCGTCAGCTGGTCTTTCAGGCCTGTCATGGTTGATGCCAGGGACTCGGAGTTGTTGCTGAGTTCCTCGGCGGTCCTGACACCCAGGGTCTGCGACGTTTCCTGCAGGTTCCTGCGGACTTCGGTGATGGTGGAGCCGGCCTTGATCAGGACGATGTTGACGTCGGCCACGAGATCGATGGTGCGGCGCTGCAGCTCCATTTCGGAGCCGGCTCCGGAGGAGAAGGCACCGGCAACCACGCCGTCGGCGGTCATGTCCGTGTTGAGGCCGGGCTGGACCGCCACTTCAATGGCGGGAACCTGGAAGTTTTTGACGTCGGCAACGAGACGCAGTGTGGCGCTCGCACCGGAACGGGGCGGCGCCAGCACGGTGGCCCACTGCACCACGGTTGCGCCGTCCTCGGTGCTGCTCAGGACGCCGTTGGTGCCGGTTGTACCGTCAGCGGAACCGGGAGTGACGTCGTCGGCCCGTACCCCAGGCAGCGTGGTGGACGCAGCTACGGTCAGCGGTGCGCCCACGAGGGCGGTTTCGGAGTGTTTCCGGCCCGCGGCGTCGTAGTCGATGACCTGCGGCTTGACCGTGAGGTTCTCCAGCGTGAGGTCGATTTCGACCGGCCCGGAGTGGCCCTCGAGCTCGGCAAGGTCGGAGCCGGACTTATCGCCGGCGCGGTACTGCAGGCTTACCCGAACCGGCAATTCACCCACCGTCTCGTCGGTGTTGTACTGCGCATCCTCGGCGGAGGAGGTGCCGTCCGCCGCGACGGAGATGGTGGTGCCTTCGATGGTCTCCACACCGGCAGCGTTGGACAGGTCCACCCGCACGTTCTGCAGGAGTTTGACGGGGTTGGATACCGGCTCCGGCTCAGGTTCCTGGGTGCAGGACGTGGTGGCGAACAATCCAATGGCAACAAGAACGGCGCCTAGCCGCCTGCGGGATGCAACGCTGCGCCCCGGGTTATGCATGAGTGTATTAGGTCGTCTAGGCATGGTGAATCGTCCCCCTGTTGCGTTCGCTGTGCCTTGAGCATCATAAGGGGTAAAACGGTGAAAATTCGCTACCCATTTTTAATGGGCTCCTGAAGGGTCTAGATCCCCCGAAAAACAGCGCCGATTATCTTGTTGGTTTTGACGGAAATTGTTGGTATGGTCACGACCGTCCGGTCGCCGGCGCTTTCCTGCCCGGCGGAAAACATGTTGTCTCTAGAGGGGGATTCTTATGTCACGTGTGTTGTCTACCGAGCAGGCTAAGACTGCTATCGGCCAGGTTCAGTCCATCATCAACGGCGGTTTCACGGAACAGATTGCAGCGCTTGATGCGCAGGGCAAGATTCTTTCCGATCCGAACGTCTGGGATGGCCCCCTGGCCTCGCAGTTCCGCGGTTCCGTGTGGCCGGAAACCAAGGCGGCCCTGGATAAGGCTCGGGAGGAACTCGAGCAGCTGCGTACGCAGCTCCAGCAGATCTCGGAGAATATCTTCTCCGCAGGCGGCGGCGCCTAACTCGTAGTTCTTCGTGCACTGGCCGGGTGACCGCGCCGCTCCGGCGGTAGGCGGCTGCCCGGCTTTGCGCGCTTACTCAAGCCACGCCCGGCGGGCGGTTCGGGTTTAGGTTCCCATTTGGGCTGATGTCGCACCGTATTTGTCTTGGTGTGTCTTTCCTGTGGTGCGGTCTTCACCGTTTATTCTTCTTTTCCGGTTCTTGTTCAGTGGGGGGTCGCTGATTATGTCTATTGAGTCCATGATGGTTGAAATGCCGGAGTTGCCTTCGGAAACCGAGGCCCGGGGGTGTTTTAGCTACGCCACGGCGGAGATTACGCGGGACGCGTTCAAAAAAGTCGCAGATGATCTGGCTAGGACAAAAAATGCCAGGGTAGGCCATGTGGGCAATGCCCGGACGGAGTTCAAGGGGCGGTTCGCAGACATATTTCAGAGGAACACCACCACGTCATATACCGACGCTCACGAGTTGGAGCGGGCCCTGCGGAAAGTCGTGGAGTATGTGAACAGGTTTATCCACTTGGCACATGAAGAGGATGACCGGCGCAGGAAAGCCAACGACTGGCTGCGGGACTATAAGTCCCGCACCCCGATCGAGAAGTGGTGGGATGATTTGTGGGATTTGGACATCCCGGATATGAATCCCGGGCCGAGGCCAACGTTCACCGAATACGCGCCTGTCGTGACCCCCAGAGAGATACCCCAGGAAGGCGACGGCGGGGTGACCGGTGGGGGAACTTCATCGGCACGGCCGGATGCGCTCCGCTCCTTTGCGGACAGTTCCCGGGCCCTTGATGCTGACTTAGTATTTTCGGCAGAGATTCTCCGGGGAAACCTGAGCCAGTTCGAGTCGAATTGTTCGTGGGCCACGCTTCACGCAGATGGACTCGTCACGGCGTTCAAGGACTATCTGTCCGCCAACGAAAACGACGTTCAGTGGGCGATTCGGCTTGCGGATGCGTTCGCGGCCGCAGGCGGCGAGAGCGCCGTATCGACAGTCTCGGACGCAGCCCTCTCGGCGGCACTGGCCTCGGCGGGCGTAGCCGAAAACAGGCAGGATCTGTCCTTTGTACCGCCGAGGGCGTCGGGAGCAGCACCCACCACCGGGTTCGCCAATGACCCGGTCAACACGGCCACTGGTAACTTCATTGAACCGGAAACGGATCTGGCGTTGGCTGGGGCAGCGTCGGGGCTGGTGCTCTCGCGGATGTACAACTCGCTGCCCTCGGGGCTGGAAACCCCCGGTGTGTTCGGGCCGGGGTGGGCCTCCATACTGGATCAGCATCTGATCATCTCGGATGAGGGCTGCCGCTGGGTCATGGCAGACGGCCGGGCCGTGGACTTCCCCCGCGAGGGCGCAGCCTGGGCACGGGCCATCGGGGAGAGCTACTGGCTGACTAGTGAAGTGGGAACCGCAGCCGGGTTTAGCGATTTGGAGGTCCTGCCTGAGGGTGCAGGCGAGATCCTGGTGGTCCGTGATAATCAGGGTGCATGGTGGGCCTATAGTCAGGCGGGTGTCTGGCTCGGAGCCGGTTCAGGGCCCGGGCAAACGGTTTCCGTGGCACGTGAGGACACTGCCAACGGTGCAGGTACAGGTCCGGTGGCACGGATTTCCCACGCCCGGGGACGCTTCCTGGAAGTTGATTATGTGGACGGACTCGTAGCGCTGGTCCGGTCTTCCGATGGGCGCCGGGTGGAATACGGGTACGACGACGGCCGGCTGGCCAGCGTCAGCACTGGAACCGGAACCCGCAGGTACCGGTGGAACGATCAGGGGCTGATCGACGCCGTCTACGACGAGGCCGGGGTGCTGGAAGCGGAAAATACCTACGACGAACAGGGCAGGGTAATCCGGCAGGTCACCCAGCACGGGCGGCGAATCCGATTCGCGTATCTGCCGGGCCGTGTCACCGTGGTCTCGGATGAGGACGGTACGAAGTCCAACTCCTGGATCGCTGATAGGAAAGGCAGGCTCGTGGGTGTCCTGGACTCCCATGATCAGCGCCAGTCCCTGGCCTATGACGGGCACGGAAACCTCGTGTCCAGCACCGAGAGGGATGGGTCCGTAACGGTCCACGCGTACGATGAGCGGGGCCGAAGAATCCGAACCGTGACGCCGGAAGGGGCGGACCTGACCTACGGGTGGGACGGGCAGGACCGGATCACCACTGTGGTTACCGAATCCGGTTCTGTTGTCACCTATGAATACGCTGACGGGATTTCCCGGAACCCGTCCGCAATAGTGGATCCACTGGGCGGACGCACTGAAATGGAGTGGCAGGACGGGTTGCTGATCTGTGTCACGGATCCAACCGGAGTAACGGTCACGTTCGACTATGACAGTTTCGGGGATCTGGCCGCGGCCGGGAACGCGGTAGGGGATACCGCGAAAATCCTCCGGGACCAGGCGGGCCGCCCCATTGCCGCCATCAGCCCCTCCGGAGCCGTGACCCGCTTCGTGTACAACGCCGCCGGATTGTTGGTTCGGCGGGAAGACCCTGACGGAGCCGTCTGGTCCTTCGAGCACGACTCCGCAGGGCGGACCACAGCGTCCGTGGCGCCGGACGGCGGCCGGACGGAGCTGGAATACGCAACTAACGGTGAACTGGTCCTCACCGTGGATCCCCTCGGCCGCAGCGTTGAGCGGGTTTTCGATGAATTGGGAAACATTACCGCCGCCATCCTGCCCGACGGCGCCCGCTGGGGTTTCACTCACGACAGTCTGTCCCGGCTGGTCGGGATCACCGATCCTGCCGGCCATGACTGGGTTCGCGAATACGACAAGATCGGCAACCTGACCGCGGTCGTCGACCCTACCGGGGTCCGCACTGAGGCGATTACCGATCGAAAGGCCGGCACGGCAACCCTGGCAGACGCTTTCGCTTCCACGACCTACAGTTTCGACGAGTACGGCCGTCCTATCCGGTTCGAAGATGCGGACGGTTCCGCGGAGCTCGTCACGTACGATGCGGCCGGCCGGCCAGCGGAATTAGTCGACGGAGAAGGCGGACTGACCGTTCTGGGCCGGGATTTGGCCGGGAAGATCACCTCCGTGACGTCCCCCTCCGGGGCAGTGACCCGGTACGAGTACGACATCTGCGGACGGCCCTGGAAAACGATCGACCCCATGGGTGCGGTCACGGAACTGGTCTACGACGTCGACCAACGGGTGGTTGCCCGGACATCGCCCACCGGCGAGGTTGAAACCTTCGAGTACGATGCCTGCGGCCGGCTGCTCCTGGCGCGTACCCCGGGGAACGGTGCCGCCCGCTATGGTTACGACAAGGCGGGAAGGCTTAGTTTTTCCCAGGATTCCTGGTACGGAACCCGTCGGTTCAAATACAACCTTGCCGGGGAGATGGTCGAGAGCATCAACGGCGTCGGCGGGCGGACGCAGTTCGAGTACGACATCCGCGGGCGGCTGGTCCGGATCACGGATCCGGTGGGCAAGGTCATCACCCGCACGTACAGCGAAACAGATCAAATCGAGGCTGTCACAGACCCGCTCGGCCGGGTTTCGACCGCGACATATGATCCAGCCGGGAGGCAGCTGTCTGCCTCCGATTCCGATGGAAACACCACCACCTGGACGTATGACCGCGCCGGACGAAAAGCCACCACCTCGCGGAACGGAAAGCTCATTGCTTCCGTGGACCGGGACGTAAGGTCCCGCCGGGTGGTAGTCACGGACTACACCGGCAGCGATGGGCTGGCCGTGGAGCATGATCTTGGTTTCAACCGGCGCGGGCAACTGACCTCACGAACCCGCGGCGGCCGGGGTCTGTCCTGGGAATACGATTCGGACGGGAACCGGACGGGATTCACCGACGCGAACGGAACCACCACCACCTATACGCGCGACGCCGCCGGCCGGGTGAGGGCCGTGAATAGCCCCCGGCTGGGCGAGGCTGTATTCACCCACGACGCGGCGGGACGACTGACGGCAGTCACAGCAGGTGATTTGGTACAGGAATGGGTCTACCGCGACGGATACCTGTCCGAACACACCAGGACGGACCGCTCCGCGCAAGGCGCCGCGGATACCACCTTGGTCGGCCGGGACGAGGACGGTCGGATCATCGGTTTGACCCGCGCCGGCGCCGTGACCAGATACACCTATGACGGAGCCGGACAGCTGTCCACGGCTGCCACCACCCGCCAGGGAGAGCGCGCTGCAGCGGTGTCGGAGTGGGAGTATGACGTAGGCGGCAGGCTGGTCCGGGAAACCACGCAGGCTGGGGCAAGAACTTACACATACGACGACGCAGGACAGCTGCTGGCTATTACCGAGCCGGACGGAACCCGTACCCAATATGTCCACGACTGCATAGGCCGGCGGATCCGGATGACCCGGCCGGACGGGTCCTGGAACGAATACGCGTGGGGCCCCACCGGCGCACTGCAGGCGACAGTTGAGCGCACCTCGGATGGAACGGTTGCCTCCGCACACCATTTCTGGGTGGATGCCCTGGGCGAACTCGCGGCCGTGGATGACGCCGTGGTCTGGTGGGACACCGCACAACCTGTCCCCGCTCTGGCTTGCATCGGCGCGGAACAGGTCTTGTCCCTGCCCGGGGGAGTCGCGGGGATCGGAGATGCGTGGACGGCATCGGGCTGGCGCGCCGCCCGTCCTACCGACGAAACGGACCCCTGGGCGGTTCTGGGGGCTTCCACCATCCCGAACCCAGCGCCCGGCGGCATTGCCGGTACGGTTTCCGGAGTCGGCGCAGCCGGGCTGGCCGGTGTCCTACCCGCCGGTGTCGGACTGATCCCCGGAGGCCTAAATATCGCGGGCCTGGAATGGCTCGGGGAGCGGGCATACGATCCGGCGGCGAGGGGGTTCCTTTCCGTCGATCCGCTTGCCCCGGTCCTGGGCGCTGGCTGGGACGGCAACCCGTACGCCTATGCAGGGAACAATCCGCTCAACGCCGTCGACCCCACCGGTCTAACGCCGCTCACGGATGCCGACCTGAAAGCCATCGAGGCCGCGAATCAGGGTGGCCTTGCCAGCGCATGGGAATGGGTGGCGGATAACTGGGAGTATCTCCTCGGCGGCTACTTGTTCCTTATCGGTCTTGTGCTCTCGTTCACCGGTGTGGGTACCGGGGCAGGCGTGGCCATTATGGCCCTGTCCGGGGCGCTTATGGCTGGCGGTGGGTCCCTTTGGCTTGCGAAGAGGGAGGACGGGACAGTTAGCGCCGACGATTGGATAGGGGTTGGCGTGGATGCCTTGATCGGTATGGCGACCGGCGGGCTCGGTGGCTTAGCGTCGCTTGCATTGGGCAGACTTGCCCCGGCAGCAGGTGCGGTCGGAATTACCACGGCACAGAAGATCCTCCGCAGCAGCACGGTGCGCGGAGCGCTGTCGGCGGGAACGGAAGGAGCGACAGAAAACACTCTGAACTACCACTTCGACCATGGGGACGGGAAAACAGTCACTGGTTATTTGCAGGCCGCGGGGGTGGGCTTCGCGACAAGTGCCGGCTCCAGTGTGCTTAGCAACAAGGGATCAGATTATGTTAATTCAAAGATAACCATTACTCCGGTGCATCCCCAGGGTGCGGACACTTCTCGGTTGGCCCCGAATGTCGCACGCAAGAACGTAATCGTGGAAGAGACCGTCGATCGCACCGTCGGGGCTGGAGGAAGTGCCGTGAACGAATGGCTTCAACCGAAGGGATCCGAAGACCAGTTCGACTCTACAGATGTATGGGAATCCGGAATTGATGGAATACTGGGCGGCGCAAGTGGGAATACCGTAGGTCCTCGCCGCGCCCACGGCCCCGTCCCCGCCCCTTGATCCGAGCTGGATTTAAGCTTCTGAATGTTAGTAGATAAATGGACCTGCAGGGGATGAGGATGCGAGATTCAGTGCCCGAAAATGCCATGAGAGACCAATCGGGGAAGTCGCGGCAGCAACGACGGAAAGACCTCTTTCAAGTGTTGGTTGTCGGTGTACCATTTCTGGGAGTGATTGGCTCCATGTTGATTGGTCCTGTCGTGGTCATGAACGTGGACAAAGGTCACAGGGGGTGGATCGAGTGTACGGTGACCGACGCCAAAGGGGGAAAGGCTGCCGGGAATCGGCGCGGCCATAACCGGTATTGGCAGGTCCTTGTCGAAACCTCCGACTGCGGGACGCTGAAATTAAGGGAGGGCATCACAGAGGCGAACAATCAGGACGTTGCGGCAGAGCTAGCACCGGGCGGGAGGTTTCGGTTCGAAATCGGAGAGGCTACCCGAAAGATTCGGTGGCTCACGGATCCCATCAGTGTTATCCCTAAAGTCTGGACATTCCAGCGGATGGACTAAGCGCAAAAGTACTTTTAGGACCGCTATGTCCCCGTGTTCTCCGGTTGCTGCCGGAGGCGCCGGTGTGAGCAGACGGTGACGCCCGGTTGGGGTGGATTGGTTGAATGAGTGAGCATGGCAGGTAAAGGCTTAAAGAGGTCGGGGGCGGGCCGGATATTTATCGGCCTCGGCTTCTTGATCGCCATGGCTGTGCTCATGGCCAATGTGTCTGTGGAGCCTGCGTGGCAAATAGTCGCTACTCTGCTCGCCGCGCTTCTCTTGGGTTTTTGTTTCCTCAGATTTCCTTCCCGACCCTGGGTTATGCCGCTGGTATTCGTCCTGCTTTTCGGGGTTTTGTACGCATTGGACAGCGAATTTGTGATCGCCTGGGTCGGGGGCTATGGTGCCGGAGCAAACTTCGGGGCCGGTTGGAAAGCAATGAAGGAGCACAGCCCAAAGGCCGCCATGAAGTCCGATTGGACAGTGAATGGGCACGAATTCGGTGCCGTGACGGCGGCACGCGACGCCGCGGGCACAGCAATGAGGAACCTGGACGGGAAAGCACATGGCCGGCTCGACGTAGAGCACGGATTCGCATGTTTCCAAGTGCTCGGGAGTGTCACGTCCGGCTTCCTGTGTCACTGGAATCACGACGTTTCCGACGAAGATTCCTGGGCGGTGTTAACGCGGGTCGGGTATGAGCTGGACGACTGGGCCGATGTTCCGGCGGGCCGCTACACGAGTTCCGTCCCGGTGCGGCTGATCAATGATCTGGGCTCGGCGCAACAGGCGCTGGATGATTTCTTCCGTAATCCGGACGCTACGCCCGAAGGGCCGAACTGGCCGATAGACGAGGAGAGCCAGGGCACGCGGTTGTCCAAGGGATAGGTGCCGGAATACCAAGACGCAAACGTCCACACGTGAATCCTGGACGTCTCTCTCCTTGCTTAGGAGCTTCAATCCGCGGCGAGCAACAGGCCCGTGAAGGGTGGCGGGTATATCCTCGGGCGAATCTTCCCGCTGTTAGAAATAGACTGACTGCTTCGCTGCCGTTCCGAGTGTTCGGATAACCGTTGATGAGGACAAAAGAAATGAATGACTCGGCTGAGCAAACCATCGGTGGCCCTGCCCAAAAGGATGGGCAACAACCGCAGACAAAGCTGCGTCCCGCCCGATTGATATTTCCCGTCCTTCTGCTTTTGTCTTTGGCCGCAGTCATCGTGGTCCCACCCCTGGCCTCCCTATACGACCAGAGCCATCGTACGCGGATTGAATGCACTGTGGTGGAAGCCGAGGGGGTGAAGGTATCCGGCCCGCGCAATGGCGGGGGCCCGTATCACCGGGTGTACATCACCACGGCGGAGTGCGGAGAACTTTTGTACGAGACCGGGATTACCGCTTCGAACCGCGACTCTGTGGCGGCAGAATTGGAGCCGGGTGAAAAGTACTCGTTCGAAATCGGAGAGGTAGATAACACGTTCCGTTGGCTGATGAACCGGTTTGACGTGTCACCCGAAGTCTGGTCCTTTGAGGAGATCAACGGATAGCCGGGGCCTTCCCAGTTGGCGGTGATGCTCGGAAGGGCTCCCGCTCAGACCGGAAATTAGGACATAGGAATATGACGAGCTCACCAGGATTTAAATCGGCGGTACACGAGGCGCTTGCCCTGTTGGGGCTCGCGCTTATCTGCGGGCTTCTTGTTTCGTGGGCTGTCTACTCCGGACTGGACCACTCATACGGGTTCGAGATCATCTCCGTATTGACTATCGGTATTCTGGGGGGCGCCCTACTAAGGGGGTTCGCCCAGGGAAACAGGCTGACGATTGTTTTCTACAGCTTGGTCGCGGCTGAGGCGGTTTTACTTTACCAATGCCCTCAGCCTTGGTTCGGGTTGTGGCCGGTACTTATACCGGGTAACGCCATGGGCTTTATGGTAGGCAGGGCGGCCCGCCTCGTGGTCCTCGCAAGCAAGCCGAAGCCACGTGATGTGTGGGCGGTCAACGGTATCGAGGATCCGCGTTCCGACAGTGCCAAGGCAAAGGCCATGGACGCTTTGTCGTCCTGGGATGCGGGGGAATCGGGTACGTTCCGGGTGCAGCGCGACGATGCGGAGTTCACAGCGGTCGGAAATCCGGAGACAGGTTTCATTGTGCACTGCACGCCGGACAGGCAGGATGAAGGAAAGTGGCGGATGCTCGGAGCGGACGATGCCGACGTCGTCGAGATCCGGCTTTTGTCCGGCCCTGCTTATGCGCCCAGGGGAGTCCTCACCGATTTAGCCGCCACATCCAAAGCACTGCTGGGCTTCTTCCACCACCGCGGACCGGATCCGGAACTGTCCTGGTCGGAGGGTGAGGATGTGCGCACTTACAGGTTCGGACAAATGAGCCGCTAGCGGCCCGGTCCGGGCCGAAGCCGCCGACATCACGGCCACCAGTATTGAAGCTGTGACTTCCCTCATTCCTTCGCTGGGGTTCGATATGGAAAGACACATACAGGGCCAGGAGGCTTTCGAGAACAATGAACAATAATCCGAGTTTCACCGATGGGGTTGAATCCCCGGAGGATGCCGCCGAGGGGGGCGCGCGTCTGGCGCGCAGACTCCCTCGCGTTCTTGATATCGCTTACGCAGGCGCTCTTCTGATTTGTCTGGTCATAGCCGTCTATGTTTTCCAAAGCGTCCCGTGGGACACGCGGTTATCAGACTCGGGGCGTACCTCTTCACGGACCAGTAGCTCCGGTATGACAATGCCGGCGCTCATATCCCTTGCTCCGATTGCCCTGTGCGTCATCTGGCAGGCCCGTAAGAAGATGAAGCCCACAGCGTCGGATCATCAAGGGAAGGTACGGGCCTACGTCTTCGGGCTTTTGTATCCGCTGGCCGTGGTGGTTGGCCAAGGTTATGTAGCCTACGAGCTTCTGGTCCGGGGCGGTGCCCTGCCCGGCTGATTAGTGACGCCGCAGATGCCGGCTGATCAGCAAAGCGAAAGGCCCCGGTTCCCTGTGTTTACCAGGGAACCGGGGCCTTTCTCAGTTGGCGGTGACGGTGGGATTTGAACCCACGTTGGCTTTTACACCAAACAACATTTCGAGTGTTGCACCTTCGGCCGCTCGGACACGTCACCAACGCGTCAACCTTACCGGGTCGAAGGCCCAACTCCCAAAAGCAGTTCCGCCAGCACCCTGGAACTAGAGGTCGACGACGTCGTTCTTGCCGATGTCGGGGGTGCCGCCGGTTACTGCGGCCTTGCCGATCTTGAACATGCTGGCGATCTTGGGTTCATCGGTTGCCCAGTATTCGGCGGTATCCGAGTCCACCTTGAGCAGAGCCACCGACGGGTCTTCACGGCCCTTCTCGAACCAGCCCTCCACCGAGGTCTTCCACAGCGAGGAAATCTTCCCCTGGTCCTTAGTCAGCGTGGCCGTACCGCTGATGGACAGGAAGCCTTCTTTGTCATTGATCGCGACGTTGACGTGCGGGTTGGCACGGACCTCGTCGGCCTTGGGGGAGGGGTCCGGGGTGAAGAACCACAGGTTGCCGTCCGAATCCGCCTCCTGCAGCTGCAGCGGCCGGCTGACCAGGTTCCCCTGCAGGTCCACTGTGGTCAGCGTTGCGATCTTGGCCTTTTCGAGAATCTTGACGACGGTGTCCCGTCCATCCTGCTCTGATCCCATTACGGAAACTCCTTTTAGCTGTCGCGTTCTGGAATTAGCAAGCCTACGTATAAACGGAACCGGGCGGAACGCTAGGAGTTGCGCTTTGAGCCGAAGAAGTCCCGCAGCAGGCGCGCAGATTCTTCCTCGCGCACACCGGGATACACCTCAACCCAGTGATTCAGGCGACGCTCACGCAGGATGTCGAACACAGAACCTGAGGCCCCGGCCTTCTCGTCCCACGCACCGAAGACCACCTTCGGCACGCGGGCCAGGACAATCGCCCCGGCGCACATGGCGCATGGCTCGAGCGTCACCACCAGGGTGCAGCCTTCCAGCCGCCATTCGCCGACGGCGGCCGCCGCCGCCCGGATGGCCAGTACCTCCGCGTGGCCTGTCGGGTCCCCGGTCGCCTCACGCTCGTTGCGCCCGGTACCCAGCACCTCGCCGTCGGGACCCAGGATGACGGCGCCGATCGGCACGTCGCCTGTCTCCAGCGCCCTGCGGGCCTCGGCCAGGGCAAGGTCCATCCAGGCCTCGTGTGTTCGGGAAAGGGAGTCCATGCCTGCCATCGTCCCCCATCCGCACTCACGCAGGCGAACGCAGGCGAACGCAGAGAGAGGCAGGGGCAATGGTAGTTTTGAAGCATGCGCGTACTTGTAGTGGATCATCCCCTCGTTGCCCACAAACTCACCGTTCTCCGCGACAAGGACACCCCGTCACCGATCTTCCGTCAGCTGACGGAAGAACTGGTCACCCTGCTGGCCTATGAAGCCACCCGGACCGTCCGCGTGGAGCCGGTTCCGATCGAGACCCCCGTCACGGCCGCCGTCGGCACGGGCCTGGTTAAGCCGACCCCGCTGGTGGTTCCCATCCTGCGCGCCGGCCTGGGCATGCTCGAAGGCATGACCCGCCTGGTTCCCACGGCAGAGGTTGGCTTCCTGGGCATGGCCCGGAACGAAGAAACCCTCGAAGCCATCACCTACGCCGAGCGCCTGCCGGATGACCTCACCGGCCGCCAGGTCTTCGTCCTGGATCCGATGCTGGCCACCGGCGGAACCCTGCGCGAAGCCATCAAGTTCATGTTCCAGCGCGGCGCCGCGGAAGTCATCTGCATCTGCCTGCTCGCTGCCCCGGAAGGCCTCTCGGTGCTTCAGGAAGAACTGCAGGACGCCAACGTCACCGTGGTGCTCGCCTCCATCGACGAGCGCCTGGATGAGCACGCCTACATTGTTCCCGGCCTGGGCGACGCCGGCGACCGGCTTTACGGCGTCGTCTAACCACTGCGCCGGACCACACCGCTGCCCCGAGAGGCAGCAGCCTGCGGCTAGCCGCGGGGTCCTAGCGCCCTGTCCACTATGTGGACAAACGGATAATGCTTGACGGCATCCGCTCCGTAAGGTCACTTACGGAGCGGATGCCTTTTTCGTTCCACGACATCGATATCATCCGCATCGCCCCTTATGGATGAGCGAAATTAATTTAGTTCTTATACATATTCCCGCATAGGTATTCACTGGAACTAATTGTGAACTACGTCACAAAACGACACTTAATGTCCACTATGTGAGACAACGGACCCATTGTTACTTGCGCGGATCCCTTTGTTACATGCAATAATCCGGAGTGTGAACACCAACACGGCAGCATCAGTCGCAGTCTTTGCCGGCGGCCTTCCGGCCTCGGAAGAGACTAGCTGTTGTCGAATGCATACCTCTGGAACCACCCCTATCCTCAGGTAAGACTCAGGCCCACCACGGGCATAATAGGCGCCGTCTCGACCGGGCACACCCCCAGCAATCGAGCCGTGATGACGTCGATTCACGATGAGGTCCCACATGTCAGTAGCATCCGGTTACGTCCACATCTCCCTGCGCAATGCGCAGAACCGCGCCGGAGCAGGTTCCCAGCGCCAGTCCGCCGGCGGTTTCTCCAATACCTACGGCGGCCAGCAGTTCGGGAACCAGTCCTACAGCGTTCCGCCCACCACCGGCACCGGAGCCCGTCCGCTCCGCGCCGTGTCCGGCCAGGACGCGTACCCCATGACCGCCCCCATGCAGGTGGTCGCTCCGAGCGGCATTCCCGGACCGCAGCCGGTCAGCAATGACACCGCTGCCCGCGGATTCGTTATCTATGTCGGCCTCGATGAGGAAACCGCCGCGGCCAACGGCACCTCCCTGAGCAAACTGGCGCAGGAAATCCGGGCACACGTCCAGACCCTGGTTCCAGGTGCCCAGAGCCACGCAGCCGTGGCGCTTGCCCCTGCCGGAGCCACCGGCTCGGATATCGACGTCGTCCGCCAGGCTCTTGGTGATCCCACGGTCGCTCGGCGGCAGTCGGCCCCTCAGCAGGCTCCCGCACCTCAGCCTCCGGCGGCGGTCCGCCCCTCCGGTGTCCTGATTGACCTGTCCCGCCGCGAGGTGCACCTCGACGGGGACACGCTGAACCTGACGTTCAAGGAATTCGAACTGCTGAACTACCTCGTCGAAAACGCGAGCCGAACGGTAGGACGTGAAGAGCTGCTCGCCGGGTTGTGGCGCAACGCTGAAGAGGTGCCGAACGAACGCACCATCGATGTCCACATCCGGCGCCTGCGGTCCAAACTGGGGCGCCTGGCCAACACCGTACGCACGGTCCGCGGCCAGGGGTACCGTTTCTACGAGCACCCCGAGGTGGTTGTCTGGGCCGCACCGGAGTACAGCATCTAGCGTCTGCAGCCTCGATGCTACGGATGGTGGCCGGTCAGCGGGCGGAGCGGGGGCTCCGTCCGCGGCTAAACTGAGCAGATGACCGGCCACCACCTGAAGAAACTCCAGCTCCTGCGCCACGCCAAGGCGGACTGGCCCCGAGACGTCGCAGATCATGAGCGGCCACTCTCCGGCCGGGGGCACCGGGACGCGCCGCTGGCCGGCCAATGGATGCGCGAACACGGCAGCATCCCCGACTTCATTCTCTGCTCCTCCGCCCTGCGTGCCCGGCAGACCTGCACCTGGGTCTGCAAGGAACTCGGCGACAAGGCGCCCACCGCGAAGCTCGAGGACGGTCTCTATGCAGCGACGCCGGAGCGGATCCTCAGCCTGATCAACCATGTACCGGACACGGTCACCAGCCTGCTCGTCATCGCGCACCTTCCCGGCGTCCAGGACCTGGCCATGCGCCTTGCTTCGGCGGACTCGGACGAAGACGCCGTCATGGAGATGGCCACGCGGTATCCGACGTCGGGCCTCACCGTCATGGAACACGCGCTGTCCTGGGCCGAGCTGGACGGCCGCGACGCCCGGATCACCGACTTCGTGGTGCGCCGGGCCTGAAACCGGCCTAGATGTCGATTTCCGGCTGCAGTGTCTTCAGCGTCCACAGCCGGTGCCGGCGGGCCGCCAGCAGGGACAGCAGGAGTCCGGCCGCGGTGTAGCCGAGCAGCCCGACGGCGACGGCGGTGACCTGCGAAAGGTCCCCGCCGTACAGCAGCTGCCGCAGCCCGGTCACCATGTACCCCATCGGCAGCGCATCGTGCGCCAGATGCAGGGGTGCAGGGATGGTCTGCCAGGGGAAGGTGCCTCCGGAGGAGACCAGCTGCAGCACCAGCAGGACCAGTACCGCGAACTTGCCCACGGAACCCAGCAGAGCCACGAGGCCCTGGACCAGCGCGGAGAACGCCATGGACGCCATCAGGAGCAGTCCCCACGCCAGGACCGGATGGACGGGATCCAGCCCCAGCCCGACGCAGACCACTGCATAGAGCACGGTTGCCTGAACCAGGGAGACGGCGAGGAACGGAAGCCAGCCGCCGAGTGCGATCTTCCAGGCCGGGGCGTTGGAGGCCAGCGCCCGCCGGCTGATGGGGCGCAGGGCCTGCGCGAGCATGAAGATGCCCACCCACATGGCCAGGACCAGGAAATAGGGTGCCAGGCCGGCGCCGTAGCTGCCGGCCTCCGCCTGGTTCACTGTGCTGACGGTCAGCGGGTCGGCGATGACCGTGGAGGCCGTGGCTCGTTCCTCTTCATTGGGGTTGGGGACATTGCCCGCACCGTTTTTCAACTGCTGGGACAGCTCGGCAGACCCGTCACGGAGCTGGCCCAGCCCCTCGCGGAGGGTGCCCGCGCCGGCAGCGGCGGAGTCCGCTCCGGCTGCCAGCTCCCGGGAACCGTCCAGGGCCTGCTGTTCCCCGCCCGCCAGACCGGCGGCGCCGGAGGAAAGCTCCGCCGCGCCGGCGGAGAGTTCGGCGGCGCCGCCGGAGACTTGGGCAGCCCCGTCATTCGCGGCGGCGATGCCCGAGGTCAGCTGCGGGGCACTGGCGGCGAGCTGGTCCGCGCCGGCAGAAACCGCTGCGGCGCCGTCCGCGAGTGTCTGCAGCTGCTCCAGTCCGGTGGCGCCGGACGGGGCTGCGGCGAGCTCCTGCTGGAGGGCGCCGGCCTGCTCGGGAGTCAGCACACCCTGCTGGATCAGCCGTGTCACTGCATCGGTGACACCCTGCCGGGAGGCGTCGGCTGAGGCAGTCAGGGCGGATTCCAGGCCTGCCGTTCCTGCCGCCACCTGCCGGGCGCCGTCGGCCAGCTGCTGCGTCTGCTGGGGAAGCAGTGCGGTGGAGGAGGAAAGCTGGGCCAGGCCGGAAGAGAGGCCGGCAGCTCCGGAAGACAGCTGGTTGGCTCCCGTGGACAGCCCGCCGGCTCCGGCCGACAGCTGGTTTGCTCCTGCCACCAGCTGTTCCTGCCCGGAAACCAGTTCCTTGGCTCCGGCGGACAGGGTGCCCAGGCCGGTGGTGAGTTCTGCGGCTCCGGAATCGGCAGACGCCGCACCGTCGGCCAGCTGGCCGGCGCCGTTGGCGGCCCGTTCCAGCTGGCCGTGCACGGTGCTGAAGCCGGTCAGCAGCCGGTTCGCCGTTTCCTCGCCGACCTCGGTGGCCACGCTGTCATGGATGGAGGCGGTGAGTTTGTCCACGATGCTGCTGAGCAGGTAGTTGTTCGCGTCATTGGTGGTCACGTGCAGGCTTGCCTGGCGCGCAGAGCCCAGGTCCGACGTCGAGGCCAGGCCGGCGGAAAAGTCCTCCGGGATGGTGAGGGCGAAGTCGTAGGTGCCGTCCTTTACCCCGCGGTCCGCGGCATCGGCGCTGTCCACCAGTTTCCAGTCGAAGGTGCCGTCCTCCAGCAGGCTTTCGCGGACCGTGGCGCCGACGTCGAGCCGGCCGTCCGCGGTGTCCGCACCGTCGTCCTCGACCACCAGGGCGGCCTTGACGCCGTCAAGGTTTCCGTAGGGATCCCAGTTGGCATACAGGTAGACGGCACCGTAGAGCAGGGGGACCAGGGACAGGGCCAGGATGGCGAGCTTCGGCAGGGTGCCGGCCGTCATGCGCCGCAGCTCGCCAAGGGCCAAGCGGAGGGCGGTCATGCGGAGACCTCTTCGAGGACACCGGCGGCGGTGGTGCCGGCGGCGGTGCCGGCGTACGCGGCGGGACCCGTCCACCCGGGCGGGATCTGCGCTACCACTGCCACGGCGGTCACCGGGCGGGAGGACGAGGACACGCTGTCCTCCAGCACGGGCAGCCAGGTGTCGGCGTCGGCATCATGGCGGTCGGGGGAGTCGAAGACCAGCAGTTCGACCGCGGAATCCGCCAGTGCGAGACGGGCCAGCAGGTCCAGCCGTACCGTCGGTGCGAGTTCCTCGATCCACTGGGGTACCAGCGCCGAGAGGCCGGCGTCGGACAGCCAGCCGGCAGCATTTGTACGCGGGCGGTTCCGGCGCGGGATCAAGGACAGGTCCTCCGCAACGAGGTCCCGGACGCGGAAATGCCGCTCGGGTTCGCTGACCTCCGGTGAATCAACCAGAGCGGAATGCCGGCGCAGCTGCTTCGGCCGCGCGTTGCTCCGCCACTCGACAGCGCCGGAGGTGGGGCGCATCCGGCCCGAAAGCACCAGCGCCAGGGCGGTGCGGGTGGACTGGTCCCCGCCGGAGACCAGGAGCAGTCCGCCGGTTTCAACCTCGACAGAGGTTGGGGGAAGGAGCGCACTGTGGCGCCCCTTCACAAAAAGGGTTTCCGCACTAAGCATGGTCTTCGCTTCTGGTCCTTAGGATCGCTGTGCGCCTGCACGCTTCAGGGGCGCATCTGCCAACCTACGGGAAACTGACCAGTCAGTACAAATAGCTAGGCGGAGAGCTTAGCCACACGGTGACACCTACAGCCCGTACTTCTCCAGGAGCCGGAGCCATACCTCGCTGATGGTGGGGTACGCGGGCACGGCGTGCCAGAGGCGGTCCAGCGGGACCTCCCCGGCTATCGCGATGGTTGCCGAATGGAGGAGCTCCGAGACGCCGGGCCCGGCGAAGGTGACGCCGACCAGCACCCGCCGGTCCTCATCCACCACCATCTGCGCCCAGCCGCGGTAGTCGTCCGCGTACAGGGCGGAACCCGCGACGGCGATGTCGAGCGAGGTTTCGGAGGCGTTGATGCCGTCCGCGCGGGCCTGTTCGAGGGTCCGGCCGACCATCGCAGCTTCCGGGTCGGTAAACACGACCTGCGGTACGGCGAAACGGTCCGCCGTTGCCGTGAAACGGCTCCAGGCGTCCGGTGCCGCGCTGCCGGGTTCCTGCTTTGCGCGCGCGGCAATGGCATCCCCGGTTGCCCGTGCCTCGTATTTGCCCTGGTGGGTCAGCAGGGCCTTGCCGGCGGCGTCGCCCACGGCGTACAGCCATCCGCCGTCAATACCGGCAACCCGGCCGGAATCATCGGTGTCCAGCGTCTTTGGTTCCAGGCCAAGCGTTTCGAGGCCCAGGCCGGCCAGGGCGGGGCGGCGCCCGGTGGACACCAGCAGCCGGTCTCCGGTCACGGTTCCGCCGCCTTCGAGCGTGACCTCCACGCCGCCGTCGTCGGCCTTCCCGACAGAGGCTGGGGAGGCGGAGGTGCGTACCTCAACGCCGTCGGCCTCGAGTCCTTCCTTCACCAGTGCGCGGGCCGGTTCCGGGAAGGAGCCCAGGATGCCGTGGCGTGCCAGCACCACCACCTTTGAACCCAGCCGGGCGTAGGCCTGCGCCAGTTCGACGCCGGAGACCCCGCCGCCGATAACCACCAGGCGGGAGGGAATTTCGGCGGCCGAGGTGGCGTCCCGGGTGCCCCAGAAGTCCACCGTGTCCAGACCCTCGATCGGAGGAACGGCAGGGGAGGAGCCCGTGGCGAGGACGACGGCGTGGCGTGCGGAGATGTGCAGTGTCCGGCCTTCCTTGGTGGCTACTTCCACCTGGCGTTCTCCGGTGAGCCGGGCCCGGCCGCGGACCAGGTCAATGCCCGCGCCGGCGACCCACTCCGCCTGGCCCGCATCATCCCAGTTGGAGGTGAACGAGTTCCGGCGTTCCAGGACGGCGGCAGTGTCCAGCGTTCCGGTGACGGCTTCGCGGGACCCGGCCAGCGACCGGGCCTCCTTGAGGGCCGTGCCGGGCCGCAGCAGCGCCTTGGACGGCATGCACGCCCAGTAGGAACATTCGCCGCCTACCAGGTCCGCTTCCACGAGGACGGCGGACAGGCCGCCGCGCACAATACGGTCGGCGGCGTTTTCCCCCACGGCGCCTGCCCCAATCACCACAACGTCGGTCTGCTGAGTCTCAGTCATGGACCCGAGCCTTGCACCATCCCCGGCTGCGGGGCAACAGGTCCGCCCGGCTCACCCGTCGAAATGCGTTTTGGCGGGTTCACCGTTCACCGAGGCCACTATGGATTCGGCCACCTCGCGCAGTTTCATGTTCCGGTGGCTGGACGCCGCCAGCAGCACGTTGAAAGCCTGCTGCTGGGAGCACCGGCTCTGGCCCATGATGATGCCGATGGCAATGTCTATGGTGGTGCGGGAGCGCATGGCCGCAACCAGGTCCTCTGCCCTTGAGGCTGTGTCTGTAATGCGGATCGCCAGCCGCACAGCTGCCGCGGAATGCCGGGCAAAACTCTCAGCCGCCTGCACCGTGGCGTCGGGGAAGGCATCTTCGCGATCTGCGTACAGGTTCAGGGCACTGAGGTAGTCGCCGGACAGGGCAATGGGTACGGCAAGGAGGGAGCGCAGGCCGTGACGGGAAACCTCGCTGGTGTAGTCGGGCCAGCGCTGCTCCGCGGCCAGATCCTCCACAAGGACCGTCTCACCGCTGTGTGCTGCGGTAAGGCAGGGGCCGTCGCCGTAGGAGTACTGGATTTCATCCATGAGCGTGGCCTCATCGCTGCTGCTGGCCACGACCCGGGGTCGGGATTTATACAGGAGCGTCACGGCGCAGGAGACGGGACTGTCTGGCCCGGAGAATTCCCGGGCGGCCAGGACCGCTGACCTGTTGAGGAAATCCTGGACGTCCGGGCTCTCCAACACGAGATCTATGAGTACCGACGGTAACTGCGTGGAATTCGGACTGGGCATGCCGGCGTCCTTATGGGTCCGGCCGCTGCGGGAAAGGACTTCCGGCGCAGACTGCCGGCCCGGTTGCTTACCGACCACACTACGCAGAGCAGGACCGGGCATCCAGAGACAACAAAAACCCGGCCCGATCAGTTGTCCTGATCGGGCCGGGTCTTCAGTGGTGCGCGCGAAGGGATTCGAACCCCCAACCTTCTGATCCGTAGTCAGATGCTCTATCCGTTGAGCTACGCACGCATAAGAACTATTGTATCAAAACCGATTCTCATCAGTTTCTTTCAAGTCCATCCGTGGCTGTTTGGCCGTAAATAACTATAGCGGGCTTTTCCGGGCAACACCAATTGAGATGCATGTCGACTGCGTCACTAGACCGGTCTACGTGACCTTCGTCACATTGGAGTAGCCTGGATGCGCTGATTCTCTTGGATTTGTGGGACCGATCACGATTTGGCCATGAAAGGTGTGATCTTTTTCGGCAAGGCGGCACGAAGGGCACAACTAGCATCAAAACACACCACTGACCCAACGAAGGGAAGAGTCATGGGCGATGACGCGCGTCAGCTAGTTCTTGATGAGAACGGCGAGAATGCTGCAAGCCAGCCGCTGGACACTACCGGAGGCGCTGCTGCCCCCACCACCCACCAGGCCCTCCTCTCCTGGGTGAACGAAGTTGCCGAGCTGACACAGCCTGACCGCGTGTATTGGGTGAACGGTTCCGTAGAGGAGAACCGGCTCCTCACGGATGAACTGGTCGACGCCGGCACCCTGGTGCGGCTGAATCCCGAGACTTTCCCGAATTCCTTTGCTGCCTTCTCGGACCCCAAGGACGTGGCCCGGGTCGAAGAGCAGACCTTTATTTGCTCCGAAAAGCGCGAAGACGCCGGGTTCACCAACAACTGGATGGATCCGGGCGAGATGCGCGCCAAGCTCGACGGGCTTTTCGCCGGCTCCATGCGCGGACGCACCATGTACGTAGTCCCCTTCGTCATGGGCCACCTGGCCGCGGAAGACCCGAAGTTCGGCGTCGAAATCACCGACAGTGCCTACGTGGTCGCCTCCATGCGGATCATGGCCAACATTGGCACCGACGTGCTGCGCAAGATGGAGGAACTGGACGCCTTCTTTGTTCCGGCACTCCACTCCGTGGGCTTCCCTCTGGCCGAGGGTGAAGACGACGTACCCTGGCCCTGCAGCGACGAAAAGTGGATTGTGCACTTCCCCGAGGACCGCTCCATCTGGTCCTACGGTTCTGGCTACGGCGGCAACGCCCTGCTGGGCAAGAAATGCTACGCCCTGCGCATCGCCTCGATCATGGCCCGGGACGAGGGCTGGCTGGCCGAGCACATGCTCATCCTCAAGCTCACCAGCCCGGAGCAGAAGGACTACTACGTCTCCGCGGCCTTCCCCTCGGCCTGCGGCAAGACCAACCTGGCACTCCTGGATCCGACCATCGACGGCTGGAAAGTGGAAACCCTGGGTGACGACATCACCTGGATGCGGTTCGGCAAGGAGGGTGAGCTGCGGGCCGTGAACCCGGAGGCCGGCCTCTTCGGCGTCGCCCCGGGCACCGGTTGGAGCACCAACCCCAATGCCATGCGCGCCATCGCCAAGGGCAACTCCATCTTCACCAACGTCGCACTGACCGACGACGGCGGCGTCTGGTGGGAGGGCATGACGGACGAGGCTCCCGCGCACCTGACGGACTGGCTCGGCCAGGAGTGGACGCCCGACGCCGGGCACCCCGCTGCGCATCCGAACTCGCGGTTCTGCACGCCGATCGACCAGATCGACATGCTGGCGGACGAATACCACTCCCCGAACGGCGTCCCGGTTTCGGCGATCCTGTTCGGCGGCCGCCGCAAGACCACCGTTCCCCTGGTGACCGAGGCCCGGGACTGGGCCAGCGGCATCTTCATGGGCTCCACGCTGTCCTCCGAAACCACCGCCGCCGCTGCGGGTCAGGTGGGCCTGGTCCGGCGCGACCCGATGGCCATGCTGCCGTTTATCGGATACGACGCCGGCGACTACCTGCGGCACTGGATCGAGCTCAGCGGCAAGGCCAACCAGGAGAAGCTGCCCAAGATCTTCCTGGTGAACTGGTTCCGTCGCACCGCCGACGGCGGCTTCGCCTGGCCGGGCTTCGGCGACAACGCCCGGGTGCTCAAGTGGGTCATCGAACGTCTGGAGGGAACGGCCGACGCCGTAGAAACCCCCATCGGATTCGTTCCGACCGGCGACTCCATCGACCTCACCGGACTGGACATGACGCCGGCGGACGTGGAGCAGGCGGTCCGCGTGGACCCGCAGGAATGGGCCACGGAACTGGACGCCATCGACGAGTGGTACGAACGCTTCGGCGCCACCTTGCCGCAGGAGCTGAAGGACCGGTTGGCCGAACTGAAGGACCGGTTCGCCGCCGCCTAATCAATAGCCGGTAATAGCAAAGGGAGCCCCGCCGAATTACCGGCGGGGCTCCCTTTTGCAGTGCTAGGGCTGGTTACTCAGACTCGGCCCAGACGATGGGCTCGCCGCCCTCCCAGATGGGCTCGTTGAACGTCCACTCGCCGTCCTGCTCGGAGTAGGTCTGGATGGCGGAGATGCAGACGCCCTCCGAGTGCTCCGTGACGATGTGGATGGCGTCGGTGTTTTCCTCCGGCAGGTGGATATCGGAGAACACGGCAACCGCGCGGTTCTCGCCCTTCTGCTCGGTCAGCACCGTGTAAAGGTCCTCGATCATGGAATCCGCGTCGAGGTCCTCGTCGCTGTCCTCAGGGGAGACGGCGATCATCCGCAGCTCGCCGTCGTTCTGCACTACCAGCGCGGCGGGCAGGAACGCGCCCTGCGCTTCGAGCTGCTCCTGGGTGACACCGAGGGCGGTGCCGAGCAGGGAGTTCAGGTCCTCCTGGACCTCGGCGGAAGGCTCGGATCCGTTCAGTTCTACATCAGCCATTTGTTATTTCCTCACTAGTTTCAATACGTGGTCGCGGACGCGCTCCATGGTGGGCAGGTCCTCTGCTTCAGCGTTCAGCCGCAGGAATGGTTCGGTGTTGGAGGCGCGGAGGTTGAACCACCACGCGCCGTCGTCGGACGTGAAGGTCACGCCGTCGAGGGTGTCCACCGTGACGCCGTCGCGCTCGAATTCGGCGCGGACGCGGGTGACGGCGGCCGGGACGTCTTCGACCCGGGAGTTGATCTCGCCGGAGGAGAAGTACGGCTCGTACTCGCGGGCCAGGTCCGAAAGGACGCGGGTCTGCTCGCCCAGGGCGGCGAGCACGTGCATGGCGGCAAGCATGCCGGTGTCGGCATTGTAGAAGTCGCGGAAGTAGTAGTGCGCGGAGTGCTCGCCGCCGAAGACGGCACCTTCGCTGGCCATCACTGCCTTGATGAAGGAGTGTCCCACCCGCGTGCGGACGGCGCGGCCGCCGTCGTGCGCCACCAGTTCGGGCACGGCGCGGGAGGTGATCAGGTTGTGGATGATCACGGGCGTCTCTTCGCCGGCAGCCCGGGCGCGGGCGATCTCCCGGCGGGCCACCAGGGCGGTGACGGCGGAGGGACTGACCGGATTGCCCTTTTCGTCGATCACGAAGCAGCGGTCGGCGTCGCCGTCGAACGCCAGGCCGATGTCCGCGCCGTGCTCGACGACGGCGGCCTGCAGGTCCCGCAGGTTTTCCGGTTCCAGCGGGTTGGCCGGGTGGTTCGGGAAGGACCCGTCCAGTTCAAAGTAGAGCGGAACAATGTCCAGCGGCAGGCCGGGCAGGATGGTGTCGCCCAGCACGGCGGGAGTGGTCATGCCGGCCATGCCGTTGCCTGCGTCCACCACTACCTTCAGGGGGCGGATCCCGGACAGGTCCACCAGGCTGCGCAGGTACCCGGCGTAGTCGGCCAGGACATCCTTGATGGAGATGGAACCCGTGGCGGCGGCCGGGGGGATGACGCCGTCGTTCAGGTACTGCTCGGCGAGTGCCTGGATTTCCTTCAGGCCGGTCTCCGAGGAGATGGGGACTGCGCCGGCTTTGGCCATCTTGATTCCGTTGTACTGCGCCGGGTTGTGGCTGGCGGTGAAGGTCACCCCGGCGGCGTTCAGGACACCGCAGGCGTAGTACAGCTCGTCGGTGGAGATAAGGTCCAGCAGGAGCACGTCTGCCCCGCGGGCAGTGGCGCCGCGGGCGAAGTCCCGGATGAACTCGGGGGAGGACGGGCGCATGTCACCGCCCACCAGGACCGTCTGTCCGGCCAGGCCCTGAACGTCGACAAACGCGGCCCCTACGGCCTCGACGATCTGAGGGGTGATGGTCTCGCCCACGACGCCGCGGACGTCATAGGCCTTAAAGGACGCGGAGAGGTCGAATGCATTGTTCACGTTGGCCAGTCTATAGGGGGCACCTGCCGGGGCGTTCTTGTCCACAGCCGGAATCCGGTGCAGGGAACAGTTCCTCAGGTGCTGGGATAGTGGAGGTATGGAAAGCACCGATATGCAAGGCACTGCTTCTGACACTGCGTCTAACACTGCCTCTGAGAGTTCCGACACAACCCGCGCGTTGCACGCGGAGGCGGTTCAGCTGCTGCGGGCGCTGGTGGGCAATGACTCCGCCGAGTTCCACCAGGACCAGTTCGAAGCCATTGAGGCGCTGGTCTCCGGAGGCCGGCGTGCCCTGGTGGTGCAGCGCACCGGCTGGGGAAAATCCGCCGTGTACTTCGTGGCCAGCCTGCTGCTGCGGGCCCGCGGCGCCGGCCCCACGCTGATTGTCTCCCCGCTGCTGGCCCTGATGCGGGACCAGGTGGCAGCCGCCGGGCGGGCCGGGGTCCGTGCCGAAGCCATCAACTCCGCCAACCAGCTGGAATGGCAGGACATTTCCGCGAAGCTGGAGGCGGATCAGGTGGACGTGCTGCTGGTGTCCCCGGAGCGGCTGAACAACCCCGGGTTCCGGGAACAGCACCTGCCGGAACTGATCCGGCGCTCCGGACTGTTGGTGATTGACGAAGCGCACTGCATTTCCGACTGGGGCCATGACTTCCGTCCGGACTACCGCCGCATCCGAAGCCTGATCGAGCAGCTGCCCTCCACAGTGCCGGTGCTGGCCACCACCGCCACGGCCAACAGCCGTGTGGTGAAGGACATCGAGGAACAGCTCGCCGCCGGCGGTGAGGACGTGTTCACCATCCGCGGCCCGCTGGCCCGCAAGTCCCTGCGCCTCGGCGTCCTGCGGCTGCCCAACCCCAAGGCGCGCCTGGCCTGGCTGCTGACGCACCTGGACGAGCTGCCGGGCAGCGGGATCATCTACGCCCTGACCGTGTCCGGCGCCGAAGACACGGCCCGGCTGCTGCAGAAGGCCGGGCATCCGGTCCTCGCCTACACGGGCCGCACCGATCCCGCGGACCGGGAAGAGGCCGAGGCCGCGCTAAAGGAGAACCGGGTCAAGGCCCTGGTGGCCACCAGCGCACTGGGCATGGGCTTCGACAAACCTGATCTGGGCTTCGTGATCCACCTGGGCGCACCGTCCTCGCCGGTGGCGTACTACCAGCAGGTGGGCCGTGCCGGCCGCGGCACCCCGAACGCTGACGTGCTGCTGCTGCCCGGAGCCGAGGACCGCGACATCTGGCAGTACTTCGCCACGTCCTCCATGCCGGAGGAAGGACCCGCCACCGCGGTGCTCTCCGAACTCGCGTCCGGCGAAGTGCTGTCCGTCGGGGTGCTGGAGACCCGGGTCAACCTCAAGCGCTCGCCGCTGGAACTGCTGCTGAAGGTCCTGTCCGTGGACGGCGCCGTCGAAAAGGTGTCCGGCGGCTGGCGCGGCACCGGACAGCCGTGGCATTACGACCGGGAACGCTATGAACGGATCGCTGCTGCCCGGGTGAAGGAACAGCAGGCGATGCTCGATTACGAGAGCACCGACGGCTGCCGCATGCAGTTCCTGTCCCAGCAGCTCGACGATCCGGCGGCCGCACCCTGCGGACGCTGCGACAACTGCGCGGGCCGCTGGTTCGGCGCCGACGTCGCGGCGGAGGCTTCCGACAACGCGGCCCGGGCCCTGGACAAGGTCGGGGTGGAGGTGGATCCGCGCGGAATGTATCCCTCGGGCATGGACCGGCTGGGCGTGCCGGTGAAGGGCAAAATCAAGCCGGACCGGATCGTCTCCGGCGGCCGTGCCCTGGCCCGGCTGACGGACCTGGGCTGGGGCGGCCGGCTGCGTGAAATCTTCGCGCCCGGTGCCGAAGACATGCCGGTGGACTCGGCACTGCTGAACGGCTGCGTGCAGGTGCTGGCGCAGTGGGGCTGGGCGCAACGTCCGGTGGCCATTGTGTCCATCCCCTCCCGGTCCCGGCCGCAGCTGGTGGACTCGCTGGCCAGCGGACTCTCGGAGCTGGGCCGGATTCCGTATCTGGGGACCCTGCAGCTGCCGCACGGCGGGCCCGCCGGCGGACCCGGCGGCAACAGCGCTTTCCGGCTGGCCTCCGTCTGGGACCAGTTTGCGGTTCCCCCGGAAGGGGCTGCTTGGTTCGCCGCGAACCCCGGCCCGGTGCTGCTGGTGGACGACTTCGCGGATAGCCGCTGGACCCTCACCGAAGCCGGCCGGGTGCTGCGCGAAGCCGGGGCCGAAGCGGTACTGCCGTTCGTGCTTGCGCTGAAGGCCTAGTGCCGCCGGTTGGCGCGCGGCTTGGTGCACGGACAGCGGCGGGACGGGTTGCGGCCCGCCCCGCTGCTGTCGGCCTGGCCGGCCTGGCGGTTGTTTAGCGGGAACCGCTACTTGGCGACGAATTCCAGCAGCGCCTTATTGACCTCGGCTGCATGCGTCCACAGCAGGCCGTGGGGCGCGCCGTCGATCTCCACGTAAGCCGCGTCCGGAACCAGCTTCCGAAACCGGCGGCCCGTGGCATCGATCGGCAGGATTTTGTCCGCCGTGCCGTGCAGGATCAGCACCGGTTTGCCGCTTTCGCGGACCGCATCGACGTCGGCCCGGAAGTCTTCGATCCAGGTGGGCACCACGGCGTAGGCGGCGACCGGCGCGCTGGAGGTGGCGGTGTTCCAGCTGGCGGTGACGGCCTCCTGGCTGATCCGGCTGCCGAGGTTTTCGGACAGATTGTAGAAATCGGAATAGAAGTTGGTGAACCAGGCGTACCGGTCCTCCCGGGCGGTGGCTTCGATGCCGTCAAACACCTCCTGCGGCACGCCCTCGGGGTTGTCCTCCCGTGCCACCAGGAACGGCTCAAGCGAGGCGAGGAACGCGAGCTTGGCGATCCGTTCGTGGCCGTGCCGGCTGACGTACCGGGCAAGCTCCCCGGTGCCCATGGAGAAGCCGACCAGGATGACGTCCCGCAGGTCGAGCGTCTCGAGCACTGTGAACAGGTCAGCGGCAAAGGTGTCGTAGTCGTAGCCGGAGCCGACTTTGCTTGACTGTCCGAAGCCCCGCCGGTCATACGTGATCACCCGGTAGCCGGCAGCGAGCAGTTCGCGTGTCTGGCGCTCCCAGCTGTGGCCGTCCAGGGGATAACCGTGAATCAGCACTACGGGCTGACCGGTTCCCTGGTCTTCGTAGTAGAGGTGAATGGTGGTGCTGTTTTCGGTGCCTACGGCAATGAATCCCATGACCGGTTCCTTTCCGAGCGGGGCGGAAACGGCTGTTCCCGCTGCGAGGAAGATGCTAGAAGAAGGAACACTCTGCGGTAAGGGTGCGGGCCGTGGAAATCTGGCCGAGCGCCGCCGGGGCATCGATTCAGCAGAAATTACCGTTGTCGGGCAGCAAAACGGTAAGTGCTGCAGACCCGATGCAAAATCCGGTAAATGTTGCAGACTCGATCCAGAAGCAGTGACTACTGCGGGAAATGGGGAAGCGCCATGGGGTGGGACGGACGAGAAGCATCGGAACGTGCAGCGGATCGCAACGCTGCCGGCTGGCTGTCTGCTGCAACTGCTGCCGGCGCACTGGTGGGGATGTGCTGGCTGCTGGCGGGTCGGGGGAGCCCGGGCCTGGGGTCTTGGCTGCCGTCCCTGCTGGTGCTTTTCGGTGCCGGCCTGCTGGCCGCGGTGTTGCTCGTAGTTGTCTGGGCACTCACCGCACGGCATGAGGCGCGGCTCGGGATCCGGCAGCAGCGCGGAGCCTTGGCAGCGCTCGCAGGACTTGCACTGTTCGGCGTTCCCTTCACTCCGGACCTGGTCTTCAGCCCGGTTTTCGGGGCCGCCCTGCTGCTGCTGGCGGTACGGACCCGGGATGCCCGGACCGCCGCGATGGGATTCACGGCGCTGGCCGCCGCGTTGGCGCTCGCCGTATCCCCCGAGCTGCCCGGAGCAGCGGTGATTCTCGGCCTGGTTACCGTTGCCGCCGCCTCTGTTCCGGTGCAGCTGCGGCGTGCGGACGCCCGGGCCGCCTACTCGCCGCGGTAAACCGGCGGACGCCGTTCAGCGAAGGCAGCGGTAGCCTCACCGAAGTCACGGCTGGCCAGGAACGCCGTGTTCCAAACCTGCACATACTCCAGCCCGTCCTGGACCTGCGCCTGCGTCCGCCGGTTCAGAACCTGCTTGACACCCTGCACCACCAGCGGGGGATTCGCGGCTATCTGAACCGCCAGCTCGCGTCCGCGCGCGACGACGTCGTCGGCCAGTTCCGTGACCAGCCCCAGGGCCGCGGCGCGGTCGGCGTCGAAATCCTCACCGGTCAGGGCCAGCTGCCGGGTGGCGCCTTCGCCGATGATGGCGGGCAGGCGCTGCAGCGAGCCGAGGTCCGCCACAATGGCCACGCGAACCTCCCGGAGGCTGAAGCGCGCAGTGCGGGACGCGATCCGGATATCAGCGGCGGCAATAACGTCAATGGCTCCGCCGATGCACCAGCCGTCCACCGCCGCGATCACCGGCTTCGCGCAGCGGGCCAGCGACGTAACGGCGTCCTGAAGGTCCTTGATCTGCCGGCGGAACCCCTCCCGCAGCTTGGCATCCATGCCTCCGGCGGCGAGCAGCGGCGCGAACACCGGAGCCATGGCCGGCAGGTCCAGGCCGTAGCTGAAATTCCCGCCGGAGCCGTAGAGCAGGACGGAACGGACGGCGTCGTCGGTGCTGAGCGCGTCGAACACCGCGGGCAGCTCGGTCCAGAAATCCGGACCCATCGCATTGCCCTTGGATGGTCCCAGGAGCTGCACCTCCGCCACGCCGGCATGAATTTCGACACTCAGGGACCGCAGGGAAGGCAGGGCAGTGGCGCTGGACGTCATGGCATCTCCGTTGATTGGGCGTCGTTGTGCTGCACGTCAATATACCGGCCGTTTTAAGGCCCGAGGAAAGCAAAGCTAGGATCAAGGTATGGAGCTTGCGGTTATCATCCTCTTCGTCTTATCCATTGCTGTTGTCAGCGTGCTCTGGGGCAGGATCGAGAAGCGCCGCGCCGCCAATCCGCGGCCGGAGGCAGACACGTCGAACGGCGCCACGGGATCAACCCCGGAGCGGCCCGCACGCCAGCAGCGTCCGACACGGCCCCGTCCCGCCCCGGCTGGAACCGGCACGTCGCCGCAGGCCGCCAAGGAAGCTGCGTCCCTGCTTAGTGCTGACCAGCACCGGCAGATTTACGCCGCCCTCGGCCAGGGCCAGCCGGTGAAGGCACTGAAGCTCTACGCGATGTTCACCGGCTCCGGCATCCGTGCCTCGGGTGCGGCGATCACGAACCTGGCCGCCCACCCGCAGCCCTATGTGCGGCCTGTTCCGGATCCGGAGACATCGACCCAGCCGGACGCCGCGAAGCCCGGCCCGGCAACACCGGATGCCGCCAAGCCCGCAGCCGGCGCAGAAACAGAAGCAGTCCGCGAAGAAGAGATCAGCAAGTGGGCGCAGCAGCTGCGGCCCGAAGACTTCCTCAAGCCCTAACCGACCGTAAAGGCCGGGCCGCGAGCGGCCCGGCCTTTACTGTGCCCGGGTAATTCACCCGGGCGGGTTACCGCCCGGGACCCGCCCCGGTTCCGGGTTGCCCAGGGCACCCGCCAGGGCTTACCGCCCGGCCCGGCCGCCCTCGAGCGGGCGCTCCCGCTGGCTCCGGCCGTCCGGCCCGTACGGGTAGTTGCCTACCTGCGGAACGCTCAGCTCGGTCAGGCGCTGCTTTTCCTCGTCGGTCAGGACCAGGAACGCCGCACCCAGGTTGTCGGCGAGCTGGTCCGTGGTCCGCGCCCCGAGGATTACCGAGGTCACCCCGGGACGGTCCGCCAGCCAGGCCAGGGCCACCTGCGCCGGCGTGGCCGAGTGGGCGGAGGCCACTGTCCGCAGCTCGTCGAGGATCCGCCAGGTCCGTTCATTGTGGCTGCGCAGGTCCCAGCCCTGGAACTGCCGGGTGGGGTTGTCACCCACACGGGTGTTCCCGGCCGGCACCGTCTCGCGGTCGTACTTGCCGGTAAGCCAGCCGCCGGCCAGCGGTGACCAGGGCAGCAGTCCGAGTCCGGCGTCGAGCGCTGCGGGAACAATCTCGGATTCAATTTCCCGCTCGAGCAGGTTGTACTGCGGCTGCAGCGTGACCGGCAGGGCCCAGCTGTGCTCCCGCGCCAGGTAGACGGCCTTGGTCAGCTGCCAGCCGGTGAAGTTCGAAAGCCCGTAGTAGCTGATCTTCCCCGCCGTGATCGCGTCATTGAGGAAGCCCAGGCTCTCCTCCAGCGGGGTGCAGGGATCCCACGCATGCAGCTGGTACAGGTCCACGTGGTCTACGCCCAGCCGGGTCAGGGAAGCGTCCAGTGCACGGCGCAGGTGACGCCTGGAGGTGCCCACATCGTTCGCTCCGGCACCCATCGGGAAGCGTCCCTTGGTGGCGAGGACGACGTCGGCAGCCGCCGAGGGATTCGCGTGCAGCCAGCGGCCGATAATTTCCTCGGACGCACCGGAGGTGTACACATCCGCGGTGTCCACGAAGTTACCGCCGGCGCGCACGTAGTCATCGAGGAGGGCGTGCGAGGTCCGCTCGTCGGATTCGTTGCCGAAGGTCATGGTGCCCAGGGCATAGTTGCTGACCGAGGTTCCACTGTTGCCGAGCAGTCGCATTTCCATGGATTTTTTCCTTCACGGTAGGGAAGCTGGTGAGTCGGGTGCCAGCTTATCCGGCGCCCGGTCCGAAAGCGCCTAGTCCGGCGGCGGCTGGTTTAGCGCCCGGTCCGAAAGCAGCGCGGCGAACAGCAGGGAATCCCGCCGCTGCCCGTGCTCCAGCCGGTGCTCCCGCAGCCGTCCCTCGAACACGAAGCCGTTCTTTTCCAGCACCCGGACCGACCCGGCGTTGTCCGGATGGCAGGTCGCCTCGACCCGGACGAGCCCCATCGGGCCGAATGCCAGCTCCCGCAGGAGCGCCGCGGTTTCGGTGGCAAGGCCCAGTCCCCAGACCTCCCGGGCCAGGGTGTAGCCCAGTTCCCCGTTGCGGTCGGACGCGCTGGTGGTCCACACGGCTGCCGTCCCCACCACCCGTTCCTGGACCGTCACGGCCAGCGTGAACCGGGTCCGGCCGGGCCTCCCGGGCTCGGCCGCGGCGTCGGCGATGAAGGCCCGGGTATCGGCAAGGGTGTTAGGTCCCCACGTGGACCACTGCGTAACCAGCGGATCGGAGGCAAACGCATGCACCGCGTCGACGTCGTCGGGCGTGAAGTCCCGCAGGGCGACGCGCGGTCCCCGGAGGAGGACGGTGTCTTGTGCCATGGCTGCGGACCCTTCGGAAGCGATTCAGTGGTGAATCTAGGGTAGACGCAAAAAAACCCCCGGTTTCCCGGGGGTTTCAGCGCGGAGACGGGGAGATTTGAACTCCCGGTGGGCTTTAGGCCCACACTTCATTAGCAGTGAAGCCCATTCGGCCGCTCTGGCACGTCTCCAACATACTTTTCAGCTCGCACTGTCAGCATGGCTTGCAGCTTCCGCTGCCAGCCTGACAAGACTACCGGCAACCTGCCGGTTTCGGCAAAACGCCTCAGCCGAGCCCTCCGGTGAGCGCTTCCCACAGGAATTCGTAGGACATGGCGTGCATCCGGGCCGATTGCCGGTTGTCCGCCGCCCCGGCGTGGCCGCCCTCCAGGGCCTCATGGAACCAGACCTTCTCCGCACCCATGGCCTTCATCCGTGCAGCCATCTTGCGGGCCTGCACCGGGCCCACCCGGTCATCACTGGTGGCGGTCCAGATCAGCGTGGGCGGATAGGAAACATCTTCCTTAATCAGGTGATACGGCGAGAACGTCTGCACGAACTCCCACTGCTGCGGATCATCCGGATCGCCGTATTCGGCAATCCAGGAATACCCGGCGGACAGCTTGGTGTAGCGGCGCATGTCCAGCAGCGGCACGCCGCAGGAAATAGCACCGAACAGGTGCGGATACGTGGTCAGCATGTTGCCCACGAGCAGGCCGCCGTTGCTGCGGCCCGTGCAGCCCAGATGCTCCCGGGACGTAACACCGCGGGCCACCAGATCCTCGGCCACGGCGGCAAAGTCTTCATACGCCCGGTGCCGGTTCTCCTGCAGGGCGGCGCGGTGCCATTCGGGCCCGTACTCACCGCCGCCGCGGATGTTGGCCAGGACGTAGACGCCGTGCCGTTCGGTGCCGTCGGCGTCCGTGGTGCGCCGCTCCAGCCAGCCGCGGCCCACCACCCCGCTGTACGCGGGGGTCAGGGAGGCTTCGAAGCCGCCGTACCCGTTGAGCAGGGTGGGGTTGCCGCCGTCGAGCACCAGGTCCTGCGGGCCCACCTGGAAGTAGGGGACCTTGGTGCCGTCCGCAGACACGGCAAAGTGCTGTTCAACGGTGAGTTCGTCGGTGTTGAACAGCGCCGGCGTGGTCTTCACGGTTTCGGCCGGGCTGCCGTCCCGGGAACCCGTGCCGGCCAGGGTGCCGCGGGACAGTGTGGACGGTGTCAGGAATCCGGTGCTGATGAGCCAGTAGTCGTTGCCGGCGTCCTCGTCTTCGTCGTCCACGGCATAGGCGTCCACCGTGTGCAGCGGCGGGCAGGCGTCCAGGATGTCCGCCCGCCAGCCGTCCTCGGGCGTGAGGACGAGGATTTCGGAGCTGACATCGCGCAGCAGGTTCAGCAGCAGCCGGTCCCGGGTCCAGCTCCAGGACTGCAGCGACGTGGATGCATCCGGAGTGAAGAGGCGGTGGACGCTCCGGTTGCCGGCGGTGAAGTCCGCCAAGGACGCGGCCAGCAGCGACCCGGCGGGGTGGGTAACGCCGTCAACCTCCCAGTCCGTGCGCGGGCGCAGCAGCAGCCACTGGCGGTGCACGTCCACGTTCACATCCAGCGGGACGTCCAGCTGTACCCATTCGCTGCCCTCGCGCAGGAAGGTACGCGTGTTGTAGAAGTCGATGATGTCCACGGCCAGGTCCCGTTCAAAGCCCGGGGTATGGTCCCGCTGCACCACGGCCATCATGTGGTCTTCGGGCACCTCGAAGAAGGGTTCGGCGTCCTTCACTTCCTGCCCGCGGCGCAGAATGCGGCTGCTGCGCGGGTAGGAGGAGGTGGTCATCGAGCCCGGCCCGAAGTCCGTCCCCACGTACAGGCTGTCCTCGGCGGCCCAGCTGATCCGGCTCTTGGCCGCAGGAATGTCGAAGCCTCCGGGCACGAAGATGCGGTCGACGACGTCGAACTCGCGGTAGCGGGCCGCGTCCCCGCCGTCGGGGGAGAGGGCGACCAATGCCCGGCGGTAGGAGACGCCGTCCGCGGGGCGCAGGAACAGGGACCCGCCCCAGACCCACTCGGTGCCTTCGGCGGCGCTGAGCTCGTCCAGGTCCAGCAGCACCTCCCACTCGGTGTCCGCCGCCGTGTAGCTCTGCCACGTGGTGCGCCGCCACAGACCCTTGGGGTGCTCGGCGTCGCGCCAGAAGTTGTAATAGTGCTCTCCGCGCTTGGCGACCATGGGGATGCGGTCCGTGGAATCCAGGACTTCGAGGAGGCGTTCCCCGGTCCGTTCGAACCCGGTGCGCGAGAGCAGGTTTTCGGTGACGGCGTTTTCGGAGCGGACCCAGTCCAGCTGCTTATCTCCGTAGATATCCTCCAACCAGAGGAACTCATCTTCGGGGGCTGACGTGGCGGAGGCGAGGTGCGGGGAGGTCATGGCCCCATCCTAGCGACCGCGTTCTTTCCGGCCGGGTTCCGCGGTGCCTGCGCCTGCCCGAACCCGCAGTGCTCCCGCGCCGGATACCCTAGATGGATGGATCACGCGCAGAGTTTTCGGGTAGCTGTCATTGGCGCAGGACCCCGCGGCCTCTCGGTAGTGGACCGGCTCCTGACCAACCGGCGTGCTTCAGCGCAGCGCCTGCCCCTGCGGATTGAACTTATTGACCCGTTTAATCCGGGTCCGGGCCATGTCTGGCGGACCAATCAGTCGCGGCTGTTCCTGATGAACACCCCGGCACTGTTTCCCACGGTGGTCCCGGCCGGGGATACGGTCCGCGACCTGCTGCCCTCGCCTGCCGGGCTCTCCTTTAACCAGTGGCGCGAGCTGATGGGTGCCGGCACCCGCGCGGCGGACGGTCTTTCCGCCGGCGACCGCGAGGAATTGGCAGCACTGGGCCCGGCGGATTTCCCCAGCCGGCCGCTGTACGGGCGCTATCTGGAATGGACCTATGACCAGCTGCGGAAAACCGCAGCTGAGGACGGCGTGGAGCTGGTGCACCGCCGGACCGAAGCCCTGGGCATCTCCCGGGAAGGGGACGGCCGGCTGGTCATCGAGCTGGAGGGCCGGCAGGTCCTGGCCGCGGACGCCGTCGTCCTGGCCCTGGGACACCTGCCGGCGCTGCTTTCCCCGGAGCAGGCACGGCTGCAGGACGCTGCCGCACGCCATGGCCTGACCTATCTGCCGCCCGCAGTACCGGCCGACGTCGACTTCTCCCGCCTGCCCGCCGGTGAGCCCGTACTGGTGCGGGGGCTGGGCCTCAACTTCTTCGACGTGATGGCTGCGGCCACCGTCGGCCGCGGCGGAAGATACGTTGCCACCGGGCAGCCCGCCGGCCGTGCGCTGCGCTACGAACCCTCGGGCCGGGAACCGCAGCTGATCGCTGCCTCGCGCCGCGGCACCCCCTACCGGGCCAAGGCAAAACTCGACTCCTATGTTCCCCGCGGGGTTCATCTGCGCTGGCTCACCCGCGAGGCAGCGCTCGCCTTCCGCGCCGACGGGCTGCAGCCGGGCTTTGACCACGACCTGTGGCCGCTGCTGCACCGGGACGCGGTCTGGGCGTACTACAGCACGCTGGTCCGGGTGGCACCGGAGGAGCTGAACGGCCCCGCCGACGAATTCTCTGACCGGCTGGAAGCCGCCCTGAACCTTCCGGGACCGGACTGGGATGCCGCGAAGGAAGCGGTCCTGGACACCTACGTCCCGTCCAACCGCCGCGCCAACCTGGAAGGCCTGGCCCAGCCCCTGGGCCGCCGTCCCTTCAGCGGAGCCGCCGATGCCGACAACGCCGTCCTGGCCTACCTGGAAGAGGACGCCGCGGGATCCGCCGCCGGCGAGGACGATCCCCTGAAGATGGCAATCGGAGCGCTCAACGCCGGGCGCAGCCTGCTCAAAGCGGTGGTGGCCGACGGCGGCCTGGTCGAGGCTTCCTGGCTCACCGAGCTGCGGGGCTGGTTCGAACCGTTGGTCGAAGGCCTGGCCAGCGGTCCGCCGCCGGAACGCATCGAGCAGCTCGCCGCGCTGGTCCGCGCCGGGCTGGTGCACTTTGTCGGTCCCGATCCACGCTTCGACGTGGATGAGGCCCGCGGTGTGTTCACCGCGTCCTCCCCGTGGGTGGGCACCGAGTATGCCGCGTCCACCCTGATGGAGGCCATGATGCCGCCCAACCGCGTGGACCGGACGGTCTCTCCGCTGCTCGCCGGCCTCATCCGGGACGGGCTGGCACGCCCGAAGGTCATGATGTCCGCGGACGGCACCCCCGTGCTGACTCCCGGCCTGGACGTCACGCTGCCGCCCTACCGGACGGTCGGAGTCAGCGGCGAGCCGGTGGACAACCTGTTTGTGCTGGGACTGCAGTTGTCCTCGGTCCAGTGGGGGACAGCCATTGCCGCCGAGGCTGGGGCGCCCGCGGCGGAAGGATCGCGGACGCTGCAGGACGCCGATGCGATAGCCGCCGCGGTGCTCGCAGCCGCCGCGTCCGGAGCGGGTTCGGGCGCCCGGCCTGACTCTTCGGAGCCGGTGGCAGCGCACACCTAGACTGGCCAAAGGGATGTTCGAACGAACCGAGCCGACAGACCGGCACGCGCAGGGGCGGTTGCCCTTCGATCCGACCAGAGAGAAAGGCCTTCCATGAAAGCCTGGCAGTATGTTGGCGGTCACCAGATTCGGCTGAACGAAATCCCGGAGCCGGATCCGGCACCCACGCAGGTCATCATTGACGTCAAGGCGGCTGGCCTGTGCCACTCCGACGTGATGTACATCGAGGTCGGGGAATCCGCGATGCCCTTCCTGCCGATGACGCAGGGCCACGAAAACGCCGGTGTTATCACCGCGCTTGGCTCCGAGGTCACCGGTTTCTCGGTGGGCGACGTGGTGGGTGTGTGTTCCTCCGGCGTACAGCCGCCGCTGGGCATGTTCACGCCGGGTGGCTTCGCGGACAAGCTCGCGGCGGACTACCGTGACCTGGCCCGGGTTCCGGACGGACTGGATCTCGCCCTCGCCGCTCTGGCGACGGATGCGGGCATGACCTCGTACCACGCCATGATCAAGGTGGGCGGGGCAACCAAGGGCATGAAGGTCGGCGTCATCGGCTTCGGCGGTCTGGGGCAGATCGGTGCCCGCGCCGCCGTCCTGGCCGGTGCCGAAGTGCACGTTGCGGAGATGAAGGAAGAAGCCTGGGCGAATGCCAGGGAAGTGGGCGCTGTTTCATGCGTCAAGGACGCTTCGGAGTGGGTGGATGCTTCCAACCCGCGGGCGGGCGGCGACTTCGACCTGATCGTCGACTACGCAGGGTTCGACACCACCCAGAAAGCAGTGAATGCGATTCGGCGCGGCGGCAAGGTGGTGCAGGTCGGCCTCGGCAAGCCCACTTTCACCATTGCGACCAACACCATTCTGGGCAAGTCCATTGAGGGCTCGCTCGGCGGCACCGTCGCCGACATCGAGGAAGTCTTCGACCTGATGCTCCGCGGCGAAATCACACCGGGCTACGAGGAGATTTCCTTCGACCAGATCGGTGAAGGCCTGGAACGGCTGAAGAACAACCAGGTTCTCGGCCGTTTGGTGGCCGTGTTCGGCGAATAGCTTCTCCGGCCTGAACGACGACGGCGGCTGCGCACCTTCGAAGGTGCGCAGCCGCCGTCGTTTACCGGTTAGTGGGTTACCGGATTAGAACGGGTATTCGCGCGGAGCGTGCTGGACGCTGATGGTGTGGTCCGTGGTGAACTCGTCGATGGCCCACTCGCCGTTGAACCGGCCGAGGCCGGAGTTCTTCTCGCCGCCGAAGGCAATGTGTGCCTCGTCCTGGACCGGGAAGTCGTTGACGTGGGTCATGCCGGCCTTGATGCGGCGGGCGAACTTCACGCCCTCCTCCAGGTTGGCGGTGAAGACGGCGCTGGAGAGACCGAGGTCGGTGTCGTTGGCCAGGGCCAGTGCGTCCTCGGCGTCCTTGGCGCGCATGATTCCGGCGATGGGGCCGAAGATCTCTTCGCGGGCCAGTTCCATGTCCTTGGTGACGTCGGCAAAGACGGTCGGGGAGAGTACCTGGCCGTTGATTTCGCCTTCGATCATCAGGCGTGCGCCCTCGGACTTGGCGGTCTCGATCTTGGTCTTTAGGCCCTCGAGCTGCTTGGCGTTGATGATCGGGCCCACAACGTTCTTCGGGTCGGTCGGATCGCCGGCGTTCAGCGTCTTGACGTGTGCGGTGAACTTCTCGACGAACTCGTCGTAGACGGCGTCTTCCACGATGATCCGGTTCACGGCCATGCAGATCTGTCCCTGGTGCAGGAACTTGCCCATGGCAGCTGCGCGGACGGCCTGATCGACATCGGCGTCGGCGAGCACCACGAACGGGCTGTTGCCGCCGAGCTCCAGCGCCGTGTACTTCAGCGTGGCGCCGGTGGCAGCCAGGGCGCCGATGTTCTTGCCCACCGGAGTGGAGCCGGTGAAGGAGATCATCCGCGGAGTCGGGTGCTCTACAAAGGCGTCGCCGATTTCCGAGCCGGCGCCGACGACGGCGTTCAGCACGCCTGCGGGCAGGCCTGCCTCTTCGAAGATCTTGGCAATGATCAGGGCGCCGGTGACGGGGGTGTCACTGGCCGGCTTCAGGACGACGGCGTTGCCGAGGGCCAGAGCCGGAGCCACGGAGCGCTGGGAGAGGTGGAGCGGGAAGTTCCACGGGCTGATGACGCCGACGACGCCCAGCGGGGCGCGGTAGACGCGCAGTTCCTTGTTCGGGGTGTCCGAATCCATGATCTTGCCGGCCACGCGGTGCGGGAACGTGGCTGCCTCGCGGGTGATGGAGGCGGCGGAGGCAACTTCAATGTTGGCCTTCAGCATGGTGCTGCCGGATTCGGCGTTGAGCCAGGCGATGATCTCGTCGCGGCGTTCTTCGAAAATCTCCGCGGCGCGGGCAATGACAGTGCGGCGCTCATTCGGGGTCCTGGCTGCCCAATTCTTCTGGGCTTCCTCGGCGGCGGCGTACGCATCGTTCAAGTCTTCGCGGGAGGCCTGCTGCATGGTCATCAGCTGCGAACCATCAAAGGGGTTGGTGTCCGTGAGGGTCTTTTCCGAACGGCCGTCGCGCCACTGGCCTGCGATGAACTGCTTGGCGGGGATCCAGTCGGTGAGGGCCGGCGATGTTGATTCGAGCTGAGTTGTCATGATTTCTCCTAGATGAATCTTGACGGTGTATTGATGGCTACAACCGACGCGGGGGCGGATCAATTCCCGCCCTGTGGGTTCTTTCCTGCCGGAAGCGGACGGTGGTGCGCGTCATCTTCTCCCGGCAGGAGGCCGCGGGGAAGATGAGCGCGGACCGAACCCGGCAACCAGGCCGGCCTGTCAAGGGGCCTGCATAGTAAGTACCCTTTTTATTTACTCCGGTTCCGCCTAGCGTAGGGCGTACCAGTGGCCACACGGGGAAACTTCCCGGCTGCTCTTACGGCAAAGGACACGTTCATGAGTACGAGCGCGAGCGCGGCAGGAGACCACGGACGAAAGGGCTCAGACCAGGGCCAGCGTCAAGGAGGAACGGATCCGGTGCCGGATAACCGGCGCGGCGGCACCGGCATGGGAGATGACACCAGCCGCCGGCAGGTGGTGGAGCGGGAGAAGGCCTCGTTTGGCGGGGTGAAGATCGGTTCCGCGTTTTTCGGCTGGCTGACCGCCATCGGCACCACTGTGCTGCTGAGCGCCCTGGCAACCGCCCTCGGCGCAGCGGTGCTGCTGAATGACGACAGCCCCGACGCCACAGCCATTACCATCACCGGGACAATCATCCTGCTGGTGATTCTATTCATCGCGTATTACTGCGGCGGATACGTGGCGGGACGGATGGCCCGCTTCAACGGGATGAAGCAGGGAATCGCGGTCTGGGTCTGGGCGGTGGTGATTGCCATTGTGGCAGCCATCCTCGCCGCCATAGCAGGCGACCAGTTCAACATCCTGGTTGAACTCAACGGCTTCCCGCAGATCCCGATGTTCGGTGACAACGCGACGGCGTCAACGATTATCGCCGCCCTCGTGGCCGCGGCCGTTGCCCTGATCGGCGCCATCCTCGGCGGACTGGGCGGCATGCGCTTCCACCGCCGGGTGGATAAGGCCGGGCTGGGGGACTGACCCGTCCGGCAAAAGTCTTGGGGGTAAGTGGGGGGACGCAGTATCCAACGCACCACCATGCGCCCGAAGGCGCGGAAACAGGAGAACGACGTGATCACCAGTGAACAGATCGACAGCATCATGAACCACGGAACGGTGGAGGGACCCAACGGAGAGAAGATCGGCTCGGCAGGCGACATCTACCTCGATGACGAGTCCGGCCGGCCGGCATGGGTGACCACCAAGACGGGGCTGTTCGGTTCCAAGGAGAGCTTTGTCCCGCTGGCGGATGCCACGGTGGAGGGATCTGTTGTACGGGTGCCGTATTCCAAGGAGATGGTGAAAGACGCTCCGAGGGTGGAGAAGGACGGACATCTCAGCGACCAGGAGCAGGATGAGCTTTACAGCTACTACTCCATCGGCACCTCGAGCGGCTCGGGAACTTCCGGGACCTCCGGTACAACCACCAGCGGCTCGGGAACCTCCGGCAGCGGCGGATCGAGTGGCTCCGGTACCTCCGGCAGCGGAAGGTCGAGCGGTTCCGGCAGCGGCGGGTCGAGCGGTTCCTCCGGCAGCGGCAGGTCGAGCGGTTCGGGCACCTCGCGGTCATCCAGCGGCCAGGTGGGGCATGACACGTCCGGCCCCACTACGGACGATGCGATGACCCGGTCCGAGGAGCAGCTCCACGTAGGTACCCAGAGCCGTGAGTCGGGCCGTGCCCGCCTGCGCAAGTACGTCACCACGGAGAACGTCACGAAGACGGTTCCGGTCAGCCATGAGGAAGCCCGGATCGAGCGGGAGCCCATCACGGACGCCAACCGGGGTTCGGCAATGGACGGACCGTCCATCAGCGAGGAGGAGCACGAAGTGACCCTCCACGCGGAAGAGGCCGTCGTGGAAAAGGAAGCCGTCCCCGTGGAGCGCGTCCGGCTGGATACGGAAACCGTGACCGAAGAGGAAACAGTGACCGAAGAAGTCCGGAAGGAACAGATCGATATGGAAGGCGAGGGCGGCAGCAGCGGCGGCAAGCGCAGCCGCTGACATGTTGTGAGCCGTTCGCGTCAAGCAGCACAGGCCGCCGGAATTCTCCGGCGGCCTGTGCTGCTTTTTCGCGCCGTGCCGTCGACAGCGGTTCCATGGTCCGGGCGGGGACAGCTACCCGTCGGGGTGCGCAGCCAACCACCGGAGCAGCAGTGCGGCGAAATCTTCGCTCCGGCGCTCCGGCCACCAGTGTCCGGCGTGCACCTTGGTGACTTCCACCCGGGGAAAGTGCGTTTCGAGGCCCTCGGTCAGCTTCGGTGAAAGGAACGGATCCTTTAACGGAACGATGACATGCACCGGCCCGGCGTAGCCGCCGTCGGGCAGTGCGCCGCCGGAGCGGAACATGTTGGCGCGGTACAGCTGCAGCCCCCGCACACCGCTGTCTCCGATTCTCCGGCCGGCGTACTTTTCGTAGCGGGCCGTCAGCAGGTGCTTCCACGCGGCGTCGGGCAGGGCCGGAATCTGGAAGGCCGCCACGTACCAGCTGCGCAGAGCCTGCATCAGTGCCTGCGGCCAGAGCCGGGGCGAGCGAAGCCGCGTGCGGAACCACCGCCGGAAATGTCCCAGGTCCGGCCCGGAGATGCTCGTGTAGCTGAGGATCCTCCCTCCGGCGCGGGGATCCTGGATGGCGGCCCAGCCCTGGATGGATCCCCAGTCGTGGCCCACCAGGTGGACGGCTGGGGTTCCGGTGGCGTCGAGGACGGCATACAGGTCCTCCACGAGCAGGTCCAGCCGGTACGACGTCAGCTGCTCCGCACCGTCCCCCGTTACCCGCGAAGCTCCGGCGTTGCGGGTGTCGTAGGTGATGACGTGCCGGTCCGCTGCCAGGCGATTCACTACGCCGTCGAATACTGAATGGTCATCGGGGTAGCCGTGCACCAGGAGGACACTCTCCGCCCCCGGGGTGCCGTACTCATACACCGCCAGTTCCGCCCCGCGGCTCCGGACGGTGCGCCGCCGCCCCGGGGCGGTTCGTCCGCCCCGCGGCTCCTGCGGCTGCTGTCCCGGGTGATGGTTCCGGTCCATGCCGAGGCTCCTCCTTCGCTGCCGGATCCGGCAGCGGAACTGCGCCGGTTCCCATCAGAGTACTGTCTGCGGACGATGCAGACCCCGTCGAAAAGGACGGACCCCGCCTACGACAAAAGCGCCGCCCCGGGAAACCCGGAGCGGCGCTTTTGGTCAGTCATTCCCTGGCTAGGCGGTTACTTCCGTCCGGTCAGGCACAGCACGTACTGCGTCAGTTCGTAGGCGTAGCGGACCCAGCCGCGCACGTCCCACCACTGCTTGGGTGCCACCGGCGCCTTGCAGACCGGAGCCGGCGCCGGCGCTGCAGCCTTCTCGACCGTGACCGGCAGGGTCACCGTCGTACCGGATTCGGCGGCCGTGAGCACCAGGGCTCCGGCACCGGACGCCGACGCCGGAAGGGTCACCGTCACTGTGGCGGAACCGGCGCTGACCGCTGCCGTACCGAGCGCCGTCGAGGTGCCGGCGGCATTCACGAAGCTGACGGCCAGCGAGGTGTTGGCCGGGCTGCCGAGCGAGGTCAGGTTCAGCTGGGCGACGGTGAAGGTTGCAGCCGTGCCTGCCTTGACGGCCGTGGGCGCGCCCTTGACGGCTACGCCCTGGCGGGCGAAGTCGGGGGAGAGCGGGCTGTTGGCCGACAGGTAGCTGATCCAGGCGTCACGGTCTACGAGCCCCGTGTCCCGGGTGTCGGTGCCTTCCCGGAAGACGGTGAAGTTGTCTCCGCCCTGCGCCAGGAAGCTGAACGTACCAACCCGGTAATCGCGTGCCGGGTCCATCGCGGCACCGTTGATGGTGACGCTCTGGATCCGTGATCCCCGGGGCTGGTCGGCATCGAAGGTGTAGGTGATGTTGTCGGAGAGGCCGAGGGCCAGGAAGGCGCGTGAGCTGCCGTCCGGCTGCCACTGCTGCTCCAGCATCGTTTTCAGCTGGGCACCGGTCAGCGTGGTGGTCCAGAGGTTGTTGACGAAGGGCAGGACCGCGTTGGCTTCGGCGTAGGTGATCACGCCGTCCTCGCCGTAGTAGAGCTCGGCGCGCAGGCCGCCCGGATTGGTGACGCCGATTTCGGCGCCTCCGCGTTCGGGGGCGGAAAGGGTGGACAGCAGCGAGTCGGCCACCAGAGCGCCGAGGGTGGATTCGGAGCTGCGGTCATCGCGGGCGGTGCCGACGAAGGCAGAGGTGATATCCGCGGTGACGGAGCCGATGGGCTCGTTGCCCACCTCGGCCGAGTAGGCCAGGGCGGCGTCCACGATCCGCTGTACCTCGGCGACTGCCGGGTAGGCAGCGACGAGTTCCGGCGCGGCCGTCTTGGTGCGCGCCACGTTGGCCGCGGTGTAGGAGAGCACCTCGTCGGTTTCTTCGTTGTATTCGAGGCGGATCTGGCCGACGAATTCACCGTAGGAACCGGTCTGTACCACGGGGCGGGTCTTACCGTCCCCGCCGGGAATGGCTGCATCCCAGGCGTACTGCTTGTGGGTGTGACCGGTGTAGATGGCATCCACCAGTTCAGTGGTGCCATTGACGATTTCGGCGAAGGCACCGCCGGCGGCGAGCTCCTGATCCAGCGAGGCGCCGTCGGGGGTGCCGCTTCCGGCACCCTCGTGGTACTCGGCAATGATCACGTCGGCGAGGTCCTGCTCGACCAGCTGCTCGGCAACGCGGTTGACCGCTTCCACGGGATCACCGAAGTCCAGGTTGCTGATGCCTCCCGGGCTGACCAGGCTTGCGGTCTCCTGGGTGATGGCACCGATGACGGCCACATCCACTCCGTTGACGTCCAGGATCTCGTACTCCTGCAGCGCAGGGGTGGTGGTTCCCTTGGTGTAGACGTTCGCCCCCAGGTACGGGAACTGCGCGGCCGGTGCCACGCGGTCCGTGAGGTCGGCGAAGCCGCCGTCGAACTCATGGTTGCCGACCGCCGAGGCCTGCAGCCCAAGGGCATTCAGGACATCGATGGTGGGCTGGTCCTGCTGCACCGAGGAGGCGAACAGGGACGCGCCGATGTTGTCACCGGCGGAGAGGAACAGCGAGCTGCCCTCGGGAGCGCCGGCCTTGAGTTCCTCAACGGTTCCGGCGAACGGCACCGTGTTGGCGTCGATCCGTCCGTGGAAGTCATTGATGTTCAGCAGGTTCAGCGTGGCGGTGTCCGTACCTTCGGCGGTCAGGTCCATGCCCACGAGGATGGGGTCATGGTCCGAGGCCCGGTAGGGATCCGGTGCGTAGAAGTTGGTGGCGTTGTAGTTGTAGCGGCTGTATTCGAAGGCCACCGACTCCACGGAGTTGATGTTCCAGATATCCGTACCGGTGACTGCTTCATTGGCTGCCGGGGAAGCCAGGATGTGGTCGAGGCTGCCGACGGTCCCGCCGAACGCGTAGGAGTGCTTGCCGGTGGCTGCGCCGAGGTCAACGTAGCCGGCATCGACCAGCACCTTGATGGGATCCTCTGCGTGGTAGGCGTTGAAATCGCCGAGCAGGAACACCTTGTCCGTGCCGGCTGCTTCCGATGCGGTTCCGGCGAAGTCCACCAGTGCCTGGGCCTGGCGGACGCGGTCCGCGTTCCAGCCGCCCTGGCCGGTGTCTGCGTTCTCGCCGGAGGACGGCGCTGATCCCTTGGACTTGAAGTGGTTGGTGACAGCGAGGATTTCCGTGCCGTCTTCGCCGCCGGCTGGGCGGAAGCCCTGGGCCAGCGGTTCGCGGGCGTTGGAGAAGACCGCTTCATTGTCCAGGATGGTGGATTCGCCGACGGGTTCAGCGGTTGCGGTGCGGTAGATGAAGGCCGAACGGATGACGTCTTCATCGGCGGGCAGATCCGCGGGGGAGCGGACGTAGTCCCACGTTCCCGGTGCCTGCGCGTTCAGTGCGGTTACCAGGCGGGACAGGGCGTCGTCGCGGTTCTTGCCGAACGTGGCGGAGTTCTCCACCTCCATCAGTGAGACCACGTCAGCGCCGAGGGCGTTGATCGCGGCTACGATCTTGGCCTGCTGGCGTTCCAGGTTCGCGGCGTTGGCGGCACCGCGGGCGTCGCAGCCGCCGTCCACGGTTACGGGAGCGCCGCTGCGGTCCTTGTAGAAGGAGCAGCCGGCAAGCGTGTCACCGGTGGTGGTGAAGTAATTCAGCACATTGAAGGACGCCAGCTTCAGGTTGCCGCCGACACTCTCGGGGGCTGCGGTGCGGGTGTTGGTGAACGACGCCGGGGTGGCGGTGGCCGCGTTGGCCGCGGTGAGTTCGGTCAGCGGCTGGAATTTCCAGGCACTGTTGCGGAAATCCAGAATGACGCCGGTGCTGAAGGAAGCGGCAGCACCTACGCGGACCGGGTTTTCCGGAGTCAGGTAGGGAAGCGGCGTTCCCTGGTTGGCTGCGTTGAGGAAATTGGTGCTCGCGCCGTCGTCGAGCTTCACGGCGCGGGCAGCGTTGTCCGCGACGACGGCGGCGTGCTCGGGGGTGCCGACGGCAGCCACCGCGGTGGGCTGGACCAGGGCGGAGGTGCCGGCAGCGAGGCCGATTTCCGCGTACTGGTTCAGGGAGAAGTTGTCAGTGACGGTGAAGTCGCCCTGGGGTGCCAGGAGCATACCCTCGAGGGTTTCACGCTGCGCGTCGGTGGCGGGCCACGCCACGGCAGCCGGCTTCACCTCGGGAGCGGCTTCGCTGAGCTTGGTCATGGCGCCGTCGGCGACCGTGAGCTGGGTGAGGTTGTAGTACTCACCCACTGTGCCGGTGACCTCGACGTAGTCGCCGGCGGTCACGGAGCCTGCAGTTGCCGCGGAGAAGATGAAGATGCCCTCCGAAGCCGTGTGTCCGGCCATGTCCATTGTCCCGCCGGTGCCCGGAGTCTGGAGGTAATAGCCGTTGAAGCCGCCGGTGGCATAAACACCGGTGACCTTGCCGCGGGTAGTGACCGTCTGGCCGACCAGCGGGCTGGCGGCGCCGGTGCCCTGGATCGTGGCAATCGGAACCACGTCGCCCGGCACCGGTACCGGTGCCGGCGTCGTCGGCGTGGGTGTGGGAGTCGGAGCGGGCTCGGTGGGAGCCGTGCCGCCCGTGGAGGTGGGGGTGACTGAGGTGCTGAGGCTGAAATCGGCACTGTTGTTGTTCGAATCGGCGAAACCGGTGCGGTTCAGCGACTTCGGATCCGAGTTGCCTGCCGGAGCAGCAGCGCCGGCAGTCTCAAAGGTGTTGGAGGTACCGTAACCGACCAGATCGACAACTCCGGGAGCACCGACGACCGAGCCTGTGGGCAGGGGATCCACCCGGGTGCCCTGGTTCGAGAGGATCAGCGTGCCGCCGCCTCCGGCGAAACTGGCCCCGATGGTGGCGTCGGCGGTGGGGAGGGCAGCACCGGTGGTGCCGTTGCTGGCACCTGTTACCAGGTAATACCCGCCCGGAGCGATGCTGCCGGAGAGGCTGCCGATCCCGGTGGGAGCCGCAGTGGCGCTCGCGGCCCGGTACTGCAGGGACCAGCCGTCCAGGCTCACCGGTTCGCTGGTGGGGTTGTACAGTTCAACGAATTTGGTGTTGAACGGGGCGTTGGCGCTTCCGCCGGACAGGTACGCCTCGTTGATGATGATGCCGGGAACGGCGGCGGCGCCGTCCTGGGCGTAGGCCGGGAACGCGGTCAGCGGCGCGGCAAGCAGGCCGACTGACAGGGTGGTTCCGAGCGCAGCCTTCCGGATTGAAGGTCTCATGCCTCATACTCCTTGGTCGGCCGCTGGGGCCGACGGGTAATGGCCGCGCATAATGGCGGCAGGGGATGCAGCGAGTGGTGACAGTGGTGATGCTAGGTGGGGCAGGTTACGAGCAGGTGTCCGTCCGGTGTCGTCCGTCAATGCACGAGCAGGGAAGGTTCCGCCGCGTCCCCCCGAGGCGGCGGAAAAGTGATCGCCAGCACAGTGTACGGCCTTGTACCCCCACTCCCGTTTTCGATGACTCCGGGTGGCGCGCTGACGGGCCGGACCGGTGCGTGGGCAGAAAAAAGTGCGCTGCCGGCAAGGGGGTGCCGGCAGCGCACTGGTCTGGGAGGTCCGGGGTTAGTCGGTCCGCTCTTCGTATGCGGCGGGACGCTGCTGCACGCGGCGCAGCCGCTCGACGTCGAACTTCTCGCCGCGCTTGAAGTCGTAGACGCCGTTCTTTTCCTGGAAGACGTCCGTCAGCTGGGTGTAGCAGTACCCGAACATGTCCGGGTCATCCAGCAGGACGTTGGTCAGCCCTTCGAAGCGGGCGTAGAACTCCTCTTCGGAGCGCACCCGGTCCCCGTAGCCCCAGGAGTCGGCCTGGTCGTTGCCGACGGCGGCCCGCTCGGCCCGGCCTTCGGCGGCCGCGGCTGCTTCCTGCTCGTTCCACCAGATGCCGCCGTATTCCGAAATGAAGAACGGCTGCCCGGCGTACGGCAGGGAGTATTCCGTTTTGCCGTGCGGCAGGCCGATCTCACCGAGCGTTTCGGGCCGGTTCAGGTAGGGGCTCCCCTCGGCCAGCCCCGCCTGCTGAGTGCGGAAGGCTTCGGGATCCTGCTCATAGGAGTGGGAATCGTAGACATCGGTCTCGAGCACCCGGTGCGAATACCCGGACGCGTCGATCACCGGACGGGACGGGTCCGCCAGCTTGGTGGCCAGGAACATGGCGCGGGTGACGTCGTCGAGCACCGTAATCCGGTCATGCAGCACCTGATGGGTCTCGTTCAGCGGGCACCAGCCCACAATCGAGGGGTGGTTGATGTCGCGGCGGACCGCTTCGAGCCACTGCGAGACGAAGGAGGCGTCAGGCTTCTGGTTGGCCCCCATCGGGCCCTGTCCGGACACACCCCAGTCGCCGAACTCAGCCCAGACCAGGTAGCCGCGGATGTCTGCGTGGTACAGGAAGCGCTCCTCGAAGACTTTCTGATGCAGCCGGGCACCGTTGAAGCCGGCAGCCAGGGACAACTCGATGTCCTCGATCAGGGCCTGGTCGGAGGGGGCAGTCATGAGGGACTCAGGCCAGTAGCCCTGGTCCAGGACCAGACGCTGGAAGACCCGGCGGCCGTTGAGACGGAACGAATTACCGTCAATGCTCACCGAACGCAGTGCGGTGTAGCTGCGGATCCGGTCCACCTCGGTGTCTCCGGAGGACAGTGAAACCTCCACGCCGTAGAGCTGCGGGTCGCCCACATCCCAGATCCGGACGTCGGCCTCGGCCACGGTGAGGACCAAGGTGGGAGCCAGATCGAAAGCGGTGCTGACGGAGGATTCCGCCACGGTGGTGCCGTTGTTGTCGGTCAGCCGTACGGTCAGGGTGCCGTCCGGCAGGTTGCTGGTCAGCGGGGCGGTGACGCTGAAGCTGCGGGCCGCCAGATTGGGAGTGATCTGGACCCGGGTAACCGCTGTGGGCGGTACGCCTTCAAGCCACACGGTCTGCCAGATGCCGGTGGTGCGGGTGTACTGGCAATGGGTGTTGGCGAACCAGGTGGACTGCTTGCCCCGTGCCTGCACCTCGTGATGCAGATCCCGGGCGCGGACGGTGATGACGACGTCGTCACCCGGACCGGCGACAGCGGAGAGGTCCGCCTCGAAGGGGGTGAATCCGCCGCGGTGGCGGGCGACCTCGACGCCGTTGGCCCAGACCGTGGCGTCGTAATCAACGGCGCCGAAGTGCAGGATCGGCCGCAGGCCGGACCAGTCCGCGGGAACCGTTACGGTCCGCCGGTACCAGACGGCATCCAGGAAATCGGTCTCCCCGATGCCGGAGAGCTCCGATTCCGGGGCGAAGGGAACGGTGATGGTGCCCGAGAGTCCGCGCTCCAGCAGGCCGCGGTCCAGGCCGGAGTCGCTGCGGTCGATCTCGAAGTCCCAGGTCCCGTTCAGGTTGAGCCAGTGTTCGCGGACAAACTGGGGGCGGGGATGCTCCGGGCGGGGGATGTCCGTAATGGTCACAGGGGGATCAAACGCGGGGAGGGTCATGAACGGTCCTTCAGGCGGAGACAGAAAATTGTGATCCCAGTCAACATCACGCGCCTCTGAATTGCAACGTTAGAATTCCAGCCGCAAAAATGGCCCGCCGCCGTCGATGATCCCCGGCTTTGCTACTGCCGACGCACCGGCGCGGAGGATTCCCGCTCCACAATGCGGTGGGGAATCACTACTTCGCCCTCCAGCTCCCCCAGAACCGAGGAGACGGCTGCCTCGGCCAGGGCTTCCAGATCCGGAGCCACGGAGGTGATTCCGGGAGAGGTGTAACGAACCTCGTCAATGTTGTCCCAGCCCACCAGCGCCAGCTCCCCGGGGACGTCGCGGCCCAGCTCCCGGGCCGCAGCCAGGGCGCCGACAGCGAGGAGGTCATTGGCGCAGACAATCGCATCCACGTCCGGCGCGGCGAGGATCTGCTGCGCGAGGGTGTAGCCCTCCTGGCGGAACCAGGTGCCGGTGGTGCCCACCAGGGCTGCGTCATAGGGAAGTCCGGCAAAGCGCAGGGCCGCGCGGTAGCCTTCAAACCGCTGGCTGCCCGTGGAAATCCCGCCGGTTCCGTCCGCTCCGAGGAAGGCAATCCGGCGTCGTCCGCCCTCTACGAGGTGGCGCACAAGATCAACGCTCGAGGCCGAATTGTCGATGGCCACGTGGGGTACGTCTGCGTTGATGATGCGTTCGCCCAGCAGCACCATGGGCGTGGGGTCGGTCCGCTTGGCTATGGCCTCTCCGGTCACGGCGGAGGGGGAGAAGATCAGGCCGTCAAAGAGCCGGCCGTGCCAGCCGTGCAGGTAATGCTGTTCCAGGTCCACCGTGCCGCCGGAGATTTCGATGGACACCGTGTAGCCGCGGCGTTTTGCCGCAGCCTCGAGGGTCTGGGCCAGGACCCCGAAATAGGGATTGCGCAGATCCGGCACCACCAGGGCGATGGCACGGGTGGAGCCCTGGCGCAGCTGGCGGCCGATCAGGTTGGGCGTGTAGCCCAGTTCCTCCACCGCCTGCAGCACCCGGGCCCGCGTTTCCGGGTGGACCACCGGGCGGTTGTTCATGACGTTGGAAACGGTTTTCCACGACACCCCGGCGCGCTCGGCGACCTCCTTGATCCCCACTCGCTTCACGTGCCGGCCCCTTCCGATACCTGCCCGGCGGCGGAGGGCCGGGACTTCTTCCTTTGTCCAAGAGTAGACGGTGGACGATTGCTAACGTTAGAATCCTGCCCATGTGGTTCAGCTCACCAGTCACATTGGCCTCAAGGATGAGCCAGCGTTTGCAGCCAGGAAATGGAGCAGGATGAACACCAACTACAGATCTCCGAACCGCAGGCAGTTCCTGCGGGGAGCCCTGGCGGCCGCCGTCACTGCCGGCAGCGTCGGCGCCGTGGCCGGATGCGGGAGTTCCGCGGCGGGCAGCGGCAGCGCGCCTGTCACCGTATGGGACCCTTTCCAGGGTGCGGACGGGGCGAATATGCGCGGCATCATCAGTGACGTCTCCGCCCGGACCGGACTGGATATCAAACCCACCACGCTGTCCTGGGGCCCGCCGTACTACACCAAACTCGCCATGAGCTCCGCGTCGCAGCAGCCGCCGGATGCCGCAATCATGCATATTTCCCGGATGCCCGGCTATGCGCCGGGCGGTCTCCTGGAACCGTGGGACAAGGGCCTGCTGGCCGAGGTGGGCATCACCGAAGCGGACTTCGCGCCGGCTGTCTGGGATTCCTGCCACCACGACGGCGAGCTCTACTCCCTGCCGTTGGACACCCACCCGTTCATTACCTTCTTCAACCAGGATCTGGCGGACAAGGCCGGTGTGCTCGCCCCCGACGGCACAATGCCGATTTCCTCCGCCGAACAGCTGCATGAGGTGGGCAGCAAGCTCGCGGAAGTGACCGGTGGCTACGGCATCAGCTTCGGTTACCTAATGGACACCGCCCAGGCCTGGCGGCTCTTCTGGGGCCTCTACCGGCAGACCGGCGGCGACTACCGGCTCGAGCCCGGGGAGTCCGCCGCCCTCGACGAGGACCGCGCAGCGGAGGTCATCGGTGCGGTGGCCTCCTGGATGGACGGCAAGTGCCTGACGGAGAGCATGGACTACGAGAGCGGCCTTGCAGCCTACAACGGCGGACGGGTGGGAATGATCCTCTCCGGCGTGTGGGAGGTCGCCGGGCTGCAGGCGTCCGTGCCCCGGACCGGAGGCATGCCGATGCCCACGATGTTCGGCACCCCCGCCGTGTATGCCGATTCGCACAGCTACGTTCTGCCGCAGCAGCGTTCCATGACTGATGAACGCCGCCGTGCAGTCTACGAATTTGTGGGCTCGGTCATCCGCGACGGCGGACCCCAGTGGGGGACCGCCGGCCACATTCCGGCCTACCTCCCGGCCCAGCAGACCGCTGAATACTCCGCCCTGCGTCCGCAGTCGGACTACGCAGCCGCCGGCGAGCACGTGGTCTTTGACCCTGCGGTCTGGTTCGCGGGAGCGGGCACGGACTTCCAGAACCAGATGTCCCAGGCCCTTTCAAATGCCTTCCGCGGCCAGACGAAGCCGATGGACGCCGTCGGCGGGATGCTCACCGCCATGGACCGCTTCCTTGCCGCCCCGAATCCCACTGCGTGAGGAGCCACCGATGACCACCACCGCCACCAATATCCCCGCCGATTCTCCGGGCGTACCCCCTGTGGCCGCGACCCGGCTGAAGGCCGCCGGCGGACGGCAGCGGCCGGCGTCGAAAACCGGCTACTGGTTCCTTGCCCCCTACCTGTTCTTCTTCGGGCTCTTCCTGGTCTGGCCGATCATCTACGGGCTGTGGATGAGCCTGACCAACCGCTCCCTGGTTACCGAGAGGTCGGAATTCACCGGATTCTCGAACTACGCGGAGGCCCTCAGCGACCCGCAGATGTGGTCCTCGCTGGGCAACACGCTGTTCTTCACCGTCATCTCCTCCGTTCCGCTGGTGGTGGTCTCCTTTGTGATGGCCTACCTCGTTTACACGGGCCTGAAAGGGCAGTGGATCTGGCGCCTGACCTTCTTCGCGCCGTTCCTGCTCCCGGTGTCCGTGGTGACGGCCATCTGGGGCTTCCTCTTCACCAATGACTTCGGCCTGATCAACGGGCTGCTGGACCGCGCAGGCCTGAGCCAGGTGGGCTGGCTCAGCGACGACCAGGTGGCCATGTGGTCCATCGCCCTGGTCACCCTGTGGTGGACCGTGGGATTCAACTTCCTGCTCTACCTTTCAGCCCTGCAGAACATTCCAGACCATCTGTACGAGGCAGCCCAGCTGGACGGTGCCGGATCCTGGCGGCGCCTGTTTTCGATCACGCTGCCGATGATGAAAAGCACCACGGGCCTGATCATCCTCCTGCAGGCGCTGGCATCGCTGAAGGTCTTCGACCAGATCTTCCTGCTGACCCAAGGCGGGCCGAACGGGGCGACCCGTTCGATCCTGCAGTACATCTACGACTCCGGATTCATCGGGTACCGGCTGGGCTACGCCTCCGCCACCTCTTACATCTTCTTCGCGCTCATCGTCCTGGTCTCCCTGGCCCAGATGTGGTTCGCGAAGCGGAAGGATTCCTGACATGGCTACCGCAACCGCTCCCGCAGCCACCCCTGCCGCACCCACCGCACCGGGCGGAAGCCCGGCCGATGGGCGTGCCCGCGCCCGGGCCCAGAAAAAACGCGAAGCCGAACACCTGCGCAGCCTGACCCTCGGGCCCGGCCGCAAGGGCCGGGTGGCGGCGTACCTCGTTGTGGCGGTCCTCGCAGCACTGTGGGCCCTGCCCCTGGCCTGGGCGGTGCTGTCCTCGTTCAAGGCGGAGGCGGACGTTTCCGCCGCTCCGCTGAAGTTCTGGCCGGACAGCGGCTGGACGGCGGAGGCCTACCGCAGCGTCCTGGCAGCGGGGGACATTCCGCTCTGGATCTGGAATTCGGTGCTGGTTTCCACCATTGTCACGGTCATCACGGTGACCATCTCTGCGCTGGCGGCCTACGCGTTCTCCCGCCAGAAGTTCCGCGGCCGCAAGTGGCTGTTCGGCCTCACTGTAGCGGCCATCATGGTGCCGCCGCAGATCCTGATTGTGCCGCTCTTTGACCAGATGATTGCGCTGCGCCTGTCCGATACCCTTCTGGGCGTGGCGCTGCCGCAGGTGGTGATGCCGCTGATGGTTATCGTGATGAAGAACTTCTTCGACCAGATCCCGGTGGAGCTGGAAGAAGCGGCGAGGCTGGACGGCGCAGGGGACTTCCGGGTGTTTTTCGCCGTCGTGCTGCCGCTGTCCCGGTCCATCATCACCGCCGTGTCGATCTTTGTGTTCATCAGTGCATGGAACAACTTCCTGTGGCCGTTCATCGTCACCAATTCACCGGAAATCATGACGATCCCGGTGGGGCTGGGTACCGTGAAGAATGCCTACGGGGTGCAGTACGCCTCCGAAATGGCCAGCGCAATGATCGGCGCGCTGCCGCTGCTGATTGTTTTTATGCTCTTCCAGCGCCATATCATCAGGGGATTCGCCACATCCGGTATGGGAGGCCAGTAAGTGTCACGCAAGTCCCCAGCGGTGCAGGGAACTGCGGAGCTGCCCATCGTCCACCGCCGGCACACGCTGGCAGACGGCCGCGAATCGCTGTTCTTCACCGACCGCGGCGGCAGTCCGGTGGAGTCCGTCCGTGACGCGCGTCCGCTGGAGGGCCGGTCCGGCAACGGCGAGGTGCGTTTTGACCGGCTGACCGGGGAATGGGTGGCCGTCGCGGCGCACCGGCAGGCCCGGACCTACCTGCCGCCCGCCGACCAGTGCCCGCTGTGCCCCACCGTCCCGGGCCGGATGTCGGAAATCCCCGCCGGGGACTTCGACGTCGTGGTGTTTGAAAACCGCTTCCCCTCCCTGGGGCCGGAACTGGGCACGCTGCCGGAGGCCGGGGACCCGGACCAGCGCGCACTGTGGGGGCATCCCTCACCGGCCTTCGGCCGCTGCGAGGTGGTGGTGTTCACCCCGGAGCACAACAGCTCTTTCGCATCGCTGCCCTACACCCGTGCCCGCACCGTGGTTGAGGCCTGGGCCCAGCGCACCGAGGAGCTCTCCGCGCTGCCGGGCATCCGGCACGTCTTTCCCTTCGAAAACCGCGGCCAGGACATTGGCGTGACGCTGCACCACCCGCACGGGCAGATCTACGCCTACCCCTACGCGGCGCCGCACGCAGCCCGGCTGGCCGAACGCTCCCGCCGGCACCTGGCCGAGAACGGCCGGCCCCTGATGGGCGAAGTGCTTCGGGACGAGTCCGACGCCGGGGACCGCATGGTTCTTGCGGGTGAACATTTCTCCGCCTACGTGCCCTACGCGGCCCGCTGGCCGCTGGAGGTGCATCTGGTGCCGCACCGCCAGGTCCCCGACCTTGCCGCCCTGAACGGGGCGGAACGCGACGAGCTGGCATCCGTCTACCTGGATCTGCTGCAGCGGGTGGACGGGCTGTATGAGACCCCCACCCCGTACATCTCCGCCTGGCACCAGACGCCTGTGACCGAAGCAGACCGCGACGCCGGCTGGCTGCACCTGCAGCTCACCAGCCCCCGCCGGGCCAAGGACAAACTGAAGTTCCTGGCCGGATCCGAGGCAGCCATGGGCGCCTTCATCAATGACACCACTGCGGAACTGACCGCCGCCCGGCTGCGCGAGGCTAAGCCATGAGCACCTCAACATCTACCCTGCAGGAGCGGGCGGACACCCTGGCGCGCCGGTTCTCCGAGGTCTTCGGTGCGGCGCCCGACGGCGTCTGGCGCGCCCCCGGACGGGTGAACCTGATCGGCGAACACACGGATTACAACAACGGCTTCGTCCTGCCGTTCGCCATTGACCGCAGCGCCCTCGTGGCCGTGCGGCTGCGGACGGGGGACTCCGAACCCGGGACGGAGGCCGACGCCGTCCGTCTCGCCTCGACCTTCGCCCCCGACGGCGCCGACCTCTCCCGCGCGCAGTTCCGGACCGGCGGTCTGGAACCGGGATCCGCGGACGGCTGGGCCGGGTATCCGGCGGGCGTGGTGTACGCACTGGCGCAGCAGGCCGGGGTTTCGGTGCCCGGATTCGACCTGCTGCTGGATTCCACCGTTCCGGTGGGCGCCGGCCTGTCTTCCTCCCACGCGGTGGAAGTGGCGGTGATTGTGGCGCTCAATGACCTGCTGGGCCTGGGACTCGATGCACCGGAGATGGCACGCCTGACCCAGTACGCCGAGAACGAGTTCGTGGGTGCCCCCACGGGCATCATGGACCAGTCGGCGTCGCTGATGGGACGCGAAGGCGGCGCCCTGTTCCTGGACTGCCGGAGCCTGGAATCCGAAACGGTGCCGCTGCCCCTGGCCGGCCACGGACTGGAAGTGCTGGTCATCGATACGCGGGTGGTCCACAGCCACGCCGACGGCGGCTACAGCGCCCGGCGGAACGCCTGCGAACGCGGCGCGGCGGCCCTTGGGGTGCAGTCGCTGCGGGACGTCCCGGAGGGCACCTCCCTGGACGGGCTGGACGAGGAAACCCGGAAGCGGGTGCGCCATGTGACCGCAGAGAACCAGCGCGTGCTGCAGGTGGTGGAGGAGCTGCGGGCGGACAACGTCCGAGGCATCGGTGAGCTGCTGACCGCCTCCCATGTGTCGCTGCGCGATGACTTCGAGGTGTCCTGCCCGGAGCTGGACCTGGCGGTAGATACGGCGCTTGCCGCCGGTGCGCTGGGTTCCCGGATGACCGGCGGCGGGTTCGGCGGCTCCGCCATTGCCCTGATCCGGCAGGAGGACGAAGCTGAGGTCCGCGCTGCGGTGCTGGCGGCGTTCGCGGCCCAGGGCTTTGCCGAACCGGCGCTGTTCACGGTGCTGCCGGCGGACGGTGCCGGCCGGGTCTAGACGGCGCCCTCTGCCCGGTTGACCTCGGTATGGACGGCGCGCATGCCCTGCTCGAGGGCGCGCAGGTCGTCCATGGACAACCGCGAGAGAATCTCGAAATTCAGCTCCGGGCGTCCGGCCACGAGCCGGCGCACCACTGTCCGGCCCAGCGGCGTCGCCTTCACCCGCCGCACGCGCGCGTCCCGGGTGTCCTCCGAGCGGACGGCGACGCCCTGGGCAACGAGCCGGTCGACCAGGCCGGACATGGAGGCCATCGAGACGCCGAAGGACTCCGAGAGGCCCCGGCCGGTGGCGCCCTCCTCCGTGGCCACCAGGACGGTCAGGACCTTCAACTGGCGCACCGTCAGGTCCGTGGCCAGCAGCGGGTCGAGGAAAGCGGGCAGGGCCGTTGACTGCAGTGAGTCGGTGAGTTCTTCGAGACTTTGCAGCACCCGTTCGCGCTCGTGCTGCACATTACTTCCGTCGGTCATGAGTTCACCGTAGTGGCCCCGGACGTGTCGGCAAACACGGCGTCAGCAAACACCCCGCGAAATTAGTTAGTGTGGGACTAACCGTTTTTGGCGGTCTGAGATATACCGGCGTCCCCGGCGGCCGGCGTTCGGAGCGAGACGGACTCCGCGCACCGGCGTCGTTGTCCTTCCCCCGGATCCTGCCCCGGGCATGCGCAAGCTAAGTAAGGACATACATGAGCAGCACGCAAACCCCCATAGCGTACGAGCACACCGAAGAAGGACTGGATGTAGAGGGCCTTCGGGCAAAGTACAAGGCGGAACGGGACCGGCGGATCCGTCCGGACGGCGCCACCCAGTACCAGCCCGCCAAGGGAAAGTTCGGCTACTACGCCACCGATCCCTACACCCCGCGCACCGAGCGCGACCCGCTGACCGATGCCGTGGAGGTGCTGGTGATCGGCGGCGGTTTCGGCGGCCTGACCACCGGCGCCCGGCTCCGGGAGGCCGGCGTCGAAAGCATCCGCATGATGGATGAGGCCGGGGACTTCGGCGGCACCTGGTACTGGAACCGCTACCCCGGAATCCGCTGTGACATCCAGTCCTACGTCTACCTGCCGCTGCTCGAAGAAGTGGGGTACATGCCCACCGAGCGTTACGCGCGGGGCGAGGAGATCCGCCGGCACGCCGTGGCCATCGCCGAACGCTTCGACCTGTACCGTGACACCGTTTTCCATACCCGCGTCACCGGCCTGACCTGGGACGACGAAGCGCTGGAATGGATCGTGACCACCGACCGCGGGGACTCGATGCGTGCCCGCTACGTGATCACCTCCTCCGGAACGCTCACCCAGCCGAAGCTGCCGGGCATCCCGGGCATCGACTCCTTCAAGGGGCACACCTTCCACACCAGCCGGTGGGACTACGGCTACACCGGGGGAGACCAGACCGGCAACCTCAGCGGACTCGCGGACAAGAAGGTGGCCGTGGTCGGCACCGGCGCCACGGGCATCCAGGTGATTCCCATGGTGGCGCGCGACGCCGAGCAGCTCCTGGTCTTCCAGCGCACGCCGTCGTCCGTGGACATCCGGAACAACCGCCCCACCGACCCGGCCTGGGCCGCCTCCCTGAAGCCGGGCTGGCAGAAGGAACGCATGGAGAACTTCCTTGCCGTGGTCTCGGGGGAACCGGTGGAACAGGACCTCACCCGGGACGGCTGGACCTCCGTTCCGCAGCTGCACCGCAAGATGATCAGCGGCGCCGTCGACAAATCCGTATCTGCAGAAGAACGCGAACGCCTCGACGAACTCGTCGACTTCCGGAAAATGAACTCCATCCGCGCCCGGGTGGACGAGGAAGTCTACGATCCGAAGACGGCCGAACTGCTCAAGCCCTGGTACCGCTACATGTGCAAGCGCCCGACCTTCAGCGACTACTACCTGGAGACCTTCAACCTTCCCAACGTGACGCTGGTGGACACAGCGGACTTCGGCGGCATCACCCGCATCACCGAGAACACCATCGTGGTGGGCGACGAGGAATACGAGGTGGACTGCATCGTCTTCGCCACGGGCTTCGAGGTAGGCATCTCAGGTGTCACCTCCGGCGCCCTGCCGGTGACCGGACGCGGCGGATCCACTCTGCTGGAAACGTGGAGCCGCGGACCGCGCACCCTGCACGGCTTCTACACGCACGGCTTCCCGAACCTGTTCCACCTCGGCTCAATGCAGAACGCCAACTCGGTGAACTTCGCCCACATCCTGCTGGAACAGGCGAACCACATTGCCGCCGTCATCGGCGCCGGACGCGAGGCAGGAGCCCGCTACATCGAGCCGACGGCGGAAGCCGAGGCTGCCTGGTGCGAAACCATCCAGCGGACCTCCGCGGACAACCGCAGGTTCGCCGCCGAATGCACGCCCGGCTACTACAACCGCGAGGGCAACCCGCCGCCCGTCAGCTTCTCCTTCAGCCCCGGGCCGGTGGTGTTCCATCGGCTGCTGGAGCGTTGGCGCGAGGAGAGCATCGATGAAGTGCTGGTGGCGGAGGCTGCCGGGGTGCCGGCGTAAGGTTCGCCTGCTGCCCGTTTGCTGCCCGCTTGCTGGTCCGCCTGATGCCCCCCCTGCGGGGCCTGGCTCCGGCGGCAACGAAATTCCAGAGCTCGCAGAGCTCGCTTGGAATATTAAAGCCGCCTCCGCCAGGCCCCTACGGGGGTACCTCACCCCTCCCGGCCCGTCCCGCCCTCGGCCAGGTCACTATGGCTGCATGTCACCTAGCGTCCGATGCGCCCCTTGAGGGAAACGGTCAGCCGTCCGCGGGCACCCTTATCCGTGCTGTTCTTGGTGGGGAGTTGGGGCGTATGGGTTAGCCGCCGTTTGATTGGCGGATGCCGGTGGACAAGGCGTCGAATTCGTAGATGAAACCGCCGGAAGGGCCGCTGACCGTCAGGTAGGCCTCGTTGGTGCCGGGCTTGATGGCGATGTTGGTGGCCGAGGTGAGGCCGTCCTCGTCGTCGGCCGGGACGGTCACGGTGGACAGCAGTTCACCCGTGGGGCTGTAGACGAAAATGCGCGGCTGCCCGTGGACGGCCTGGTACACGTTGCCGTCCGCGTCCACGGCGTTGGAATCGGTCTGGCTGGTGCCGCCGTCGAAGTGCATGCCCGGGTGGGAGGTGGTGACTTCGGTCTTGTCCTCGTTCAGCACCAGATAGTCGATCCGGTTGTCCATGTACTGGCTGACCCACAGGGCCTTGAAATCCTCGCTGAAGGAGATGCCGTTCGGGGCGGCCAGGTTCTCGGCCAGGACGGTGGCCTCCGCGGTGTCCTTGTCGATTCGCACCACCCGGCCCTGCGCCTCCCAGGCCGGATCGGCGTAGCCGGTGGAATCGCTGACGAAGAGGTTGCCCTCCTCGTCGAAGGCCAGATCGTCCGGGCGCATGGGGGCGCCGTCGACGTCGCCGGTGAAGAAGGTCTGGTGGTCCTTCCCGTCGGCGGTGATGCTGTCGATTTTTCCGCCGGCAAAGTCCGTCAGGTAGATCCGGCCGTCCTTCGGGCTGAACTGCGCGGAGGTGTAGGCGCCGTTGCCCTCGGTGTAGACAGGGGAAACCGATTCATCCTCCACATCCACCCGAATCACCTTCGCGTCGCCGGCCGGAGCCGTGACATCGACAACGAACAGGCCGCCGTCGGGCCCGAAGGTCGGGCCTTCGATGAGGGTCATGCCGGTTTCGGGATGGACCGAGCTGACCTGGACCACGCGCTCGGCGGTCTGTTCGGACACCCCGCGCATGCCGGTGTTCGACGCCGGCTCGTCGTGGTCGTCGTCGTCACCGGCGGCGCATCCGCTGAGCGCAGCGGCGAGTCCGAGCGTGAGCGCTGCCAGGCGGACCGGCTTCGGGAAAGAGGTGGGCTGGATGCGGGGGGACATGCTGCGGCTCCGATGCGGTGGGGGACTGCGGACGCAATTACTTAGGACAAGCCTAAGTTATTCCGGGGCAGCGTCCTGCTGCGGCCGCTGCCCCGGTGCCGCCCACCGGTTCTGTCCTGGCCGCGCATACATAGTGCAGTAGATGCTGTCGGGCCGCTCGGAGGCAGCATCTACTGCACTATGAACCGCCGGCAGATCCCTAATCCGGCAGCTATTCCGCAGGAGGATCGAGAATCCGCGCCCGGGACCGGTCCTCGCCGTTAAACAGAAGAAGCGGCCCCACGAATGGGGCCGCTTCTTGTTGTCTGGCGGAAGGTAAGGGATTCGAACCCTTGGTACGGGGTTACCGCACACTGGTTTTCAAGACCAGCTCCATCGGCCGCTCGGACAACCTTCCTCACTATGTAGTCTGGCAGAAGGGATGAAATCACCAAAATTCCCTAAATCTGGAAGGACAGCATGAAAGCCATCGTTATTGGAACACCCGGCGGACCGGAAGCACTGGAACTGCAGGATGTTCCCGCCCCCGAGGCCGGACCGGGTGAGGTGCTGATCGACGTCATTGCCGCCGGCATCAACCGCGCAGACGTGATGCAGCGCCAGGGCCACTACCCGGTGCCCGCCGGAGCATCCGAATATCCGGGCCTGGAAGTCTCCGGCCGGATTGCCGCGCTGGGTGAGGGCGTTGAAGGCTTCGCCGTGGGAACCGAAGTGGTGGCACTGCTGACCGGCGGCGGATACGCCGAGCAGGTTGCCGTCCCCGCCGGGCAGGTCCTGCCCCTGCCGGACGGCTTCGATGCCGTCACCGCAGCGTCCCTGCCGGAAACCGCAGCCACCGTCTTCTCCAACCTCTTTATGGCCGCCGGCGTCAAGGAGGGGGACTACGTCCTCATCCACGGCGCCACGGGCGGCATCGGGACCATGGCCATCCAGATGGTGGCCGCGTTCGGCGCCGTTCCGATGGTGACCGCAGGCTCGGCGGAAAAGCTCGAGCTGGCTGAATCCCTCGGTGCGAAGGTCCTCATCAACTACAAGGAGCAGGACTTCGTCGACGCGGTCCGCGAAGCAACCGACGGCCACGGCGCGGACGTCATCCTCGACGTCGTCGGCGCCAAATACCTCCAGCGGAACCTGGACGCGCTCGCCGTCGCCGGCCGCCTGGTGATCATCGGACTGCAGGGCGGGGCCAAGGCGGAACTGAACCTTAACCAGCTCATGACCAAGCGCGCCGCCGTCATCGGCACCACTCTGCGCGGCCGGCCCGTGGAGGAAAAGGCCGCCATTATGTCCGCCGTCGGTGAATACGTCTGGCCGCTGCTGGAGTCCGGCCGGATCCGCCCCCTCGTGGACCGCACCTTCCCGCTGGCCGAGGCTGCCGCCGCGCACGAGTATTTCGACTCCGGGCAGCACGCCGGCAAGATCCTGCTGACGCTCTAACCCGCACAACGCATCCTGAACAACGACGGCGGCCGCACACCTCTGCGGCCGCCGTCACGTATGTCTGTGACCGCCGCCTCACGCGCTGGTAATCTGCAAAGAGCAGGGCCACTCCCTGCCCCCGTTCGGTACGTATGTCAATGCAGACAAGCCACCGCAGACAAAAGGGATCATCATGAGCGAGAACCAACGGCGCCGGGCCGACAACCGGCAACCACTGGACGGCGACGTCCTGGAACAGGACCCGGCACTGCCGCCGGTGGCCGTGGACCCGGAAGTCCTCGAGGCGGAGGACCGTCGCTGGACGCCCGCGAAGATCGCCATTTGGGCGGGCATTGCACTGCTGGGCGGCTTCAGCTGGACCATGCTCGCCGTAGTGCGCGGCGAAACCGTGAACGCCATCTGGTTCGTGTTCGCGGCCGTGTGCACCTACCTCATCGGCTACCGCTTCTATTCAAAGCTCATCGAAGCGAAGCTGCTGAAGCCCAATGACCGCCGCGCCACGCCCGCCGAGTATCGGGCGGACGGCAAGGATTACGCCGCCACGGACCGCAGGGTCCTGTACGGCCACCACTTCGCCGCCATTGCCGGCGCCGGCCCCCTGGTCGGACCGGTGCTGGCCGCGCAGATGGGCTACCTCCCCGGCACCATCTGGATCATTGTGGGCGTGGTGCTGGCCGGCGCAGTCCAGGACTACCTCGTCATGTTCTTCTCCATGCGCCGCGGCGGACGGTCACTGGGCCAGATGGCGCGCGACGAACTCGGCCTCATCGGCGGCACCGCCGCCCTGATCGCCACCCTGGTCATCATGATCATCATCGTGGCCATCCTGGCCCTGGTGGTGGTGAACGCCCTGGCTGAAAGCCCGTGGGGCGTCTTCTCCGTCAGCATGACCATCCCGATCGCCCTGTTTATGGGGATCTACCTGCGCTACCTGCGTCCGGGCAAGGTCACCGAGGTCTCCATCATCGGCTTCGTCCTCCTGCTCGCCGCCATCATTGCCGGCGGCTGGGTTGCCGATACCCCGCTGGGCGACGCCCTGACCCTGGAGCCGACCACCATTGCGTGGGGCATCATCATCTACGGCTTCATCGCCGCCGTCCTGCCCGTCTGGCTGCTGCTGGCCCCGCGCGACTACCTCTCCACCTTCATGAAGGTGGGCACCATCGTGATGCTGGCCGTGGCCATCATCATTGTCCGCCCGGAGATCAACGTCCCCGCGGTCAGCGAGTTCGCCAGCCGCGACGACGGTCCCGTGGTCGCCGGACCGCTCTTCCCGTTCCTCTTCGTCACCATCGCCTGCGGCGCCCTGTCCGGCTTCCATGCGCTGATTTCCTCCGGCACCACCCCGAAGATGCTGGAGAAGGAACGCCAGACCCGGTTCATCGGCTACGGCGGCATGCTGATGGAGTCCTTCGTGGCCATCATGGCGCTGGTGGCTGCCATCTCCATTGACCGCGGCATCTACTTCGCCATGAACTCCTCCGCCGGTGCCACCGGCGGGACGGTGGAGGGCGCGGTCGCCTTCGTGAACGGGCTGGGCCTGGCCGGAGTGAACCTCACCCCGGATATGCTCTCGTCGCTGGCATCCAGCGTGGGCGAGGAATCCATTGTGTCGCGCACCGGCGGTGCGCCCACCCTCGCCGTCGGCCTGGCCACGATCATGCAGAGCCTGATCGGCGGACCCGGAATGATGGCGTTCTGGTACCACTTCGCCATCATGTTCGAGGCCCTGTTCATCCTCACCGCGGTCGACGCCGGCACCCGCGTCGCCCGGTTCATGCTGCAGGACACCATCGGCAACGTGGCCCCGAAGTTCAAGGACATGTCCTGGCGTCCCGGAGCCTGGATATGTACGGCCATCATGGTTGCCGGCTGGGGGTCGATCCTGATCATGGGAGTCACGGACCCGCTTGGCGGCATCAATACCCTGTTCCCGCTCTTCGGCATCGCCAACCAGCTCCTGGCCGCCATTGCACTGGCTATCTGCATGGCGATCATTGCCAAGAAGAACGCGTTCAAGTGGCTCTGGATCGTGGCCCTGCCCCTGGCGTTCGCCGCGGTGGTGACCATCACGGCGTCGTTCTACAAGATCTTCTCGCCGGTGCCGAGCGTCGGGTACTGGGCCAACCACGAGGCGTTCCAGGCGGCGCTCTCCCGCGGCGAGACCAGCTTCGGCACGGCCAAGACGGTGGAGGCGATGGAAGCGGTGGTCCGCAACACCCTCATCCAGACCACGCTCTCGGTGGTGTTCGTGACGCTGGCGATCATCGTCATCATCACGGCCATCATTGCCAGCATCCGGTCCTTCCGTTCGGGCGGCGCCCCGAGCGCCGAGGATCCCGCCGTCGCATCCCGGACCTTCGCCCCGGCGGGCTTCCTCGCGACGCCGGCGGAAAAGGAGATTGCCGCCCAGTGGCAGTCGCTGCCCGAGGAGAACCGGCCGGCAAAGAAGGCGGCACACTCATGAGTGCCGGCGTTGCGGTCCGCCAAAGCGTGGCCGGTTTCGTGCGGTTCTTCCGGGACGTGATGGGGGAGGACGCGTACCGCAAGTACACGGACTTCCACGCCGCGTCCGGCTGCACCTCGCCCTTGATGAGCGAGCGCGAATTCTGGCGGGACAAGATGGACCGGCAGGACGCCAACCCGGAGGGCCGCTGCTGCTAGCTTCGGCCATCCGGTTCAATCGAAAGCACGACGGCGGCACCGCAGTTGAGTCAATCAGCTGCGGTGCCGCCGTCGTTGTTTCCTTTTGTTGCCGGTCCGCTGGCCCGGCGCCTCTGGAAAAGCGCCAAAACGGCGGGGAAAACCCGGAAATCCGGCTATCCGCGGGGCAACCGCCGGCAACCGTGAGAGCATTAATGCCATGACTGAACAGAGCGGATCCTCCGACCGCCCCGTGGCGGCTCCGGGCGCGCCCGTGGGACAGAAGTCAGAGCAGACGCCGGCCGACGACGGCACGGCTCCCTCCGCGGCAGCACCCCACTCGGCGGCTGAGCACCCCGCGGACGATGCTTCAGGGCACGGCAAGGGCAAGGGCGGTCCGGCCAAACTCAACGAGCTGGTGGACGAGCCGGCTAAGGTCATGCGGATCGGCACCATGGTCAAGCAGCTGCTTGAAGAGGTGCGCAACGCCCCCCTGGACGATGCCGCCCGCAACCGGCTGGCAGAAATCCATGACCGGTCCCTAAAGGAGCTGGAGGACGGGCTTGCCCCGGAACTGGTGAGCGAGCTGCACCGGATCAATCTTCCGTTCACGGATGATTCCACCCCCACCGACGCGGAGCTGCGGATTGCGCAGGCCCAGCTGGTGGGCTGGCTCGAAGGGTTGTTCCGCGGCATCCAGACGGCCATCGCCGCCCAGCAGACCGCCACGCACGCAGCCGGACGCCTGCAGCTGCGCCAGCTGCCGCCCGGAACCATACTGGCGCCGGGAGTGGTTATTGGAGACGACGGGGAACCGCACCGGGCTTCCCAAGGGGTCGGCAGTCCGCGGCAGGAACCGCAATCAGGCCCCGGCCAGTACCTGTAGGACATAGATGGCACTTTTTGCAGCCGCCCGGCAGGGGCGGAAAGATGACGTGGAGCTCGGCAAGGGCGTCTGGCGGCGTGCACACGACCGTTTCACGCGCGGCCTGGACCGGTATTACCAGATGCTGGAAGGCGTCGAGGATGATGCCATCTACAACGAGCTGGTGACCGTGGCGAATGACCTCGCGGGTCTGCTGCCGCGCGTCCGGGAGGTCTGTACCTCCGCGCAGCGGCAACTGCCCAGCACCGGCCAGAACATTCCCGGGGCGTTGACCGCGGTGCACCGCGCGTTGTCCCGCAGCGGGAATTCGCTGGCAGCCGCCGCGGAGGCCGCGGCCATGTCCCGGCTCGAAGGGGAGCGCTGGGGGATCGCGTCGGCAGGCCTGGACAATGTCCGGCGCCGCGCGGAACTGGTGCAGGAGGACGTGGTGGAGGCAGAACGCGCCCTGCTCAGCGCCCAGGAAACAGGGATTACGAGAAAGTAGTAATAAGCCTTTCGCGAAAAAACCTGCTTAATGGGGAAAAAAGATTTCCAAACCGGGAATACGTTACGCAGTGTTTTCGCGCTGAGCTTATCCGCTTTGTCCTGCCCGGCAACCGGGCAAGGATGAGGACATGACTACATCACCGGTACTGACTTTCAATGACGGCAACACCATCCCCCAGCTCGGCTACGGCGTGTGGCAGGTTGAGGACGAGGTTGCCGAAAAGGTAGTGGGACAGGCGTTCGAGGTCGGCTACCGCCACATCGACACGGCCAAGATCTACGGCAACGAAGCCGGCGTCGGCCGCGCCATTGCCGCCACCTCCGTTCCCCGCGAGGACATGTTCATCACCACGAAGGTGTGGAACGCAGACCAGGGCTACGAAGAGACACTGAAGGCCTTCGACGCCTCCATGGAGCGCCTCGGCCTGGAAACCCTGGACCTGTACCTGATTCACTGGCTGCAGCCGAAGCAGAACAAGTACGTGGACACCTGGAAGGCGCTGGTTGAGCTACAGAAGCAGGGCCGCGTCAAGTCCATCGGCGTCTGCAACTTCACCAAGGAAGCCCTGCAGGAAATCATCGACGCCACCGGCGTTGTCCCGGTCCTGAACCAGGTCGAAACCCACCCGTACCTGAATCAGGCCGATCTGCGTGCCTTCGAGGCCGAGCACAACATCCTGCACGAGTCCTGGTCCCCGCTGGGCTCCGGCAAGGGCCTGCTCGAGGATCCCAAGCTCGTTGAGATCGCCGCGAAGTACGACGGCGCCACCCCGGCACAGGTTGTCATTGCCTGGCACCTGGCCCTGGGCAGCATCGTTATCCCCAAGTCCGTCACGGAATCCCGCATCCGCGAAAACTGGGAAGCACTGAACCTCACGCTGAGCAATGAGGACATCGAGGCCATCAACGCACTCGACAACGGCACCCGTTACGGCGCGGATCCGGCCACGGCCGACTTCGCCTAACCTTTAGGGCTAAGCACACAAAAGGCGCACGTTCTTCGGAACGTGCGCCTTTTGTGCGTCAGGATCTATGCAGCAACCGGCTCCAGAGGAGCGCGGACCGGCCAGTCCTGGTCTTCCAGGATCACCTGGGCGCAGCTGCCGGTGGATACATTGACCACAATCGGTGCCAGCAGATTCACTGTGGTTCCGTCGAGGGTGGGATTGGCCACCACGAGTACGACGGCGTCCTCCGGGGTTTCCAGTTTCAGCTGGCGGCGCTGGTCGTCGGTGATTTCCGGATGGTACTGCGGTAGATACACGGCTGCGTCCAGGACAAACAGCCGGTGGGGTGTGCCCGCCACGGTTCCCGCGGAGCTCATGGCGTACAGGCCGCTGGCACCGTCAATGTCATCGAGACGGAAGTCCACGTCCGGAGCGAACCCCGGAGGCGGTGTGAGGAAGGTCAGGGCCGTGCTCATCGCAGGAAGTCCATCAGGGTGGGCTGCAGGGCCCGTGCCGTCACGGAGAGCGCCGCCTGGTACGCGACTTCCTGCAGCTTCATGTCCAGGATCACCTTCGCGGTGTCCAGGTCCTCGATGCCGGAACGGCGGCTTTCAAGGCTGACGGACTGGTCCAAAAGAGCATCCTTCGCTTTCAGGGTGGCGGAGTGGCGTACTCCGAGACCGGTGTGTTCCACCAGGACGGTGTTTGCCGCGGCGTCGATTTTCCCAAGGAAGCTGCTGACGTCCTTGCCGGACTCCAGCCCGGCCACGAGGTCATCGACCAGTCGGAACACGGAGGCATCTCCGGTGCCGAAGACGGCCGCGCCATTGGTGTCCACCTGCATCGGCGTCCCGCCGTCCAACCGCCGAGCGGTCGGCACCCCGTCCCCGGTGTACGTGTAGGAACCGTTTACTGAGGTGAAGGCGGCGCCTGCATCGGAGGTTCCGGCAAACACCGTCCGGCCCAGGTAGGTGGTGTTGGCCTCGCGCAGCAGGTCTGATTTCAGGCCGGTCAGTTCGGCGGCGATGGCCTTGCGGCTCTCCGGGGACGTGGAGCCGTTGGCGGCGCTGATCGTGAGGTCTTTGACCCGGTTCAAAATATCCGTGGTGTTGCTCAAGGCAGTGTCGGAGACGCTCAGCCACCCCTCGGCATCGTTAATGTTGGAGGTGTACTGGGTGTTGGCGCGGATTTCGGCCCGGACCTTGAGGGCATTGGCGGTAGCTGCCGGGTCGTCGGAGGGCCGGGAGATAGCCGAGGAGGAGCTGACCTGCTCCTGCAGCTTGCTCATCCGGGACATGCTGGCCTGCAGGTTCTGCTGGGCTGCGCGGGCCATGGTCTGATTCGTGGTGCGGGTGATCACGATTACCTTCCAACAATTCCGGTGCGGTTGATGAGGGTGTCCAGCATTTCGTCAATGGCTGTCATAACGCGGGCGGCACCCTGGTAGGCCTGCTGGTACATCAGCAGGTTCACGTTTTCCTCGTCCAGGTCCACGGAGGCATTGGAAAGCTGCAGGTCCACGGCGGAAGAGGCAGCAACGTCGGCCAGGGTGGCCTGCTGCAGTTCGGCGCGGCTGAGGGAAGCGGTGGCCGTGACAAAGGTGCTCCACACGGCGTCGGCCGAACCGGCCTTGGACCCCAGCTGGGAGATCTGGTCCGCCAGGCGCCCGTCCAGGCTGCCCTTGCCGTCCGCACCCGGGAAGCCGGCGGCGATGCCGGAGGCGTCGGTCGGGAGAGCCTTCAACGTGGTGGCGGCGGGGCTGCCCACGGCGAAGAAATCCCGGTTGGTGGCACCGGTGGTGGTGGCTCCCTGCCGGTGCAGGTCGTTGACGGTCCCGGCCAGCGCGGCGGCGACGTCGTTGTAGGAGGCCGCGGCCTTGGCCAGTGTTCCGCCTTTGGCTGCCGGGGCCAGAAGGGACACAGCGCCGGCAATTTCGCCCTTGTTAATCCCCGCGGAGCCGGGACGGTCGGTCCAGGCCACGACCGTTTCCGCCGCGTCCGTCATGGAACGGCCGCCGGTGACGGTGAGGGAACGTGCAGACGTGCCCGAGACCAGCGCGTTGCCGTCAATCAGGACATCCACCATGCCGCCGGAGGATTCCCGGACGGTTGCTCCGGTCAGGGCCGAGAGGGTGGTGGCCAGGGCATTGCGCTGGTCCACCAGTTCGTTCGCTGATGCGCCGGCCGCGAGCGTGGAACGGATGGCGCCGTTCAGGGTGGCGAGCTGGGCTGCGCCGGCATTGACTTCGCTGACCATGTCATTGAGGCCGCTGCGGGTGCTGGTCCACTGCTCCGCCACCCCGTTGTAACCGGCGCCGATCTGGGTGGCGACGGCGGTGGCTGCGTTAAGCAGCACGGCGGCGGCGGCGTTGTCCCCTGGCTTGTTCGCCACGCCCTGCCAGGCCGCGGACAGCGACTGCATCGAGGCGGAGAGCCCTTCAGCCCCGGGCTCGTTGAAGCCGTCTTCCAGCTCAATGAGGGCATTGGCGCGGACGGCGGAGTAGCCCGCCACTGCTGCGGTGCTGCGCACCCGGGTATCCAGCTGCAGGCTGCCCAGCCGGGCAATGGAATCCACCGAAACGCCCTGACCCACCCCGGTGCCGGCGCCAAACGGGCCGGTGGGGGCGAGCGTGGGCGCAGCGGAAGTGTTCAGCCGCTGGCGGGTATAGCCGGTGACGTTGGCATTCGCCACGTTCTGGCCGACGACGTCCAGGCCCTTTCGTGCGGCGGAAAGGCCGGTATAGGCCGTGTTCAGGCCGCTGAAGGTGCTCATTGTCTAGGAGTCCCTAACGTCAAATGCTTTGGTCAACCAGCCGGGCGGCTGACATGCGGGTGGCCGAGGTGCCGGCCGCCGTGTAGGTGTTTGCCTCGGGGTTCAGGCCCGCCAGTGTTTCCTGGGCGGACCGTGCTGCGGCGCGCAGGAACTGTTCGTTAATGTCGCGCAGTTCGCGGATCTTCACGGTCAGCTCCGTCATGGCCTGCAGATGGGCGTTGAAGATTTCCGTCCAGGGGCCAGCGGGTGCGGCGGCCACCAATTCGCGCAGGGTGGCGTCTTCGGAGGTGCCCCATTCGACGGCGAGGCCGGCAACGGCGACGGCCCGGCCGAGATCGGCGGCGCGGAGGCGCTCGAGGACCTGTTCAACCTCACGGGTGGCGTGCGTCAGCCATTTGGTTTTTCCCGAGGTAAGCAGCAATTGTTCTTCTTCGAGCTTGAACACAAGAAGTTCCAACAATTCACGCTCTTCCCATAGAAGGGCCGAGAGTCTCTGGGTACCCATGCCTGGCTCACCTCCTTGGTGGTGCACTGAATGTCTCTGATACGGAATAAGACGTCTGATTCCAGGCCCCAACCTGCGGCAAAAGTCTTCGGATTGGCGGGCATATTCCAATATGTCCGCCACAAAACACTATCGGCCGGTTCATCTTCAATGTTAGTGGTATGTTTCAGCTAAAGCGCTCGAGAGTGGATTCACCAGCGGACTCAGCCACTGACCACTAAGCCGGCGCGTTTAACGGTCGCAGTTGGGGGACTGTTGGGGAACAAGGACTTGGGGGTCCAAAAAATGAATCATTCTGCACGTAATGCCATGGTGGTGGAAAATCTGCCACTGGTCGGTTATCTCGTATCTGAAGTCTGCGCCAAGGCCACGCACCTCTCGCGTGACGACCTGGCCTCGGTCGGGTCCATTGCCCTGATAACGTCGGCCGCTTCGTTCGATCCGGACCTGGGTGTGCCTTTCGGAGCTTATGCCCGGCGCCGCATCATCGGAGCGTTTGCCGACGAGATGCGCTCCAGTGACTGGGCTACCCGTTCGGCCCGTCGCCGGATCAAGGAAACCCTTGCGGTGAAGGAAACCCTGACTGCCGCCCTGGGCCGCACCCCGAACGTGGATGAAATTGCTTCCGCTTTGGGTGTGGACCGTACGGTGGCCGAGGATGCCCTCTCCGATGCCTCCCGCACCGTGTCCAGCCTGGACGAATCCGTGACCGACTTCCTGGTTGCGGACATGCCGTCGCCGGAGGGCACCCTCCTGGCCTCGGAACGCCTGAAGTACCTGCAGGCGGCCGTCGCCGCCCTGCCCGAGAAGATGCGGTACGTCATAGAGGAGATCTACTTCCGAGACCGCACGGTCAAGGAAATAGCCGAAGAGCTGGGCAGCACCCACTCCGCCGTGTCCCAGCAGCGCGCGGAGGCCGTCCGCCTGCTCCGTGACGGCCTGGGCACGCACTACTCGGACACCGCTGCCGCACCGGAACTCCAGTCCCGGATTGCTCCGGCCCGCCGCAATGCCTATCTCACCTCGGTGGGGGACCGCACCGCCGGCGGCATTACCCGGCACCATCTGGCGCCGGTCTTCCCCGGAACGCAGGGGCTGGTTCCCGGCCTGCCCGGCCGGCCCGTGACGTTCAAGCCGGCCGCTTCCTAGGCTTTCCGCCGGGGTAAATCTTTATTTTCAAATTCTTTTCCCAAACTGCTAACACCCCTTGGTGCTCCGCCGATAACTAGTGGTGTAGGCCCATGGATGGGCCTGCGAACACAGCCCACTCACGGAGGAATACATCATGGGTTTCACAATCAACACCAACACCGCGGCAACCAACGCCTACCGCAACCTGAACATCAACCAGAATGCACAGGCCAAGTCCCTGGAGAAGCTTTCCAGCGGCCTGCGCATCAACCGCGCTGCCGATGACGCAGCCGGCCTGGCCATCTCGGAGGGCCTGAAGAACCAGGTCAGCGGCATGACCGTTGCCGCACGCAACGCCCAGGACGGCATCAGCGTCATCCAGACCGCTGAAGGCGCCCTGACCGAGGTCCACTCGATCCTGAACCGCGTGCGTGACCTGGCTGTCCAGTCCGGTAACGATTCCAACAACGCGGACTCCCGTGCAGCGATCTCCACTGAGGTCAAGGCACTGGGTGAAGAGCTGACCCGCATCGGCAACTCCACGAACTTCAACGGTATCGACCTGCTGAAGTCCACGTCCGAGGACGAGGACGTATCCACTCCGAAGACGCTGACCTTCCAGATCGGCGCCGGCGGATCAGCGGACAACGACCAGATCGATGTGAACCTGGTTGACGTCGCTGCCATCGGCAAGGCTGTCACAGCGCTTGCCGGCACCGTTGCCGATGGTGACACTGCAGCAACCGGTGGCTTCGTCAGCGCCGCCGAGGCGCTGAAGACCATCGAGGCTCTCGACAAGGACATCAAGACCATCTCGACCGCCCGCTCGGACCTGGGTGCTTCCCAGAACCGGCTGGAATCGGTCACGAAGTCCCTGAATGTTTCCATCGAGAACCTCTCCGCTGCCAAGTCCCGCATCACCGATACGGACATGGCTGTGGAAATGGCAAGCTTCACCCGCTCGCAGATCCTGTCCCAGGCCGGAACCGCAATGCTGTCCCAGGCCAACCAGATGAACAGCGGCGTGATGCAGCTCCTGCAGTAGTAAATCAGCACCACCAGCACCACCAGCAGTACCGGCAGGTAAATGGCCGCTGGCGGCGGAGGCAGATGACTTGGACCTCACAGCCTCCGCCGTCAGCCCAGTACCTGCCGTTCCCATGTCCGGGCCCGGCCCGGTCAGCGCAGCACAGAAGCAGAAGGAGCAGGCATGGCAGGCATAGACGGCATCACCACCGGTACCGACACCACGGCCATGATCGCCCAGCTGATGGCGGTGGAAGCCCGCCCGCAGGCAATGCTGAAGCAAAAAGTCAGCTCCAGCCAGACCTTCGTTACCGCACTGCAGAACCTGAACGCCAAGATCGCCTCCCTGGCGGAGAGCGCCGGCAAGGTGGCAAAACCGGCCGGAACAGATCTCTACTCTGCCACCGCGTCCTCGGACAAGGTCACCGTCGTCACCAAGCCGGGGGCAGCTGCAGGGGCGCTGGACATCCGCGTGGACCGGCTCGCCACCGCCCAGGTGTCCCTCTCAGGAGCCATGGCGGCCTGGCCCAACGGCGACGCCCTGTCCATCTCGGCGGACGGCACCATTACGGAACTCGACACCGCGGGCAAGAGCCTGGACGAGGTCATCAACACCGTCAACAAGGCCAATCTCGGCGTCACTGCCATGAAAGTCGCCGCCGGCAGCGTCGACGGCGTAGCGCAGTACCGTATGCAGTTCACCGCCACGGACACAGGCAGCGAGGGTGCTTTCAGCATTTCGCACAACGGCACGGACCTTGGCAATATCCGGCCCGCCCAGGACGCGCAGGTCACCCTGTGGGCCGGGGTCGCCGGTGCGGAAACTCTCATCACGTCCGCCACCAACAGCTTCACGGATCTGCTCCCCGGCGTGGATGTCTCGGTCAAGGAAGTCTCCGCCGCCCCGGTTACCGTAAGTGTAAACCGCGACGAAAAGGCAGTGACCGATGTAGCCGCGAAGCTCGTGGCCGGCCTGGTGGACGTCTTCAGCTACATCAATAAGAACTCCGCGGTGAGCGTGTCCACCTCCGACGGCACCACCAAGGCCTCCGGCGGCCAGTTCACCGGTGATTCGGGGGTGCGGGCGCTCAAGGAAACAATCATGCGGGCCGCCACGTCCCCGGTGGACGGCCGGTCGCCGTCGGAAATCGGCATCATCATCACCAAGGACGGCACGGTGGAATTCAATGCCGAAAAGTTCGCCGCCGCCCTGAAGGCCGACCCGGAAAAAACCCAGGCAGCCCTGCAGACCATCGCCTCCCGGGTTGAGACCGCCGGCAATCAAGTTTCGGACAAGTACGAGGGCAGCATCACCCTGCGGATCAAGGGCCAGGAAAGCGAAGTTCGGTCCCTGAACACGCAGATTGCGGACTGGGACCGCCGGCTGTCATCCCGGCAGGCCACACTGTCCCGGACGTGGTCCACCCTTGAAGTCACGCTCGGCAAGCTCAACAGCCAAATGGACTGGCTCACCTCCCAGCTGGATTCCTTCTCCGCCTCCTCGAGTAAGAAGTGAACGTGAACTACTCAATGGCCGCCAAACGGGCCGAATACGCCCGCAACGCGGTAATGTCGGCCTCCCCGGCCCGCCTGCTGACCATGCTTTATGACCGTCTCCTGCTGGACCTGACCCGCGCAGAATCCGCGCAGCAGCAGGCCGACTGGGCCGTGGCATCCGAGAACCTGATCCACGCGCAGGCCATCATTACCGAGCTGCTGGGTACCCTGAAAACAGATGTGTGGGACGGCGCGGAGAACCTGCAGGCCATCTACGCCTATTCGCTTTCCACCTTGGTGAGCGCCAACGTGGGCCGGAACGCGAAGCTCACCCGTGAATGCATCGACCTGCTGGAGCCGCTCCGCGTGGCCTGGCACGACGCCGCCGCGCAGCTTCCCGCCGCCCAGCCGGCACCCGGAGCCGGTGCAGTCCCCGCCGCCGCCGGCGCTAGGGGAGCGATCCTCGGTGTCGGCTGAACCGGAAGAGCTGTACCGCACCCCCGAGGAGCTGGCCAACCTGGCGCTCTGGGGAACCGTCCTCACCCAGCTCGAAGACAACCTGGAAACCTTCCTTGAAGGCAGGTCAGTCACGGAACAGGCCCGTGAAGCCGCCGCCGATTGGGACCCGCCGGCCGACCTCGGACCACTCCCGGAAACGCTGATGGTCCGTGCCCGGCTGCTGTCCAAGGCACAGTCCCGTGCCTACGCACAACTGCGCAATGAATCACGGACTAACCGCAAGCAGTCTCTGCTGATCAGCAGTGTGTCCGGCCCGGCGTCGTCGGCTGTTTACCTGGAAGTGGACGGCTAAAAGCAGCCGAATGCAAAGGCTGCTTACTTTTCCCTTAACTCATACCCGGCAAAAACGGAAAAATTACTCGGTTATGACTTACGCATCGGCAAAATGTGCCGATAACAATTAGTGAGCACGGATAGCTCATGTAAAAGGCCACGGATCGGCCGCACTGTCCCTTTAGCGAAACCTGGGTTCACACTGTGTTCGATTCCGTATCCTCCATTGCGCTTCAAAGCGCACTGGACGGCCTTGCCCTCCGCCAGCGGACCATTGCGAGCAATATCGCGAATGTGAACACGCCCGGATATCAGGCCCAGCGCGTCACCTTTGAGGACGCCCTCGCTAAATCAGTAAAAGCCGGCAGCGGCGCAGTTGCGCCCACCACTGAGCGTTCCCTTGAACCCACCCGCCTGGACGGCAGCAACGTCAACCTGGACACCGAAACGTTGTCCAATATCGACACTGTGCTGCGCTACCAATTCGCCACCCAGGCCGTCGGCGGAGAAGCCAACTCTCTCCGCACCGCACTGAGGACCAACTAATGACTTTCGATGCCATCGGCATTGCCGCCACCGGACTTACCACCCACCGCAAGTGGCTTGACGCAGTTTCCGACAACCTGGCCAACGCCAACAATGTCTCCAGCACCGACGGTGCTGCCTTCCAGGCCCGCTACATCGTGGCGCAGGAAGGTCCGCAAGGCACCGGAGTGCAGGTTGCCGGTGTGCAGTACGGCGACGCTGAAGGCCGCGTGGTGTACCAGCCCGACCACGCCCTGGCCGACGCCGAAGGCTATGTCCGTTACCCGGACATCGACCTCTCGGAGCAAATGGGCAACCTGATCCTCGCCCAGCGCGGCTATGAAGCCAATGCCGCCGTGGTTGACCGTGCCAAGAGCACCTACGAAGCAGCACTCCAGATTGGACGCTCCTAATGCCCGTTCCCGCCATCGCCGCCGTCAGCGGCACCACCCCGACGGGTTACGTGGACGCCGCCAAGCCTGCCGCCGCCGCCACTGACGGTTCCTCCTTCGCCACCCAGCTCACCGGAGCCGTGGACGGCGTCACCGAGCTGCAGTCCACCTCCAAGACGCTTGCCGTGCAGGCAGTCACCGGGGACCTGGACGATATCCATGCCGCCACCATCGCCTCCACCCGGGCGTCCGTCACCTTGGAACTTGTTGCCGCCGTGCGGAACAAGGGCGTTGACGCGTTCAACGAGATCATGCGGATGCAGGCCTGATGCCCGGTCCCCTGAGCGCGATGACCGGTCGCGTAGGCAAGACCGTTGGCCAGTTCACCCTGGCGCAGAAGACCATTGCCATCATCGGCATTGCCGTAGTGGCCCTCGGCATCGCCCTGCTCACGTCGTGGCTGACCAAGCCGGCGTATACCCCGCTGTTCTCCGGTCTGGAAGCCACGGATGCCAACAGTATTGTGGAACAGCTCAAGACCGACGGCGTGCCCTACGAGGTAGCCGACGGCGGCGGAACCATCATGGTTCCCGAGGAACACGTGTACGACCAGCGGCTCAAAGCCGCCGGCGCCGGCCTGCCGTCCGAATCCACCGGCGGCTATTCACTGCTGGACGAAATGGGTGTGACCTCCTCCGAATTCCAGCAGTCCGTGACCTACAAGCGGGCCCTGGAAGGCGAAATCGCCAAGACCGTCGGTGCCATCGACGGCGTGAAGAACGCCTCAGTGCAGCTGGCCATCCCGGAAGACACTGTCTTTGTCTCCGAGAAGGTTGATCCCACCGCCTCGGTGTTCGTGGAAACGCAGAGCGGGAGCACCCTCAGCTCCGACCAGGTGCAGGCCATTGTGCACCTGACCTCGGCCTCGGTGGACGGCATGCAGTCCACCGATGTTGCCGTGATCGATGCCACCGGCACCGTGCTCTCCGCCGTCGGCACCGGTGCCATCGGTTCAGCCGACAAGCAGGCCACCGACTATGAACAGCGCATCATCGCCTCCGTGCAGACCATGCTGGACCGCGTCGTCGGCCCCGGCAACGCCACGGTAGCCGTGGCAGCGGACATGAACTACGAATCCGCCAACCGCGTGGAGGAGTCCTTTACCGCCCCGCAGGACACCCCCGCACTGAACGAATCCACCAGCACCGAGGAATACACCGGCGGTGCCGAAGGCGGAGCCGCAGGCATCCTGGGGCCGGACAACATTGCCGTGCCCAACGGAACCAGCGACGACGGCGCTTTCCGCTCGGAGAACAGCACCAGGAACAACGCCGTGAACAAGGTAACCGAAACCCGGGAGATCCCGGCCGGTTCCCTGAACCGCCAGACGGTCTCCGTAGCGCTGAACACCAATGCGGCCGCCGGATTGAATGTCGCGGACCTGGAAGCACTCGTTGCCACCGCCGCCGGCATCAACGCCGAACGCGGCGATGAAATCACCGTGGAAATGGTCTCCTTCAACGCGGACGGTGCCACCAGCGCCCAGGACGCCCTGGCCGACGCACAGGCGACGGAAGAAGCCGAACGCCGCGCACAGATGCTCCAGATGGGCATCATCGTGGCGGGTATTGTCCTGGTGCTTATCCTGGCGCTCGTCGCCTACGCCATGCGCTCCCGCCGGCAGAACCGCGAAGCCATCGACATCGGCGAGTTGCCGGAGCTGGACCCGCTGGCGCCGCCTACGGCATTGGCGATGCTTCCGGAGCCGGCTGTGGTTCCCCTGGACACCGCATCGATGCAGATTGTCGCCGCTGCCACCGACCATGAGCGCAAACGCGCGGAACTCGATGCCCTTGCCGCCCAGGACCCGCTTCGGACTGCGGATTACCTGCGCAACATGATGGATGAGAGCCGGGTATGACCGAACTCGCCACCGCCACGGTCGGAATGCCGACCGCCCTGGCCGCCAGCGCCAAGGCGCGCCAGGAGCAGGCCGGAACTGCGGAGCTTACCGGTGTCCAGAAGGCGGCAGTCGTCCTGATGCAGCTGGAAACCTCGCGGGCGGCCGTGGTGATGCAGCAGTTCACCGAAGCTGAGGCACAGACCATTGCCGCAGAGATTGTCCGGCTTAAGCGAATTGACCCGGCCATCGCCGAGGACACCCTGAACGAGTTTTACGATATGACCGCGCAGGGCGGGAGCCGGGCGCTCGGCGGACGGGACCGCGCCATGGGCCTGCTCCAGGCGTCCTTCGGCATTGAGCGTGCCTCCGGCGTTATGGAACGGCTGAGCTCCTCGGCGGCAGGACGGTCCTTCGAATTCCTCGAAAGTGCGGAACCGGGCCAGGTGATATCGCTCCTCGACGGGGAACTCCCGCAGACAATTGCCCTGGTCCTCGCCCATATGCGGCCCCAGCGCGCATCAGCTGTGCTCACCGGTCTGAACGCCGATCTGCGGACCGATGTTGCGCAGGCAATTGCCACCATGTCCCGCGCCACCCCGGAAGCGGTGCGTGTGGTCGCCGAAACACTGAAATCACGGGCGTCTGCGCTCGGAGCTTCCCGCGAAGCCGCGGACACCATCGGCGGCGTCCAGCCGCTGGTGGAGATCATTAACCGGGCCGACGCCGGCACGGAACGTGCCCTCCTCGAGGCACTGGAGGAACGCGATCCAGACCTCGCTGAAGAGGTCCGTTCACGCATGCTGACCTTCGCCGACCTCGTCAAGCTCGAACGCCGCGACGTTCAGCTGGTGCTGCGCGGCATCGGCGTCGGCACGCTGGCCCTGGCGCTGAAGGGCGCCACCGAGGCGCTCCTCGAGGTCATCCGGTCCAACGTTTCCGAACGCAACCGCGAACTCCTCGACGACGAAATCAAGGCAGCCGGTCCGGCACGGCTGTCACAGGTCGAAGAGGCCCGGGCCAACATTGTCCGGGCCATCCGGGAAATGGAAGCCCAGGGTGTCATCGAGGTGCACCGCGCGGACGAGGAGGAATATGTCTACTGATCAGCAGACGTTCTCCCGCCTGGTCTACACCTCCCTGGGTGCCAAGGACGAGGCGCACCTCAACGCGCAGGTGGAGGCCCGCGGGCATGCCGCCGGCTACACGGCCGGCCTCCGCGCCGCCGCCGCGGACACCGACCTGCTGCGCCGCACCCTGCAGGAGCAGTACGAGGACGAAATGCGCCGCGGACAGGAGCGTCTCACCCGGAGCCTTTCCGCACTCAACTCCGCCGTTTTCAGCCTTGAGGGCCGCACCGTTTCCCTGATCACCGATGTCCAGGACGCCCTGGCCGCCGCCGCTGTTGATCTGGCCGAAGCACTGCTGGGCCGGGAACTCGCCTCCGGCGACACCTCCGCCCGTTCAGCGCTGGCCCGTGCCCTCGAAGGCGTAGACACGGACCTGGTCCAGCGCGTCCGCATGCATCCGGTGGACCTCGCGTCCCTGGACGAAGACACGCTGCGCCGTGCCCGGGTCGAGTTTGTGGGCGACGCCGGCCTGCAGCGGGGCGACGCCGTCACCGAGTTCCCGGACGGCTACCTGGACGCCTCGCTGGCCTCCGCCGTCGAACGGGCCCGCACCGCACTGCTGGGGGAGGCATCATGACCGCCACCACGTGGCGCCCCCGCGCCGACCGGTTTACGGCAGCCCTGCGCTCCGCCGCACCGCAACGCATTGGACGGGTGTCCTCCGTCTTGGGACTGAGCATCGAGATTGCCGGCCTGGACTGCGGCGTGGGCGAGCTGGTGTCCATCGGGCACCCCGGCTCCGAGGTGGACGCCGAAGTCGTTGCCGCCACGCGTGAAGGAATCCGCTGCATGCCTTTCGGCCGGCTCACCGGACTGACAACAGGAACACCGGCCCGTTCCAAGGGCACACCGCTGCTGGTGCCCACCGGCACCGGGTTGTTCGGCCGGGTGCTGGACGGCCTGGGCCGGCCCATCGATGGAAAAGGCCCGCTGCAGGTGGAGGCCATGGTTCCGCTGGACCATGAAACCCCGTCCGCGATGCTGCGTGCCCGGATCGACACTCCGCTGCAGCTGGGCGTGCGGGTCATGGACACCCTCACCACCGTGGGGCGCGGCCAGCGTATGGGCCTGTTCGCCGGCTCCGGCGTCGGCAAGTCCTCGCTGCTGTCCATGATCGCCCGCGGCACGGATGCGGAAGTGTCCGTGATCGCCCTGGTGGGGGAGCGCGGCCGTGAAGTCCGCGAGTTCCTCGAAGACGACCTGGGCGCCGAGGGCCTGGCACGGTCCATCGTGGTGGTCTCGACGTCGGACGAACCTGCGCTCATGCGCCTGCGCGCCGCGTTTGTGGCCACCCGCATTGCCGAATCCTTCCGCGACCGCGGCGCCGACGTCATGCTGATGATGGATTCCCTGACCCGCGTGGCCATGGCCCAGCGCGAAATCGGCCTGTCCGTAGGCGAACCGCCGGCCACCCGGGGCTACCCGCCCTCCACCTTCTCCCTGCTCGCGCAGCTGCTCGAGCGCGCCGGCACCGGTGAACGCGGATCAGTCACCGGCATGTACACCGTGCTGGTGGACGGCGATGACCACAACGAGCCCATTGCCGACAGCGCCCGGTCCATCCTCGACGGACACGTGGTCCTGGACCGCAAGCTCGCCGTCGCCGGCCACTTCCCGTCCATCGACGCCCTGGCCTCGATCTCCCGCGTTGCCTCCCGCGTGAACCCGCGGGAACGCAGCGACGCGGCGTCGATGCTGCGGCGGGTGATGGCCGCCCGGAAGGCTGCCCAGGACCTGCTCGACGTCGGGGCCTACCAGCGCGGATCCAATCCGCTGGTGGACGCGGCAGTGGACAACCAGGACGCGATCAACGCGTTCCTGCAGCAGCGTATGGATGAACAGACTCCGGCGGAGACCGCCTGGGCACAGCTGCACCAGCTCACCCGGATGCTGGGAGTGTCCTGATGGCCCGGACTTTCCCCCTCGCCGGCCTGCTTCGCCTGCGCCAGCTGCAGCAGGACCGGGCCGCCGGTGAACTCGCTGCGGCCAACGTCCGCATGCAGGAAACGCGGGAGGCCCGTGCCGGGGTGTACAACGCCCTCGAAGCGTCCTTTAGCCAGCCGGTGGATGCCACGACGATGAACGCCATCGCCGCTGCCCGCTCCTCCTCCCGCGGTATGCTCGCGGACCTGAACGCGCTGGGTACGCGCCATGCGGCGGAAGTGGAAGCAGCCCGCGTCGAATTTTCCTCCGCGCGGGCCCGTTCCGTGGGACTGGAAAAGCTGGAAGGCAAGTTTGCCGAGGGTGAAGCCGCCGAGGACCTGCGCACGGAACAAACCATTTTGGATGAACTCGCCGGCTCCGCCTGGCACCGCCGGCAGAAGGAAGCCAAATTATGAGCATGACCGACGCCCTGGGGCGGATCGAGGAAATCCGGAGCACGCTGAGCCAGCTCTCCGGCGCAGCCGCCGTGAAGCCGGCGGCCGCTGCCTCTGTTGCCGTGGCAGCAGGAACAGACGCGGAGTTCGCCTCCACCCTGTCCTCGCTGACCTCCGCGGCATCCGCCGGTGCCGGGAGCGTTGACGGCGGCACGCCGGCCGGCGCCGCAGCGGACGGCGAGGTGCTCGGTGCGGTCCAGAAATACCTGGGACTGCCCTATATCTGGGGCGGCAATGATCCCGCACAGGGCCTGGACTGCTCGTCCTTCGTGCAGAACGTCTACAAGGATCTCGGGTACACGCTGCCGCGCGTCACCTGGGACCAGATGAACTCCGGGACCGAGGTTGGGTCCCTGGCCGAGGCCCAGCCCGGTGACCTGCTGTTCAGCCACGACGGCGGACACGTGGCGATCTACCTCGGCAACGGAAAAGCAGTGGACGCCCCGCAGCCGGGGCAGACCATCGCTATCCGCGACGCGTGGGAAACCGACGCCAACCTAACCACCATCCGGCGCATCCTGCCGACGGAATCCGCCGGGGCCTCCGGCGCCGGTGCGGCCGACGCCGCCGGTCTCTCCGACCTGGTCGCCTCCGCCCGCGCTGCACAGGCAGCGATGATGGGATCGGCAGCATGAGCCTCTTCGCCGGCCTGCCGCTCCCCGCAGCCACCGTGGCAGTTCCCCGGACCGGTGCCTCGGGGTCCGCCTCCGCCTCGAGCGGTGCGGACCAGTTCGGATCTTCGCTGCAGGAGGCCCTTGCAGCTTCGGCTCCGGGCGCTCCGGCAGCTCCGGGCGTTCCGGCAGCTCCGGCCGGGAAACCGGAGCCCGAACAAAGCGCCGCCGATCAGGACGGCGCGGAGACGGACAAAGAGTCCGCCAGCCCTCTTTCCGTTAGCGCTCCGGGCGCCCCTGAACGCAAACCCGACACTGTCTCGCCGCTGCAGTCCGGGACCGGACAGCCCGTGCCCGGATCAACCGCGCAGTTCCCTGCTTTGGCGCCGACCGGTACGGCTGGCAATCCGGGTGCTGTCCTTGCCGTTCCGGCTGCAGGCCCGATGGTGCGGGATGCCGCCGGCACCCCTTCCGCCGTGGCTGCCGCACCGAGTCCTGCGGGCCGGTTCGGCATGCCCGTGGCTCAGGTTCCTGCGGCCGCCGCGCTTGCGGCCACCTCCGTTGCAGGCGCCCCAAGCACAAGTAAGGGAACCGACGGCGCCACCAAGTCCAGCTCCGCAGCCAGCTCCGGCTCGGCCGGCGCGGTCAGTCCGGCCCTCGTGCCGACCGCCGTTGCCGTCGGTGCAGTGGGAGTGGCTGAAGCAGGCCCCGCGGCAAATATAACCGCGGCGGATCCCGCGGCCCCCGGAACTGTGCAGCCCGCGGCTGCTGGCGCCGCAGCGGCATCGGTCCCTGCAGCCCAGTCCCATCCTGCGGCTTCCGGCCCGTCCGCCGGTGCCTCAACCGGCACCGCGGGAAATCCTGGGTCTGCACCGTCGGTTTCCGCTGCGCAGTTCGCCGCCGGAGCCGTTCTTCAGACCTCCGACACCCCGGCCGTTGCCGGCGCAGTGGCCGACGCCGCCGCCGTCGGACCGGTACCGGCTCTTCCCCCGATGCAGCCCTCACCGGCGGTCTCCGGTGCCGCCGTCGTCCCGGCAGCCGTGCCGGCATCCCCGGTACAGGCAGCTCCAGCGTTGCTGCCCCAGGTGTCCCAGCCGCTGTTTTCCCTTGCGGCAGCTCCGCAGGGAGAGCACGTGATGACCTTGAGCATCACGCCGGACACCATCGGCCCGGTGACCGTGCGCGCCCACGTGGGTGCTGACGGGGTGCGGATCGAGCTCTTCGCACCGTCCGACGCCGGCCGTGAGGCGCTGCGGGGCCTGATGACGGACCTGCGCCGGGATCTTGCGGGTTCGGGAATGACGGCGAACCTTTCACTTTCCGCCCAGGACTCTCCGGGCGGCGGCACGGAACGCCGGAACGGCGGAACGGACCGGGATGCGGCTCAGGCCACCCCTCAGGACCCCGGGCTACCGGCCGAGTCCGCCCCACGAACTTACCGGCCCGGATTCCCGGCGTCGGCATCGACCATCGATTTCCTGGCCTAGAAAAGGAGACCCCGTGCCCGTAGAAGCAGTAGCGGCATCAGGCGGTATCGCCACCGAGGCGACCACCCGTGCGCCCAAACAAACCATGGACAGCGAGGTCTTTATGCACCTGCTGGTCACCCAGCTGCGCAACCAGGACCCCAGTTCACCCATGGACACCAACGAGATGATCTCGCAGACCACCGAGCTGGCATCCATGGAACAGCTCACCTCCATGGCGAAGATGGACGAAGAGAATTTCTCCCTGCAGATGCGTATTGCCGCTGCTGCGCTCATCGGCCAGACCGTCACCTATACCGACGGCGACGGTGTGGCCGTCACCGGAACCGCCAAATCGGTTTCCTACGCCTCCGGCGTCCCGACCGTCAACATCAACGGCGAGGATGTCCTGCTGGACCAAATCTCCGGCGTCGTCGACGGGGCAGCGGATCAGAGCACCGACGCACCCAAAGCACCCGCAGCAACCGCATAACCCTCCCTCCCGGCACCACCAAAGCTGAAAGGCGCCACCATGCTTCGCTCCCTTTACTCCGGCATCTCCGGACTCCGCTCGCACCAGACCATGCTTGATGTCACCGGCAACAACATCGCCAACGTCAACACCGCGGGCTACAAAGCCACTGCGGTGCAGTTCCAGGACACCCTGTCCCAGCTGACGCAGGGCGCCACCGCCCCGGGTGCCAACAACGGCGGATCCAACCCGGCACAGGTGGGCCTCGGCGTGCTGGTCTCGGGGATCACCACCAACTTCACGCAGGGGTCGGCGCAGGCCACCGGCCGGGCCGAGGACCTGATGCTCAACGGCGAGGGCTACTTCATCACCCGCCAGGGCAACACCTCCACCTACACGCGGGCCGGTGCGTTCAACCTCGACGCCGGCGGCCGCCTCGTTTCCACGGACGGCAGCATTGTCCAGGGCTGGACAGCCAACGGCGACGGCGCCATCAATACCGGCGGCGTTGTGGGTAACGTTGTCCTCCCGGACGGCGCCATTGCCCCGGCACAAGCCACGGACGAGGCAAGCATGGCCGGAAACCTGCCCTCGGAGACCCCGGAAGGCGGCACGGTGGTGCGTGACATGAATGTCTACGATGCCAACGGCAATGCCTCCGTGGTTCCCCTGACCTTCACGCGTACCGCGGGTGGCTGGAGCGTCAGCTCGAAGGACACGGCACCTGTGAACCTTGCCTTTGCCGACGGCGCCCAGCCCGACGCCAACGCCGACACCATCACTGTCGGCGGTGTGGCCGTGAACCTCACGGGACTGACCAGCTACGCCGGAGTCAGCACCGCCGCGGTCAGCGGCAACGGCCGCAGCGCCGGCACGCTGGAGTCCTTCTCCATCGGCAAGGACGGCACCCTGATCGGTTCCTTCACCAACGGCGCCAAGCAGGCCCTCGCCCGCATCGCCGTCGCCACCTTCACCAACTCTGCCGGCCTGGAGAAGGCCGGCAACTCCGGTTACACCGCCACGGCCAACTCCGGGGACCCGGTCATCAGCGGTGCCGGAGAGGCCGGCGCCGGCGGCATCGGCAGCGGCATGCTGGAAATGTCCAACGTGGACCTGTCGCAGGAATTCACCAACCTGATCGTGGCCCAGCGCGGCTTCCAGGCCAACGCCCGCATCATCACCACCTCGGACGAAGTGCTGCAGGAACTTACCAACCTGAAGCGCTAACCGGCATCCCGCCCGGGCAACGGCTCCTCCTGCAGACCGGCAGAAGGGGCCGTTGCGTCGTTAAAGGAGCCGCCCCACCAGTGTGTCCGCCGCCGCTATTCCTAACGACGGGGCCGCAGCGGCCGAAAGTAAGGGTGAGGGCCTAATCGAGTCCTGTCGAACCAGCCTGGACGGGTCAATGATTGTTCTTACGCGTCTCAATGACGCTCAGTTTGCGATCAACCCTGACCTGATCGAACGGATCCACTCGAATCCGGACACCACCCTGGTGATGGTCGACGGCGCCAAGTACATCGTGACTGAAAGCCTCCAGGACGTCATCAACCGGATCGCCGGCTACCGGGCCATGGTGATCTCCATGGCGCGGGACATCCCCCCGCAGTCCGCCGGGCGTCCCCTGGGACTGGTTCCCGACGCTCTTTCGGAAAACCCGTCCGGGGACAAAGCATCCGCCGGCAAGACCGTGCCCCAACGCCTTAGGAACGACTAATGGATCCAGCAACAATTATCGGCTTAGTCCTCGCCTTCGGGTCGCTTTACGCCATGATCACCCTCGAAGGTGCCCATGTCTCCGCGCTGCTGCTGCCGGCACCAATGATCCTCGTCTTCGGCGCCACCATCGCCGTGGGCCTGGCCGGCGGCACGTTCAAGGACTTCGTGCTGTCCTTCAAGTCCCTGCCCCGCGCCTTCATGGGCAAGACGCCCCGCCCGCAGGAAACCATTGACCGCGTAGTGCTGCTCGCAGAAAAGGCCCGCAGCGAGGGCCTCCTTTCCCTTGAACAGGACGCGGCCGAGGCGGAGGATCCCTTCCTGCGCACGGCCCTGCAGAACATCGCCGACGGTACCGACGGCGAAGAACTGCGGATGCTGCTCGAAGACGAAATCGCCAGCAAGGCGGCCACGGACAAGATTCCGGTGAAGTTCTTCAACAGCCTCGGCGGCTACGGACCCACCATCGGGATTATCGGCACCGTCGTTTCACTCACCCACGTCCTGGAGAACCTCTCCACCCCGGACCATCTGGGGCCCATGATCGCCACTGCCTTCGTGGCCACCCTTTGGGGCCTGCTGTCTGCGAACTTCATCTGGCTGCCCATCAGCACCCGCCTCAAGCGGCTGGCGGAACTTGAAGCGGATGAAATGAACCTGCTGATGGAAGGCGTCCTGGCACTCCAGGCCGGGAGCCAGCCGCGCCTGCTCGGCGAGCGGCTGCGGGCCCTGGTCCCTTCACACGCCCTGTCGGGGAAAACCGAAAAGGCTGAGCAGACAGACCTGGTCCGGGACGCAGCGTGAGCACCAGTCGCCGGCGTCCCAAACAGCATGAAGAGGACGAGCATCCGGACGAACGCTGGATGGCCTCCTACATGGATATGGTCACCGTGCTGATGTGCATGTTCATCGTGCTTTTTGCCATGTCCACCGTGGATGCAAAGAAGTTCTCCCAGCTGAAGGAGTCACTGGCCACGGGCTTCGGTGCCGAAGAGACCAACACAGTGGATACCGCCGTGGGCATCATTGTTCCGCCGGAGCAGGTCGATGATGAAGAGGTCATTGAGCCGGAGGCGTCACTGGCTGCCCTGGCAGCGCAGGAGGTCCAGGACCTGACGGAACTGCAGGACGCCATTTACGCCGGGTTGCAGGAAAAGGGCCTGGAAGAGGCGGTCCGGTTCGAGATTGACGAGCGCGGACTGACCATCCGTCTGGTCAGCTCCGACATGTTCTTCGATCCGGACATGGCTGACCTTACGGCGCAGGCAGTGCAGGTGCTGGATACCGTGGGGCCGGCATTGGCTCCCACCACCTATGAAGTCTCCGTGGAGGGCCACACTGCGCAGGTGCGGCAGTTTGCGGACAACGCCCTGGACTGGGAACTGTCCTCCTCGCGTTCGGTGAACGTCCTCCGGTACCTGGTGTCCAACGGGGGAGTGACCCAGGAACGCATCAAGGCAGTGGGCTACGGTGAATCGCGTCCGCTGACGCCGGGAAAAACGGCGGAGGAGCTGGCCCGCAACCGGCGGGTGGATATTGTGGTGCTCTCCGGACAGCGGGAGGACGTCCGCGCGCTGATGCCCGCCATCGCCGCCGAAGGAACGCCGGGCTCCTGAGCGGCGCCGGCCGCGGCTGCCGGCACGGATCTCCTAACCAGCCGGCGGTGGGTGCCGATAGTTCCCCTTGTGACGGTCCAAGAATCACCTTCCTTAGCTGTGCCCCAAGATGCCAAGCCCGTGATGGCGTATGACTTCAGCCGCCCCACCACGCTTGCCCGTGAACATACCCGGGTGCTGGAAATGGCCTTCGAAACCTTTGCCCGCCAGTGGGGAACGCAGCTCACCGCCAAGGTTCGGGTCCTCTCCCAGGTAACGAGGGAAGAGGTCCAGGTGCTCAGCTACGACGAATACGCCGGGTCGCTGCCGGACAGCACCTGCATGGTGTTGTTCGACGTGGCCGGAATTTCAGCCAAAGCCGTCATCCAGTTCCCCATTCCCGCCGCCCTGACCTGGGTGGGGCACATGCTTGGCGGTACCGGTGCCCAGTCTGCGCCGGAGCGGAAATTCACCCATATCGAGCAGGCCCTGCTGGACAAAATCATGGACGACGCCGTGGAGGACCTGCATTACTCCCTCGGGCACCTGATGACCGCACCGCTGAGCCCGGCCTCCATCCAGTACAACTCGCAGTTCGCGCAGGCCGCAGCCTCCCGGGACGCCATGATTGTCGCCGGCCTGGAGATGGTGGTGGGCGACAGTGCTGCCCCCGCCACCATCGCCATCCCGGCCGCCGCCATCCTTCCCCGGCTGGACCCGCTGGGCGCCCAGTCCAGCACTGCACCAGCAGCCGAACTGGTTCGGATGCAGCTGGCACAGGTGCCCGTGAAGGTCTGCCTGCAGCTGGAACCCATCACCGTGTTACCCGCCATGGTGCTCAATCTTGCCGTTGGGGATGTCCTGAATCTCGGCCACCCCCGCCACCGCCCGCTGAACGTCACTGTTGACGGACAGACGCTGGCGCAGGCAGCCGTAGGAGCCAGCGGGTCGCGCCTGGCCGGCAGCATCGTTCATATCGAGGAGAAGTAACCCATGTCCAGCCCCCACAGCCTGCACGCCGACGCCGTTTCCGCACTGGTGCGCGGCCTGCCCACGCCCCTTGTCCTGGAACCGATCCCGCACACCGGAGCAGGAGTGCCGGCGTCGCACACGGCCACGGCAGTCACCGCATCCTTCGTAGGCACCGAATCGGCGGACCTGGCCCTGGTCCTGGACAGCTCCTCACCGCTGGCCGACGTCGCCGGCACCGACTCGGCGCTCGTCTCGGCGGCTGATGTGCTGCGTCCCTCGCTCGAAGCTGCCAGCGCCACGCTGGGTGTCGGCGTGCTTGGCGAGGCCCGCACCGAGGACGCCTCCGCCCTCTTTGCGGACCCGGACAGCGTTGTCTTCGAACTGCGCTCCCCGGAAGGCACCGCGGGGTGGTTTGCCATTCGGCTGCGGGACACCCCGGGCACCCCGGGCGGGACCGGCGATCCTTCGATCATCGGCAAGATGGGCCGCATCAACAACATTGAAATGGCCCTGACGGTCGAGATCGGGCACACCCGCATGTCCGTGCGCGACGTCCTGAATCTCGAACCCGGCCGCGTGGTGGAGCTGGACCGCTCCGCCGGTGCGCCCGCCGACATCCTGTTGAACGGACGGCTGATCGCCAACGGCGAAGTTGTGGTCATTGACCAGGACTATGCCGTGCGGATCACGAAAATCCTGGACGTGGTCGAGGGGCTCAATTAGTGGACACCCTGTTTCTGGGACTCCGTGTCCTGGTTTCGCTCGGCGCCGTGCTCGGACTCCTGTGGTTCCTGCAGCGCCGGTTTAGCCGCACCATCGGGTCCGCCGGTACGAACCAGCCCGTGCGCGTGGTCAGCCGCCAGCCGTTGACCCCCAAGACCTCCCTGGTCATGGTGGAAACCGACGGGAAGCGGCTCCTGCTCGGGGTGGCCGAAGGATCGGTGAACCTGCTGCACGCCACGGAGATTCCGGTGGAATCCTCCCCGGATGCCGCCTCCGATGCCGCTTTTGCCGCCTCGCTGAAAGCCGCCGAGGCAGGGCGCCCTTACCCGTCCGGCGCCGTCGACTCATCCTCCGGATTGCCGTCACGCCGCTCCGGACGTGGGGCCCACGCCCTTCCGCCCATGACGCCGGTGCCCGCAAAATCGGCCCTGGCAGGCTCCATCCTCGCCCCCGAGACCTGGCGCCAGGCCGGCACCGCCCTGCGCCGGGGACGCAAAGGGTGAGCGCCGCCGTCAACGCGGGCAGGGCCAGGCACGCCCTCACGCTGGCCGCTGCCCTGCTCTTCGCCGTCGCTGCGCTGCTCCTGTTGGGGGCCGCCGCCGGGCACGCCACCACCTTCGATCCGCCGGCTCCGTCGGCGCCCGCTGACCCGACCGCACCCACCGAGCCCGACGACGGCGGCGGGGTGAGCATCGACATCAACGGCCAGGACGGCGCACCCTCCACGGCCGTGACCACCCTGATCGGCATCACCCTGCTTTCCGTGGCGCCGTCGCTGCTGCTGATGCTCACCTCCTTCACCAAGATCTTCGTGGTGCTGGCCATGACCCGCAACGCACTGTCGCTGCCGTCAATCCCGCCCAACCAGGTCCTGGCCGGGCTGGCCCTGTTCCTCTCACTGTTCATCATGGCGCCGGTGATCAGCGAGATTAACAGCCTCGCCGTGCAGCCCTACCTCGACGGCGACATCAACTTCGACGCGGCCATCGATACCGGGACCGGGCCGCTGCAGCAGTTCATGCTCGCCCATACCCGCGAAGAGGACATTGCGCTGATGACCCGCGCGGCCGGGCAGGAGAACCCTGAAAGCCCCGAGGCCGTTCCGCTGACCACGCTGATCCCGGCGTTTATGATCTCCGAACTGCGGGCAGCGTTCATTATCGGTTTCGTCATTTTCATCCCGTTCCTGGTCATTGACCTGGTGGTGTCTGCCGCGCTGATGTCCATGGGCATGATGATGCTCCCGCCGGTGATGATCTCGCTGCCGTTCAAGATCCTGCTGTTCATCCTCGTGGACGGCTGGGGATTGATCATTACCTCGCTGGTCAACAGCTATCAGGGCGGCACTTAGTGGATACAAACGCCGTCCTGGACATCGCCACACAGGGACTGTGGGTCGCCGCCAAGCTTTCGGCACCCGTGCTGATCACGGCGCTGGTGGTGGGGTTTGCCATCTCGCTGCTGCAGTCCATCACCCAGATCCAGGAAGTCACGCTTTCCTTCGTGCCCAAGGCCATCGCCGTGGGCCTCGCCCTGCTGGTCTGCGGACACTGGATGATTGCGGAAATGGTGTCCTTCACCCACGAGATGTTCCAGAGGATCCCGTCGCTGCTCGGCGGAGGCTAGATGAACATCACCCTTGACCAGGACTGGATCGAGGCGTTCCTGCTGGCCTCGGTCCGGATGGTGGCCTTCCTGATCATCGCACCGCCGTTCTCCTACAATGCCTTCCCGGCCCGGATCAAAGTCATGCTGGGGCTCGGTCTGGGGCTGGCCATAGCCCCGCAGGTGAGCGAGGGATACAGCGCCCTGGGCACCGGGGCGTTCTTTATGGCCGTCGTGATGGAACTCCTGGTCGGCGTGGTGCTGGGGTTCCTGGTGCTGGTGGTGTTCTCGGCCGTGCAGTCTGCCGGCAACCTGATTGACACCTTTGGCGGCTTCCAGTTGGCCCAGGCCTTCGACCCGCAGTCCATGGTCAACGGCGCCCAGTTCACGCGCGTCTTCCAGATCACCGCACTGGCACTGCTTTTCGCCTCGGACGGGTACCAGCTGATCATCGGCGGGCTGCTGCGCAGTTTCACGGCGCTGCCGCTGACCGGCGGCCTGGATCTGGGTGAACCCGTGGCGGCATTGACCGCCGCCGTGTCGCAGATGTTCCTGGCCTCGGTGCAGATTGCCGGTCCGCTGTTGGTGGTCCTGTTCCTGGCCGACGCCGGGCTGGGCCTGCTCACCCGGGTGGCCCCGGCCCTGAACGCCTTTGCCCTCGGCTTCCCGCTGAAGATCCTGCTGACGCTGTCCCTGGCCTCCATGGTCTTCCTGGCCCTGCCCCGCATTGTGTCCGGGCTGGTCTCCACCATCGAGCGCGCCCTGACGGGGGTGGGATAGATGCCGGAACAGGACTCGGGGGAAAAGACCGAGCAGGCCACCGACAAACGGATGAAGGAAGTCCGGTCCAAAGGCCAGCTCTCCCGCTCGGAGGACCTCACCGCCTGGGTGGGAGTGGGTGTAGCCGCCCTCATGATGCCGGTGACCATCTCCCGCGGTTCCGAGGCAGGCGGGGAGATCCTGGCCGGCGTCGCCACCACCATTGCGAACCCCGATCCCGAGTTCGCGCTGACCCAGATGTACGAGGGGCTGGGCACCCTGGCCTTCGTCCTGGGTCCGCTGCTGGGGGTGGTTGCGGCCGCCGTGCTGCTCACCGCCGCCGTCCAGGGCGGGATCCACATGAAGAAATTCAAGGGCAAGTTCGAACAGTTCAACCTGGTTGCCGGCGTCAAACGCGTCTTCGGTACGCAGGCGCTGTGGAACGGTGCGAAGTCCCTGCTCAAGACGGCAGTCGTGGGCCTGGTCCTGTACGCCGTGATCCAGCAGCTGATGCCCGTGCTGATGGCTGCCGGCGGGCTGCCGGTCTCGGCCGTCCTCGAAGCGGCAACAGGCGGCACCGTATCCCTGCTGCAGGCCGCCGTCGCCGCAGGCCTGATCCTCGCCGCGGCGGACATCATGGTGGTGATGAAGCGCAACCGGAAACGGACGCGCATGAGCAAAAAGGAAGTCAAGGACGAAAACAAGAACAGCGACGGCGACCCGATGATCAAGTCCCAGCGCCGGTCCCGGCAGCTGGCCATGAGCCGGAACCGGATGATCGCCGCCGTGGCGGATGCCGACGTCGTCCTCGTGAACCCCACGCACGTGGCCGTCGCCCTGAAATACGAGCCGGGCAAGTCCGCGCCGCGGGTCGTGGCCAAGGGTGCGGACAACATTGCCACCCGGATCCGCCAGGAGGCCGAAAAGCAGGGCGTTCCCATGGTCTCCGACATCCCGCTGGCCCGTGCCCTGCATAGCGCCTGTGAACTGAACTCCGAAATTCCCGTCGAACTCTACAACGCCGTCGCCCGCGTCCTGGCCTTCGTTATGGCCCTGAAGCGGCGCGGCGCCGCCCGGGGCATGCACACCATGGCGCCCGCACCGCCCGAACCCGGAACCACCCCACAACACCGTAAGGCCGCGTCATGAAGAACAATCGGAACCTCCTGAAACTTGCCGTCCCCGTCGGCGTCATCGGCATCATCCTGCTGCTGGTGGTGCCCATCCCCGCCGGCCTGCTGGACATCCTGATCATCATCAACATCCTGCTGGCCCTGGTGATCCTGCTGACCACCATGTTCGTGCGTAAGCCGCTGGACTTCTCCGTGTTCCCGTCCCTGCTGCTGGTGGCCACCCTGTTCCGGCTGGGCCTGAACGTGGCCTCCACCCGGCTGGTACTGGGGGAGGGGTACGCAGGCCAGGTGATTGAAGCCTTCGGGCACGTGGCCGTGGGCGGTTCGCTGATCATCGGCGCGGTGATCTTCCTGATCCTGGTGGTCATCCAGTTCGTGGTGGTGACCAAGGGTGCCGAGCGCGTGGCCGAAGTGGGTGCGCGGTTCACCCTGGACGCCATGCCGGGCAAGCAGATGGCTATTGACGCAGACCTCAACGCAGGCCTGATCACCGATACCCAGGCCCGGGAACGCCGGGCCGAAGTGTCCGCGGAAGCTGACTTCTACGGCGCCATGGACGGTGCCTCGAAGTTCGTCAAGGGTGACGCTATTGCCGGCCTGATCATTATCATCATCAACCTCATCGGCGGCATCGCCATCGGCATGATCCAGCGCGGCATGAGCGCCGGCGAAGCGGTGAGTACCTACAGCCTGCTGACCATCGGCGACGGCCTGGTCACGCAGATCCCCGCCCTGCTGATGGCCGTCTCCACCGGCATGATCGTCACCCGGTCCAACGCCGAGGCGGACATGGGCTCCACGGCCGGCGCGCAGCTGGGCCAGTCCCGGAACGCCCTGATGATCGCAGGCGGCGCGGCCATCGTGATGGCGCTGATTCCAGGCATGCCAGCACTTTATTTCATCATCATCGGTGCCCTGCTGCTCTTCATTTCCCAGCGGATCAAGACGAAGGAAGCGTCCGACCAGGCAGAGAAGGACTCGGCACAGGCAGCACTGGATGCACCCGCCAGCTCCGAGACCACGGAAGACCTGATTGAACAGATGCGCGTCCACGCACTGGAAATCCTGCTGGCACCGGACCTGGTGGACATCGTCACCGGTGGATCCGACGACCTCCTCGCGCGGGTCCGCGCACTGCGGCGCAAGATCGCCATGGATCTGGGCATCGTGGTGCCTCCGGTCCGCACCCGCGACAGTGTGGACCTGCCGCCGTCCACCTATGTCATCCGGATAGCCGGCGTGGAGGCCGGACGGGGGGATGCCCCGGCGGGCAAGATCCTGGCCCTGGGCGACTATCTGGAAGGGCTGCCCGGAACCGCGACTGTGGAGCCGGTATTCGGGCTGGCCGGCAAATGGGTCCCGGCGGAAATGCAGCACGCGGCGGAAATGTCCGGAGCCACCGTGATTGACCGGGTCTCCGTCCTGGTGACGCATCTTTCCGCGGTGATCAGCGCCAACGCTGCCCGTCTGCTCACCCGTGAGGATGTCCGGGTCCTGACCGAGGGAGTCAAGCTGGTCAACCCGTCCGCCGTGGAAGAACTTGTTCCCAATGTGCTCTCGCTCGCCGAAGTGCAGCGTGTGCTCCAAGGACTGCTGGCGGAACAGATCCCCATCAATGACCTGCCCCGGATCTATGAGTCGCTGCTGCTGCGGGCCAAGGTCTCCCCGGATCCGGAGGGACTGATAGAAACCGCGAGGACCGCCCTCGGCCCCGCGCTGGCAGCCCAGTATATTGCCGACGGGGTGCTGCGCGTCATCATGATCGACCCGGCGCTGGAGCAGTCCATGCTCGAAGCGCTGCGGCCCTCGGACCAGGGCAGCCAGATCCTGCTTGATCCGGCACGGGTGGAAACCGTGCTGGCATCGCTGAAGAACGCCGTGGCTGCTGCCGAAAACGCCGGATACAACGCGGTGCTGGTCTGTGCTCCGGCCCTGCGCCCGGCGATTCGGCGGCTGGTCTCCGCACAGACCGGCGGCCTGCCGGTGCTGTCCTATCAGGAGGCCACAGCGGGTAATGTCGGTATCGAGACTGTAGGGGTGGTACGTGGAACCGAGACGATTTCAGCTTGAGGGGCCGTCGCTTGACGTCCTGAAAGCCCAGGTATTGGCCGAACACGGCCCCCGGGCACGGATTGTTGCCGCGGAAAAGGTGACCGTGGGCGGGATCGGCGGTTTCCTGTCCCGCCAGCACTATGAGGTGACCGTGGAGCTGCCGCCCAGCGGCCGGCGTCGTGCACCTGTGGAACCGGACCTGCCGAGCAGGACCGTGCCCGGCAGTGCCGGAATTTCCGCCCTGCTCGAGGAGGCGGAGCGGGCCGAATCCACTTTGCACCCCGTCGCCCCCTTCGTCCCGGACGTTCCGGCACTGGCGGTGACGCCTGCTGTCTCCACCGGATCCCATGCGTTCGCCGAACTGATGGATACGCTCGCCGCGAGCACCGGCACTCCGGCGCAGAGCCCGGTTCCTTTCGTCCCCGACCAGCTGCCGCCGAGCCAGGCAGCGTCGGGCTGGATCCACCAGAGCATGGAACCTGCCCGGCGCAGCGCGGTCCCCATGGCTCCCGCGCCCCTCGACGGCGCCGGAGACCTGGTGATGGTGGTCGGTCTGGGTGATGACGCGCTGGAGGTCTGCCGGTCCATGGCTGAGCAGTCCGGCGCGGGGGCGGCAGCCGTCCGCGTGGCCGGCGTCCTGGAGACCGACGGCGTAGGCCGCGCCGCGGACCGGCGCGCAGTGGCAACCGCGCGCGCTGCCGGTGTGATGGCCGGCCACAGCATCTTCCTGGCCTACGGGCTGGGACGATCCGGCACCGAAATGGGCAGGCATTCGACGCTGATTTCCGCCCTGGCCGCGGACCAGGTCTGGGTGGCGGTCGACGCCGGCCGGAAACCGGAAGACACAGCCGCCTGGGTGGGGGCGGTGCGTGCCGTCGCAGCAGTGGATGCCGCTGCCGTCGAAGGCATTGACACCACCGGAACGCCACAGTCCGTCAACGCGCTGGGCCTGCCGATCGGCTGGCTCGACGGCGGCCCCTCGCCCACGCCGGTGCTCTGACCTCCGGGCTCCCCGTCGCCGTCAGGGGCCCTTCCCGGCCAGCGTCAACGGCCCCGGCGTGGGGTAGAGTGGGCGAATGCTGGTGCTAACACGCAGGTCCGGGGAACAGATCCTGATCGGGGATGACATTGTCATTACCGTCCTGGATTCACGCGGCGACGGCATCCGTATCGGCATCGATGCTCCCCGCGGCGTCAAAATCCAGCGCAACGAGGTACTGCGGGCAGTGGAAGAAGCCAATATGGCCGCCAGTGCCGCCGCTGTACCGGACGCCGAAGAGCGCATCAAGGCGCTGCTGGCCGGGAGGACCCTTCCGCCGGAAACCGACCCCGCTTCCTAACCTGTTCCGGCCTTTCCCTTTCGGCCGCTGAGCCTCTTTTCGCACGCCCGAAAGCAGAAACCCCCGCCGTTTCTTGGGGAAAACGGCGGGGGTTCCTGGTCAGATGCCCGGGGACGGCCGGGCGTATCAAGGGGCCGGCAGCTAGGTTCCACCGCGCTTGAGCGGTTGGTGCCCAGCCCCCGGGGGGTTGCACCCGGCACAGACCGGGACGGCGAATTGTCCCTACGTCCTGAGGTCTGTCCCGTTTGCTGTCCCGAGACTATGACCGCGGACAGCGGGAAAGCCCAAAGCATGGCGCAAGGAAGCCGGAAGTTCTGCGCAGTTTTTCCGCAAGACGCCCCTGGCGGACCTGCCCCGGACAACAGAAAACCCCCGGCATAAATGCCGGGGGTTTATCGGAGCCTCCTGCCAGAATCGAACTGGCGACCTTCTCATTACGAGTGAGACGCTCTACCAACTGAGCTAAGGAGGCGGGCTTCAGCTGTCCGTTACCGGCCAGAATCCACAAGGAATTACTTTATACGTACCGGCGGCGCGGGGTCAAAACGGCTGCCGCCCCGGCCACCCGTCACCTGCAGCGAAAGCCCCGGAACGGGCACCGCCCTGCGGAGATCAGCAGACCGTATTGTCCTCCGGCACGGTCCCGTCCACGAAGTAGTCATCCACCGTGTCTTCGATGCACTGGCTGCCGCGCCCGTACGCCGTATGGCCCTCGCCTTCCCACGTCACCAGCACCGCGGACTCCAGCTGTGCGGCCAGGGCCTCGGACCATTCGTAGGGGGTGGCGGGGTCGCCGGTGGTGCCGACCACCAGCAGGTCCGCCGCGCCGGAGGCCTTGATGGGATGCGGTTCATTCACCGGTGCGTGGGGCCAGGCCTCGCAGGTGACGCCGCCGTAGGCCAGGTACTTGCCGATGGTGGGGGACGCCGCCTGAAGGTCCCGGGCGTCCGCTGCCATCTGTGCGTCGTCGCTGACCATGGGGTAGTCGAGGCAGTTGACCGCGTTGAACGCGACGGTGCTGTTGGACTGGTACGTGCCGTCTTCCGCACGGTCCGCACTGATGTCCGCGAGGCGGAGCATATACGTCGGGTCGCCCTGCAGCGCGGTCTCCAGTGCCTGCGAGAGCACCGGCCAGTTGGCATCGTCGTACAGCGGAAGAATGAAGCCGCTGACAAAGGTGGAGACCGTGACGAGCCGCCCGTCGGCCGCCGTCATGGGACTGGCCTCGACGGAGGCCAGCAGCTGGCGGATGGTGGCGATGCCGTCGTCGGCGCTGCCTTCGAGCGGACAGTTGCTGCCGGTCACGCAGTCCTCGACGTACGCGCGGATGGCCTTTTCAAATGCAGCGGCCTGGCCGAGGGTGACTTCCTCGTTGGTGGACGCAGGGTTCAGGGCGCCGTCGAGCACCAGCCGCCCCGTCTTCTCCGGGAAGAGCTCGGCATAGGTGGCGCCGAGGTAGGTGCCGTAGGAGAACCCGAGGTAGTTGAGTTTTTCATCGCCTGCAACGGCCCGCAGGATGTCCATGTCGCGGGCAGCACTGGCCGTGTCGACGAAGCCGAGCAGTTCGCCGGTCTCCGCCGCGCAGGCATCCGCGAACTCCTTCGCGCTGATCCGCGAGGCGGCCAGACCTTCGGGGGTGCTCGGATCGATGTATTCGGCCCGGGCCTCGTCCATTTCCTCATCGCTCAGGCACTGAACCGGGGTGGACCGCCCAACGCCGCGCGGATCGAACCCGAGGATGTTGAAGTTCTCCCGCAGCCGGTCGCTGGTGATGTTTTCCAGGGACTGGTTGACGACGTCGTAGCCGGATCCGCCGGGACCGCCGGGGTTGATCAGGATTGTGCCCCGGGCTTCCTCATCCGCCTCCGCCATGATCACTGACAATTCCACCGTGGCCGCATCGGGGTCTGCATAGTTCATGGGGACGGTGACGGAGGCACAGCGGAAGTCTCCTTCGCACTCCGACCAGGTGACGTCCTGGCTGTAGAACTCCCGGAGCTCGTCCGGCACGTCGCCAATGACATCCGCGGCCGCGGTGGTGGCGGTGTCCCCGCCGCCGGTTTCTTCGGCACCCGGCCCGGAGTCCGCGGTACAGGCGGTCGACGACGCCAGCAGCACCACCGAAGCGGCGGCGGCGGCCAGTCGCGGGAAGCGGCGGCGTGCAGTGGCGGTGGTCATTCTTACTCCTGGAGCGGCTTGGTACGCGGGCCGGCCGGACTGGCGGGATGCGGCGGATAACTGGACATTACAGCAGGCTCAGCGCCATCGCTTCGATCGCCAGCAGCGGGGCGACGTTGGTGGTCACCAGGCGGCGCCGCACGGTGTTGATCTCCTCCATGCGCATCAGCGTCTGCTCCGGAGAGCCGTACGCCGCGAACTCGTCCAGCTCGCGGCGGAGTCCCTCATTGACCAGGGGGCCGGAACCGCCCAGCTGGATCATCAGCACGTCGCGGTAGAAGGAGAGCAGGTCCGTCAGGGCGCGGTCAAAGTAATCGTTCTTGGACCGTTTGGCCCGGCGGACCTGGTCCTCCTCGAGCCGCTTCACCTGGCTCCGCAGCGCCGGGGGCAGCGTGCCGGTGGCGGGTGCGCCGAGCGAAGCCAGCAGCGCTTCCTTCTCCGCGGCGTCGCGCTGTTCAAAGGAGCTCGCGGCCTCCGCTTCGGCCAGTGCCACCAGGTCCGCCGCGGCCTTCATGGCGCCGGAGACATTCCACAGCGACAGGGGCAGCCGCACAATGCTCTCGCGGCGCTGCCGCGCACCCTCGTCGGTGGCCAGGCGCTTGGCGACGCCGATGTGGCTCTGCGCGGCCCGGGCAGCGTTCAGTGCGACCTCCGGATCGATGGCGTCGCGCCGGATCAGGAGTTCCGCCACGTCCTCCACCGGCGGCAGCCGCAGCCCCACGGGACGGCACCTGGACCGGATGGTGACCAGCACGTCGCCCGGGCTGGGTGCACAGAGCAGCCAGATGGTCCGAGGCGGCGGCTCCTCAATGGCTTTCAGCAGCACGTTGGTGCTGCGCTCCTGCATCCGGTCGGCGTCCTCCACGATGATGACGCGCCAGCGGCCGGTGGACGGCTTGTCCTGGGCCTTCCGGACCAGTTCGCGGGCCTCATCGATGCTGATGGTGACCTTTTCCGTGGTGACGGAGGCGACGTCGGCGTGCGAGCCGGCCAGTACGGTGCGGCAGGACTTGCACTCACCGCAGCCGCGCAGTTCCGGGTCCTGCTGCTCGCAGACCAGCGCCGCGGCAAAGGCCCGGGCAGCATTGGAGCGGCCGGAGCCGGGCGGGCCGGTGAACAGCCAGGCATGGTTGGGCCGGGCATCGGCTGCGCCGCGGCGCAGCTGGGCCACCACCGGGTCCTGCCCCTGCAGGTCGTCCCACACGCTCACGGCAGCAGCTTTTCCACGCGGTGCAGGATGGTGCCGGCAAGTTCGTCCACGGGCCGGCCGGCGTCGAGCACCAGGTACCGGTCGGGAGCCGCCTGCGCGGCCTCAAGGAACGCCAGGCGGATCTGCTGGTGGAAGGTGTCCGGTTCGGACTCGAGCCGGTCCTCGGTAGCCTGGCCGGCGGTCCGGCGGTCCCGCCCGCGTTCGGGATCAACGTCCAGCAGGACGGTGAGGTCCGGCTGCAGGCCGCCGGTGGCCCACTCGTTCAGGGTACGGACGGATTCGGTGCCCAGGTGCCGGCCGGCGCCCTGGTAAGCAATGGAGCTGTCAACGTAGCGGTCGCAGACCACCACCGTTCCGTTGGCGAGGGCCGGCTCGATGACCTGCTGGACATGCGCGGCGCGGGATGCAGCGAAGATCAACGCCTCGGTGCGCGCATCGATGTCACCGTTGCCGTGGTCAAGGACCAGGGCACGCAGCTGTTCGCCCACGGGGGTGCCGCCCGGTTCACGGGTGCGCAGGACCGTACGGCCGGTCTCCTGCAGTGCGGCTGCCAGCCGCTGCGCCTGGGTGGATTTCCCGGCGCCGTCTCCGCCCTCCATGGCAATAAACAGGCCGCGGGTTTCAGGGAGATTAGAATTGCTCACCCGCCTAGCCTACCTAGTCCGGCTGGGGAGGCCGGGCGCCGAAGCCGGGCCACCCGGAGCACCGGCGGCACAGTGTCACGGGCACTCCGTGCGGACCGGCGGTCTACGCTGTTCCTTATGAGCCAAACCTCTCCGCACGGGCACGCCGTTTCCCCCGATACCCTCGTCGTTTCCGCGGGACGCCCGCCCCGGGAACACGACGCGCCGGTGAATCCGCCGATCGTGCTGTCCTCCACTTACTTCGGCACGGGAACTCCCGTCCCGGGGGAGCGCGGCTACGGCCGGTATTCGAACCCCACCTGGGATCCCTTCGAACAGGCGCTCGCCGAGCTTGAGGGTGCGGAGCTGCCGGCACTGGTCTTCGGCTCGGGACTGGCGTCCGTGATGGCTGCCCTGTCGCTGGTTCCCGCCGGCGGCGTCGTGGTGATGCCGCGGCACAGCTACCAGGGCTCGCTCCTGCTGGCCGCCGAAGAGGCTGCGAACGGCCGGTTTTCCGTGCGGACGGTGGATATTGACCAGACCGGGGACGTGATTGCGCAGCTCGACGGCGCCTCGATGCTCTGGGTGGAGAGCCCCACCAATCCCATGCTGGAGGTGGCGGACATCGCAGCACTGGCGGAAGCCGCACACGCGGCCGGCGCCCTGGTGGTTGCGGACAACACGTTCTCCACCCCGCTGGTGACCCGGCCGCTGAATCTCGGCGCCGACGTCGTCGTCCACTCCGTGACCAAGTACCTGGCCGGGCACTCCGACGTCGTCCTGGGTGCGGCGGTCACGTCCGATCCGGAACTCCGGAACCGCCTGCTCCGGTACCGCTCGCTGCACGGTGCGGTGGCCGGGCCCTTTGAAGTGTGGCTGGCACTGCGCGGGCTGCGCACGCTGGCCCTGCGGATGGAGCGCTCGCAGGCCACCGCCATGAATCTCGCCCGCCGGCTGCAGACCCTCCCGCAGGTGGAGCATGTGCGTTATCCGGGGCTGCCGGAGGACCCGGGGCATGCCCGGGCCGCCGCGCAGATGTCCGGATTCGGCTCTATTTTGTGCATCGAGGTCGCCGGGGGAGCGGCTGCCGCGGAAAAGGTTGCCGAGGCCGTGGAACTGTGGCTGCCGGCCACCTCGCTCGGCGGGGTGGAATCGCTCATTGAACGGCGGCGCCGCCAGCCCGGAGAGCCGCACACCGTTCCGGAGGGACTGCTGCGCCTTTCGGTCGGCATTGAGAATGTCGAAGACCTGTGGGGGGACCTAGAGCAGGCACTTACACGGTAGGCTAGCGCTGTGGCCCTCATGATGATGATTCAGTATTACCTCTACCTGGCGCTCGGCCTTGTGGCGCTTGGCATTGAACTCTGGGCACTTCTGGACTGCGCCCGGCGCAAGCCCGCTGATTTTGAGCGTGCCTACAAGCGGACCAAGGGATTCTGGCTGGGCCTCACGGGCGGAGCCGCTGCCGTTGGCGTGCTGTCCGTGCTGCTGCCGTCCCTGAGCCTGATCCTGTTCCAGCTTGCCGCAGTTGTTGCCGCCTGCGTGTACCTGGCCGATGTGAAGCCCGCCATAGGCAGTTCCCGCGGCCGCGGGAACAGCAACCAGGGCCCGTACGGCCCCTGGTAAGCGCGAGCCGCTAACCTTCCGTCCGGCCCCGGACCAGCCGTTTCCACGGCAGGTCCGGGGCCGGTTGCTTTAAGCCCTTTCGTCCCCGGCGAACCTGTCGCAGGCGCGTCGGCGTCGCCTGCCCGCCGCCTGCCCGCCGCCGAACCCGTTCGTCGCAGGCGCGTCCGGCCTGTCCGGTGGCGAACCGGCCCGCCGGCGAACCCGTTCGTCGCAGGTGCGTCCGGCCTGTGCGGTGGCGAACCTGCCCGCCGGCGAACCCGTTCGGTGTCGACGCCCTGGGCGCCGACCCGTTCGCCACCGGCAAGCCCCCGCCGGCTCGCACGGCAGGCGTGGCTAGGAAGGGCGGACGGCGTCCCAGGCCACGGTGATTTCGCCCAGCCGCCAGCGCGACGGCCCCGTCAGCAGCGGCACGCCGCCGGCCTTCAACGCGCTGCACATCGCGAGCCAGCGGTGCCGGATGCCGTACGAGGCCATCGGTGCAGCTTCCTCCCACGCCCGGTCCATTGCCTGCAGGAAGGCGTGGACCCGCTCGCCGGGGACGTTGCGGTGGATCAGGGCTTTGGGCAGCCGTTCGGCAACATCGGAGGGGCGCTCGAACGCACCGAACCGCAGGGAAATGCTCAGCGACACCGGACCCGAGGCATCCAGCTCCACCCAGGTGGCACGCCGGCCGATCTCGTCGCAGGTGCCGTCCACGAAAATTCCTCCCGGTGCCAGCCGGGAGCAGACCATGTCCCAATGCTGCGCATAGTCCTCCTCCGCGTACTGGCGCAGCACGTTGAAGGCACGGACCATCACTGGACGGCGCCCGTCCACCGGCAGCTCGAAGCCGCCCTGCCGGAAGCTCAGCCCCGCACGTTCCAGGGGCTTGGCCGCCGCGACGCGGGCCGGATCAATCTCGATTCCCATGACTTCCACGTCTGCCCGCACCAGGCCGAGGCGGCCATGGAGTTCGACGGCGGTGGTGGGGGCGGCGCCGTAGCCCAGATCCACGATCAAAGGGTCGGCGGCCTGCCGCAGACGCCACCGTGCCGGTCCTGCCAGCCAGCGGTCCACCCTTCGGAGCCGGTTGGGGTTTGTAGTGCCCCTGGTCGCAGTTCCTACGGGTTTCAGCTGTTTTTGCACCACCCAATGTTACCGGCCACATGTGGATGCCCCTGACGGCGGCGGGACCGGAGGGCGGGGTGCAGGGAGCCTGGAGGGGAACGGAGTGCCGAGGGGGGCACTATGGACACCGGTGCAGGCGCAGGTTCACCGGGGCCGGGACCGGGGCCGAGAGCCGGGAACCGGGGGTCGGGGGTCGGTCCCGCATCGACGGGGGCCGGTTCACGGGAGGCGGGGGCCGGTTCACGGGAGGCGGGGGCCGAGTCGCCGCCTGCGGACACGGAATCCCATGCAATGGTGCGCCTGTGGCCAGAGGGGTCCCAGGAGAAACAGCAGCACCACCGGATGGGATCCCGTGCAGGCCACTCGGACGATTCTCCGGACGGGACTGATCTACTGAGCAGGTAATGGGCTTATGGCCAACGCATACCGCCGTTATCTGCTCACCAGATGGAAAACTCCCGCGGATACCGCCGTTATCTGCTCACTAGTTCGAGGACCCCCGCGGATACCGCCGTTATCTGCCCACTAGTTCGAGGACTCCCGCGGATACCGCCGTTATCTGCTCACCAGCTTCCGGGCCCCGCCCATCTGCCCGGCCAAAGCGCCGCTGCCCTCCCTGCCGGGTACGCTCTCCGATACCATGCTTATATGACCTACAAACTGATCCTTCTGCGCCACGGGCAGAGTGAATGGAATGAAAAGAACCTCTTCACGGGCTGGGTGGACGTGGATCTGACGGACCTGGGACGTGAGGAAGCCCTCCGCGGCGGAGAGCTCCTGGTTGAGAACAACGTTCTCCCGGACATCCTCTACACCTCCCGGCTGAAGCGGGCCATCAACACCGCCAACCTGGCCCTGGGCGCCGCCGACCGCATCTGGATCGACGTCAAGCGCAGCTGGCGCCTGAACGAGCGCCACTACGGTGCACTGCAGGGCAAGGACAAGGCCCAGACCCTGGCCGAATACGGCGAGGAGCAGTTCATGCTCTGGCGTCGGTCCTACGACACCCCGCCGCCGCCCCTGGCAGATGACAGCGAATTTTCCCAGGCCCACGACCCCCGCTACGCGGACCTGGATTCGAACGAACTGCCGCGCACCGAATGCCTCAAGGACGTGCTGGAGCGTTTCCTGCCCTACTGGGAATCGGACATCTCCAAGGACATCCGCACCGGCAAGACCGTGATGATCGCCGCGCACGGCAACTCCCTGCGCGCGCTGGTCAAGCACCTGGACGGCATCAGCGACGCCGATATCGCGGCCGTGAACATCCCCACCGGCATCCCGCTGGTGTACGAACTCGATGAAGACCTCAAGCCGGTCAAGGCCGGCGGCACCTACCTCGATCCCGAGGCCGCCGCCGAATCCATCAAGGCCGTAGCCAGCCAGGGCAAGAAGAAGTAATAGCTGCCACTGATGCACAAAAGGGCGGTCCCGATTGGGACCGCCCTTTTTGGTGCATCAGGTTTTGCCGCTGGGGGAACGGCTACACGCCCGACTCGGACAGCGGGTGCCACTCGCCGGTCACGAGGTAATTGACCTTGCGGGTGACGGAGACGCCGTGGTCCGCAAAGCGCTCGAAATAGCGGCTGGCCAGGGTCAGGTCCACCGTGCTGACGGCGGGGACGTTCCAGTCCGGGGAGGCAATGGACTTGAAGACCCCTGCATGCAGCTCGTTGATCCGGCTGTTGGCGGCGTAAATTTCCTTGCTCATCTCCAGGTTCCGGGTCTCGAGCAGCTCGGACAGCTGTTCGGAGATGCGGATGTCCAGCTGGGCCATTTCGCGGAAGGTCTCCACCATGTTGTCCGGCACCACATTGGCGGGATAGCGCAGGCGGGCCAGCTGGGCAATGTGCCGGGCCAGGTCGCCCATGCGTTCGAGGGAGGCGCTCATCCGCAGTGATCCCACGATCATCCGCAGGTCGCTGGCCACGGGACCCTGAAGGGCCAGGACGTCGATGGCGCGCTCATCGAGGTCGTTCTGCAGGAAGTCGATCCGCGCGTCGGCGGCGATCACGTCCTGCGCGAGTTCGATATCGGCGCCTTCGAAGGCCAGCGTCGCTTTGCGCATTGCCTCCGTTACCAGCTGGGATATCTGAGTCAGTTCTTCACCGATTTGGTGAAGCTCGGCCTGGAAAACCTTGCGCACTGAAGGGTCCTCTCAAAAACGGGTGGATCGTAGGCGGGCTGCGGGGCGGTGCGGCGGCCTTCGGTACGTCCTGCACCGAAAGCCGCTCCTGCAGGATGTCAGCCGGGAGTGAACCACACGGTGCCCTTAGATGAACGTTAGTTTAACGAATGATCCAAAGCCACCGGTTTCGCTCCGGGGAGCGGAGACCGGCCTAAGCTATGAGAGTGAATCCTGTACTGCTGGCCTTGCTGGCCGGCGTTCTCGGCCTGGTGGTGGGTGTCTTCGGCGTCCTTGCGTACGCGGCCAGCCAGCGGCAGCGGCGGGAGCTGGCGGAGATCTCCGAGCCGACGGTCCCCGAGGGCGCGGCGGAGGTGCTCGGCGTCATCGGACGGGCCTACATCGTTGCCGATGCCATCGACGGCGTCGTCCGGGCCAGTCCCGGAGCCTACGCGTTCGGCCTGGTGCGCGGGCACACGATCGTGAATGACCGGCTGCTGGAGATCTGCGCGCGGGTCCGCCGCGACGGTGTCATCGAGGAGGCCCGGCTGGAGCTTCCGCGGGGCCCTCTTGGTGAAGGGTCCCTCATCCTGCAGGTCCGGGTGGCCACGGTGGGGGAGGAGTACGTGCTGGTCCTGGCCGATGACCGGACGGAGATCACCCGCACTGAGGAAGTCCGCAATGACTTCGTCGCCAACGTCTCCCACGAGCTGAAGACGCCGGTGGGTGCCATTTCGCTGCTCTCTGAAGCGCTGCACGACGCCGCGGGGGACGAGGACGCCGTCCGCCGGTTCGCCGGCCGGATGCACCGGGAATCCACCCGCCTCACCGCCCTGGTGCAGGACATCATCGAGCTGTCCCGCCTGCAGAGCACCGACATCGTGGACCGTGCCAAGCCCGTGGACGTGAACCGGATCCTCGAGGACGCCGTTGAAGCCAACCGGCTGAATGCCGAGAACAAGGACATCGAAGTGATTCTGGGCGGCAGGTCGGATGCCGCGGTCTACGGCGACGCTCCCATGCTGACCACAGCCTTCCGGAACCTGATCGACAACGCCATCCGCTATTCACCCGCAGGCAGCAGGGTGGGAATCGGGCTGCAGTCCCGCAACGGCATGGCCCAGGTGGCCGTAACCGACCAGGGTCCGGGCATCGCCCCCGAGGAACAGGAACGGGTGTTCGAACGGTTCTACCGGATCGACTCCGCCCGCTCCCGGCACACGGGCGGAACCGGGCTGGGGCTGAGCATCGTCAAACACGTCGTCGCCAACCACGGCGGGGAAGTGGACCTGTGGTCCCGCCCGGGGCACGGATCCACCTTCACCGTGCGGCTGCCGGAAATGGACCCCGCAGACATCCGCGAATCGAAACAGGGAGTTCCCGCTTGACCAGAATCCTGATTGTCGAAGACGAGGAGTCCTTCAGCGACGCCCTCTCCTACCTGCTGGCACGGGAGGGATTCGACGTCGACGTAGTGGACAACGGCACCGATGCCGTCACAACCTTCGAGCAGACGGGCGCAGACCTGATCCTGCTGGACCTGATGCTGCCCGGGCTTTCCGGCACGGAGGTCTGCCGGCGGATCCGCCAGCGGTCCGACGTCCCGGTCATCATGCTGACCGCACGCGATGCCGAAATCGACAAAGTGGTGGGGCTCGAAATCGGGGCAGACGACTACGTCACCAAACCGTATTCCTCCCGCGAGCTGCTGGCGCGGGTCCGGGCGGTGCTGCGGCGCAGGGGGGAGGGTGCCGACTTTGCCGGCGCGGCGCTGGAGGCCGGGCCGGTCCGCATGGACGTGGACCGGCATGTGGTGCAGGTCCACGGCGCCAGTGTGCCCTTCCCGCTGAAGGAATTCGAACTGCTGGAACTGCTCCTGCGGAACTCCGGCCGGGTCCTGACCCGCGGCCAGCTGATCGAGCGTGTCTGGGGAGCGGACTACGTGGGGGACACCAAAACGCTCGATGTCCACGTCAAACGGCTGCGGGCGAAAATTGAAGCCGATTCCTCCGCGCCGCGTCACCTGGTGACCGTCCGCGGGCTGGGCTACAAATTCGAGGCATAACCCGAAATGCAGAAGGGGCCGGCGCAGTGCGCCGGCCCCTTCTCTATCTGTTCGGAAGGGTGTTAGTGACCCTCGGTCTCGCCGGACGGTTCCTCCGTCGGACGCGGCGTGTACTCCGACTCGGCGGGCAGGTACGGGCGGTAGTCCGGCTGATCGCCGTTGACCACCGGGATGTTCAATGTGGTGGTGTCGTCGTTGACCGTCAGCTCCGTATTGATGCCGGTGCCTGCGTCGACCTCTACCTCGGGGACGTAGACCTGGGCCTCGGCCTCGTCTTCGAAGACAACCTTGTCTCCGGCCTCGAGCTCGAAGGGCAGGGAAGCGCCGCCAACGGCAAGGGTGAACTTCTGCGTCTCAGCGCCGTCATTGATGACGGTGCCGATCAGCCGGCCGGGTTCGCCGGAGCCGTTGCTGACCACCAGGATGTTGCGCAGCTGCAGGTCGCCGACGTTCTCCAGGATTCCGTCGGACGGGGAGTACTCGATAGTGGTTGCCTGCTCGTTCACAGCGCTGCAGCCTGCCGTGCCCAGCATGGCCAGCGCGATGACACCGGCCGCAGCGGTGCGCCGGACCCGGTTCTTGGGTGTGAATCTCACAGCACAAACTCCTGAAGTATTGCGGTCTACCGACCTAAGGCTATCTTTGCTGCCTAGCCTATCCGCAAAACACTGAAAAACAGGATTTGACGGCTGCTGCGGACGGCTCTGCCGGGGCGGCACGGAACGGCTTCGACTACCCGCGAAAGGCGGAATACTACCTACAACGGTGCCCATGCAGTACCTGACCTGCGCAAACTCTACTCGGCGTGTCGCATCTCTGATAAACTGAGCCCCGGGAAAGGGGAAAGACCACATGGTTTTTGAGGTTGGCGAAACAGTTGTTTATCCTCACCACGGTGCCGCGAAGATCGAAGAGATCAAGATGCGAACCATCAAGGGCGAAGAGAAAATGTATCTCAAGCTTAAGGTGGCCCAGGGTGATCTGACCATAGAAGTACCGGCTGAGAACGTCGACCTCGTTGGGGTGCGCGATGTAGTGGGCAAGGAAGGCCTGGAGCACGTCTTTGACGTCCTGCGCGCCGAGCTCACTGAAGAGCCCACTAACTGGTCGCGCCGTTACAAGGCGAACCTGGAAAAGCTCGCGTCCGGTGATGTCGTGAAGGTAGCGGAGGTCGTCCGCGATCTCTGGCGCCGCGACCATGACCGCGGGCTGTCCGCCGGCGAGAAGCGAATGCTCGCCAAGGCACGCCAGATCCTCATTTCGGAACTGGCGCTTGCTGAGAAAACGGATGAAGACCAGGCCGCAGCCGTGCTCGACGAAGTCCTCGCGAGCTAGGCAGCTACGTCACTTCCTGCGATTGCCGGTCCTTCGGGGCCGGCAATCGCTGTTTAAGCACCGGTGCGCTGGCATTAGGGTGGAACGGTGTCCCCTTCCTCTTCCCGCCCGCCCCGGATCGGCGTCGTCGTAGTAGCCGGAGGATCCGGTCAACGGCTCGGCTACGGCATGCCCAAGGCCCAGGTGCCGGTTGCCGGTGAACCAATGCTCCTCCATGCCCTGCGCGCCGTCCGGGCCGCGGACATCGCCGCCGCCGTCGCGGTTGCCGTGCCGGCCGGCGACACCGTAATGCGCAGCATCTGCGCCGGGTTCCCGGGGAATGTCCGGGCGGTCGACGGCGGCGCCACCCGGTCCGACTCCGTCCGGGCCGCGCTTCAGGTGCTGCCCGCGGACCTGGACGCTGTGCTGGTCCACGATGCCGCCCGTGCGCTCACCCCGCCGGAGGTCTTCCACCGCGTGGCCGCCGCGCTGGCCGCCGGTGCTGCCGCCGTCATCCCCGCCGTGCCCGTGGTGGACACGGTGAAGGACACGGCTCCCGTGCCCGCCCCGAAAGCAGCCGCCGCACGGGTTGTCACCGGGACCCCCGACCGTTCCCGGCTGCGCGCCGTTCAGACCCCGCAGGGTTTCGACGCCGCCCTGCTGCGCCGGGCCCATGAGGCGGCCCTTTCCTTCGATGCCGACACTGCGGCCGCGGTCACCGACGACGCCATGCTGGTGGAGTCCCTGGGCACCGAGGTCTACGTGGTTGAAGGCTCACAGCTGTCCCTGAAAATCACCACCCCGCTGGACCTGGTGCTCGCAGAAGCGATCCTGGCCGGCGGGCACCACCGCCAGGAGAACTGACATGGCCCTGCCCCGTACCGGAATCGGCGTGGACGTCCACGCCTTCGCGCCCGACGACGCCCCGCGCCAGCTCTGGGTGGCCGGGCTGCACTGGGAGGGCGAACGCGGCCTGGCCGGCCACTCCGACGGCGACCCCGTGGCCCACGCCGCCGCCGACGCGCTCTTTTCCGCGGCCGGCCTGGGGGATCTCGGCACCCATTTCGGCACCGACCGGCCGGAATACGCCGGCGCTGCCGGGACGGTGCTGCTGCGGGAAGCGGCACGGATTGTGCGGGCGGCCGGCTTCGAGATCGGCAACGTCGCCGTCCAGCTGATCGGCAACCGGCCCAAGTTCAGTCCCCGCCGGGCGGAGGCCGAAGCGGTCCTGAGCGCGGCCGCCGGTGCACCGGTCAGCGTTTCGGCCACCACCACCGATTCCCTGGGCTTCACCGGCCGCGGGGAGGGAATCGCGGCGGTGGCCACCGCCGTCGTCGCGGCCACTGAAGCCCCCGCCGGGGCCGCCGCTGACTGAGGGCCCGCCGTTTCGGCTAGCCTAGAGCAGTGAGCTTGAGATTCTATGACACGGCAACAGCGCAGGTCCGGGACTTCGTTCCCCTGGTGGAAGGCAAGGCCAGCCTCTACTACTGCGGCGCCACCGTGCAGGGGCTGCCGCACGTAGGGCACGTCCGCTCGGCCATTGCTTTCGACCAGCTCACCCGCTGGCTGCGTTACCGCGGGCTGCAGGTCACTGTGGTGCGCAATGTGACGGATATTGACGACAAGATCCTGGCCAAGGCAGCCGATTCCGTGGGCGCCGAACCCGCTCCCGGCGTCGTGCCGGATGAGCCGTGGTGGGCGCTGGCCTACCGCTTTGAGCAGGAATTCGCCAAGGCGTATGACACCCTCGGTGTCCAGCGGCCTACCTACGAACCGCGCGCCACTGGGCACATCCCGGAAATGCACGCGCTGATCGCCGCCCTGATCGAGCGCGGGCACGCCTATCCCGCCCTGGATGATTCCGGCGACGTGTACTTCGACGTGCGCTCCTGGCAGAAGTACGGTTCGCTGACCCGCCAGAACATCGACGACATGCAGGCAGCGCCCGACGCCGGCCCGCGCGGCAAGCGCGATCCGCGGGACTTCGCGCTGTGGAAGGGACACAAGGAAGGCGAGCCGGACACCGCGTCCTGGGACAGCCCCTGGGGCAGGGGACGTCCCGGCTGGCACCTGGAATGCTCCGCCATGGTCACCAAATACCTCGGCACCGAGTTCGACATCCACGGCGGCGGGCTGGACCTGCGGTTCCCGCACCATGAGAACGAGATGGCGCAGTCCCAGGCAGCCGGCCACGGGTTCGCGAACTTCTGGATGCACAACGGCATGGTCACCTTCGAGGGCGAGAAGATGTCCAAGTCCATCGGTAACACCATCAGCCCGACCGAAATGCTGGAGCAGGCCAGCCCCCGGGTGGTCCGGTACTACCTGGGCCAGGCCCACTACCGGTCCGTGCTGGACTACCGGCCCACCTCCCTGCAGGAGGCCGCTTCCGCCGTCGAGCGCATTGACGGGTTTATCACCAAGGCCGCTGCCAAGGCCGACGCCGCGCCCGCCGCGGTTCCGGATGCCTTCGCCGCAGCGATGGACGATGACCTGAACGTTCCGCAGGCGCTGGCCGTGCTGCATGACACCGTGCGTGCCGGCAATACTGCCCTGGCCGCCGGCGACGGCGCGGCGGTGGAACGCGCCCTGGGCGAGGTGCGGGCCATGACCTCCGTTTTGGGACTGGATGACACCGCCGACGCCGCTGCCGCGGCGGGTCCCGCCGACGCCGCGCTGGAGTCGCTGGTCCAGGACCGCCTTGCCGAGCGGAAGGCCGCGCGGGCCGCAAAGGACTGGGCCCGGGCTGACGCCATCCGCGACGCGCTGGCTGCCGCCGGCATCACCGTGGAGGACGGCGCCGACGGCGTGACGTGGAGCGTCGCCTGACTCCAGCGGCACTGTCCACCAACCGGTCCGCGGACTGCGTAAACTGGAAGAGAATGCTTTCTTCTAGTAAAGGTGTAACCGATGGCCAACAATGGACGTCCCGGCGCAATGCGCAAAGCCAAGAAGGGCCCCAGCGGCGGTACCGGCGGGCTCGGCCGCAAGGCCCTCGAGGGTAAGGGCCCCACACCCAAGGCTGAAGAGCGCCCCTATCACAAGGCGTTCAAGAGCAAGCAGCTCGCTGAGCGCTCCGCCGCCAAACGCGGCGACCCCAAGCGCGGCGATGCCCGCGCCGGCGGCCGCAGCGGCACCAACGTCCGCGGCAAGGTTGCCGAAGAGGTTGTCACCGGCCGCAACTCCGTGGTCGAGGCGCTGCGCGCCGGCATCCCTGCCAAGGCACTGCACATTGCCGTCCGCATCGACATGGATGACCGTGTCCGTGAATCCCTGAAGATCGCGGCCGAGCGCGGTCTGCCGGTGATGGAAACGCACAAGCCCGAACTGGACCGCATGACCAACGAGGCCGTGCACCAGGGCCTGGTCCTGCAGATCCCGCCGTACGAGTACGCCGATCCCACGGATCTGGCCTCGGAGACGCTGGAAGCCTGGAAGAAGGGCCACGTCCGCAACGCGCCGCTCTTCGTCGCGCTGGACGGCATCACCGACCCGCGTAACCTCGGCGCGATCATCCGGTCCGCCTCGGCCTTCAGCGCCCACGGCGTCATCGTCCCGGAACGCCGCGCAGTGGGCGTCACCGCCTCCGCCTGGAAGACCAGCGCCGGCGCAGCTGTGCGCGTTCCCGTGGCCCGTGCGGGCAACCTGAACAACACGCTGAAGACGTTCAAGAAGATGGGCATCTTTGTCCTCGGCCTGGACGGCGACGGCGATGTCTCGCTTCCGGCCATCGTGCTGGCCAAGGAACCGATCTGCATCGTGGTGGGATCCGAGGGCAAGGGCCTGTCCCGCCTGGTCCGCGAGAACTGCGACCAGATCGTCTCCATTCCCATCGACTCCGCCATGGAGTCGCTTAACGCTTCCATGGCCGTCGGCATTACCCTGTACGAGATCTCCCGGCAGCGCTCCGCCTAGTTCCGGGCCGGAGCCAACGGCCGCAAAAGGGCAGTACCGGCAGCAAAGGGCATGGATGGCACACATGATCACCGGAACCACCGCGGGCAGCGCCTCAAAGCGGGACTCGCGGCCCTTACCCCTGGGCGTCCGGCACACCGTTCCCGGTGTTCCGGACGTCCCGGATGCCGTCAACGTGTCCGTGTACGCCCCGGGGGTGGCCGCCCTCGACGTTTACTACGAAACGGCGCCCGGTATTTGGGCCTTGGCCTCGTTGACGGACACCGTGCTGGGCATCCACCACGGCCGGATCTTTGGCCTGCCGCACGGGGGCCGTTACGGCTTCTGGCCGCGGGGCCGGGAGCTTCCCGCCGATCCGGGCGGCTTCCAGCTGCTGCTGGACCCCTACGGGCGGGGCGTTGAAGAAGTCGAGGGGCCGGACAACAGTCCGCTCTATTTCTCGGTGTACACGGGCGCGGATTTTGACTGGGGCACCACCCGCCGGCCGCATACCCCGTGGCGGGACACCGTCATCTACGAAGCCCACGTCCGGGGCCAGACCATGCTGCATCCCGGGATCCCCGAAGAGCTCCGCGGAACCTATGCCGGCATGGGCCATCCGGTGATGGTCCAGTATCTGCGGGACCTCGGCATCACCGCCGTGGAGCTGCTGCCAGTGCATTTCCACACCGATGAACTGCATCTGCAGAACCTGGGGCTGGCCAATTACTGGGGTTACAACACCCTCGCGTTCTTCGCGCCGCACAACGGCTACGCCACCCGGGCCGCGCGGGAAGCCGGCGCGCAGGCGGTGCAGGACGAAGTCAAAGCCATGGTGAAGTCCCTCCACGAGGCCGGCATTGAAGTCCTGCTGGACGTGGTCTACAACCACACCGCAGAGGGGAAGGCCGACCAGCCCGCACTGAGCTGGCGCGGGCTGGGGGACGAGACCTACTACCGTCATGGTCCGGACGGCGCCTACCTGGACACAACGGGATGCGGCAACACCCTGGATTTCAGTGAACCCCGGGTCATCCAGATGGCCCTGGATTCCCTGCGCTACTGGGTGCAGGAATTCCAGGTGGACGGCTTCCGCTTTGACCTGGCACCCACGCTCTGCCGCGACGCCGACGGCAGGTTCGACCCGCGGCACCCCTTCCTCGTGGCCGTTGCGGCGGATGCCGTCCTGCAGGACGTAAAACTCATCTCCGAACCGTGGGATGTAGGCCACGATGGCTGGCAGACCGGCCGGTTCCCGCAGGGCTGGGCGGACTGGAACGACCATTTCCGCGACATTGCCCGGGATTTCTGGCTCCGCGGGCAGGCGGACAACACCGCCGGACGGGAAGGCGGCTCCATCGCCCGGCTCGCCGGTGCCCTGGCCGGTTCGGCCGAGCTGTTCGCCGACTCCGGCCGGACGCCGCTGGCATCGATCAACTTCATCACCGCCCATGACGGGTTTACGCTCTCCGACCTGACGGCGTTTGAGCGCAAGCACAACGAGGCCAACGGTGAAGAAAACCGGGACGGTTCAGGGGAAAACCGCAGCTATAACCACGGCATCGAGGGACCCACGGATGATGAACGGATCAACGCTGCCCGGGCACTGACCGCCCGGAACCTGATGGCCACGCTCGCGATGTCCCTCGGCGTGCCGATGCTGACGGCCGGAGACGAAATCGGGCGGAGTCAGCGCGGCAACAACAACGCATACTGCCAGGACACCGAGCTTTCCTGGCTGCATTGGAACCTCGACGACGCCGCCCGCCAAATGCTGTCCACCACCCGCGAGCTGCTGCGGCTGCGCCGGGAATACCTGGCCAGCCAGCCGTACCGTTTCCCGGCCGACCGGCGGCAGTCCTTCCTGCTGTGGTTCGATCCGGAGGGCAAGCCCATGACTCCGGAACAGTGGGGCGATCCCGCAAACCGCGTGGTGCAGGTCCTGACCGGCTCCGGCACCGGTTCCGTCAACGGACTGCTCGTCCTGAACGGCAGCCGGTCCGACGTCGAGATCCGCCTTCCGGACGCACCGGCTGTCCTCGGTGCGGCTTCCGATACCGGCCACGCTTTAGGGGACACTGCCGTTCCCGGCGAATCCTACGAACTCGTCTTCTCGACGGCTTCTCCGGAGAACGGGGTCCGTCTCCTGTCCCCTGGGGACACGGACACCGTCCCTGCCAACTCCATCAGCCTCTACCGCGCCTAGCAACGACATTCAGGCGCTCCCAAGGCAACGGGCACTCCTACCCGTCCCGATCCCTCCCGCGAGGCGACGACGGCATACATGCCCAACATGCCGCCCGGGACGCCGATTAGGTGACGAGGTCCCGAGCCTGCTCCGGACGTTCCGGGTTAGGCGGCTTTAATAATCTCCGCGAGCTCTGCGAGCGGGGATTTTCGTTGCCGCCGTTCCGGAACGCCCGGCGCGCGGCCTGGAGCACGAGGCGCAGCTACGCCACATGCAGCAGGCACCGCATGATCAGGCGTTGACGACGAGCCCCAGTTCAGCCTTCGACGCCAGCCCCGAATGCGTCGGCAGCACCCGGACGGTGTAGCCAAACGGTCCGGCCTGCTCAATCCGGATGGTCCCGCGGAACAGATGGCGTCCGGAGCCCAGATCCTCCGCCGGGGCCAGCTCCTGGATGCGGTGCTCGCTGATCTTGTCGTTCTCGGTCACCATGCCGTAGGCAGCTTCCACGCTGACGTCCTCCGGCCGCAGGGAGCCGAGGGAGACGTAGGCCTGGACCGTGAGGCTGTCGCCGATCTGCGGGTTCTCGCTAACGCCCACGGAATCAACGTTCTCCACCTGCACCGTGGACCAGCCGTCCCGGACCTTCGCGATCCACAGGGCGAGGTCCTTTGCCGCTGTGTAGCCGTCTGCCGCCATGTACCGGCCGGAGGAGCTGGCTGGCCGATACAGCCGGTTGACGTAGTCCTTGAGCATCCGCGAGGCGGACACATTCGGGCCCAGGTCCGCCAGCGTGTGCTTGACCATTTCCAGCCACTCGTGCGGCAGCGAATCAGTGGGCGGATCCGAGGGTCCGGCGGCTCCGGCATCGGCCGGCGGCTCCGTTCCGTAGAACATCGGTCCCACGGAATTTTCCAGCAGGTCGTACAGTGCGGCTGCCTCAATGTCGTCCCGCTGGTCCGCGTTGTAGACCTCGCGGGTCCGGGTGCCCTTGGTGGGGTTGGCGGAGGGGATGGCCCATCCGTTGTTGCCGTCGTACATCTCGTCCCACCATCCGTCGAGGATGGAGAGGTTCAGCCCGCCGTTGATGGCCGACTTCATGCCGGAGGTGCCCGAGGCTTCCAGCGGACGCAGCGGATTGTTCAGCCATACATCGCACCCGGGGAAGAGGGTCTGAGCCATCGCAATGTCGTAGTTGGGCAGGAACACGATCCGGTGCCGGACCTCAGGGTCGTCGGTGAAGCGCACCAGGTCCTGAATCATTTTCTTGCCCTGCTCGTCGGCAGGATGGGACTTGCCGGCCACTACCACCTGGATGGGGTGGGTGGGGTGCAGCAGCAGTGCCTTGAGCCGGTCCGGATCCCGCAGCATCAGGGTCAGCCGCTTGTAGGTGGGCACCCGCCGGGCAAAGCCGATGGTCAGCACGTCCGGATCCAGCACGTTCTCCGTCCACGCGAGCTCGGCATCCGATGCACCGCGCCGGCGCCAGGCGCGCTTCACGCGGCGCCGGACGTCCTGGACCAGGTTGCTGCGCAGCTTCCTCCGCAGGTCCCAGAGGTCCTTGTCGTCAATCTCGTAGGCCCTGCCCCAGTCGCGGTCGTGCACGGTGGCGACGCCGAACTTTTCGCTGGCGAGGGCAGTGACCTCCGGGTCGATCCAGGTGGGGACATGGACGCCGTTGGTGACGGAGGTGATCGGAACTTCGGAGTTGTCGAAGCCCGGCCACAGGCCGGAGAACATCTCCCGGGACACTTCCCCGTGCAGCTTGGCCACGCCGTTGGCCCGCTGCGCCAGGCGCAGGCCCATCACGGCCATGTTGAATTTGGTCGAGTCTCCGCCCTCGTAGTTCTCCACCCCGAGGGACAGGATCTTGTCGGTGGGGACCGACTGTGCGAGGCCGGCCGTGAAGAAGTGGCGGATCTGGGTCTGTTCGAACCGGTCAATGCCGGCCGGAACCGGGGTGTGCGTGGTGAAGACGGTCGAGGCGCGGGAGACGGTCAGCGCTTCCTCCCAGGTCATGCCCTGGTCCATCAGTTCGCGGATCCGCTCCACACCCAGGAAACCGGCGTGGCCCTCGTTGCTGTGGAAGACCTCGGCTGCAGGGGCACCGGTGAGCCGCTGGTGCACACGGAGGGCCTTGACGCCGCCCATGCCCAGGAGCAGTTCCTGCTGCAGCCTGTGGTCCCCGCCGCCTCCGTACAGGCGGTCGGTGATGCCGCGGGCGGCGTCGTCGTTTCCGATGACGTCCGAGTCCAGCAGCAGCAGGGGCACGCGTCCGACGTCGGCGCGCCAGATCTGCGCCGAAAGGTGACGGTTGTCCGGCAACGGCAGGGTGATTCTTGCGGGGGTGCCGTCTTCTTCGCGCAGCAGGGTCAGCGGCAGGCCGTTGGGGTCCAGCACGGGGTAGGTCTCCAGCTGCCACCCGTCGCGGGAAAGGGCCTGCTTGAAGTAGCCGGCCTTGTACAGCAGTCCCACGGCCACGAGGGGTACGCCGAGGTCGGAAGCTGCTTTCAAATGGTCACCGGCGAGGATGCCCAAACCGCCGGAGTACTGCGGCAGCACGGCGCTGATGCCGTACTCGGGGGAGAAGTAGGCAATCGACGTAGGGGCGTCTTCACCCAGTCCCTGGTACCAGCGTGGTTCGTTGAGGTATCTGTCCAGATCGGCGCCCAGATCGGAGATCACCGAGACCAGGTGCTCATCCTGTGCAATGCTCTCGAGCTTCTCCCGGCTTACGGTGCCCAGGAGCTTCACCGGGTCACCGCCGCTGGCCCGCCAGGCCGCGGGATCCAGGCTCTCAAACAACCGAAGTGTGGGCTGATGCCACGACCACCGGAGGTTCGATGCCAGCCGGCCCAAAGGGGCAATGCTGGAGGGGAGGACAGTACGGACGGTAAATCTACGAATTGCCTTCACCCCGGTCACGCTAGCGCACTTGGCGGCTCAGAAACGGAAATGACGGACAATTACCCGAGTAAATATCGGGCATCTTGAAAACCCGGCCAAACAGTGGCCGGCCGGAGGTGATTCCGTAAAAGTACGTTGCCTTAGCATTCTGCCCAAATTCTCGATAACGTCTAGTCTGTGACCACATCCAGCGCGTTGACACCAGAAGACCTGCCCTCGAAGGATCTCCGGTTTGGCCGGATCCCCATCACCAACGTTTCCCCCGTAGTGGAGTACGGGAGATTCCCCGCGAAAGCCGTACCCGGAGAGGACCTCGTCATCGGGGCCACAGTGTTCCGCGAGGGACATGACCTGGTAGGGGCCAGTGCCGTTCTCTACGACCCGGAGGGCGCCGTCGTCGCCCGCAGCCGGATGCACCCGGTGGGTCTGGGACTCGACCGGTGGGAAGGCATGCTGCGTCCTGTTGGGACGGGCCACTGGAGCTTCGCCGTGGAGGGGTGGGCCGACGTCTACGCCACCTGGCACCACAACGCAGAAGTGAAGATTGCCGCCGGCGTCGACGTCGAACTGATGCTCACCGAAGGCCACCAGCTCTTCAGCTTCGCAGCCGCCGAACGCAGCGGAGCCGACGCCGAGGTCTTCCGCGCCGCCGCAGCAGCGCTCGCAGACACCGGCCTCCCGGTGGAGGAACGCCTCGCTGCCGCCGGCACCGAAGCCGTGACGGCCATCCTGGACCGCGATCCGATCCGCGACCTGGTCACCAGCTCGGACCGCTTCCCCCTCCTGGTGGAGCGGGAGCTGGCCGGCCGCGGCGCCTGGTACGAATTCTTCCCGCGCTCCGAGGGTGCCGAATTGAACCCCTCCACCCGCGAGTGGACCTCCGGAACGTTCCGGACCGCAGCCCGGAGCCTGCAGCGCGTGGCGGACATGCAGTTCGACGTCATCTACCTGCCGCCCATCCATCCGATCGGCACCACGCACCGCAAGGGTCCGAACAACACCCTGGTCGCCGGTCCGCAGGATCCCGGCTCCCCCTGGGCCATCGGGGCGGCCGAAGGCGGACACGACGCCATCCACCCCGATCTGGGGACGTTCGAGGACTTTGACGCGTTCGTCGACAGTGCCCGGGGCCTGGGCCTGGAGGTCGCCATCGACCTGGCCCTGCAGGCCTCCCCGGACCATCCCTGGGTGACCAGCCACCCGGAATGGTTCACCACGCGTGTTGACGGCACCATCGCCTACGCCGAGAACCCGCCGAAGAAGTACCAGGACATCTACCCCCTGAACTTCGACAATGACTATGAAGGCCTGTCGCAGGAGATCCTGCGCATTGTGCGCCTGTGGATCAGCCACGGCGTCCGCATCTTCCGGGTGGACAACCCGCACACCAAACCGCTGCGGTTCTGGGAATGGTTGATCGGCACGGTCAACGAAGAGCACCCGGACGTCATCTTCCTGGCCGAGGCGTTCACGCGCCCGCCCATGATGCATGCCCTCGCCAAGGCAGGGTTCCAGCAGTCCTACAGCTACTTCACCTGGCGGAACACCCGCGAGGAGATCGAGGAGTACTTCACCGAGGTCTCCCATGAGTCCTCGGCGTTCTTCCGCCCGAACTTCTTCGTCAACACCCCGGACATCCTCACCGAATTCCTGCAGTTCGGCGGTCCCGGTGCCTTCAAGATCCGCGCCGTACTGGCTGCCACCGGCAGCCCGCTCTGGGGTGTCTACGCCGGCTACGAGCTGTTCGAGCACGTGGCCCGGCCCGGCGCCGAAGAGTACATCGACAACGAAAAGTTCGAGTACAAGCAGCGGGACTTCGCCGCAGCGGAAGCAGAAGGCCGCAGCCTCGCCCCCTATATCACCCGGCTGAATGAAATCCGCCGCAACCATCCCGCTTTGGGGGACCTCGAAAACCTCACGGTGCACTCCAGTACCGACGAGTCCACAGTGGTCTACTCCAAGCACAAACAGACCCGCCCCGGCGATCCGTCCAGCAAGGACACACTCATTATTGTGGTTAACGTGGACCCCCACAGCGCCCGCGAATCCACTGTCACGCTCGACCTCGATGCGCTTCACCTCGCCCCGCAGGATCTGAACGAAGACGGCACCTTCTGGGTGGATGACCTCATCAGCGGCCAGAGCTGGCGCTGGGGAGCCCACAACTACGTCCGTCTGGACGCCCACTTTGAACCCGCGCACATCCTGTCAGTTCGGAGGAACTCCTAGTGCCCAACCCGTTTCAACTGCATGCTCCCGGCTTGACCAATGACCCGCATTGGTACCGCAAAGCCGTTTTCTACGAGGTCCTGGTCCGCGGCTTCGCCGACGCCAACGGGGACGGATCAGGTGACTTCAGCGGCCTGATCGAAAAGCTGGACTATTTGCAGTGGCTGGGCATCGACTGCCTGTGGCTGCCGCCGTTCTTCAAGTCGCCCCTGCGCGACGGCGGTTATGACATCTCCGACTACTACGATGTCCTCGACGAATTCGGCACCATCAGCGACTTCAAGCGCCTGGTTGCCGAAGCACACGCCCGCGGCCTGCGCGTCATCATCGACCTTCCGCTGAACCACACCTCGGACAAGCACCCGTGGTTCGAAGAGTCCCGCAGCGACCCGGACGGCCCCTACGGAGACTTCTACGTCTGGTCCGACACGGATGAGAAGTATGAAGACGCCCGGATCATCTTCGTGGACACCGAGGAATCGAACTGGACCTTCGACCCGGTCCGCCGGCAGTTCTTCTGGCACCGGTTCTTCAGCCACCAGCCGGACCTGAACTTCGAGAACCCCAAGGTCATCGAGGCGATCTTCGACGTCGTCCGCTTCTGGCTGGACCAGGGCATCGACGGCTTCCGGGCCGACGCCATCCCGTACCTCTTCGAAGAGGACGGCACGAACTGCGAAAACCTGCCGGCCACCCACCGGTTCCTCAAGGACCTGCGCACCATGGTCGACGAGAACTACCCGGGCCGCGTGATCATCGCCGAGGCAAACCAGATGCCGCACGAAGTCGTGGAGTACTTCGGCGACGAAACCGGCGACGAATGCCACATGTGCTTCCACTTCCCGATCATGCCGCGCCTGTTCTACGCGCTGCGGGACCAGAAGGCCGCGCCGATCATCCAGACCATGGAAGAGACGCCCGCGATCCCGGCCGGCGCCCAGTGGGGCACGTTCCTGCGCAACCATGACGAGCTGACGCTGGAAATGGTCACCAATGAAGAGCGCCAGGCCATGCTCGGCTGGTACGCCCCGGATTCCCGCATGCGGGCCAACATCGGCATCCGCCGCCGGCTGGCTCCGCTGCTGGACAATTCGCGGTCGGAAATCGAGCTGATCCACGCGATGCTGCTGGCCCTGCCGGGCAGCCCGTTCCTGTACTACGGCGATGAGCTGGGCATGGGGGACAACATCTGGCTGGAAGACCGTGATTCCTCCCGCACACCCATGCAGTGGAATCCGGACCGCAACGCCGGTTTCTCCACCGCCGATCCCGGCAAGCTGTACCTGCCGGTGGTGCAGTCGCTGGTGTACCACTACAACCACGTCAACGTGGAAGCCCAGCTCGCCAGCTCGAGTTCGCTGCTGCACTGGATCCGGCAGATGATCATGGTCCGCCGCGCCCACCCCGCCTTCGGCCTGGGTTCCTACCGCAACGTGCCGACCGACGCCGAAGCCGCCCTGGCCTTTGTGCGCGAGCTGCCGGACAACAACCCGGAGGGCGAGGTGGGCGAGACAGTGCTGTGTATCTTCAACCTCTCCCAGCACCCCATCTCCGCGTCCATGAAGCTGCCGGAGTTCGCCAACCGCGGACTGCGGGACGCTTTCGGCGGCACCCTCTTCCCGACCATCGGAGAAGACGGCGCCCTGACGCTGACCCTGGGCAGCCACGACTTCTACTGGCTGCGCCTGCGGTCGGCGAAGTCTGACACTTCCTCGCCGCAGACCGAAGCCATTCCCGTGATTCCGATCTCGGAGGCGGCACGGAGATGAGCCTGTTGACGCCGTCCCTGCCCGAAATCCTGACCGCATGGCTGCCCGAACAACGCTGGTTCCCTGCGAAGGGCCGCGAAGTCCTGCTGGACAGGGTCGGCGGAATCCGGCTTGAGGATCCCGCCGGCGAGGTCGGGCTGGAAGTCCACCTCATCGCCGTCGTCTCCGGAGACCGCCGGGACGTCATCAGCGTTCCGGTCAGCTACCGGACGGTCCCGGCGCCCGAGCTGGAGGCCTCGCTGCTGGGCCGTGCCCAGCATGAGGACCTGGGGGAGCGGTGGCTTTACGACGCCACGGCCGACCCGGTCTTCGTCACCGCGTGGCTGGAGCTGATGCGGTCCCAGGCTTCGTCCCTGGACGGGCACACGCACGGTTTTGCCCAGGACGGCTTCGCCGACTGGGAGCCGTTCCGGGCGCCGCTGCCCACCAAGGCCCTGAAGGGCGAACAGTCCAACACCTCCGTGGTTGTGCAGGCCCCGGAGGCACCGCTGATCGTGAAGTTCTACCGCGTGGTGGCTGCCGGCGAGAGCCCGGACGTGGAGGTCAGCGCACGGCTGACCGAAGTAGGGTCGGTGGACGTACCGGCGACCTACGGCTGGGTAACCGGCTCCTGGACGGACCCTGCGGACGAGTCCGGGGAGAACCTGCTGACGGGGCACCTGTCCGTGCTGCGGGAATTCTTCCCGGGCAGTGAAGATGCCTGGCGGACCGCGTCCTCGGCCGCGCTTGCCGGCCGGGATTTCACCGCGGAGGCCGAGGAGCTCGGTGCCGCCACCGGCCGCATCCACCAGCAGCTGGCGGCTGCCTTCGGCACCCGGCCGCCCAGCGCTGCGGAACGTGCGGAGTTCCTTGAGTCCCTCAGTTCCCGGATCCGTTGGGCGTGGGCGGAAGCAGGGGACGTCGTCGGGCCTTTCGATGATGCTGTGGAGTACCTGCTGGAGCAGGTCCGCAGCCTCCAGGCACTGCCCAACCTGCAGCGCATTCACGCGGACTACCACCTCGGCCAGGTCCTGCGCGTTCCGGACCGGGGCTGGATTGTCCTTGACTTCGAGGGTGAACCGCTGCGGCCTGCCTCCGAACGCAGCGTCCCCGACGCGCCGCTGCGCGACGTCGTCGGCATGCTGCGGTCCATCGACTACGCCGCAGGTGTCGCGATGATCGACGGCGCGGCCGGCGAGGGTGAGTCCGAAGAGGCCGTCCGGCAGCGCAGCGAATCCGCTCGCCGGTGGGCGGCTGCCGCAGCCGATGCGTTCCTCCGGGGGTACGAGAAGGAAACCGGTACCACCATCAACCGCAGCGACCCCCTGTTCCTGGCCCTGTGGCTGGACAAGGCGCTGTACGAAGTTGTCTACGAGATGAGAAACCGTCCGCGCTGGATCAGCGTGCCCGCTGCCGCCGTCCGGTTCATTCTGACGAAGGCCGACGAAGCAGCGCGCCAGGACGGCAGCAAGGAAGAGAGCACAGTGAATAAGCCACGCAAGTCGCGGTCTACATCCGCAACCGCAGAGCCCCAGGTGCCCGACGTTCCCGTCTCCACCGATCCGATCCCCGTTCCCGAGGACGTACTGCAGGCCGTTTCCGAGGGCAGTTACTACCAGCCCCATGCGGTCCTCGGCGCACATCTGGACGAGTCCGGAACCGTCGTTACCATTCGGACCCTGCGCCCGCTGGCGCGGGAAGTCGTGGCGGTGACCTCCGGGAGCCGTGTACCGCTGCAGCACGAGTACAACGGCATCTGGGTGGGCACCCTGCCCGCTCAGACTGCGGGCGCCGTTCCGGACTACCGCGTGGAGGTGACGTACGACGACGGGGAGCCCCAGCTCTTCGATGATCCGTACCGCTTCCTTCCGTCCCTCGGCGACGTGGACCTGCACCTGATCGGTGAGGGCCGGCACGAAAACCTGTGGACGGTCCTTGGCGCCAACCTCCACCATTACGACTCGGTGCTGGGCGACATTTCCGGCGTCAGTTTCGCCGTCTGGGCTCCCAATGCCCGCGCGGTGCGCGTCAAGGGTGATTTCAACGGCTGGAACGGCATCATCAACGCGATGCGCTCCCTCGGCAGCTCCGGCGTCTGGGAAATCTTCGTTCCCGGCGTCGAACCCGGTGCCCGCTATAAGTACGAAATCCTGGGCAGCGACAGTGTCTGGCGGGAGAAGGCCGACCCGATGGCCAAGGGCACCGAGGTGCCTCCACTGACCGGTTCACGCGTGGTCGAGTCCACCTACGAATTCGGCGATGCCGAATGGATGGAAACCCGGGCCGCGCGGGATCCGCACAATTCACCGATGAGCGTGTACGAGGTCCACCTGGGCTCCTGGCGGCTTGGCCTGAACTACCGCGAAATGGCGGATCAGCTGGCCGAGTACGTGCAGTGGCAGGGCTTCACCCACGTGGAACTGATGCCCGTAGCCGAGCATCCGTTCGGCGGGTCCTGGGGTTACCAGGTCACCTCCTACTTTGCCCCCACCGCGCGGTTCGGGCACCCGGACGAATTCCGCTACCTCGTGGACCGGCTGCACCAGGCCGGCATCGGCGTCATTCTGGACTGGGTACCGGCTCACTTCCCGAAGGACCCGTGGGCGTTGGCGAACTTCGACGGCCAGACCCTCTATGAGCACGGCGACCCGTTCCGCGGGGAGCAGCTTGACTGGGGAACGCTGGTCTTCGACTTCGGCCGCCGTGAAGTACGGAACTTCCTCGTGGCCAACGCGATTTACTGGCTGGAAGAATTCCACGTCGACGGGCTCCGCGTGGATGCCGTCGCGTCCATGCTGTACCTGGACTACTCGCGTCCGGAAGGCCAGTGGACCCCCAACATCTACGGCGGTCGGGAGAACCTCGAGGCGATCTCCTTCCTGCAGGAAGTCAACGCGACTGCCTACAAGCGGGTGCCCGGCATCGTGATGATCGCCGAGGAATCCACCGCATTCCCCGGCGTCACCCGTCCCACCAGCTCCGGCGGTCTCGGCTTCGGGCTCAAGTGGAACATGGGCTGGATGCACGACACCCTCCAATACATGTCCGAAGACCCGATCAACCGCGTGTACCACCACGCCCAGCTGACCTTCTCCCTGGTCTACGCGTACACGGAGAACTTCCTGCTGCCGATCAGCCATGACGAAGTAGTGCATGGCAAGGGCTCCCTGCTGCGCAAGATGCCCGGTGACCGGTGGCAGCAGTTGGCCAACCTGCGTGCCTACCTGGCCTTCCAGTGGGCTCATCCGGGCAAGCAGCTCATCTTCATGGGCACCGAGTTCGGCCAGGAAGCGGAGTGGTCCGAGCAGTACGGACTGGATTGGTACCTGACCGACACCCCGCAGCATAAGGGTGTCCAGCTCATGGTGAAGCAGCTCAACGAGATCTACCGCAACACGCCGGCGCTGTCCGCCCGGGACAACGAGCCCGCAGGCTTCCAGTGGATCAATGAGAACGACGGCGCACTCAACGTCCTCTCCTTCATCCGCTGGGACCACCAGGGCAATCCGGTGGTGTGCATTGCGAACTTCGCCGGCGCCCCGCGCCAGGACTTCCGGCTGGGTATGCCGTGGGCCGGGGAATGGGTGGAGGCGCTGAACACCGACGCCGCCGAGTTCGGCGGATCCGGCGTCGGGAACATGGGAGTTGTCCAGGCCGTGGAGGGCGCCTGCAACGGCCAGCCCGCCTCGGCCACGCTCACGGTTCCGCCGCTGGGTGTGCTGTACCTAGTCCCCAAGCCGTAGGTGCAGTTGGCGGCCCGGACTCCCGCGGGGGAGTCCGGGCCGCACCTGTGTGCGCAGTCCCCGAAAGTCGTGCTAGAGTTAATACCCGCGCTGATCGAGGGAATCGCGATCTTGGACTTTGATCCAGGAGGCCGGATCCCTCGGGTTTCAACCAACAGTCGTGAGTCCGGGAACTTTGGTTCCCACCGGTTCGCCGGAAGGGCAAACGGCCGGTTTGACACCCACCGGACAGCGTGGCTAAGATAGAAAAGTTGCTCCGGAGCGACGCAGAGCTTGATCCCCTTGAGGATCGCCTGCCGGTGCCGGAAGCAGTCTGTTGTTTGAGAACTCAATAGTGTGCCAAGTTTATTGATACCAATTTATTTATATTGATTGGTTGAACAGGCCGTTTCCGCCCACCCCGTGGGTATTGGGACGGTTTTTTTAGCCGGTTTCGAATTTAGTGCAGGACGGTCGACCAATTTTCCTTGGTCCCCGGTCTGTGTCTGTAACACATTTACGGAGAGTTTGATCCTGGCTCAGGATGAACGCTGGCGGCGTGCTTAACACATGCAAGTCGAACGATGACTTCTGTGCTTGCACAGAATGATTAGTGGCGAACGGGTGAGTAACACGTGAGTAACCTGCCCCTGACTTCGGGATAAGCCTGGGAAACCGGGTCTAATACCGGATACAACGGACCACCGCATGGCGGTCCGTGGAAAGCTTTATGCGGTTTTGGATGGACTCGCGGCCTATCAGCTTGTTGGTTGGGGTAATGGCCCACCAAGGCGACGACGGGTAGCCGGCCTGAGAGGGTGACCGGCCACACTGGGACTGAGACACGGCCCAGACTCCTACGGGAGGCAGCAGTGGGGAATATTGCACAATGGGCGGAAGCCTGATGCAGCGACGCCGCGTGAGGGACGAATGCCTTCGGGTTGTAAACCTCTTTCAGCAGGGAAGAAGCGAAAGTGACGGTACCTGCAGAAGAAGCGCCGGCTAACTACGTGCCAGCAGCCGCGGTAATACGTAGGGCGCAAGCGTTATCCGGAATTATTGGGCGTAAAGAGCTCGTAGGCGGTTTGTCGCGTCTGCTGTGAAAGCCCGGGGCTCAACCCCGGGTCTGCAGTGGGTACGGGCAGACTAGAGTGATGTAGGGGAGACTGGAATTCCTGGTGTAGCGGTGAAATGCGCAGATATCAGGAGGAACACCGATGGCGAAGGCAGGTCTCTGGGCATTAACTGACGCTGAGGAGCGAAAGCATGGGGAGCGAACAGGATTAGATACCCTGGTAGTCCATGCCGTAAACGTTGGGCACTAGGTGTGGGGGACATTCCACGTTTTCCGCGCCGTAGCTAACGCATTAAGTGCCCCGCCTGGGGAGTACGGCCGCAAGGCTAAAACTCAAAGGAATTGACGGGGGCCCGCACAAGCGGCGGAGCATGCGGATTAATTCGATGCAACGCGAAGAACCTTACCAAGGCTTGACATGAACCGGAAAGGCCTGGAAACAGGTCCCCCACTTGTGGCCGGTTTACAGGTGGTGCATGGTTGTCGTCAGCTCGTGTCGTGAGATGTTGGGTTAAGTCCCGCAACGAGCGCAACCCTCGTTCTATGTTGCCAGCGCGTTATGGCGGGGACTCATAGGAGACTGCCGGGGTCAACTCGGAGGAAGGTGGGGACGACGTCAAATCATCATGCCCCTTATGTCTTGGGCTTCACGCATGCTACAATGGCCGGTACAAAGGGTTGCGATACTGTGAGGTGGAGCTAATCCCAAAAAGCCGGTCTCAGTTCGGATTGAGGTCTGCAACTCGACCTCATGAAGTTGGAGTCGCTAGTAATCGCAGATCAGCAACGCTGCGGTGAATACGTTCCCGGGCCTTGTACACACCGCCCGTCAAGTCACGAAAGTTGGTAACACCCGAAGCCGGTGGCCTAACCCCTTGTGGGAGGGAGCCGTCGAAGGTGGGACCGGCGATTGGGACTAAGTCGTAACAAGGTAGCCGTACCGGAAGGTGCGGCTGGATCACCTCCTTTCTAAGGAGCACCTCGAAGACCATGTCCTTCCACAGTGTCGGATGTGTGCTTCGCAGGAGATGCCCATATCGGAGACATATGTTCTCCGGTGGGTGCTCAAGGGTGGAATATCAATGGATAGGCGCCGGCATGCCGGCTGCACGGGTCAGTACGTTCCCTCCTTCGGGAGGGTTCCTGGAACACCTGCTGCAGTCCTGGTTAGGCCGGTTCGTCGTTTGGCACACTGTTGGGTCCTGAAGCAACAGGCACCCGTGATGCTCTCCTTGTCAAAGGGGGGAGGGTCTGCGGGTTGACTGGTTGTTTCTGTTTGTTCCTGCGCAGGCCGGAACCGCACATGTGACACCCCTTGCGGGGTGGTTCGGTGCGGGGAAGGGTGTGACGGGGTTGTTGTTTGAGAACTACATAGTGGACGCGAGCATCTTAAAATATTAAGTGCAATTTCAGAAAAACCTGGTGGATCCGGGTGCCCCTCAAAGGGTGCCTGGGGAGACCGTGGTTTTCTCGATAGCGATAATAAATTGATCTTTGTGGTCAAGTTTTTAAGGGCACACGGTGGATGCCTTGGCATCAGGAGCCGAAGAAGGACGTAGGAATCTGCGATAAGCCTGGGGGAGTTGATAACCGAACTTTGATCCCAGGATGTCCGAATGGGGAAACCCCGCCCGGCGCGCGAGTGACCGGGTGACCCGCATCTGAACACATAGGGTGCGTGGAGGGAACGTGGGGAAGTGAAACATCTCAGTACCCACAGGAAGAGAAAACAACAGTGATTCCGTTAGTAGTGGCGAGCGAACGCGGAAGAGGCTAAACCAGTGGTGTGTGATAGCCGGCGGGCGTTGCATCACTGGGGTTGCGGGACTTTCCGTACCGATTCTGCCGGATCGGTGAAGTGAGTGCAGGTGCATAGGTGAACCGGTTTGAAAGCCGGGCCGTAGAGGGTGTTAGCCCCGTAACCGGAATGTATGCTGCCGCTTGGAGAGGATCCCAAGTAGCACGGGGCCCGAGAAATCCCGTGCGAATCTGCCAGGACCACCTGGTAAGCCTAAATACTCCCTGATGACCGATAGCGGACAAGTACCGTGAGGGAAAGGTGAAAAGTACCCCGGGAGGGGAGTGAAATAGTACCTGAAACCGTGTGCCTACAAACCGTTGGAGCAGCCTTGTAGCTGTGACAGCGTGCCTTTTGAAGAATGAGCCTGCGAGTTAGTGTTACGTCGCGAGGTTAACCCGTGAGGGGAAGCCGTAGCGAAAGCGAGTCTGAATAGGGCGATGCAGTGGCGTGATCTAGACCCGAAGCGGAGTGATCTACCCATGGCCAGGTTGAAGCGACGGTAAGACGTCGTGGAGGACCGAACCCACTTCAGTTGAAAATGGAGGGGATGAGCTGTGGGTAGGGGTGAAAGGCCAATCAAACTCCGTGATAGCTGGTTCTCCCCGAAATGCATTTAGGTGCAGCGTTGCGTGTTTCTTACCGGAGGTAGAGCTACTGGATGGCTAATGGGCCCTACAAGGTTACTGACGTCAGCCAAACTCCGAATGCCGGTAAGTGAGAGCGCAGCAGTGAGACTGTGGGGGATAAGCTTCATAGTCGAGAGGGAAACAGCCCAGACCACCAACTAAGGCCCCTAAGCGTGTGCTAAGTGGGAAAGGATGTGGAGTTGCCCAGACAACCAGGAGGTTGGCTTAGAAGCAGCCACCCTTGAAAGAGTGCGTAATAGCTCACTGGTCAAGTGATTCCGCGCCGACAATGTAGCGGGGCTCAAGTACACCGCCGAAGTTGTGGATTTCAGATATAGATAAGCCTTCGTGGTTCAGTCGTCTGGAGTGGTAGGGGAGCGTCGTGTGGGCAGTGAAGCTGCGGTGTAAACCAGTGGTGGAGCCTACACGAGTGAGAATGCAGGCATGAGTAGCGAAAGACGGGTGAGAAACCCGTCCGCCGAATGATCAAGGGTTCCAGGGTCAAGCTAATCTGCCCTGGGTAAGTCGGGACCTAAGGCGAGGCCGACAGGCGTAGTCGATGGACAACGGGTTGATATTCCCGTACCGGCGAAGAACCGCCCATACCAAGCAGGGGACACTAACCGTCCGGAGCCTGCCCGATCACCCTTGTGGTGTGAGGGTTTTGGCCGAGCACGGGACCTGATCCTGGGAGGTAAGCGTATTAACAGGTGTGACGCAGGAAGGTAGCCGGGCCAGGCGATGGTAGACCTGGTCTAAGGACGTAGGGTCCGTGATAGGTAAATCCGTCACGGTGTCTTGGATGACGAACCTGAGATCCGACGGGACCCCCTCACGGGGGGATCCGGTGATCCTATGCTGCCTAGAAAAGCATCGGCGCGAGGTTCCAGCCGCCCGTACCCCAAACCGACACAGGTGATCAGGTAGAGAATACTAAGGCGATCGAGAGAATTATGGTTAAGGAACTCGGCAAAATGCCCCCGTAACTTCGGGAGAAGGGGGGCCCCAACCTTGATGGACACTTGCTGTCCGGAGGGGATCGGGGCCGCAGAGACCAGGGGGAAGCGACTGTTTACTAAAAACACAGGTCCGTGCGAAGTCGCAAGACGATGTATACGGACTGACTCCTGCCCGGTGCTGGAAGGTTAAGAGGACCGGTTAGCCCTTACGGGCGAAGCTGGGAATTTAAGCCCCAGTAAACGGCGGTGGTAACTATAACCATCCTAAGGTAGCGAAATTCCTTGTCGGGTAAGTTCCGACCTGCACGAATGGAGTAACGACTTCCCCGCTGTCTCAACCATAAACTCGGCGAAATTGCAGTACGAGTAAAGATGCTCGTTACGCGCAGCAGGACGGAAAGACCCCGAGACCTTTACTATAGTTTGGTATTGGTGTTCGGTGTGGCTTGTGTAGGATAGGTGGGAGACTGTGAGACCCGGACGCCAGTTCGGGTGGAGTCATCGTTGAAATACCACTCTGGTCATACTGGATATCTAACTTCGGCCCGTAATCCGGGTCAGGGACAGTGCCTGATGGGTAGTTTAACTGGGGCGGTTGCCTCCTAAAGAGTAACGGAGGCGCCCAAAGGTTCCCTCAGCCTGGTTGGCAATCAGGTGTCGAGTGTAAGTGCACAAGGGAGCTTGACTGTGAGAGAGACATCTCGAGCAGGGACGAAAGTCGGGACTAGTGATCCGGCGGTACATTGTGGAATGGCCGTCGCTCAACGGATAAAAGGTACCTCGGGGATAACAGGCTGATCTTGCCCAAGAGTCCATATCGACGGCATGGTTTGGCACCTCGATGTCGGCTCGTCGCATCCTGGGGCTGGAGTAGGTCCCAAGGGTTGGGCTGTTCGCCCATTAAAGCGGTACGCGAGCTGGGTTTAGAACGTCGTGAGACAGTTCGGTCCCTATCCGCTGCGCGCGCAGGAAATTTGAGAAGGGCTGTCCTTAGTACGAGAGGACCGGGACGGACGAACCTCTGGTGTGTCAGTTGTACTGCCAAGTGCACCGCTGATTAGCTACGTTCGGATGGGATAACCGCTGAAAGCATCTAAGCGGGAAGCCCGCTTCGAGATGAGATTTCCATACACCTTGTGTGTGAGAGGCCCCCAGCCAGACCACTGGGTTGATAGGCCGGATGTGGAAGCGGGGACTAAAGACCCGTGAAGCTGACCGGTACTAATAGGCCGATAACTTACACCACACCAGCACCTGGACGGACACGACTTCAAACGGTCCGTCAAAGTATAAAGGGTGTTGTAGATCATGCTGCTTGCGTCCACTATGTGGTTCCCGGACAACAACCCGTTGGTTGCTGTGCCTGGAACACGAACTCCTTACCCCTTGTCCGGGGGAGGGTTCACAATTTACCGCACTGCCGGCACCCCACTTTATTGTGGTGGTTCCGGGACGTGTTGTAACCATTGTTTTCCCCACGCATGCCCTGTTGGTTTTGGGTGTGTGGTGCGGGTGGAAGGGTTACGGCGGTCATAGCGTGGGGGAAACGCCCGGTCCCATTCCGAACCCGGAAGCTAAGACCCACAGCGCCGATGGTACTGCATCCGGGAGGATGTGGGAGAGTAGGTCACCGCCGGACAATATTTGAAGGTTGAGCCCGTACCAGTGTTGGTACGGGCTCTTCCTGTTTAACCAGGGCATGTCAAGAAGAAATATTGGTCCCTGCCCGGCTTTCTATGAATATGGCGGTTTCGCCTATCCCCGGCCCCGGATTCCACATACTGTGCCCTGCACAGGCCGAACTGGTTTCGGCATGGTCACTCGCGAGTCATCCCCAGGGATAGAAGCAGGAGACCCCTATGAGCCACTATTCCTTTCCATCGGGCCCGCGGCGCCGGCGGGGGCACGAGCGCCGGCTTCGCAGGTCACTTCTTGGCATGGCGGCCGCTGCAGCGCTGCTGCTGGCGCCGTTCGCGGCACCCGCCAATGCCCGGGTCACGGATCCGGACCCGAATGAACCGGCTCCGGTGGCCAGCGCAAACGCGGATGTCGTTTTTACCAGTCGAGGCGAAGGCCAAAGTATTCAGGGTTTCCTGTCCAACAATCCCACCCCGCCGGATCTCACGCTGCCTTATCCCGAAGGCAACCCGACGGGAGTTCCTGCCGCCGGCGGGTACACCGGCGTCCTTAACACTCAGGACGCCGATGGCCGGCTCGGGCGGATGTATTGCATCAACGTCGCGATAGGCACCACCCTCGGGGTCGGCTACGTTAACGCGCCCTGGGAGGAAGCCGACGTAGCCAACCTTGGCTACGTAAATTACATCCTGAACAACTACTATCCTGCGAATCCCGCAGCCCCTGCGGGCTTAACCGCTAATCAGCAGGCTGCGGCGGTGCAGGCCGCGATCTGGTACATAACCGACGGATACCTGGTCAATACTTCGGAGACGGTCATCAGGCCCGCGGTCGCAGCGATCGTCGAAGACGCCCGGACGAACGGGCCTCTGCCGGAACCGCCCCCACCGAACGTCACCGTGACACCCCCGGCTGCCGCGGCTCCGTTGGGAAGCATCGCCGGCCCGTTCACGGTGGCAGCGGAGGGAAGTGTGGAGGTTACGGTTTCCGTGCCGACCGGATACACCATGTTTGCCGACGCTGCGGGAACCGTCCCCATCCCGAACGGGAGCACAGTCCCTTCAGGGACCCAGGTCTGGGTGGGCGGTCCGCCGGCATCCACCGATCCGGGAGTCCTCAGAGCACGTGCTGCCGTCAACGTCCAGACCGGCAACGTCTACCTCTACGACCAGGCTGATCCACTGGTGGAAAAGCAGCCCATCATCCTCGCCGAGACCACAGTGTTGAATGCCGCAGCCGAGGCGACCGCGGAGTTCTTTGTACTGGGAGACCTGGTAGTGAATAAGGTGTTTGCCGGCGGAGGAATCGGTAGCCAAGGTGCCATCACCCTCACCGTGGACTGCGGTCCGGCGGGCGCCTATGTCTTTGACATTCCTGCGGGGACGGCTGCGCCGGTGAGCAACACCGTGGCAGACCTTCCGGTGGGAACGGTGTGCGCGGTGACGGAAGAGGTGACCGGATCCACTGTGGAGGTCACGGTGACACCCGTCCTCCCGGAGCCCGTGACACTCGTCGAAGGCGAGAACGTCCTGGATGTCACAAACAACGTGGAATTCAACCCGGGCAGCCTGATCGTGGCGAAAACCGTCACCGGCTCCGGTGCGGGCCTGCAGGACGACATTGTGCTGCACGTCCAGTGCGGTGACGGGCTGATTGACGAGACGTTTGTGATCCCCGAGGGGACTTCGGCGGATACCTTTACCCAGAGGTACGAAGGTATTCCGGCGGGAACGGTGTGCCGGGTCTCGGAGCCGGCGTCCGGCGCCAACGAGGACGTCACGGTGGAATCCTCGGGTACGGCGGAGGTAACGATCCTGCCGGGGCAGGAGCTGACAGCTGAGGTGGTCAACGAATACGCCCCGGTGCCGGTCACCGAACGGCTTCCGCGGACCGGGCCGGAAGACACCGCCGCTATGGTGGGAGCAGCCGGAACCGCCATGCTCGCCGGATTCCTATTGGTCCTGGGCTCCTTCCGGAGGCGCAGCAGCTAGTCCAGGGGTTCTTTCCGGAGGCGCAGCAGCTGGTCCAGGGGTTCGTTCCTGAGAGCGCAGCAGCTGGTCCAGGGGTTCGTTCCTGAGAGCGCAGCAGCTGGACAGGGGACTCCTGTGCTGAGTGGCGGACAGTTAGTCGGAGCCGGCGCCCGAGAGGGTGCCGGCTCCGGCGGTGCCGGTCGATTTGCGGCTACGGGCAAACGTGTGTAAAGTTTTAGAAGTCGCCGCGGCCGGGACGCTGGAAAAGCGCCCGAGCATGGCGGCCAAACCCCAACAAAAAACAGAGTCCAACCAGTGCGTGCCCTTCGCAGGGCCGATGGAAAAGACTCCGGTTGGTGCTGGGTCCGGAACGGCGGAAACGCTTTTGCGGTAAAAAATTGCAGCGAAGAAGAAAAGGAAAACATTGTTTTCCCGAGTATTTTCGGATTGCGTCTGTTGTTTGAGAACTCAATAGTGTGCCAAGTTTATTGATACCAATTTATTTATATTGATTGGTTGAACAGGCCGTTTCCGCCCACCCCGTGGGTATTGGGACGGTTTTTTTAGCCGGTTTCGAATTTAGTGCAGGACGGTCGACCAATTTTCCTTGGTCCCCGGTCTGTGTCTGTAACACATTTACGGAGAGTTTGATCCTGGCTCAGGATGAACGCTGGCGGCGTGCTTAACACATGCAAGTCGAACGATGACTTCTGTGCTTGCACAGAATGATTAGTGGCGAACGGGTGAGTAACACGTGAGTAACCTGCCCCTGACTTCGGGATAAGCCTGGGAAACCGGGTCTAATACCGGATACAACGGACCACCGCATGGCGGTCCGTGGAAAGCTTTATGCGGTTTTGGATGGACTCGCGGCCTATCAGCTTGTTGGTTGGGGTAATGGCCCACCAAGGCGACGACGGGTAGCCGGCCTGAGAGGGTGACCGGCCACACTGGGACTGAGACACGGCCCAGACTCCTACGGGAGGCAGCAGTGGGGAATATTGCACAATGGGCGGAAGCCTGATGCAGCGACGCCGCGTGAGGGACGAATGCCTTCGGGTTGTAAACCTCTTTCAGCAGGGAAGAAGCGAAAGTGACGGTACCTGCAGAAGAAGCGCCGGCTAACTACGTGCCAGCAGCCGCGGTAATACGTAGGGCGCAAGCGTTATCCGGAATTATTGGGCGTAAAGAGCTCGTAGGCGGTTTGTCGCGTCTGCTGTGAAAGCCCGGGGCTCAACCCCGGGTCTGCAGTGGGTACGGGCAGACTAGAGTGATGTAGGGGAGACTGGAATTCCTGGTGTAGCGGTGAAATGCGCAGATATCAGGAGGAACACCGATGGCGAAGGCAGGTCTCTGGGCATTAACTGACGCTGAGGAGCGAAAGCATGGGGAGCGAACAGGATTAGATACCCTGGTAGTCCATGCCGTAAACGTTGGGCACTAGGTGTGGGGGACATTCCACGTTTTCCGCGCCGTAGCTAACGCATTAAGTGCCCCGCCTGGGGAGTACGGCCGCAAGGCTAAAACTCAAAGGAATTGACGGGGGCCCGCACAAGCGGCGGAGCATGCGGATTAATTCGATGCAACGCGAAGAACCTTACCAAGGCTTGACATGAACCGGAAAGGCCTGGAAACAGGTCCCCCACTTGTGGCCGGTTTACAGGTGGTGCATGGTTGTCGTCAGCTCGTGTCGTGAGATGTTGGGTTAAGTCCCGCAACGAGCGCAACCCTCGTTCTATGTTGCCAGCGCGTTATGGCGGGGACTCATAGGAGACTGCCGGGGTCAACTCGGAGGAAGGTGGGGACGACGTCAAATCATCATGCCCCTTATGTCTTGGGCTTCACGCATGCTACAATGGCCGGTACAAAGGGTTGCGATACTGTGAGGTGGAGCTAATCCCAAAAAGCCGGTCTCAGTTCGGATTGAGGTCTGCAACTCGACCTCATGAAGTTGGAGTCGCTAGTAATCGCAGATCAGCAACGCTGCGGTGAATACGTTCCCGGGCCTTGTACACACCGCCCGTCAAGTCACGAAAGTTGGTAACACCCGAAGCCGGTGGCCTAACCCCTTGTGGGAGGGAGCCGTCGAAGGTGGGACCGGCGATTGGGACTAAGTCGTAACAAGGTAGCCGTACCGGAAGGTGCGGCTGGATCACCTCCTTTCTAAGGAGCACCTCGAAGACCATGTCCTTCCACAGTGTCGGATGTGTGCTTCGCAGGAGATGCCCATATCGGAGACATATGTTCTCCGGTGGGTGCTCAAGGGTGGAATATCAATGGATAGGCGCCGGCATGCCGGCTGCACGGGTCAGTACGTTCCCTCCTTCGGGAGGGTTCCTGGAACACCTGCTGCAGTCCTGGTCAGGCCGGTTCGTCGTTTGGCACACTGTTGGGTCCTGAAGCAACAGGCACCCGTGATCCTCTCCTTGTCAAAGGGGGGAGGGTCTGCGGGTTGACTGGTTGTTTCTGTTTGTTCCTGCGCAGGCCGGAACCGCACATGTGACACCCCTTGCGGGGTGGTTCGGTGCGGGGAAGGGTGTGACGGGGTTGTTGTTTGAGAACTACATAGTGGACGCGAGCATCTTAAAATATTAAGTGCAATTTCAGAAAAACCTGGTGGATCCGGGTGCCCCTCAAAGGGTGCCTGGGGAGACCGTGGTTTTCTCGATAGCGATAATAAATTGATCTTTGTGGTCAAGTTTTTAAGGGCACACGGTGGATGCCTTGGCATCAGGAGCCGAAGAAGGACGTAGGAATCTGCGATAAGCCTGGGGGAGTTGATAACCGAACTTTGATCCCAGGATGTCCGAATGGGGAAACCCCGCCCGGCGCGCGAGTGACCGGGTGACCCGCATCTGAACACATAGGGTGCGTGGAGGGAACGTGGGGAAGTGAAACATCTCAGTACCCACAGGAAGAGAAAACAACAGTGATTCCGTTAGTAGTGGCGAGCGAACGCGGAAGAGGCTAAACCAGTGGTGTGTGATAGCCGGCGGGCGTTGCATCACTGGGGTTGCGGGACTTTCCGTACCGATTCTGCCGGATCGGTGAAGTGAGTGCAGGTGCATAGGTGAACCGGTTTGAAAGCCGGGCCGTAGAGGGTGTTAGCCCCGTAACCGGAATGTATGCTGCCGCTTGGAGAGGATCCCAAGTAGCACGGGGCCCGAGAAATCCCGTGCGAATCTGCCAGGACCACCTGGTAAGCCTAAATACTCCCTGATGACCGATAGCGGACAAGTACCGTGAGGGAAAGGTGAAAAGTACCCCGGGAGGGGAGTGAAATAGTACCTGAAACCGTGTGCCTACAAACCGTTGGAGCAGCCTTGTAGCTGTGACAGCGTGCCTTTTGAAGAATGAGCCTGCGAGTTAGTGTTACGTCGCGAGGTTAACCCGTGAGGGGAAGCCGTAGCGAAAGCGAGTCTGAATAGGGCGATGCAGTGGCGTGATCTAGACCCGAAGCGGAGTGATCTACCCATGGCCAGGTTGAAGCGACGGTAAGACGTCGTGGAGGACCGAACCCACTTCAGTTGAAAATGGAGGGGATGAGCTGTGGGTAGGGGTGAAAGGCCAATCAAACTCCGTGATAGCTGGTTCTCCCCGAAATGCATTTAGGTGCAGCGTTGCGTGTTTCTTACCGGAGGTAGAGCTACTGGATGGCTAATGGGCCCTACAAGGTTACTGACGTCAGCCAAACTCCGAATGCCGGTAAGTGAGAGCGCAGCAGTGAGACTGTGGGGGATAAGCTTCATAGTCGAGAGGGAAACAGCCCAGACCACCAACTAAGGCCCCTAAGCGTGTGCTAAGTGGGAAAGGATGTGGAGTTGCCCAGACAACCAGGAGGTTGGCTTAGAAGCAGCCACCCTTGAAAGAGTGCGTAATAGCTCACTGGTCAAGTGATTCCGCGCCGACAATGTAGCGGGGCTCAAGTACACCGCCGAAGTTGTGGATTTCAGATATAGATAAGCCTTCGTGGTTCAGTCGTCTGGAGTGGTAGGGGAGCGTCGTGTGGGCAGTGAAGCTGCGGTGTAAACCAGTGGTGGAGCCTACACGAGTGAGAATGCAGGCATGAGTAGCGAAAGACGGGTGAGAAACCCGTCCGCCGAATGATCAAGGGTTCCAGGGTCAAGCTAATCTGCCCTGGGTAAGTCGGGACCTAAGGCGAGGCCGACAGGCGTAGTCGATGGACAACGGGTTGATATTCCCGTACCGGCGAAGAACCGCCCATACCAAGCAGGGGACACTAACCGTCCGGAGCCTGCCCGATCACCCTTGTGGTGTGAGGGTTTTGGCCGAGCACGGGACCTGATCCTGGGAGGTAAGCGTATTAACAGGTGTGACGCAGGAAGGTAGCCGGGCCAGGCGATGGTAGACCTGGTCTAAGGACGTAGGGTCCGTGATAGGTAAATCCGTCACGGTGTCTTGGATGACGAACCTGAGATCCGACGGGACCCCCTCACGGGGGGATCCGGTGATCCTATGCTGCCTAGAAAAGCATCGGCGCGAGGTTCCAGCCGCCCGTACCCCAAACCGACACAGGTGATCAGGTAGAGAATACTAAGGCGATCGAGAGAATTATGGTTAAGGAACTCGGCAAAATGCCCCCGTAACTTCGGGAGAAGGGGGGCCCCAACCTTGATGGACACTTGCTGTCCGGAGGGGATCGGGGCCGCAGAGACCAGGGGGAAGCGACTGTTTACTAAAAACACAGGTCCGTGCGAAGTCGCAAGACGATGTATACGGACTGACTCCTGCCCGGTGCTGGAAGGTTAAGAGGACCGGTTAGCCCTTACGGGCGAAGCTGGGAATTTAAGCCCCAGTAAACGGCGGTGGTAACTATAACCATCCTAAGGTAGCGAAATTCCTTGTCGGGTAAGTTCCGACCTGCACGAATGGAGTAACGACTTCCCCGCTGTCTCAACCATAAACTCGGCGAAATTGCAGTACGAGTAAAGATGCTCGTTACGCGCAGCAGGACGGAAAGACCCCGAGACCTTTACTATAGTTTGGTATTGGTGTTCGGTGTGGCTTGTGTAGGATAGGTGGGAGACTGTGAGACCCGGACGCCAGTTCGGGTGGAGTCATCGTTGAAATACCACTCTGGTCATACTGGATATCTAACTTCGGCCCGTAATCCGGGTCAGGGACAGTGCCTGATGGGTAGTTTAACTGGGGCGGTTGCCTCCTAAAGAGTAACGGAGGCGCCCAAAGGTTCCCTCAGCCTGGTTGGCAATCAGGTGTCGAGTGTAAGTGCACAAGGGAGCTTGACTGTGAGAGAGACATCTCGAGCAGGGACGAAAGTCGGGACTAGTGATCCGGCGGTACATTGTGGAATGGCCGTCGCTCAACGGATAAAAGGTACCTCGGGGATAACAGGCTGATCTTGCCCAAGAGTCCATATCGACGGCATGGTTTGGCACCTCGATGTCGGCTCGTCGCATCCTGGGGCTGGAGTAGGTCCCAAGGGTTGGGCTGTTCGCCCATTAAAGCGGTACGCGAGCTGGGTTTAGAACGTCGTGAGACAGTTCGGTCCCTATCCGCTGCGCGCGCAGGAAATTTGAGAAGGGCTGTCCTTAGTACGAGAGGACCGGGACGGACGAACCTCTGGTGTGTCAGTTGTACTGCCAAGTGCACCGCTGATTAGCTACGTTCGGATGGGATAACCGCTGAAAGCATCTAAGCGGGAAGCCCGCTTCGAGATGAGATTTCCATACACCTTGTGTGTGAGAGGCCCCCAGCCAGACCACTGGGTTGATAGGCCGGATGTGGAAGCGGGGACTAAAGACCCGTGAAGCTGACCGGTACTAATAGGCCGATAACTTACACCACACCAGCACCTGGACGGACACGACTTCAAACGGTCCGTCAAAGTATAAAGGGTGTTGTAGATCATGCTGCTTGCGTCCACTATGTGGTTCCCGGACAACAACCCGTTGGTTGCTGTGCCTGGAACACGAACTCCTTACCCCTTGTCCGGGGGAGGGTTCACAATTTACCGCACTGCCGGCACCCCCCTTTGTTGGGGTGGTTCCGGGACGTGTTGTAACCATTGTTTTCCCCACGCATGCCCAGTTGGTTTTGGGTGTGTGGTGCGGGTGGAAGGGTTACGGCGGTCATAGCGTGGGGGAAACGCCCGGTCCCATTCCGAACCCGGAAGCTAAGACCCACAGCGCCGATGGTACTGCATCCGGGAGGATGTGGGAGAGTAGGTCACCGCCGGACAATATTTAGTAGAGAGGGTCAGGTCCCGCACCATTGGTGCGGGACCTGACCTGTTTAACGGCTAAACACGGCAGGTAGGGTGGAATGCATGAGTGCTTCCCTGTTTTCCCATGCCGCCGATCCGGATCCGGACGAAGGGACGCCAGGCCACGGCACGTCCGTGCCGGATGTGGTTGCGGTCCGGACGGTTCCCCGCGATGCTGAGGAAGCCTTCAACGGATTCACCGATTATCTCCATCTCTGGTGGCCGGAGGAGCTGACGGACTTCGGGGAAGGTACACACGCCGAGTTCGAAGGCGGGGTGCTGACCGAGACCGGTCCCGACGGCGAAACCGCGGTGTGGGCCACGGTACGCACCCGGGAACCGGACACACTGCTGGAACTGGAGTGGGTGGCCGGCCAGGACCCGCGGACCCCCACTGACGTACGCGTGGAGTTCTCCGCCGTCACCGACGGTTCCACCTCGGTCACGCTGCGCCACTCGGGCCTGGGACGGCTCCCGGATGCAGCCCGCGAATACGATCGGCTCGAGAATGAATGGGGGCAGATCCTGGACCGCTACGCCCGCTTTATGGGGGCACGGTAGTCTGCTGGCATGAACGCCCTGCACGGTCTTACCCTCAACGGCCCCGGCCGGCTCGTCGAAACCCCGCCTGATGTTCTTGCCGCCTTTGCCACCGACCAAGGTCCCGTCCTGGCCTATGCGGAGCCGCGAGCGGTTGTCTGGCCTACCAGCGTCCAGGGCGTCCAGGACGTGATGCGCTGGGCGGCGGCAACGGGTACCGCCGTGGTCCCCCGTGGAGCGGGCACCGGGGTCTCGGGCGGCGCCCATGCGACCGGCGGGTGCATCGTCCTCTGCCTGGACCGCATGAACCGCATCCTGGAGCTTAATGCGCAGGACGAGGTCGCCGTCGTCGAACCCGGCGTGATCAATGCCGACCTGAATGCGGCGGCAGCGGCCCACGGGCTGATGTATGCCCCCGATCCGGCCAGCTACCGGACTTCCACGATCGGCGGGAATGTGGCCACCAACGCCGGCGGCCTTCGCTGCGCCAAGTACGGCGTGACCCGGGACTCCGTGCTGGCACTGGACGTGGTCCTGGCCGACGGTTCGCTGATCAGCACCGGACAGCGCACCTTCAAGGGAGTCGCCGGTTATGACCTCACGGGCCTTTTCACCGGCTCGGAGGGTACCTTGGGGATCATCGTCGGTATTACCGTGCGGCTGCGGTACCTGCCGGTTGCGATCCAGACCGTTGCAGCCTTCTTTACCGATTTTTCGACGGCGGCCGCAGGAGTCCTGGCTGTGGGGGCCGCCCGCGTTCAGCCGGCCATCATGGAGCTGCTGGACGGTGCCACCCTCAGTGCGCTGGACGACGCCCATGGAAGCAGCCTCCGATCCCGGGGAAACGCGTTGCTGCTCATCCAGACTGATGGCTTCGGAGCCGACGCGGAGGCGGACGTTGTGCGACGGGTGCTGGCGGCGCTGGGCGGAACAGTGAGTACGGAAGGATCGGTGGAAGCCGAACGGCTCCTGGAGCTGCGACGGCACAGCCGCGGCGACGCAATTGCCCACCAGTTCCGGGTGGGGGAGGACGTCGCCGTCCCGCGCTCCGCGCTGGTACGGTACGTCGCCGAGCTCGAGCGGATGGCGGCACAGCACCGGGTAAACCTCAAGGTGGTGGCCCACGCCGGGGACGGCAACCTGCACCCGACGTTCTGGGTGCAGGCGGCCGACGACGGCGGACGGGAACGCCTGGAGGCAGCACTGGATGAGTCCATCACCGTTGCGCTGTCCATGGGCGGAACCATCACCGGCGAACACGGCATAGGCCAGTTCAAACTGCCCTGGCTGCCGCAGGAGCAGCAGGCAGAGGTGCTCGAGCTGCAGCGCAGGGTGAAGGCAGTGTTCGACCCCGTCGGCATCCTCAACCCCGGGAAAGCCATTCCCGGGGGTGAACCCGGCGAACCCCGCTAGTCCAGACGCAGCCAGACCGCGCGGTTGGGACGCAGCCGGTCGCCCTCGAGAGCATCGGGCGCGCTGCCCAGCAGCAGCGGAAGATCCGGCAGCTGTACCGGGGCGTCGCCCATGTTGATGGCCACGAGGACGCCGTCATTGACGAACGCCACCAGCCCCTCGCCGTCGTGCTCCGGCCACCACGCCAGGGAACCGTCACCCAGCCGCAGCTCCCGGCGCAGGGCGAGGGCGTTGCGGTAGAGGTTCAGGGTCGAGTCGGGGTTGCGCTCTTCGATGTCGCGGGAGTGCCTGCCCCAGATCGGCGGCTGCGGGAGCCAGCTTTCGCCCGTCGCGCTGAAGCCGTAGCTGGGGAGGTTGGCCTTCCACGGCAGGGGGACCCGGTTCCCGTCACGTCCCACGCGGACACCTGCGGTGCGGTGGAACGTGGGGTCCTGGCGGAACTCATCCGGAAGCAGCGTGTGGTCCGGCAGGCCGAGCTCCTCGCCCTGGTAGAGATAGACGCCGCCGGGCAGCGCGAGCATCAGCAGGGTCGCGGCACGGGCCCGGGCAAGTCCAAGTTCGAGGTCCGGCTGTTCATCCTGCGGTCCGAGTCCGTCCCCGCTCCGGGGCCCGGCACCGGTGAGGCCGAAACGGCTGGTGTGCCGGACGACGTCGTGGTTGGACAGCACCCAGGTGGTCGGAGCCCCCACTTGGTCGAACGCGCGCAGGGAGGACTCGATGACCTCCCGCAGGGCCGGGGCGTGCCACGGGTGGTGCAGGTAGGCGAAGTTGAAGGTCTGGTGCATCTCGTCCGGCCGGACCCAGTCGCTGAGCCGGTCGACGGGATCAATGGTCGCTTCGGCGCAGAGCACCCGCTCCCCGTCGTAGGAGTCCAGGATTTTCCGCCAGGACCGGAAGATGTCGTGGATGCCCGGCTGGCCGAACATCGGAGCGGCATCGCCGGGGAACCCTTCGGAAGAGGACCCGTCGGCGCGTCCGCCCCAGTCCGGAAGCCCGGACTTCTTGATCAGCGCGTGGGCAACGTCCACCCGGAACCCGCCGACGCCGCGGTCCAGCCAGAACCGCAGGATCTTTTCGAACTCGGCGTGTACGGCGGGGCTGTCCCAGTTGAAGTCCGGCTGGGAGGTATCGAACAGGTGCAGATACCACTGTCCGGGGGTGCCGTCCGGTTCGGTGACGCGGGTCCAGGCGGGCCCGCCGAAGTGGGACTGCCAGTTGTTCGGCGGGTTCTGGCCGTGCTCGCCGGTGCCCTCGCGGAAGATGAACAGATCCCGGGCGGGGGAGCCGGCGGGGGCGGCCAGGGCTGCCTGGAAGAGGGGGTGCTGGTCCGAACAGTGGTTGGGGACCAGATCCACGATGACGCGGATATTGTGGCGGGATGCTTCGGCGACCAGGGCGTCGAAGTCCTCCAAGGTGCCGAAGAGCGGGTCCACGGAGCAGTAATCGGCGACGTCGTAGCCGGCGTCCTTCTGCGGGGAACGGTAGAACGGGGAGAGCCAGACGGCGTCGATATCCAGATTCGCGAGGGCGGGGATCTCGGCGGTAATACCCTGCAGGTCTCCGATGCCGTCACCGCGCAGATCGCGGAACGAGCGGGGGTAGATCTGGTAGATCACCGAAGACCGCCACCATTCGCGGCCGGTCGCCGGTTCATGGACAGGGACCACGCGCAGCCGTGTCCGGCTGGGGGTAGCCAGTTGTTCAACCATTCGGGGCGTCTTCCTTCCACAGATTCATCGAGTCTACAGTTCCATTTAACGACCCCCGGATCCCGGCCGGGTGCCGAGTGCCGCGGAGATCACAGGAGATCCTGAACACGTCGGAGGGGCTTGCGGAGGATCTTTCCCTGCGCGATGGAACCGGTAGCCGCGCGTGTATAGGATTGGCGTACGTCACAATGACTTTGCGTAGTCGATCGATCAACCGTCCCGGCCACGCTAATCACTTCTTCAGGGGGAATACCGCGTGTCAGACAATCGACCAGAATGGCAGCCCGGGGCAGACCCCGCCGGCACCGATAATACTTCGGACAGCGGCCAGTACGCGTCCGGGTCCTCTGCCGCCTACCCCGGCGCCCAGGAGGGGCAGGACAACACTGCCTATCCGTCCTACGGCCAGCAGGAAGGCCAGCAGGACTCCAATCCCTACGGACAGCAGAACACTAATCCCTACGGACAGCAGGACGCCGCCCCTGCACAGCAGGCAAGCTATCCGGGCTACGGCCAGGAAGGCTCGGCGTACAGCCAGCCGGCCGGTTACCCCGCCTACGGCCAGGGCGGCTACCCGCAGCCGCAGGTAAACCCCGGACAGGCGATGGGTATCGCCGGACTCATCACGTCCTTCTTCTTCTCCGTGGTGGGCCTGGTCCTGAGCATTGTGGGCCTGAACCAGTCCCGCAAGGCAGGGATGGGCAACACTCCCGCGGTCATCGGCATTATCGTCGGCGGGTTGGGAACCCTCTTCGGGGCGCTGATGCTCATCTTCATCATCGTGGCCGCCATGTCAGCCCCCAGCGGCTACTGACCGCTACCGCAGCACCATCCAGGGAGCCCCGGCCTTAGGCCGGGGCTCCTCCTGCATCCAGGATCTCCATGGTCCGGGTATCGGTGCTGAGCAGGATCGCGGCCTCGTCGCGCCGGTGGCGAAGGATGGTGTCCATGTAGGACTGCACCGCCTCTGCCATGGGCACATTGCGGTTGGCCTTTTCGGACATGTACCAGCGGTGCTCCAGGACTTCGTGCACCACTTCGGCGGCTTCCAGCTTGCTGCCCAGATCCCGGGGGACGGCTTTGACAATCGGTTCGAAGACCTGCGTGACCCACAGGTGCGCGCTGAGCTCTTCGTCGAGTTCCGGATGGTTGGTCACCCGGTAGGAGTCCAGGTCATTGAGCAGCCGCCGGGCCTGGTTCTCCTGGGCATCAATTCCGGTCAGGCGCAGCAGCCGGCGCTGATGGTGCCCGGCGTCGACCACCTTGGGCTGGAGCTGGACCTGCGTTCCGTCGGGGGTGGTGCTGATGCTGAGCTCGTCGACGTCGAACCCCAGGTCATTCAGGCGGCGGATGCGGGCGTCCACCCGCCAGCGGTCCGCCATTCCGAAGGACTCCCGTTCGGTCAGCTCCGCCCACAGCCGGCGGTAGCTGTCCATGATCCGTTCGCTGGTGGCCAGCGGATCCACGGATTCCTCGACCAGACCGCCCTCGGCCAGGTCCATCAGTTCTCCGGCGATGTTGACCCGGGCAATCTCCAGATCGTATTCACGCTGGCCGTTGGACAGTTCGGGGTAGAGCTCTCCGGTCTCCGCATCCACCAGGTAGGCGGCAAACGCACCGGCGTCGCGGCGGAAGAGAGTGTTGGACAGGGACACATCCCCCCAGTAGAAGCCCGCCAGATGCAGGCGCACCAGCAGCAGGGCCTGTGCATCAATCAACCGGGTCAACGTGACCTCGCGCAGGGTCTGGGAGAAGACTGCACGGTAGGGAAGGGAGAATCGCAGGTGCCGGGTGACGAGGACCGGCTGCAGCTCCTCACCCGCGGGATCCATGCGCCCCGTGATGACCGCCACCGGCGACACCGCGGGAACATTCAGGCGGCGAAGCTTGCGCAGCATGTGGTATTCCTGCCGCGCCACATGTTCGCTGGTTTCCTTGATGGCAATCAGCGAATCGCCCAGCGGGGCGAAGCGGACAACGTGGCGGGAGATGCCGCGGGGCAGGGCTGCCAGGTTTTCCTTGGGCCATTCCTCCAGCGGAATGTGCCAGGGCAGGTCCAACAGGGCCGGGTCCATGGACGCGGCCGTGATGTTGAGCGACCCCAGGGTATTGATCCGGTTGGTCGAGGAGCGTGTGGTGCGGGGCAGCTTGCCGGTCTGCTCCCAGTCCGTGGGTTCGTTCTGCCAGCGGGCAGGTACGGCGTCGGTCATAGGCGAAAGCCCTTACGTCTCGAGCATGCGCTAACGAAAAAGCGGCGGCTCCCCGTCTCACAGTTTAGTTGAGCAGGGGAGCCACCGCATGTAGCGTCGGTCCGGGTTACGCCTGTTCTGCGAGCCGTTCCCCGTTGGCGGTGTCGAACAGGTGCACGTGGCCCTGCTGCGGGCGGACGTGGAGCGTGTCGCCCTTCAGCGGCGGACGCCGCCCGTCAACGCGGACCACCATGTCATGGTCCTTGCCGTCGATGGTGCTGTGGCCGTAAACGTAGGCATCGGCTCCCAGCTCCTCGACGACGTCGACCTCCACACGCAGGCCTTCACCTTCGGGCACCGTTTCCAGGTCTTCGGGCCGGACGCCCAGCGTTACGGTGTTGCCTGCGGCAGCACCCAGCACGGAGCTTTCCACCGGGTAGACGGACCCGCCGAACGCAACTCCGCCGTCCACCACCGGCAGTTCGAGCAGGTTCATGGCGGGGGAACCGATGAAGCCGGCCACGAACACGTTCCGGGGGTGGTCGTAGAGGTTCCGCGGGGTGTCGACCTGCTGCAGGACACCGTCCTTCAGCACTGCCACGCGGTCACCCATGGTCATGGCTTCCACCTGATCGTGGGTGACGTACACAGTGGTGACGCCGAGCCGACGGGTCAGCGACGCAATCTGGGTGCGGGTCTGCACGCGCAGCTTGGCATCCAGGTTGGAGAGCGGCTCATCCATCAGGAAGACCTGAGGGTTACGCACAATCGCGCGGCCCATGGCAACGCGCTGGCGCTGGCCGCCGGAGAGGGCCTTCGGTTTCCGGTCCAGGTAGTCTTCGAGGTCCAGCAGCTTCGCGGCCTCGCGGACGCGCTCCATGCGCTCTTCCTTGCCGATGCCGGCGATCTTCAGGGCGAAGCCCATGTTGTCCGCCACGGACATGTGCGGGTACAGCGCATAGTTCTGGAAAACCATGGCGATGTCGCGGTCCTTGGGCGGAACATCGGTGACGTCGCGGTCGCCGATGAGGATGCGTCCGGAGTTGACGTCTTCGAGCCCTGCGAGCATTCGCAGCGACGTGGATTTTCCGCAGCCGGAGGGGCCGACGAGAACCAGGAATTCGCCGTCGGCGATTTCGAGGCTGAGGTTGTCTACTGCGGGGCGTTCCGTCCCCGGGTAGAGGCGTGTTGCCTGGTCAAACGTTACCGTTGCCATGGTATTTCCCTTCACGGGCAGGTACGTGCCCGACGATCCGTTGTGAATGGAGAGCTATTGAGTTGGGTTGAGGGCCGCGGCGGCAGATCATCTGCGACCTGTGACGCGGCTCACGGGGACAGTATTGCACACGTTTCCCGGTGCGGACGCCGGCCCGGCGCCCCGGGTTAACCGGCGACGGCGGCAGCGCGCAGCCGGGCAAGTTCAGCGAGCACCGCGGTGAACGCCTCGGGGGAGGCGACCCGGTACGCGGCGGCGGTGGTGCCGTCACCGACCTTGATCCCGACGTCGCCCGGTTCCAGGGCCTCGAAGCCGCGTTCGTCGGTGACATCGTCTCCGGCGAAGAGCACCGCCGTCGCGCCGGTCAGCCCGCGCAGGGCACGGATGCCCTCACCCTTGTTGGTGGAAACCACCGAGGCCTCCAGTACGGACTTGCCGTCGGTGACGTGCACGCCGTCGAGCCGGCCGAGTTCCCGCCGCGCGTCCTCGGTTGCAGCGGCTGCCGCCGGATCCGACACACTGCGGGTGTGCAGTACGACGCCGGCCGGCTTGTCTTCCAGCCGGCAGCCCGGGTGCCGGGCGACCACGGATTCCACCGCCGTGCGGGCACGGGCCAGCAGCTGGGCCTGCTCGGCGGTGAGCTGCAGGGGTTCCTGGTTGGGCCCCGTCCAGGTCTCGGCGCCGTGGCTGCCGATCAGCAGGGTTTCGGGTTCCGGAGTGGCAACGGTGCGCAGGCTGTCCAGCGCGCGTCCGGAAATGAACGCGGTGACCGTGTCCGGCAGGGCGGCAAGGGCGCGGACCGCGGCTGCCGATCCGTCCAGCGGGCGGGCATCCTCGGCATGTTCCACCAGCGGGGAGAGGACGCCGTCAAAGTCCAGCGCCACCAGGAGTTTTCCGGTGCGGGCCAGCGAATCCAGCGCCGCCTGCAGATCCGGATTCAATGCACTCATGATTGTTCCCGTTCCTGATCCTGGCCTTGCTCCGGGTCCTGGTCCTGGTCGAGTGCCTCCAGGAAGTTCCGGGACCAGCGCTCGACGTCGTTCTGCAGCACCTGCCGGCGCATCAGGCGCATCCGGCGGCTGGCTTCCCGGGTTGGCATGTTCACAGCGGTGAGGATAGCGGCCTTCAGCCCGTCGATGTCGTGCGGGTTGACGAGCACCGCCTGGCGCAGCTGATCCGCGGCGCCGGTGAACTCGGAGAGCACCAGGGTGCCGGTGTTGCCGGTGCGGGCGGCCACGTATTCCTTCGCGACGAGGTTCATGCCGTCGCGCAGTGCGGTGACGAGCATTACGTCTGCCGCGAGGTAGAGCGCCACCATTTCCTCCACCGGATAGCTGTGGTGCAGGTAGCGCAGGGCGGTGTTGGAGATGGTGTCGTAGGTGCCGCTGATGCGGCCCACGGTGCCTTCCACCTCTTCGCGGAGCAGCCGGTACTGTTCAACGCGCTCGCGGGAGGGGCTGGCGACCTGGATCATGGCGGCGTTCTCCACCGTGATCCTGCCGTCTTCCAGGAGTTCCCCGTAGGCCTTGAGCCGGTGACTGATGCCCTTGGTGTAGTCCAACCGGTCCACGCCCAGCAGCACGGTGTCCGGGTTGCCCAGTTCTCGGCGGATCTGCTTGGAACGTTCAATGACGTCTTCGCGCTGCGCCAGCTCCGCGATCTGGGCGGCGTCGATGGAGATGGGGAAGGCCTCGGCCCGGGAGACATAGGACAGGCCGTCTTCGGTGGTGACATTCACCTGCTGCTGCCGGATGGTGTAGCCGGCGAAACGGCGCACGCAGCGCAGGAAGTTGCTCGCGTCCGAGGGACGCTGGAACCCGATGAGGTCCGCACCCAGGAGGCCTTCGATGATGTTCCGGCGCCACGGCAGCTGGGCGAAGATTTCCAGCGGAGGGAACGGAATGTGGTTGAAGAAGCCGATCTTCAGGTCGGGGCGGGCCTGGCGCAGCAGCTGGGGGACCAGCTGCAGCTGGTAATCCTGCACCCAGACAGTGGCGCCCTTTGCGGCCACTGACGCGGCGGCGTCGGCGAACCGGCGGTTGACCGTGCGGTACGCATCCCACCACGTGCGGTGGAACTCCGGGGTGGCGATCACGTCGTGGTAGAGCGGCCACAGCGTCGTGTTGGAGAAGCCCTCGTAATACAGCTCGACCTCGTCGGTGCTCAGCGGCACCGGCTTGAGGTGCATGTTGTCGTGGTCGAAGGGCTCCAGTTCTTCATTGGGAGAGCCTGGCCAGCCCACCCACGCGCCGTCGGCTTTTGCCATCACGGGAGCCAGCGCCGTGACCAGCCCGCCCGGTGAGCGGCGCCACGTTTCGCCGTCGGGCCCGCTGATCCTGTCAACGGGAAGCCGGTTGGATACGACGATGAAATCAAAATCGCCGTAGTTGCCAGGAGCGTCGTCCTTGGAACTCGGCTCCGCGTCAGCGTTCACGAATGGCACCCCTTTGTTGATTGGCCGTATATTGCCACTCTAGCGAAGCAGTGAAACTTTGTACCGCCCGCAGGCGTTGGTCCAACGGCGGCGGACGTCGTTCCGCCTACACTGGTGATGAGCTGAGAGGCCCCGGAAACGGAGCCTGCGTTGAGAGACATGAGGAATAATGACTGACCGGAACCCCAAGCTGACCAAGGCAGAGCGCACTGTCGCCGCCCGCGAACAGGCACGCGCACTGCGCGAGGCCCAGCAGAAGAAGGAGCGGCGCAACCGTCTCCTGGTGATCTGGGGCGTGGTGGTTGCCGTTGTTGCGCTGATCACGATCGTGGCCGTGATTGTGTTCAGCAGCATGAACGACAAGGTGCCTAATACCGGGCAGTCGCCGGCGAACGCCAACCAGTACGGCGGCTTCACCCTCACCTCCACCAGTGAGCTGGAGCCCACGGAGAAGTTCGACTTTGATGTCGAGACGCTGCCTGCCGCCCCGGAAGAGGCTGCGGAAGAGACGCCGGTTCCGCCGGGCGTTGCTGCCGCTGAGCCGGGCCAGCCGATCCAGATCGTGGAATACGTGGACATTAACTGCGTGCACTGCGCCGACTTCGCCGCGATGTTTGATGACCAGATTTCCCAGTGGCTGGATGCCGGGGAAGTCACCTACGAGTACCGTACGGTGGCGTTCCTGGACCGCAACTCGCCCACCAACTACTCCTCCCGCGGCGCCAACGCCGCGGCGTGCGTCGCAGCTGAAAGCCCCGAGTCCTACTGGGACTTCATGAAGGCCATCTTCGCCCAGCACGCCTCCGGTGAAGTGAACAACGACGGACTGGTGGACATGGCTGAGTCCGTGGGCGCCGACACCGACGGCATGGAAGACTGCATCGAAGACGGCACCTACCGTCCGTTCGTGAAGTATGCGGACCAGCTGGCCCGCGTGGACGGCATCAACGGCACCCCGACCGCCTACGTCAACGGTGCCGAAGCGGACCTGAACACGTTCGCGGAGACCGTTCAGTCGGCGATCGACGCCAACAAGTAAACCCTGATTCGTCCGGGGCCTGTTCCCCGTGAAACCTTCCGGTTTCACGGGGACGGGCGCTCTGGGCTAATCTTGTCTAGCGCTGTTTGTTCGGGCCTGTTTAGTCAGACGGACGACGGCGGCGTCGCTTGCCTGCTTCTTGAGGCAGCACGCCCCCTTAGCTCAGTTGGCCAGAGCACCTGTCTTGTAAACAGGGGGTCGCCGGTTCGAATCCGGCAGGGGGCTCCAATAAACCCCTCCTGATCAGGCGTAACGCCCGAACAGGAGGGGTTTTTCTATGAGCTGCCAAGCTGCGGGGTAACCTTGGCGGCGGCAGGAAGCGGTGAGAAACCGACCAGCTCCGCACCCTAAGATGTAGAAGCAGAATCAGTGCGCGTGTAGAAGGAGTCTCCCATGGTTATGCCCCGGAACCTGTTCCTCGTCCGTCACGGACAGAGCGAAGCGAACGTGATGCAGAAGGCATCCAAAGCCGGGGACTCCAGCCTCTACACCGAAGAAACGATGACCGTTCCGGACCGCTCGTGGCGGCTCACCGAGCTGGGAGTCCAGCAGGCAAAGGTTGCCGGAGCATGGATTGCCCAGCAGAACATCGAGTTCGACCGCGCCATGGTCTCCGTTTACACACGGACCCGCGAGACCGCTGCGCACCTCGGGCTGGACGTGCGCTGGGAGGAAAACCGCGTCATCCGGGAGCGTTCGTGGGGAGAAATCGGCTCCATGTCGAAGCAGGATTTCGCGCAGAAGTATTCGCAGAACGCCGCATACCGTGAGAGCGATCCGCTGTACTGGGCCCCGCCCGCTGGGGAATCCATTGCGAACGTCGCTGAAAACCGGGTGAGGAACATCCTGAGCACCCTGCACCGCGAAAACCCCCGGGACAACGTCCTCCTGGTCACCCACGGCGAGTTCATGTGGGCAACGCGTCTGGTCCTGGAGCGCTGGAGCGATGAAGAGTTCCTGGAGCGGGATGCCGACAGGGAACAGATGATCCATAACTGCACCGTCCTGCAGTACACCAGCACCGATCCGGAGAACCGGAACAACGTCCGCGAAAAGCTCAACTGGGTGCGGCGCTGCTGGCCGGTCCAGGTGGACGGGGAGTGGACCATGTTCGTCGGCGAATGGGAAGAATTCGACCGCAAGTACTTCACCCGCGAAGAGCTCCTGGAACGGGCTGAAGCGAACCGGCATTTCCTGCAGGGCTCGTTCGGAAGCTGAGCCGGGCCCACCGCCCCGGGACGAGGGTTGGCGCTCGCGGCCGGTTCAGGGAATAGGTAGATGGACAAAAACCTGACCATTGGCGCCGTCATACTCGACGTCGAATCCGTTGGCGCGAAAAGCCCGGTAAAGCACCTGCCCCGTAACCGCCCCATGAAGGTGGTCCCACGCGGCAATTCCCACGGCGGTGTTGACTCTGCCGTCCCGGAGGCGGAGTACGTCATGCTCCCAGGCCAATGTTCCGTCAAACCCCGCCACGGTGTAGGCGGACATGATTCCGAGATCTGCTGGGTAGGAATGCGGGCGTTCTGATCTGGAAATGCCTTCACGCACTTCGATTCCGGCCCTGGACACTTCCTCCAAGGCCCACTCCCAGCGGGTCCGGGCAGGAGGCGTAACCAGTCGGCGAGAGTACTGGTAAATCTTGACCGTCACGGGGACGTCATCTATTCCGGCGTCGGTGGCGACCTCAAAACCCTGGGAACGAAGGGCCTCCACGATGTCCATTCGTCCTCGAAAATCCGTGGCGTAAAAATTGATGTGTTCCAGAATTCGACGTTCGAATGTTCCACCGCCGTCGAACTCCAACCGTCCATTCCGCCAATAGGCGTCCAAAGGGCTGAAAGTACCTGTTGTTGCGGGGTGCGTTGCATTGCCGATGATTACCGGCGCGAAGCTTTGCAGCCCGGGAAGGATGCGCACGTTGCGGCGCTCGAGATTCTCCAGAGCACGGTGCCACCGATCCTGAGTTGTATTAGCCAGCCTGTGGTCAAGCATTCCGCTCCTGCTCGGTGTGGGGGCCGGGGCGTCCCGACGGGTTCCGGCGTGTATTTAAGACGCCTAAACACGTCTTCCATGGCCCATCATGAAGCATGCACAACACTTTTCCAGAGAGAACACCGGCTTCCGCCCCGTAAGTTTATTTATCTGCAATACTCGGGGCATGGGTGCATGGGGGACAGGCATTTTTGCCAACGACACAGCCGCGGATGTCCGTGATGAATACTTCGAATACCTCGAGGACGAGGTACCGGATGAGGAAGCGACACGTCGCCTTATCGACTCATTCGCTTACCTTCTGCGGGAGGACAACGCGGCCGAGTTATGGGTGCCGCTTGCGGCGGCGCAGTTCCAGGTGGGCCGGCTCGACGGCCAGGTAAAGGCCGCCGCGCTCGCCGCCATTGATGAGGGCACCGGCCTTGACCTATGGGAAGAAGCGGGCCCGGACGAGCTGGCCGAACGGGTGGCAGCTCTCCAGGAGCTGCGCGGCCAGCTCACCGGGCCGCAGCCGGCACGGAAAACCTTCCCTAAGTCTTAACTAGTCGTGTTTCGCCGGTGCTGGTCCATCGCCTTGAAATAGGCCCGTGAGGGTGCCCAGTACAAAAGCACCGTCGCTGCGACCAGGGTCAGGATGGCGCCCCAGCTCAGAAGGTTCGTCCCGGTAAGGAAAGTCAGCACCGAGACCGCGGTGTAGGCGGTAAGCAGGATTCGGGCCCAGTGATGGCCCTTGCGGATAAATCCGGCTGCCACAGACGTGACAGCGAAGCAGATGCCCAGCGTCACCAACCAGACGGCACCCTCGCCGGTGACACCGTCGCCGGCATTTAGAAGGATGATTCTCGTGAGAATACCCAGTGCGGTCAGGCTCAAAGAGCCCAGCAGGAGGCCAAAGGACGAATCGACCTGCTTCGGCCGTATCGGCGTTCCTCCCGCTGCTGCCGGGACCTGGCCCGCTCCGGAACGGCCGTTGTAAGGATTGATATAGCTGGTGCCGGGCGGCACGTGCTCGGACATGTTTCCCCCATGAGAGCCTGCTGACGATTCGGCGGTTTGCCGTGATGCCCGACAGCATAGTCCGATGCTGGAAAAACACCGCCGGACCGGCCACCGGCTTAGACCACCGGCGCTGGCTTTGGCGGCGGCAGGTGGGGGAGGGACAGCACGAAAAGCGGCGCCTCCCCAAGGGGAGACGCCGCCGTTGGTCCGCCGGGATTCAGCGGACCATTTCGGCCAGCGCCGAGTAGGAGGACTGCGCACCCTCGCGGGTGGCCGCCAGCGCACCGGCACGGGCAGCGAACTCGGCAGCCTGGGCCAGCGAGTCACCGGCGGCAAGCCGCGCGGCCGTGGCAGCGGTGAACGCGTCGCCGCAGCCGGTGGTGTCCACCGCGGTCACCCGGGTGGGCGCAATGACGGCAACCCGGTCAGCACCGGCCGCGGTGCCGTCCAGTACGACGGCGCCCTCACCGCCCAGCGTGACGATCGTGCGGCGTACGCCCAGACGGGCCAGGGCAGCAAATACCCTTTCCCAGTCCGACGCCGGATCCGCCAGCCCCGTGACCAGCGCCGCCTCGTGGGCGTTGAGCAGCAGGACATCGGTCAGGGCCAGCAGCTCGGCGGGAACCTCACGGTACGGGGAGAGGTTCAGCAGCACCTGGGCACCGGCGTCGTGCCCGGCCTGCGCAGCGGCGGTGACCGCTTCGAGCGGCACCTCCAGGCTCAGGCAGAGCACCGCGGCGTCCTCGAACAGGTCCGCGGGCAGTTCTGCGCCGGTGACCGTGCCGTTGGCGCCGGGGGAGACGATGATGGTGTTCTCCCCGGCAGCGTCCACCACGATCATGGCCGTGCCCGTCGCGGTGCCGGTGCGGCGCAGGACGCGGGAAGCATCCACGCCGGCACCGGCGGCCGCCTTCAGCAGCAGGTCCCCGTGCCCGTCGGCGCCAACGGCACCGAAGAGCCGCACATCGGCGCCAAGCAGGGCGGCGGCAGCGGCCTGGTTGGCACTCTTGCCGCCCGGGACAATGACCAGTTCCGATCCGTTCAGGGTTTCCCCCGGGGAGGGGAAACGGTCGGTGCGGACGGTCAGATCGGCATTAAGCGAACCGACAACTACAACTTTTCCGGCGGACATGCAGGGATTCTCCTTGGGTGGCGGACAGGGTTAGCGGTGGTCGGTCTCGGCCGCGGCGTCAACCTCGGCGTCGGCGGGCCTCGGGATGAGGAAGGACGAGGCCAGGGCCAGCGCCAGGATGATCAGACCCGCAATGATACCGGCGTAGTATCCTGTGGACCCGGCGCCGTCGGCCGGGGTGGCCGCCGTCTTCACCGCGTAGATCACGGCGAAGCTCAAACCCGCACCCAGATTGAATGCCCCTGCGTTGAGGCCGGGCAGGAAGCCGGGGTTCTCCTTCGGGGAGAGCACAATGCCCAGGCCGTTGAGCATGATGTTGCTGATGCCGGCGTAGGTGATGCCGATCAGCACGGATACGCCCAGCAGGCCCAGCCGGGAGTCGCTGCCGACCATGAGGAGCATCAGCGCCAGGGTGATGACGGAGCCGATCAAGCCGATCCGCAGCACCTTGCCGTAGCCCCAGGTGGCGGCCAGCCGGCCGGCAATGGGCCCCAGGAGCAGCCCGGCGAGGGCGTAGGGGGTGAGGGTCCACCAGGCGGATTCCTCGGCGCCCATGCCGAAACCGACAACGCCGTCCTGTGCCAGGGCCGGGATGATGCCGTTGATGACGGCGAAAACACCGGTCATGGTCAGCAGCGTGGTCAGCAGCAGGGCCCAGGTGGAGCGCTGCTTCAGCAGGTAGGTAGCTACCAGCGGCTGGTCGGTGCGGTTCTCCACCTTCCAGAACGCGACGAACGCGATGACGCCGATGACGATCAGGGCAGCCACCAGTGTCCAGTTGGCGTCCGCCAGTTTGCCAGCCTCGTTGAACGCGGTCAGCAGGGTGCCCACGGAGATGACCAGGGGAACAACGCCCACCCAGTCCATCTTTTCCTTCTTCTCGGCCCGGGATTCGGGGGCGAGGAAGAAGAGCAGGGCAGTGGCGACGGCGCCGACAATGGCCATGGCCCAGAAGACCGAGGCGAAGCCGTGGTTTTCCGCAAGGTAGCCGCCGGCGACGGCGTCGACTCCGGCGATGCCGCCGTTGACGGCCGTGATGACACCCATCAGGGTGCCGTACAGCTTGGGGTCGCGGATTTCCACGCGCAGCATGATCAGTGTCAGCGGCACCACGGGTCCGGAGACACCCTGGATCAGGCGGGCGATAAAGAGGACTTCAATGCTCGGTGCCAGTGCAGCCACCACGGAGCCGATGGTCAGGACCACCAGCATGCCGGTCAGGACCTTCTTGCGGCCGATGATGTCGCCGAGCCGGGGCAGGAACAGAGAGAACAGTGCGGCGGCGGTGAAGAACGCCGTCTGCGTCAGGCCCACCGCTGCCGAGGTGGTGTTCAGTTCCTCCTCGATGCTGACCAGTGCCGGGGAGAGCATGGATGCGTTGAGCTGGAACGCCACGCAGGCCGCCAGCAGGGCGGCCATGAGGGCGCCGACGTTTACCCGTCGGCGGGCGGTTTCAGTCACCGGTTTACCTCGACTTTGGCTCGGGCGGCATCCGGTACGGCGGCCTCCGGATCACCGCTGATGTCTGCAGGCTTGGGGATGAGGAAGGACGTGGCCAGGGCCAGGGCCAGAATGACTGCGCCGGCAATAATGCCGCCGTAGTAGCCTTCGGTGCCGGACCCGTCCGTCACAGTGGTTGCCGTCTTCGCGGCGTAGATCACGGCGAAGCTCAGACCGGCGCCCAGATTGAACGCACCGGCGTTGAGGCCGGGAAGGAAGCCGGGGTTCTCCTTCGGGGAAAGCATGACGCCCAGGCCGCTGAGCATCACGTTGCCGACGCCGGCATAGGTGATGCCGACCAGGATGGAAATGGCCAGCAGTCCCAGCCGGGAGTCGCTGCCGACAACCGGGAGCATCAGGGCCAGGGCGATGACGGAGCCGATGGTGCCGATCCGCAGCACCTTGGCGTAGCCCCAGCTGCCTGCCAGCCGGCCCGCGAACGGGCCGATGATGAGGCCGGCGAGGGCATAGGGGGTGATGGTCCACCAGGCGGACTCTTCCGCGCCCATGCCGAAGCCCACGGCGCCGTCCTGGGCCAGGGCCGGGATGATGCCGTTCATTACGGCAAAGACGCCGGTCATGGTCAGGACGGTGGTCAGCAGCAGCGCCCAGGTGGAACGCTGCTTCAGCAGATAGGTGGCGATCAGCGGCTGCTCGGTCCGGTTTTCGACCTTCCAGAAAACCGTGAACGCGATGACGGAAATGACGATCAGTCCGATGACCAACGGCCAGTTCGCGTCCCCCAGCTTGCCGGCCTCGTTGAACGCGGTGAGCAGGGTGCCGACCGAGATGACCAGGGGGACCACGCCCACCCAGTCCATTTTTTCCTTCTTCTCGGCCCGGGACTCAGGCACGACGGCGAAGACGAGGGCGGCGGCAAGGACGCCGACGACGGCCATGGACCAGAAGATGGACGCAAAACCGTGGTTCTGCGCCAGGTAGCCGCCGGCAATGGCGTCAACGCCGGCAATGCCGCCGTTGACAGCGGCAATGACACCCATCAGGGTGCCGTACAGCTTGGGGTCGCGGATTTCCACACGCAGCATGATCATGGACAGCGCAACTGTGGGTCCGGAAACGCCCTGGATCAGCCGGGCAAGGAACAGTACCTCGATGCTCGGTGCCAGGGCGGCGATCACGGAGCCGATGGTCAGGACCACCAGCATGCCGGTGAGGACCTTCTTGCGGCCGATGATGTCGCCGAGGCGGGGCAGGAACAGGGAGAACAGGGCAGCAGCGGTAAAGAATGCCGTCTGCGTGAGGGCTACGGCAGCTGAGGTGGTGTTCAGCTCCTGTTCGATAGTGAACAGGGCGGGGGAGAGCATGGAGGCGTTCAGCTGGAACGCCACGCAGGCGGCCAGCAGAGCGGCCATCAATGCACCGACGTTTACCCGTCGGCGGGTCATTTCACTCACAGGTCAACCTCGCCAATGCGCTGAAGTGCGTCGACAACCAGGTCCCAGAACTTCTGGTGATCCAGGTCGACGGCTACGGATGTGTTGCAGTCGTCGGGAGCCGGTGCGCGGAAGTCCGCCACCGTCATCCCCAGGGTCAGGGTGCCGGTCAGCTCCACGTCCAGCGGCACGCGCCGGGTGGTCATGACGGAGGGGTCAATGACGTAGGCAACGGCGCACGGATCGTGCACCGGCGGGAAGTCAAAGCCCTGGGCGTCCTTATACGCCTCTCCAAAGAAGTCGAGCAGCTCGCCGACGAACCTGGCCGGCTTGGTGCCGACGGCGGCGATGCGCTTGGCCACTTCGTCGGTGGCCAGCGCCTGATGCGTGAGGTCGAGACCGACCATGGTCAGCGGCCACTTCTCGTTGAACACGATGTGTGCGGCTTCGGGGTCGATCTTGATGTTGAACTCGGCCACGGCGGACCAGTTGCCCACGTGGTAGCCGCCGCCCATGAGGACAACTTCCTTGACCCGTTCGGCGATGCGCGGTTCCTTGCGCACGGCCATGGCGATGTTGGTCAGGCCGGCGGTGGGGACGATGGTGACGGTGTTCGGCTCGTGTGCCATCACAGTGTCGATGATGAGGTCTACCGCGTGGCGGGAATCCAGCTCAAGCGTCGGCTCGGGCAGTTCGGGGCCGTCCATGCCGGAGTCGCCGTGGATGTCCGGGGCGTTCTCGATGGTGCGGACGAGGGGTCGGTCACAGCCGGCGGCGAAGGGAATGCCTGTGATATTTGCGACACGGGCAATTGCCAGTGCGTTGCGTGTCACCTTCTCCAGGGTCTGGTTTCCGACGACGGTTGTCACCGCCAGGAGGTCGATCTCCGGGCTGCCGTGTGCCAGCAGCAGGGCGACCGCATCATCATGCCCGGGATCGCAATCCAGGATGATTTTGTGGGGCATTACGTCTCCGCTTCGTTGAGGTTCTAGCTCCGGGACCGCAGTTCCGGCATTGCGGCACCCGGTTCCGGTACTCCTGCAGCGGTCCGCGGCGGTGCAGACATGGGGGAGTGCCTGCCTGGCACCAGAATTAACGATATCGACGTATTGCAGACCACTCCGCCGGAGCTCCTGTCAGGCACCGGATGGAACTTCGCCCCGATTTGCCATCTGCCGGCCCGGAAATTATGCTGTCTGCCGCTCTTTTGCGGGCGGGCGCGGATGCGGGCCGCTGCCTCCCTTCCAGCATGACGGAACAGCCCCGGACCCCACCAGACGGCACCTTGATTCGGACTGCCGGTGCGGTCTTTTCGGTGAACGTTTCCCTGCTCCCGGGCGGGGAGTAAAGGCGGCAGCCCCGCCCGGGAGGGAGCGGGGCTGCCGACGATGCCTTTCAGGTTTTTACCAGCGGACCTTCCGCTCCCGCGGGCCTTGCTTCGTGTTCGGGTGGGTGGGTTTGTGGTCCTTGCCCAGGCTTTGCCAGCCGGGCAGGGCACTCTCGGGAGCGGAGCCGGGCAGGTGGGTGCCCGCCTGGCTCAGCCGTGCTTCGGCCGCCGGAGCGAGATGGATCTCCACGGGCGGAAGGACGGGTTGCGCGGATTCGGGCTTTTTCTTTTTCGGTGCACGCATGGTGTCTCCAAGGGGTTACGGCCGTTGAAGCGAAGATCAGGGGCGCCGTCCGGGCACAATGGCGTGCAGGTTCCACCAGCGGGATCTGCGGGCAGACGGACGGGCTCGGAGGCCGGGCCTCAACAAGCTCTGAACTGGTTGTCTGCGGTCGGTAACGGCAGCGCTACTCGAATATGAGGAGTCCCATGCCGATGACCATAACAGCGGGTCCGTCCGCCGGGTAGCCCCTTTCGAAAACCTGCTGCAACAACGACGACGGCGGCACCTGGGGCAGGTGCCGCCGTCGTCGGTCGTCGTTGTCGGGCTGGTTAGAAAGTCAGCACAATCCGGCCGCGCAGGCCGCCGGCCTCCAGTCGGCGGTGTGCTTCGGCCGCCCGCTCGGCAGGCAGGACATCGGCGATCCGCGGGCTGAGCAGGTCCGCTTCGGCCAGGGCCCGCAGCCGGTCCAGCTTCGCACCGGAGGAGTATTCCTCGCCGACCCGGATCGGATGCACCGTAATGCCGCGGCCGGGATCGCCGTCCCACCCGCGCACGGTGGCGAAGCCGCCGCCGTCGCGAACGGCACCCGCCGCCAGCTCGTTCATCACGGCTGCGTCCGCCACGGCGTCCACCCCGTCGGGGAAAAGCTCCCGGATCCGCTCGGCCACGTCGTCGCCGCGTTCCACCACATGGTCTGCGCCCAGTGCCGCCACAAGATCGGCGTCCTGTTCGGCGGCATCGGCGACGACGGTCAGCCCGGCCTCCTTGGCCAACTGGATCAGGTAGTTGCCGAGCGTTCCGGCGGCACCGGTAATGGCCAGCACGGAGCCTTCGGCAAGGTCCAGCTTCTCCAGGGTCTGCACTGCGGTGAGGCCGTTCATCGGCAGGGTGGCGGAGGCCTCCAATCCGATGCCGGCCGGGATGCGGGCAATGGAGTCCGACGGCGCCACCAGGTACTCGGCGTAGGCGCCCCGGCGTGCGGCCCGGGGCAGGGCCAGCGCCATGACTTCGTCACCGATCCGCCAGCCGGCGTCGTCGCCCACCTCGTCCACTACTCCGGCAGCGTCCATGCCCGGAATATAGGGCGGTTCCTGTCCTCCCATGTCCTGGGCACCGGACCGCAGCACGGTGTCGGTGGGGCTGACGGCTGCAGCCCGTACCCGGATGCGCACCTCGCCGGGGCCGGCGTGGGGTTCGGGTACGTCGAGGACCTCCAGGGCCTCGGGGCCGCCGAAGGCACGGATGCCAACAATCTTCACTTGGAACTCCTCTTACTGATGCAGCGGGGCCGTGGGCCCCGGAATGATGCGCTGTTGTGCCAGCCGGTCAAAGAGCTCCAGGAACCGGTCTTCCGAGTCCAGGCAGTCGGTAAAGCCGGCCTGCCGTGCCTTGATGGTGGAGGAGACGTTGTCGAACTCCGAGCGGAAAATGAAGTCGGCGAATTCCCAGCGGACCAGGTCCTCATAGGGAATCTGTTCGAGGCCGTACCGTTCGGTCATCTGCTCCCAGAGGGCACGGTACTGCGGCATCGCGTCCGTGAGGGGCACCGGCTGCGGTTCCGCGTACTCCATGCCGAAGTACTTGGCGAAGGCCGGCCAGAGCTGCCGCCAGCGGAACTGGTCCCCGTTGGTGATGTTGAAGATTTCCCCTGCGGCGGCGGGCTCCGAACCCGCCCATACGGCTGCGCGGGCCAGCAGCTCGGCGTCGGTGACCTGGTACAGGGCATCGTAGGCAGCCACGGTGCCGGGGAAGCGCAGCGGCTGGCCCAGTTCCTTGCTGATGCTGGCGTAGACCGCAATGGCCATGAGCAGGTTCATCGGGTTGCCGGTGGCGTAGCCGATCACGCCCTCGGGACGCAGCACGCTCAGGGTGAAGCCGCGCTCTGCGGCCACCTCGCGCAGCAGGTCCTCCTGGTCGTAGTAGAAGTTCGGCTGGATCAGCCGCGGATCCCGTTCCTTGGCCGGGGCGTTGAAGTAGCCCAGATGTGCGCCGTAGGCCTTTCCGCCCTGATAGAGCGTGACGTGGCGCAGCGGTGCACCGGCGGCGTGCAGGCCGTCCAAGGTGTTGCGCAGGAGAGCGGTGTTGACCTCGGACAGTTCGGCCGACGTCGGGCGCTCAATGTAGGCACCGAAGACCAGATGGGTGGTGTCCGACGCCGCGGGCAGGCCTTCGCGGGCCTTTCCGGCATCCAGCAGGTCCACCGACAGGTGTTCCCAGCCGGCGCCGGGCACGGGACGGCGGCTGGCGCCGCGGACCTTCCAGCCGCGGCGGGCATACTCGTCCGCGGCGTGCCGGCCGATGACACCGCCGGCACCGGCCACAAGCACGGTGCCGGTGTCCTGCGCCTGGGCCTGTGCTGCGGTGCGGGCCTGGTCCTGTTCGATGATGCCGGGCGTCGGGTCGGCGCCGGCATGTGATTCAGCGGCTGATTCCGGGATGTTGTCCATGGTTCTCCTGGTGATTCCGTAATACCTGGTCAACGGCCAGTACCACGACGATATCGATCATCAGGGTGCTTATGAAAATCCGGAAGGGTGGCTGCAGTACCAACACGACGGCAATGCTCCGCCCGCTGCCGAACGTAGGCTTGAAAGGTGAACATTCTTACGCTTCCGGACCGCACCTGGGCCGAGACCGCCATCCGCCGCATCGAAGCCGAGGGGGCACGTTCGGCGGACACGCACCTGTTCCAGGTTCCGGTCCCCGCCAGCTGGTCGGTACAGATCTACCTCAAGGACGAGTCCACCCACCGCACCGGCAGTCTCAAGCACCGCCTGGCCCGTTCCCTGTTCCTCTTCGGCCTGGTGAACGGCTGGATCACGGAGGGCACCACGATCGTGGAGGCGTCCAGCGGTTCGACCGCTGTCTCCGAAGCCTATTTCGCCCAGCTGCTGGGGCTGCCGTTCGTGGCAGTGATGCCGCAGACCACCAGCGCGGAGAAGATCCGGCTGATTGAGCACTACGGCGGGCGCTGCCACTTTGTCCAGGATCCGTCAGAGGTCTATGCCGCTGCGGAGGCCGTCGCGGCGAGCACCGGCGGCCACTACATGGACCAGTTCACCTACGCCGAACGCGCCACCGACTGGCGGGGCAACAACAACATTGCCGAGTCGATCTTTTCGCAGATGGCGAGGGAAGACCATCCGCTGCCGGACTGGATTGTCGTGGGCGCCGGCACCGGCGGCACCAGCGCCACGATCGGCCGCTACATCCGGTACCACCGGTACCCCACGCGACTGGCGGTGGTGGATCCGGAGAATTCCGCGTTCTTCCCCGCCTGGCAGAAGCCGGGGGAGCCCGCCGTGGGGCGGCCCTCCCGGATCGAAGGCATCGGCAGGCCTCGACGGGAACCCAGCTTCGTTCCGGCTGTCATTGACCACATGATCCAGGTCCCCGATGCTGCGTCGGTGGCAGCCTCACGGCATCTGCGCCGGCTGACCGGCCTGCATGCAGGACCCTCCACCGGGACCAACCTCTGGGGCGTGTGGCAGCTGGCGGCGGCCATGGAAGCGGAAGGCCGTGCCGGGAGCATCGTGTCGCTGGTGTGCGATTCGGGGGACCGGTACACCGCCTCCTACGGCGACGACGCGTGGCTGGCATCGCGCGGCCTGGATCCAGCGCCGGCCACGGCCGTGCTGGAGGAACTGTTCCGGACCGGACGGTGGCCGGCGGGCTGATCCTTCCCGCAGGACCGGCCCGGGGCAGCACCCGCAGGCAGAGGGTGCAGGAACCCCATTGATCGTTACCCAAAATTGTTGACAATCATGTTTACCAAAAATACCGTGTGTGTGACTTAGCTAAGTTTCATCACGGAACCGGGGAATGACAATGAAGCCACTTCTTAGGGTGCTGGCCGCCTCCGCTGCTGACGGTTTGATCGGTGAAGAGCCGAAACCGGATGAGCTGCTGCCGTAATGAGTACTGAAGTGCTGAAACCCGGCCGGGCTGCGCAGCCACGTGCAGCCCGCACGGGCGCGCGCCGCCCGGTGCCGAAGTGGGTGCTGGGCCTGGCCGGGGTCATCGGCTTCCTGTTGATCTGGGAACTGGTTCCGGCAGTGGGCCTGGTCGAGCCCCGCTTCCTGCCCCCCGCCTCGGAGGTGATCATGGCCCTCATCCGGGACTTCGGACTGACTGCCTTCTGGGTGGCGGTGGGCCACACCCTCATGGCTTGGGGCATCGGCCTCGCGGCCGCCGTCGTCGCCGCCGGCATCCTGGGTCTGGTGATTGGCATGAGCCCGTTCCTTCGCCGCTTTACCAACTCCACCATCGAGTTCCTGCGCCCGGTTCCCTCCGTGGCGCTGATCCCGGTGGCGGTGCTGCTGTTCGGCACCAAAATCGAATCGTCCTTGATGCTGATCATTTATGCGTGCTTCTGGCAGGTGCTGATCCAGGTGCTCTACGGGGTGGCCGACGTCGACAACGTGGCTACGCAGACCGCTCAGTCCTACGGGTTCTCCAAACTGCAGCGCATCCGGCACGTGGTCTTTCCCACCGTGCTGCCGTACCTGATGACGGGCATCCGCCTGGCGGCCTCCGTGGCGCTGATCCTGGCCATCACCGCTGAACTGATTATCGGCTCGCCCGGGCTGGGGGACGAGATTGCCATGGCCCAGTCCGGCGGTGCCGTCTCCGGCATGTATGCACTGGTGCTGGCCACCGGACTGCTGGGGGTGGCGATCAATATCGTGATGCGCCAGGCCGAGCAGCGCCTGTTGTCCTGGCATCCGTCCGTCCGCGGAGAGGTAGTGCTGTGAAGACACTCAAGAGTGTTGGCTACGTAGTTGCGCTGCCCCTGCTGCTGGTGCTCCTGTGGTGGGCATCCACCCGCGGTGAACCGAACTTCTTCGTGCCCACCCCGTCCGCCCTGATGGAGGTCTTCGGTCCCACCTGGTTCGAGGGACGGATCACCGCCGACGTCCTGCCGTCGGTGGGCCGGCTGCTCGCCGGGCTGGCCATCGCGATTAGCCTCGGCATCGTCGTCGGACTGCTGGTGGGCCTGAACCGGACGCTGCGGGCGCTGACCGAACCCGTCTTCGAGTTCTTCCGTGCCCTGCCGCCCCCGGTGCTGGTGCCGGTGCTGCTCCTGCTGGTGGGGATTAATGACGGCATGAAGGTTGCCGTGATTGTGGTCGGCTGCATCTGGCCGGTGCTGCTGAACACCATCGAAGGAGTGCGCTCCATCGATCCGGTGCAGAACGAAACAACCCGGTCCTACGGCATCTCCGGGCTGAATCGGATCCGTTACCAGGTGCTGCCGTCTGCCGCACCGGTGATCATGGCCGGCATCCGCCAGTCGCTGTCCATCGGCCTGATCCTCATGGTCATTTCGGAGATGTTCGGTTCCTCCTCGGGGCTGGGCTTCACTATCGTGCAGTTCCAGCGGTCCTTCGCCATTCCGGAAATGTGGTCCGGCATCCTGGTGCTCGGCCTGATCGGCCTGGCCCTGTCCATGATCTTCCAATGGTGCGAACGGCGCGTGCTGCGCTGGTACCACGGCCTTAAAGAGGTAGAAAATGCAGCCTGACGCCATCTCCGCCAAAACAACTCCCGCACCGCAGGGCCCTGTACCCTCCGGGCGTACCCTGCCCGAGGGGGAAGCGCTTCTCTCGGTCCGCGGGCTGAAAAAGGTCTACTCCACCGACGGCGGTCCCATCGAAGCGGTCCGCAACCTCACCTTCGATCTGGGCCACGGCGAACTGGCCTGCCTGGTCGGTCCCTCCGGCTCCGGCAAGACCACCCTGCTCAAGTGCATTGCGGGGCTGCTCGGAGCCACCGAGGGGGAGGTGCTGCTCGACGGGAAAAAGGTGACCGCACCACCCAAGAAGATGGCGGTGGTGTTCCAGGAATACGGCCGCTCCCTGTTCCCCTGGCTGCGGGTCGAGGACAACGTGGAGCTGCCCCTGAAGAATGCCGGCGTGCCCAAGGCGGAACGCCGGCAGCGGGTTGCCGACGCCCTGGAAGCGGTGGGACTGGCGGACGTGCCCAAGTCCTACCCCTGGCAGCTGTCCGGAGGCATGCAGCAGCGGGTCGCCATTGCCCGCGCGGTGGCGTACCAGCCGGAGGTGCTGCTGATGGATGAGCCGTTTGCCGCCGTGGACGCCCAGACCCGCGCGGACCTGGAGGACCTCACCCGCCGGCTATGGAAGGACCTGGGGATGACCATCCTGTTCGTCACGCACGACATCGACGAATCCGTCTACCTCGGCGAACGCGTCATCATCCTGTCGTCCTCGCCCACCGTTGTGCAGGAGGACATCCGCATCGATCTCCCGGCGGACCGCGACCAGCTGGAGACCCGGGGAATGCCGCGCTTCACCGAGCTGCGCCACCATGTCTACGAGCAGATCCAGCTGGCGAAGAAGGGCCACCGGCCGGACGCGGCGCTCGCCTAGTTCCTGCCCGCTCGACTCCTGCCTAATCGACGACGGCGGCCCCTCCTGCATAAGGAGGGGCCGCCGTCGAACGTACCCGGTAGGTTGTCCTGCCCGGCTAGCCGGCGGGAAGCTCCACCGGGGGAGTGCCGTGGGTATGGAAGGTGCTGATGGTCTTCATGCCCCAGGCCTGGCCCTTGGCACGCTCGGCTTCGGACCATTCGATGGTTTTCCAGTCCGGAGCCAGGATCAGGCGGGCACCGGCGTTGCAGAATTCGATCCGGTTGCCGCCGGGCTCGTACACGTACAGGAAGAAGGTCTGCTGGATGGCGTGCTTGTGCGGCCCGGTTTCGATGTGGATGCCGTTTTCCAGGAAGATGTCCGCTGCTTTGAGGATGTCTTCGCGGGTGTCGGTGGCGAACGCGACATGGTGCAGCCGGCCGCTGCTGCCGGTCCAGTCACCGCTGTACACCAGGTCATAGGACTTGTTGGAGAAGGTAAACCACTGGCCGGACAGTGTGCCGTTGTCCAGCCGGATCTGCTCAGTGGGTTTGCCGCCCAGCACTTCCTCGACGAATCGGCCGTTCTCGGCGACGTCGGCGCCCAGGAAGTTCACGTGGTCCAGCCGGCGGGCATTCACCCCGCGGCCCGGGAAGCGGTCCGCTTGGTTCTTCAGGGCCGGCCGCGATTCCTCGGTGGGGACGTGCCATTCGCTGTCAAAGTAGATGTCCATCGGATGCCCGTCCGGGTCCGTGAAGGCGTAGGTCTTGCCCATGCCCGGGCCGCCGTCGTGCCAGCCGACGCCGCGCCCTGCTGCCTCGAGGGCTGCGACGCGGCGCTGCAGCGCTTCCTCGCTGGCGGCGCGCAGGCCCAGGCGTCCGACGCCGGAGGTCTCGTGGGCGGTCAGCTTGATGGTGTGGTGTTCGTAGTCGTCCCAGGCGTGCAGGTAGGCGGAATCGCCGTCCCGCGCGACTTCGCGCATTGCCAGCAGCTCGGTGAAGAACCAGAGGCTCTTGTCGAAATCCGGGGTATAGAGTTCCACGAAGCCCAAGTGGGCCACGTCGCGAAAAGCACTAGCCATAGCGGTGTCCTTTGCAGTCTGCTCGGTCGGCACGGGCTTCGTTGCCTGCCTGCCTGCCGGTCCTGAAGCGGTGCTGAGAGTCAACCAGCGGCTTCCGGAAGTGTCAACAATTTCGCAGACAATGCCGTGTTCACCCGGTGCTCATGCGTGCTCGGCGGCCAGAGTGGATAGCCAGCGCAGGGTGCCTTCCGTCATCCAAGCCGGGGTGCCGAGTGAGCCGAGGTAGGCAAGGGAGTCCTCCACCTCGTGGGCACGCCGCACCGCGTGTGTGTGCGAGCCCTGAAGAAGGCGTGCCACCAGGTCCGGACCGCCCGGGCCCAGTTCCCCGGCGATTTCCGCCAGGAGCCACTCCTCGGAGCCCGCCGCCTGTCCGGCCGCCTGGCATTCCAGTACCAGCCCTGCCAGCCCCTTCATAAACACACTGCGCAGCAGCTTCCGCCCGGCTGCTGCTCCGGCGGCACCGGGGACCGTCTCCACCGGTGCGCCGAGACCTGTCATCAGTGCCGCGAATTCGTCCGCCGCAGTCCCGCTGGCGAGCAGCGGGGTCCGACTGCCGGCACGGGGTACGGGTGCCATAACCGCCACGTCCACCAGCGGTATGCCGAAGCCTGCGGCGAGGTCGGCCAGTTCGGCTTTGCTCTCCGGGCCGGAGGTGTTGAAATCCGCGAACACCGCACCGGGCGGAAGCAGCGGGAGCACCTGCTCCGCGACGCTGCGGGCGGCAGCGGCCCCGACCAGGCTGATCGCCAGATCGGTTCCGGCCAGGGCCTGCGCCAGCGAGTCGAACTGGCGGATGCCCGCGCCGCGTGCGTCGGTGAAGGGGTCGAAGCCGCGCACGTCCGCGCCGGCCGCCGTCAGTCCGAGGGCATACAGGCGTCCGGCTTCGCCCAGTCCCAGTACGGTCACCGCAGTCATGGTTCGTTCCTTTCGTAGCCGTCCGCCGATTATTGCCATGATTGTCAACAATTCCAAGCGCGGCAGCGGTGACGGGAACTGAGAGCCTGCGCTGCAGTGATAACTTGACGTGACAGTAAAAATGACGGGGAAACGGACGCCGTTTCGCCAAGGAGCAACCGATGACACCAGCAGTGCCCGCGAGTAACGCTGCGCAGGTGGCCGACGCAATCCGTACGGCCATTCTTGACGGCGAGCTTGTTCCGTCCCAGCGGCTCGTGGAAGCGGACCTCTGCACCCAATTCGGTGCGAGCCGCAGTGCCGTTCGCTCCGCCCTGGCCGAACTGGCCGTCGAGGGCGTGGTGGAGCGGGTGCAGAACCGCGGAGCCCGCGTACGGTCAGTGCCCGTGGAAGAAGCCGTGGAAATCATTGAAGTCCGCGGCGTGCTGGAGGCACTCTGTGCCCGCAAGGCTGCGGAACGGATCGACGCCGGCCAGGTCGCCGAACTACGGCAGATGGCCGAGGAGATGACCTCCGCGGTGAAGGCCGGGGAACTGATGCGCTATTCGGAGATCAACTCCAGGCTGCACCGGCGGATTGTGGAAATCAGCGGGCAGGGCACCGCCGGGGCCACCATCGAAAGGCTGCGGGCGCAGAATGTGCGCCACCAGTTCCGGCTCGCCGTTCAGCCGGGGCGTGCCAGTGTCTCCCTGCCGGAACATGTGGAGATCATCGAGGCTATCTGCACCGGGCAGGGTGATCAGGCCGCCAAGATCATGGAAGCCCATATGGCGAGCATCGCGGACGCCATCCGCCGGGCAGGAGCCGCTGCCTCGCACTAGCGGGGCGGAATCCGTGCGGCCTGGAATGGCCTCGACAGCACAGCGTCCCACTGGGTGGTGCGGTTGTTGCTGGTGGGGTCACATGCGCCCCTCCGGCCCCACCGGGTGGGAAGCCCTGCGGCCTGGCCCGGTCTCGACAGCACAGTGTCCCACTGGGTGGTGCGGTTGTTGCTGGTGGGGTCACGTGGGTCACTTCAGCCCCACCGGCTGGGAGGCCCTGCAGCCTGGCCCGGTCTCGACAGCACAGCGTCCCACTGGGTGGTGCGGATGTTGCTGGTGGGGTCACATGCGCCCCTCCGGCCCCACCGGCTGGGAAGCCCTGCGGCTGCGTGAGGCAGGTAAGCCCTCTCAGCGCACTAGTCGCCGTCGACCGCGCGCGCGGCGCGGTTGGCGGCTGCGGCAGCCCGGAAGAGGACCACCATCAGGAAGACCAGGGTCAGGAAGGTAATACCGATACCGGCCGGGCCGCCGGCCAGCACCTGTGCAGCCACCGCCGCCAGGAGTCCGGAACCAGCAACGGGCCACATTTTCTTCACCACAGGCAAGGCTGCCCTGTGTCCGGCAACCCATGCCGCATCGGACGCCTTTGTGTGGCGGGTGCGGATCCCCACGGAAGCATTCGCTCCGATCAGGCCTTCAGCTGCCTGGCGTGTAACTGCAACGCAGACGCCCGGCAGGAGGATGAGGACAAGCAATAGGGGAATCAGGCCGCCGAGCTCCTCAGACATGGTCTGCCGCTCCCGAGTGAGGCAGGTCGAAACCGGCCGGCAGCGGACTGCCCAAAACATATATCCCCGTAGTCATGCATCGAATCTAACGCATAGGGCAAGCGCTGCCGGGAGAGGCTGACCTCCCGCGGTGGGCAGGGGGCACGGGATTCGCCGCTCAGGCCTTTGTCGCCGTTATTGTCAACAATATAGTTGACGAGGTACATTCTGGTGGTGCAGACCACAGCAGCGTCCTCCTCGGCCCCCTCCGGTTCCCTGCGCGGCAGCCAGCTCGGCATTCCCTGCTGGTTTATGCGCGGAGGAACCTCCCGCGGACCGTTCTTCCGCCGGGCAGACCTGCCGGCCGGCATGGACACTGAACGCCGTGACGCGGTCCTGCTTGCCGCCCTCGGCTCCCCGCACCCGCTGCAGATCGACGGGCTCGGCGGCGGCAATCCGCTCACCAGCAAGGTGGGCATAGTGGACGTCAGCAGCCGGGACGGCGTGGACCTCGAGTTCCAGTTTGCGCAGCTGCAGCCCACCGGTGACACCGTGGACACCACCGCCAACTGCGGAAACATGCTTGCCGCCGTCGTACCGTTCGCGGTGGAGGCCGGGTTGCTCGTTCCCGACAGCGACACCACCAATGCCCGGGTCCTGACGCTGAATACGGGCATGGTCGCTGACATCAGCATTCCGACGCCGGCCGGGGACGAGGGCAGGTTTGTCGAGTACGCCGGGGATGCGGGGATCGACGGCGTTCCCGGAACCGCGGCGGCCGTCACCATCAACTTCCTGGACACGGCCGGTTCCGTGTGTGAGTCGCTGCTGCCCACCGGCAGCCCCAGCGACACGGTGGAGCTCGACGGCGGAGGGTTGGTCCGCGTGACGTGCATCGACAACGGCCAGCCGCTGGTGATGATCCGGGCCGGGGACCTGGGCCGCACCGGCTACGAATCCGCCGCTGACCTGAACCGTGACGCCGAGCTGAAACAGAGCCTGGAGGCACTGCGGCTCCAGTGCGGGCACCTGATGGGCCTGGGTGACGTCACCGCCAAAAACTACCCCAAGATGACACTCATAGCCCCGCCAGCACACGGAGGCACCATCACCACCCGCAGCTTCATCCCGCACGTCTGCCACGAGTCCATCGGAGTGCTGGCCGCTGTCACCGCTGCCACCGCGTGCGTCATCGACGGCACCGTGGCACGGGACGTCAGCACGGTGACGGATGCCGGCCGCGGCGGGGACGTGACGGTGTCGGTGGAGCATCCCTCCGGGGAATTCACCGTGGAACTCGGGCTGGACCCGCAGGACCCGCAGCACGTCACCAAATCCGCGCTGCTGCGCACGGCCCGGCTGATCATGGCCGGCGAAGTTTTTGTCCCGCGCAGTCTCCGGAGCACCGGGGCGGCAGCAGCAGAGGAGAATGCCCGATGATCATTGACTGCCACGGCCACTACACCACCGCTCCGCCGGCCCTGGGCGCGTGGCGCGACCGGCAAACCGCGGCGCTCGCGGAGCCCGGCTCAGCTGCCCCGGACCCGGCGGACCTGAAGATCAGCGATGACGAACTGCGGGAAAGCATCTCCGCAAACCAGCTGCGCCTGATGGATGAGCGCGGCATTGACCTGACTGTTTTCTCGCCCCGGGCCTCCTTCATGGCGCACCATGTGGGGGACTTCTCCACCTCCGCCGCCTGGGCGGCCATCTGCAATGAGCTGTGCTTCCGGGTCAGTGAGCTCTTCCCGGAGCGCTTTGTTCCCGCGGCCATGCTGCCGCAGTCACCCGGCGTGGACCCGGCAACCTGCATCCCGGAACTGGAACGCTGCATCAACGAATACGGTGCCGTGGCGCTGAACCTCAACCCGGACCCCTCGGGCGGCTACTGGACCTCCCCGCCGCTGACGGACCGCTCCTGGTATCCGATCTACGAAAAGATGGTCGAGTACGGGCTGCCGGCGATGATCCATGTGAGCACCAGCGTGAACCCCGCCTTCCACACCACGGGCGCCCACTACCTCAACGCGGACACCACGGCGGTGATGCAGCTGATCCAGGGCGACCTGTTTAAGGACTTCCCGGAGCTGAAATTCGTCATTCCGCACGGCGGAGGAGCCGCGCCCTACCACTGGGGACGGTTCCGCGGGCTGGCCATGGCCCTGAAGAAGCCGCCGTTGGAGGAACACCTGCTCAACAACGTCTTCTTCGACACCTGCGTCTACCACCAGCCCGGCATTGACCTGCTGCTGGAGGTGATGCCCACCCGCAATATCCTGTTCGCCTCCGAGATGATCGGCGCGGTGCGCGACGCCGACCCCGCCACGGGCTTCAACTTCGACGACACCGGACGCTACCTGGCCAACGCCGGGCTCACCGGAGAAGAACTCGAGGACATCCGTGAAAACAATGCCCGTGCCGTCTATCCGCGCCTCGATGCGCTGCTGACGAGGCAGGGCCGCGAACCCCAAAGGAGCAGCACCCATGCATGAACTCGGAGTGGTCCACCGCAGCATCACCCGCGCCCCGCAGGCCGACGTCGATGCGCTGGCTCCGTACGGAACCAGCACCGTGCACGAGGCACTGGGCAGGCTGGGGCTGATGCGGCCCTACATGCGCCCCGTCTACCCGGGTGCCAGGCTCTGCGGCCCGGCCGTGACCGTGCTGCTGCAGCCGGGGGACAACTGGATGCTGCACGTGGCCGTTGAACAGCTCCAGCCCGGAGACGTGCTGGTGGCAGCCTGCACCACGGAAAGCGAAGACGGCTTCTTCGGCGAGCTGCTGGCCACCTCGGTGCGTGCCCGCGGCGGTGTGGGTCTGGTGATCGACGGCGGCTGCCGGGACGCAGCGGCCCTGCAGGAAATGGACTTCCCGGTGTTCTCGCGGGCCATCAACTCCAAGGGGACGGTCAAGGCGACCCTGGGATCGGTGAATGTTCCCATCGTGTGCGCCAACGCCCTGGTGAACCCCGGGGACGTGGTGGTGGCGGACGTGGACGGCGTCGTCGTCGTTCCTGCCGCCCGTGCCGCCGACGTTGCCGCAGCCTCGAAGAAACGGGAGGACAATGAGGCGGCCAAACGGAAACGCCTCGCCGAGGGAGAACTCGGACTGGACATGTACTCGATGCGGGCGCCGCTGGAAGCGGCGGGACTCCGCTATATCGACTAGCCGACCCTGCGTGGCGCCGGCGGAGGTACTGCCCGCTACGGCAGCGGCGGGTAATAGCGCTTGAACCCGATGTGGGAGGCCTCAAAGCCCAGTCGCTGATAGAAGCGGTGGGCAGAGTCCCGCTTCGCGTTGGAGGTGAGCTGGACCAGCTCCGCACCGTTCCGTCGCCCCTCAGCCGCCGCCCAGTCCATCATGGCGGTGCCGAGCCCGTTGGACCTGAGATCGGCACGCACATGGACGGCCTCTATCTGCAGCCGGGTTGCTCCGCCTACGGCCAGGCAGGGAATCAGCGTCAGCTGCAGTGTCCCGGCAAGCTGTCCGGTCGCATCCTCAACCGCAGCCAGGAAGTTGGCCGGATCCGCGGCAATGGCGTCAAAGGCGCGCTGATACGGTTCCAGGCCCTGGCCGTCTGGCGGAGTCTCCCGGGAACCCGGGGCATCGGCCTGGAGCAGAGCCACAATCGGGGCGACGTCGTCGGGCTCCGCCCGTCGCACGTGGAAGGAACCGTTGAGCAAGGCGGCGGGCAGGATTTCCATGCCCGCAGTCTCGCACAGGGCCTGCAATCCGGCGTCCTCCATTGACCGGGCGGGCAGGGCACGGGCAGGGTTAATGGAACCGGATCACCGTTGCCGCCGTCAGGAGCCGTTGAGGCGCCGCATCCGACGGGGCGCTCTTTCCTGGTCCAGCGACCGACCGTAGAGAGGCAGCTGTGGGCGAAAATCTCAGGCGGGTCCGCAGAATAGCGCAGGCGCAGTTCGGAGCTTCCGAGCCGGTGGACAGCTACAGCCAGACCTGTGCCCGGCTCGACACCGCGATTGCAGCCACGGCCGGGCGCCAGGAGGTGCTGCGGAACCAGGTCCGCGCCGCCTGGGAAGTGATGCGGCACTACAGCATGGTGATGCGCTCCTACGAAGCCCGGCTGAAAGCGCTGGAGGCCGTTATTACCGAGGAGCGCCTGGCCGGAGGGCAGGCCGTCACCCTCGCCGAAACCGCGCGCCGCATGTATGAGCTGGCGGTACGCATCGAAGCCACGGCGCACCACCATTTTGAGGTTGTCCGTGCGAAGGAATCCCGTGTGGAGGAATTGATGCAAAAACTGACAAGTTCCAAGGCGCAGTTGAAACTGGCGCAGACGGCGGAGAACCACCGAATCCGGCTGCGCTCCCTCGAAGCAGCCGCCGAAGAGGACCCGTTGGTCCGGAGCCGAAGCCGCTACGACAGCGAGCTGCGCGATGCGGCGCGGCTGGCACGCGAAGCAGAGGCACTGGCAGGCCTGAAGGGAGGCTGGTCCTGATGGCGGCGCAGGTTCAACCGGTTCTGGTTACCGTTCCGCTTCACCCCCGGCATCCCTACTCCGTCCGCACCATTGTGGGCCTGGGCATTGCGGCGATGCTGTTCCTTGTTCTGGGCGGAGGCGATCTGCTGACCCTGCTTATCGGGATCGGTTTCCTTGTTCATCCTGTCCAGGCAGCCGCGGACAAGCTGGTCCGCTGGCCCCGGCAGGACCGTGCGGACGCGGAATCACTCACCCGTGTGGTCCGCGAGTATTTCTACAACGCCCCTGCAGTGGACGCGAAAGGCATCCGGGAACTGGCCGCGAAACGGCAGCTGCAGGTCAACGACGACGGCGGCGGGCAGCTTCGCATCGCGCTCACCGGACGGCGGAAGCCCACCGCGGCCGGCAGCAGGCCGGAAGCCAGGCTGTCCTTCAAATGCGGGGACGTGGGGCTGATGGACTTTGACCGCCTGCTGCAGAACGCTGAACGCGATCCGTCGGTCCGGCGTGCAACCGACCGGATGCGCCGGCCAGGCACTGAGGCAGCCGCCTGATTCGAGGCTGTGCGGAAGGCCACGTACCGGGTCCGGCGGAACGGCGGCAGGCTTTGTGCCCGACGGCTGAGAACATAGAAGTATGCAGACACTCAGCCTCAAGGAAGCCACCGACCTCGCAGAACAGGCAGCAGCCGTGGCGGAGACCCATATTCCCTACGGGTCAGGGCTGGGAGCTCCGACATCCTTCACCCTCGCCTGGCTGATGGCAGCCGCCGGGCTGGAGGATGTGCGGGTGGCCAGCGGCAGTTCGGGCATGGGGGACCACTTCTGGGTGGAGACGGATCAGTGGCGGATCGACCCGACCCTGCGGCAGTTCGCCCGGATGAAAGGCCGTCCGCTGGTGGACCCCGTCACCGAACCGGGCAATTTTGCCGCCGTCAAGTACCACGCCGTGCCCCGCTCCCGGCAGGACGCAGTGCGGGAAGTGTCCTACGGCTTCCGGAATGCCGCCGAGACCGAGGATTTCGTCAACGAGATGGCCGCGGCCATCCAGCTGTAGGTTTCGAGCCGTACAGGTCGCCGCGGCCCCGCCGGACCGGAAAACCCACGGCTGTGAACGTGGAAAACTGGAAGCATGCAGCCGTTCGACAAAGTCCAGCCCATCGTCCTGCTCGTGGATAAAACCGATCCAGCCGCGCACCGGGACGCCGTGGCCGCCGCCGCCGTCGCCAGCGTCCGTGCCTACACGGCCACTGAGGACAGCGAGGCGTGGGAAAACTGGCTGTACGGCCGGTTCACGAAAACCGTCCGCCGGGCAAATCCCAGCACCTTCGAGCGGCTGGCCGGCGAAGCGCCGTCGGGACCGGTCACGGTAGGCCGTGCACAGGCCATCGCCTTCGAACCGGTCACCTACGAGCAGATGCCCAAGAACCTCTCCAAGCTGCAGGTCTCGGGCACCCAGCTGCCGGACGAGGAGCCTGCCGCCTGGCCGGAGAACGCCCCGGAGATTGTCCTGAACGCAGACCTGGACATGTCCACCGGCAAAGCCTCCGCGCAGGCCGCCCATGCGCTGCTGTCCTGGTACCTGCAGCTGGAGCCGGCCGCCCGGCACGCCTGGCAGGACGCCGGAGAACCTGCGGGCGTGCGCTTCACCGCGGGCGGGCAGTTCGCTGAGCTCGCAGCGAGCCCCGGCGCCGGGCCGTTGATTGTCGACGCCGGGATGACCGAGATTGCACCGGACACCGCGACGGCGTTCGTTGCCGGCTTCAGCCCGGCCGCCGCTTCCTCCGCCTGACACATAGGTTTCAAGAGGCAAGCCCGTGATAAAAAGGCTCGGGTGAGCGAGACCAGGAAACCACGGGAAAAGACCTCCGGGCGCGGGCACCCCCTGCCATTCTGGCTGGTGGGCACCGCCGTCGTTCTGGTCGCGCTGAACCTGCGCCCCGGGACCTCGTCAGTGGGACCGGTCCTGGCGGAGCTGCAGGCCGGCCTTGGCCTGGATGCCACGGCTGCCGGGGTGCTGACCGCCCTGCCGGGCCTGGCCTTCGCGGCCGTGGGGGCGCTCGCCGTCGCACTGTCCCGCAAAACCGGAATCAACGGCTCTATTGTCCTGGCCCTCGCTGCGGCGGCCGCCGGACTGCTGGTCCGTTCGTTCGTGGATTCCGCCGCGCTGTTCCTGGTGCTGACCGTATTGGCCTTCGCCGGCATGGCTGTGGGCAACATCCTCGTCCCGGCGTTCATCAAGCGCCACGGCGGCCGGCACCTGCCCGTCCTGAACTCGGTCTATGGCACCACCCTCGCCCTGGGCGCCACGTTGCCGCTGTTGTTCGGCGGACTCCTGGCAGGAACGGGCCCGGAGGGCTGGCGGCTCAGTCTGGGACTGTGGGGTGCCGTGGCACTGGCGGCCTTCATCTTCTGGGCGGTCCTGGCTCTGCGCGCCGGGCGGGACCCGGTAGCTGCTGCCGGCGGAACACGCACCAGGACACGTATGCGTTCCTCCCGCACCGCCGTCGCCCTGAGTATCTTCTTCGGCGTGCAGTCCATGCACGCCTACGTCCAGTTCGGCTGGGCCGCGCAGATCTACCGCGACGCCGGGCTGGAGCAGGCGCATGCCGGGCTGATGGCGGCGATCATTGCCGGTCTCGGCATCCCGGGCGGGTTGATCATGCCGGTTCTGGTGGCACGTTCGCCGCGGCTGCGGACCTATATTGTTGGCCTGGGCGTGTGCATGGCTGCCGGGTACAGCGGGCTGCTGCTGGCAGCGGACACACTGCCGTGGCTCTGGGCGCTGTTCCTTGGGGTGGGCGGGTTCGCCTTCACCACCGCGCTGGCCCTGATTACCGCCCGTTCCCGGGAACCGCTGGTCACCGCGCAACTCTCGGGTTTCATCCAGCCGGTCGGCTATTTGCTGGCCGCCGCGGGACCGTTCGCGATCGGCACCCTGCACGATGTCTCCGGCAGCTGGACCCTGCCGCTGGCGCTCCTGATTGCCTCCACTGTCGTGATGGTCGGGGCCGGTATCCGGGCTGCCGCGCCGCGGTTCGTGGATGACGAACTCGAGGCGGCAAAACGCCCGGCGATAGCTTCGTAGGGACTGGAGACCGGCTGGCAACGGACAGCCGCAGCAGGCCTCGCACCGGCGCTGTCCCGGGTGGGTCAGCGCAGGTGCGAGGCGCCGTTGACGTCGATCACCGTACCGCTGACCCACTCCGGAGCGGCCGTGGCGAGCCATGCCACGGTTGCCGCGACTTCCTCGGGTTCCGCCACCCGGTTGAACGGACTCTGCGCCCGGATGGCGACGCCGCTGGCGCCCTCCAGCGCGGGGCGTCCCATTCTTGTGTCCACGAACCCGGGCGCGACGGCGGCCGAGAAGATCCCGTGCGGCGCCAGCGCGACGGCGAGGGACTGGGTAAGTGAGTGCAGCCCGGCCTTGCTCGCACCGTAGGCGGGGTTGTCCGGTTCGCCGCGGTAAGCACCGCGTGATCCCACGTTCACCATCCGGCCGCCTGCGGGCCCCTCGGGACGCTGGAGGAGATGTTCGGCCATGAGCCGGCAGAGGTTCGCCGGCGCCATGAGGTTGAGGTCCAGGGTCTGCCGCCACGCGTCCTGCCAATCAGCGAAGGACCCCGACGTCGCCGACTGGGCCCGGAAGATCCCCGCGTTGTTCACCAGGACATCCAGCCCGCCGAGCTGATCCACGGCCTCGGCGAAGACCCGCTCGCACTCGGCCGGGATGGCCAGATCCCCGACGACGACGGCGTGCCCGGTCCCGGGCAGCGCCTCCGCCACCCGCCGGGCGGCCTCGGCGTCATGCCCGGCGTGTACCGCCACCGTGTGGCCGGCTTCCGCAAGGGCCGCTGCGATTGCTGCTCCGATGCCCCGGCCTGCGCCGGTGACCAATGTGTTTGTACTCATCGCCCGAGCGTACCGGCGCCCCTACCGTCCCGCGTTCCGTGACGCCTCCAGCGCACGGATCAGGGTCGCGGTGTCATAGGGTCCGTGGTGCCTGCGGTGCCCGATAAAGAAGGTGGGTGTTCCGTGCAGGTCCATGGACTCGGCGTCCAGCGCATCGTCCAGCACGCGGTTGCTGACCTCTGCCGAGCGCAGGTCCGCCTCGAACCTCTCCATGTCCAGGCCCAGGCTTTCGGCCGCGGCCAGCAGGTCTTCGGGGGACAGGTTGTCCTGGTTCTCGAAAAGGTGCGCGCTGTAGTCCCGGAAGCGCCCCTGCCGATCCGCGGCCTCTGCCGCCTCGGCAGCCGCCACGGCATTGGGATGGACCCGGGACAGCGGCAGATGGCGCCAGACATAGCGCAGCTCGGAGCCGAAATGCTCGCGGACTTCCAGGATGGTTCCCGTGGCCCGGCTGCAGAACGGGCACTCATAATCCCCGTATTCCACGAGGGTCAACGGGGCGTCGGCGGGTCCCACAACGTGGTCGCGGGCCGGGTCCACGGGCCGGGCCAGGACTTCCCCCGCGGGAACGGCAGGGCGGCGCCGCTCCACGATCCGGAAGATGATGGATCCTGCAGCGAACGCCAGCAGCGACGCGGCCAGGACCGCCACCCGTGCTTCGTTCTGCACCGCGGGGTCTTCGATGGCGAGGCCGATGATGAACAGGGAGATGGTGAAGCCGATGCCGGACAGGGCAGCTCCGCCGGCAATGCGGCCCAAGGTCAGTCCGGGACCGAACTCGCCGATCCGCAGCCGGTGCAGCACCGCTGCGGCACCGAAAATCCCGGTGAACTTTCCCAGCACCAGACCGCAGACAATGCCCCAGGCAAGCGAGGAGTGGAGGGCGCGGTCCAGCGTGGTTCCGTCCAGCTTCACCCCGGCATTGGCCAACGCGAATACCGGCAGAATCAGGTAATCCACGTACGGGGTATAGGCGCTGTGCAGCCGGTCATTGATGGAAATGGACTCGCGCACGCTATGCACCGCCGCCCGGGCATACCGGGAATTGGGGGACTGGCGGAAGACACGGGTCTGCTCCAGCGCATCCTCCACGTCCCTCCGGGCGGGCGGAAACACGGGCACCAGCAGGGCAATGCCGACGCCGGCCAGGGTCGGGTGCACGCCCGAGGCGTAGAAGGCCAGCCAGACCAGCACCGCCAGCACCGCGTACACGCCGCCGCGTCCGTACGGCAGATACCGGGTCAGTGCCACGGCAGCCAGCCCGGCGAAGGCCAGCAGCAACGGCACGGGTTCCAGCTGGTCGGTATAGACCAGGGCAATGATGCTGAGCGCGGCAACGTCGTCGACCACCGCGAGGGTCAGCAGGAAGATCCGCAGCCTGCCGGGAACCCGAGGTCCCGCGACGGCCAGCGCACCCAGCAGGAACGCGGTGTCGGTGGAGATGACCACGCCCCACGCACCCGCCTCCTCCGTGCCGGCAGTGAACAGCAGAAAGACCACGGCGGGCACGGCAATTCCCGCAGCCGCGGCGACCACCGGAATCACCGCCCGGGACCGGTTAGTCAACTCCCCGAGGGCAAACTCCCGCCGCACCTCAAGTCCCACAACGAAGAAGAACACGGCCATGAGTGCGTCGTTGACCAGCTCCCGGGCGGTCAGCTCCAGATCCATGCTGCCTGCACGCACCTCAACGGTGGATTCCCAGAACTCCTCGTAGGAGGCGGCAAACGGTGCATTGGCCCAGAGCACCGCCAGAATGGTTGCCAGCAGCAGCAGGGCGGCAGGACGCTTTTCCGCGCCGCCCCTGCCGGTGGCAGCGGTGGTGGCAATACGTTGCGGGCGGTCCGGCATGGCTACATCTGGGCGGGTGTGACGGGTTTCGACATGGCAGGCTTCCTCCCGAGGGGTATCCCGCCGGGCACGGCCGGCGGCGCACTTGGGCACCATCTTAGGCACGATCAAAATCCGTGTGCCCCGACACCCAACTATGAGGCACGGCTCACAGGGCGATAGGGTGAATTTGATCTCGTTCTTCGAAAGGCTCCACCATGCACCGTCGCATTTCCCATCCCGGACTCCAGAAACTCGTTATGACCGCCGAGCAGGCAGCGGCCCTGATTCGACCGGGAATGACGGTGGCCATGAGCGGCTTTACCGGAGCCGGCTACCCCAAGGCCGTTCCACAGGCGCTCGCCGCCCAGATGGAAGCGGCACACGCCAAGGGCGAAGAATTCCAGATCAAGGTCCTCACCGGAGCCTCCACGGCTCCCGAGCTCGACGGCGTGCTGGCCAAAGCCGGCGGCATGGAACTGCGCCTGCCCTACCAGTCCGATCCCACGCTGCGGAAGCGGATCAATGACGGCGAACTCGAGTACATCGACATCCACCTGGGGCACGTGGCCCAGTACACCTGGTTCGGGTTCTACGGGCACGTTGACCTGGCCGTGATCGAGGTGGTTGGCATCAACGAGGACGGCAGCCTCATTCCGTCCTCATCGGTGGGCAACAACAAGACCTGGCTGGAGCAGGCGGATAAGGTCATCATCGAGGTGAACCGCCAGCAGCCCGAAGCCATGGACGGCATGCACGACGTCTACTACGGCACCGCGCTGCCCCCGCACCGCAAACCCATCATGCTGGTGAATCCGGATGACCGGATCGGCGAGCCCTACCTGCGCCTGGACCCGGAAAAGGTCATAGCCGTGGTTGAAACCGACGCCCCGGACCGGATGACGCCCTTCGCCGCCCCGGATGAAACCTCCCAGCAGATCGCCGGGCACCTGCTGGACTTCTTCGACGCCGAAATCAAGGCCGGACGGCTGACCGACAAGCTCCTTCCCCTGCAGTCCGGGGTCGGCAACATCGCCAACGCCGTCCTCGCAGGGCTCTCCACCGCCGGGTACACCGGACTGACCGCGTACACCGAGGTGATCCAGGACGGGATGCTGCACCTGATCCGCGACGGCGTGATCCGGGTGGCTTCCGCGACGTCGTTCTCGCTCAGCCCGGCAGGCATCGAGGAATTCAACTCCAACATCGACTTCTACCGCAAACGCATCATCCTGCGGACCCAGGAAATCTCCAACCACCCGGAACTGATCCGCCGGCTGGGCTGCATCGCCATGAACGGCATGATCGAAGCGGACATCTACGGCAACGTAAACTCCACCCATGTCGCCGGCACGGCCATGATGAACGGCATCGGCGGCTCGGGCGACTTCGCCCGCAACGGCTTCCTCTCCGCTTTTATGTCCCCGAGCACCGCCAAGGGCGGCAAAATCTCCGGTATCGTCCCCATGGCTGCCCACGTGGACCACACCGAACATGACACCATGCTCATCATCACCGAGCGGGGCCTGGCCGATCTGCGCGGACTCTCACCCAAGCAGCGTGCCCGCGCCATCATCGAGAAGTGCGCCCACCCGGACTTCCAGCCGCTGCTGCAGGATTACTTCGACCGCGCCAGCCGGGACAGCCTCGGCAAGCACACCCCGCATCTCCTGAACGAGTCCCTGTCCTTCCACCAGCGGTTCGTGGAGACGGGAACCAGCCTGCCGGAGCCGGCAAACCTCTGAGCCGGGGAAATCGGCTGCGCGGAGGCCTAGCTTCCGCGCAGGCGGTCCAGTTCGCGGCGGTCCTTCTTCGTGGGGCGGCCGGCGCCCCGGTCCCGGACCGGAATGCCCAGTGCCGGAGCCGCCGGGCGTGCGGGCGTGGAGTCAATAAAGCAGTGCGACGCCGCCTCGGCACCTACCCGCTTATTGATAAGTTGCCGGACCTCGAGGATCCGTTCGAAGCCGGGCTGCCGGATCCGGACGGTGTCCCCGGGCTGGACCGGCTGTGCCGCCTTGGCCGGATTGCCGTTCAAGCGGACATGGCCGGCGCGGCAGGCAGCGGTAGCAGCGGACCGGGTTTTATAGGCGCGGACAGCCCACAGCCAGGCGTCCACCCGGACGGATTTGGAAGTGCTCGCTGGAATGCTCATGGGAGTTCCGAGTCTAGCGAAGTCCGCGCAGCCGGGCGGCGTCGTCGAGTGCCTGCTGCTGCTCCGGGCTCACCATGGACCCGACGACGACGGCGGCCCCCGACCCGGCCGGCCCCTTGCGCCCCGCTGCATCCGGGGCCGACGCGAGCAGGCCGCGCACCTCCGCGGGGGAGTAGGGGACCGGAACCCGGGTGTGCGCCACCGCATGGCAGGTGGGACACAGCGGCACCAGATCGGACACCGGATCCAGCACGTAGTCGACGGCCAGGTCCGTGCCGGGCACCAGATGATGCACCTGCATCAGCGAGTCGGTCCCCGGGCCGTACCGCTGGGCGGGGACCAGCCCGCAGGCCGCGCAGCAGGTGCCGTGGAAAGCCAGGCAGAGCCGCCGGGCATCGGCGTCGTGCTCAAAGGTATTGACCTGCTGCTGGCCCAGCGCCGCGGCAGCAAGCGTGCCCGGAACCGGACTTACCGGATCCGGTCCGGCGCCGAGGAACCCGGACCACAGCCGCCGCAGGGCGGGAACAGAGGCGGCAGGAACGGAAACCGCGTCCCCGCTCCGGGGCAGGCGCGGCAGATGTTCCTCGAGGAGGGATTCCGGCACCTGTTCGCCCAGCGGCAGCAGCCGGTCGAAATCGACGGCGACGGTGTCGGCGTCGTGCCAGCTTCCGGAAGGAACGACGACGCCGTGTCCCGCCAGCCCCCGCGGCCCCCGCCCGCTGCTGCCGCGCAGCACCAGCCAGACTTCGGTTCCGGCAGCCGGGCGCGGACCGGACAGCGGGACACTCCGACGGACGGTTCCGCCGTCGGCGACGGCGCTCAGGGCAGGGCCGTAGCCGCCCGGCCAGGGATCCGGCAGGTCAACATTCCAGGTCAGAAGGACTGAGGCCACCGGTCAGCGGGGCTGGTACGTGAGGCAGTCAGCCAGTTCCGCACCGGGCCCCACCCGCACGTCATGCGCGTCGCACATGAGGTGGTTGTTGAACCGGCACTCGTTGCGCTGGCAGGCCCCCACCTGGGCGAGGACTTTCGGCAGGCCGCCGGTGGCAGATGTGTCGATGAACGTGGCGCAGCTGGCATGCTCGGGCGTGCCGCCGACGGTGATGGCATAGGCGGTGCAGCCCTCATGGTTGAAGTCGCAGCTGGACACCGTGCAGTCCTGCACATGGGCAACATGATCGGTCATGGTTCCTCCCAAAAGGTGGTCCTTCGTTCCGTGCCTGGGTTCGAACGTACCACCGCCTCACGGGAATAATTAGCGCGAATTTCCTTACCCTATTTGACGGGTTTGGTCTGCGCTGTCCGGTTGGGTAGAACGGAAGGATGACCGCAGCCCAGGCACCAGACGCCGCCGACGAATTCCTCCTCGCAGCCGGCGGACAGGGCCTGGACCTGGATGCATCCCAGCTCGCCGTCCTGCCGGCGCTGGCCCGGGCTGCCGAGGCGGCCCGTTCGCCGAAGCCGGCGCCGGACCGCTCCTCCGTCTACCTGTGGGGGCCGCCGGGGCGCGGCAAGACCTGGCTGCTGGATACGCTGTTTGATTCCGTGGACATCCCGGACAAGCGCCGGCTCCATTTCCACGACTTCTTCCGGGAACTGCACGCGCTGGTCTTCGCCGGCTACGGCAACCCCGGCTACCGGCAGGATTCCGCCTTCGCCGCAGCCCTGGACCGGATGCTGGGCTCGGTCAGGCTGCTGTGCTTCGACGAATTCCACGTCAACGACCCGGCCGACGCAGCGTTCATCACCCGCCTGCTGCGCACCGTGCTGGACCGCGGAATTGTTCTGGTGGCCACGTCCAACTACGCGCCTCAGGAGCTGCTCCCGGATGAAATGTTCCACCATCTGTTTGAACCCGGGATTGCCCTGATCACCGGACACCTGCAGGTGAGGGAACTGGACGGGGACGTGGACTACCGCACCGTGGCCCGGCCCCGCCACGCCGCAGGTTTCGCCGCCGGGCACCACCTGCGCAGCAACGACGCCGGACTGCTGGCCTCCGCCGGGCTCCTCCCGCCCCGTCCGGAAGAAGCGGTTCCGCTGACCCCGGGGACCCGAACGCTGCGGGCGCTGCGGGCGGACGGTACACAGCTGTGGTTCGACTTCGAGGATCTGTGCCACGCGGAGTCGGCCACCTCGGACTACCTGCACCTGGCGCAGACGCACCGGCACTGGGTGATCAGCGGCGTGCCCCCGACCGCCGGGTCCAATCCCTACGGCTGGCAGCGCTTCGGCAACGTCGTGGATGTGCTGTACGACGCCGGGTGCCGCCTGGACATCATCGGGCTGCCGGATTACGACGGCGTGTTCCCAGGGATCGCGCACCCCACGGATCTGGCGCGCATCCGCAGCCGGTTCTCCATGCTCCAGCAGCTGTCCGCAGCCGGCACCGAAGCGGCTGCACGGCCCTAGGTCGCGCCGGCCCTAAGACCTGCCTGCCCTAGGTCCCCTCGTCTGCCGCATCCTGGGCGTCCGCGAGCTTCTGCCGGGCCTTCTCCGCCGTCCGGCGGGCGGAACGGGCGATGCGCCGGGCGTTGTCCCGCTCGCGTTCCAGCTTCCCGGAGCGCCGGTCCACGGCGGCGACCTCCCGCTCCAGCTGCCGGATCCGCTCCCGCAGCTCGTCGATCTCATCCGTGAGCTCGTCCCGGCGGCCGGCGGATTCGTCCACGTCCCGCTGGGCGGCGTCGAGCGCTTCCTGTGCCTGCTGCTCGCCGTCGGCCGCTTCCTCCAGCTCGGCCTGCGCCTTCCGGACCGCCCGGCGGGCCTCGGCCTGCCGCCGTCGTACCGCGGCAGTGTCCGCTGTCCCGCTTTTGTCCTTCGGCGCCCGGGCCCCGCCGGACGCATGGCGGGAACCCGCCCCGCTTCCGGCGCCGTGCGGCACCGACTCCGGGTCGGCCACCGCGCCGTCCAGGTCCACTTCTTCCCACCCGCTTGCCGCGAGGGAACGGAGCAGCTGGCCGCTGGCAACGGCATCAGCTGCCGAGGGATCGGTCATCGCGGCCCAGAGGGTCTGTTCGGCCTCGGCCGCCAGCGATTCGCTCACCGGATGGTCCAGCTCGGCAGCCAGGTCCCGGGCTTCCCGGACAATCGCGCGCAGCAGCCGCTGGCGTTCGGTGCTCAGCCGGCGCAGCTGTTTCTGATCGAGGTCCTCCTGGGCCTCGCGCAGCGCCGCCCCCAGCTCCAGCACCTGGTCCAGGTCTTCCCGCCGCCGGTCCGCCAGCAGATTAACGAGCCACGCCGCCGTCGAAGGCTTCGGGAGTGCCTTGATCCGCTTGGCCAGCTCCTTGTCGCCGGCCTTCCCGGCCTCCGCGGCCAGGGTGTTGCGGGCCGCCGTGAACTCCGAAGGCAGTAGCGCGTAGAGACCTGCGACGGCGGCACCGAGCGACGGCGGGCCGGAGCCTTGTCTGGGTGCGGCGTTCACCCGAAGACGCCAAACCGTCCCAGCGCCACCACCAGGGAAAGCACCAGCAGGATGACATTCAGGGCAATCCGGTTGCGTTCGCCGCGCCGTACATGGACCAGCACGGCGAGGGCCATCAGCACGGTCAGCGCCGACGCAGCCAGCGGAGTCAGTACGGGCAGGATGCCGGTGGCCTGCGGAACGATCAGTCCCACGGCGCCCAGGACTTCGAGGACACCGATCAGCTTCACGGTGCCCGCCGGGAAATCCTCGGGCCAGCGCAGATTTTCTGTGAGGCGCGCATGGTTCTGGACAATTTTCATAAAACCGACTCCGGCAAAAAGCAACGCCAGTATGAGTTGAACAAGCCACAAGACCAGGGACAGCATGGGTATCTAAGCGACTTTCTGTATACGGGCAGGAGTCAGCGCACGGAACCGCTGTGGAACCATAACAACCCAAGCATGGTCTGCCGGCCGGGAACTGCGCAACAGCGGGCGTGGCGCGGTACAGCCGTTCAGAACCCGGCCACGGGCCGGGGGCGGTAGAACTCCTCGAGCGTATTGAATTCCTCTTCGGTGAGCTGGATGTCCAGGGCCGCGACGTTGTCATCCAGATGGGAGGCGGCGGTGGCGCCGATCAGCGGGGCGGCGACCACCGGGTTGGCCAGCACCCAGGCGAGGGCGATCTGGGCGCGGGTGGCGCCGAGCCCCTCGGCCACGTTTCCCACCGCATCGATGATGCTGCGGTCCACGTCTTCGTTGCCCCGGTAGAGTTCATGGCCCTGCGCGTCGTAGTCCTGCCGGGCCGTCCTTGCGCCCCAGGGACGGGCCAGGCGTCCGCGGGCGAGCGGTGAATAGGGCAGCGCCCCGATGCCCCGGTCCGCGCAGAACGGGTACATCTCCCTTTCCTCTTCCCGATAGAGGAGGTTGTAGTGGTCCTGCATCGTGACGAACTGCGCCCAGCCGTGCTGTTCCTGCAGGAACAGGGCCTTGGCGAACTGCCACGTGTGCATGCTTGACGCGCCGAGGTACCTGACCTTGCCGTCCCGGACCAGCTGGTCCAGGGTCTCCAGCGTCTCTTCCAGCGGCGTGGTGCCGTCCCAGCGGTGCACCTGGTACAGGTCGATGTAGTCCGTCCCCAGCCGCCGCAGGCTCTGCTCCACCTGCCACAGGATGTGCTTGCGGGACAGTCCCCAGCCATTGGGCCCCGGACCCATTTCGCCGTGGACCTTGCTGGCGATCACCACCTCGTCCCGCCGGCAGTATTCCGCCACGGCCGCGCCCAGGATTTCCTCGCTGTGGCCGGCGGAATACACATTGGCGGTGTCGAAGAAATTGATGCCCAGCTCCACGGCGTGCCGCAGCAGTGATTTGGCCTCATCCGCACGGATGGTCCATCCGTGCGCACCCCGGTCCGGGTCGCCGAACCCGAGGCAGCCCAGCCCAATGACCGAAACGGTTGCCCCTGACCTGCCGAGCTTGGCGTATGTCATCGAGTTCATTCGCTGGCCTCCGCTGCCGCAGTGCCGATCCTTTACGGCGATGCTACCGGGACGCGCACCGGCTTCGGTAGGCACGGGGCCCAGGGACTCCCGGCAGCAGCCGTTGCGGTCCTATACTGGCGCATATGGCCGCCGGAACAGGTACCGCAAGCCGTTTTTCCGTTGACGAAGCACAGGTGCTGCCGCCGCTCCATGAGCTGGCGGGGATCGCGAAGGTGGCACAGCCCCGGGAAGGCCACCGCACCGAGGTGCGGTATGACACCCCGGACCGGTCGCTGAGCCGGCGCGGGTTCAGCCTCACCCGGATCACGGACGACGACGGTCCCCGCTGGGAGCGCAGCGCACCGGCACTGGAACCCGGTACAGCTGTTCTCAGCGAGCATGCCGGCGGGATTCCTCCGGAACTGCTGGAGGACGTGCGGGCGGTGGTCCGGGACCGTGAACTGGTGCCGGTGCAGACCCTGGCCACCCGCTATCTGGAGTACGAGCTGCTGGACGGTGCGGCTACAGTCCTCGCCCGCGTCCGGGACGAAAGCACACACGCAGACGACACCGGCGAGGGCAGGCCCGGCACAAACCGCCGGGCCTGGATCATCGAAGCCGCCGATGCCGTCCTGGCCCGGGACGCCGAAGCGATGTTCCGTACCTCCGGTGCCGTACCGGGGGACGCGCAAGCGGGCGGGGAACGCGGGGAGTATCCGGCGGGTACGACAACGGACAACTCTGCCGCCGATCCCCTGGACGCGGGAAGCCCGTTGGCACTGCTGCTGCTGCACTACCTGCGCGGCCAGTTCGAAGAACTGCTGCGCCACGATCCGCGGGTGCGCCGGGGGGATGCCGACGGGATCCACAAAATGAGGGTGGCCACCCGGCGGCTGCGTTCGGCCCTCTCCAGCTACCGCAGCACCATGGAGCCGGAGCCGGGGCGTTCCCTGCGGGCGGAGCTGCGCTGGCTTGCCCGGGTCCTCGGGGAAGCCCGCGATGCGCAGGTGATGCGGCACCGGCTGAGGGAGCTGATTGCCGCCGAACCCGAAGACCTGGTGATGGGGCCGGTGGCCGCGCGCGTGGATGAAGAGCTGCTCCACGATTACCGGCAGGCCTTCGACCGCATCCTCAAAGCGCTGTCTTCCCCGCGGTACTTTCGGGCGTTGGACGGGCTGGAAGCACTGGTGGAAAGCCCGGCCTGGACGGAAGCGGCCAAGGAACCGGCGGGACCCGCCGCCGCCCGCATCATCCGGCGGGACCGGAAACGGCTGCACCGCCGCGTCCGCGCCGCACGGAAACTCGCAGGCGAGGAACACACGGAAGCGCTGCATGAGGCCCGCAAGAATGCGAAGCAGCTTCGCTACGCGGCCGAAGTCTGGGCGCCCGTGCAGCCGAAGGAAGCGAAGGAAATGGTGGACGCCGCGGAGCACGTGCAGAAAATCCTCGGTGAGCACCAGGACAGCGTGGTGACGCAGGCGTACCTGCGGCGCATGGGGGCAGCGGCGTCGGCCGCCGGCGAGAACGGCTTTACCTACGGACGGCTGCACGCCCTGGAACAGGCCTCTGCCCAGTCGGCCCGGGAGCGTTTTGCCGGCGCCTGGAAAGGTTTCCCGGCCAGCCCCTGACGGAGGGAATCAGATGGAATCACCCTGGGCGCCGCTGCGCCGGCGGATGTTCCTGGTCCTGTGGCTTGCCCAGCTGGGCTCCAACATCGGCTCCTGGATGCAGACCGTGGGGGCCCAGTGGTTCCTCGTGGAGAGCAGCGAAAACCCGGCCCTGGTCTCCCTCGTGCAGACGGCGAACCTGGCGCCGTCGCTCCTGCTCGGTCTCATCGCCGGGGTGCTGGCGGACGCGTTCAACCGCCGTCGGCTGATTCTCGGTGCCAATATCTTCGCTGCGGGTGCGGCCACTGTGCTGACGGTAGTGGCCACCCTGGGGCTGCTGGACCCCGATTCGCTGCTGCTGTACACGTTCCTCATCGGCTGCGGCATGGCACTCAGCTCACCGGCCTGGCAGGCCATCACGCCCGAGCTGGTCTCCCGCGACGAAATCCGGGCGGCCGCGGCCCTCGGGAGCGTGGCGATGAATACGGCCCGCGCCGTGGGTCCCGCCGTGGCGGGCCTGCTTGTGGCCGTTGCCGGTCCCGCCTTTGTGTTCGGCCTCAACGCGCTGTCCTTTGTGGGTACCTCCATCGCCATCTACAGCTGGCGGGCGCCCCGGCAGGATCCGGCGGAACGGGAACATGTGGGCGAGGCGCTCGCCGCCGGCATCCGCTACATCCGCGCCGCCCCACGCATCCGGCGTATCCTGCTGCGGTCCGGGTTGTTCATCTTCCCGGCCAGCGCCGTCTATGCCCTGCTGCCCGTTGCCGTCAACGGACATCTGCGCCTCGGATCGGCAGGCTACGGGCTGCTGCTCGGAGCCCTGGGCCTCGGTGCCGTGCTGGGAGTCCTGCTCCTGCCGCGGCTGAGGACGGTCCTGCCGGACAACGCCCTGCTGGGCGGCAGCGCCGTCGTCTTTGCCGCCGGGGCCTTCGCCTCCGGCTACCTGCCTCCGGGAGCAGTTGCCGCGCTGCTGGTGCCCGCCGGATTCGCCTGGATCTGCACCTTCTCCACCCTGAACGCCGCGATGCAGCTGACGCTCCCGGCATGGGTGCGTGCCCGCGGCCTGTCCGTCTACCTGATGGTCGCCGCCGGTTCGCAGGCCGTGGGGGCGGTGTTCTGGGGATCCGGTGCCACCGGTGCCGGATACGCCCCGACGCTGGCCTTCGCCGCCGGGGTCCTGGTGCTTTCGGGTGCCAGCGTCCTGGTGCTTCCGCTGCTGCCCGGCACCGGCCACCTCGACCGAAGCGTAGCCGGCACGGAACTGCATCTTCCGTCCGGCGGGGAACCCCAACCCGGCGCCGGTCCGGTGACCGTCCTGATTGCCTATGAGGTGCCTCCGGACCGGAACGACGAATTCGTGAACGCCATGCACAGGGTCCGGCTGACCCGCATGCGCACCGGCGCCACCGACTGGGAGCTGGTGCACTCGGTCACCGACCAGGACCAGTTCCGGGAGATCTATGACGTACCGACCTGGCGCGAATACCTGCGGCAGGAACAGACCCGCACCACGGGGGAGGACCGCCAGATCATCCAGCATGCCTGGGACCTGGCCGAGGAGGAACCGCGGGTGCGCTGGTTCCTTCCCGCTTCCGCCTGAGGGTTCGGTCCCGCGGTGGTGCAACGGATAGACTGGGACCCGGTTCGACGGCCGTATCCACGGCGGGCCGGTGCGTTGCAAGCGACGCGCTGAGAACGATGCAGTGAACAAACCATTAGTTGAGGTATTTTGCGAGATTTTAGTGCACGCCTGGCCACTGCCGAGGAGATCGCCAACTGGGACAAGCACGTGCTGGCCAATCCCGGCGGCGGCAACGTCCTCCAGTCTGCATCCTTCGCGGAAGTGAAGTCCCACCACGGCTGGAATCCCGTGTACCTGGCCTTCACCGGACCCGACTACACGACGTACACGCTGGCGATCGAGAAGAAGGTTCCGGCACTCGGCAGCCTTTGGTACCTGATCAAGGGGCCCGACGTCGCCGCCCCCGAAGACGTGCCGCTGGTGGTGAACGCGCTCACCCGGTTCATCAAGCAGACCCGCCGCAAGGTCTTCGCCATCAAGGTCGAGCCGGACATCGTTGACAGCGAAGAGGTCCAGGCCCTGTTCACCGGCGCCGGCTTCATCAAGACGTTCAACCTGCAGCCTAATGACTCAACGGCCCTGCTGGACACCACGCCGGACGAGGAACAGCTGCTCAAGAACCTCTCCTCCCGCGGCCGCAATGCCGTCCGCCGGGCCATCCGCGAGGGTGCGGATGTCCGCCGCGTCGAGCCGACCGAAGAAAACATGCGGACCATGTACCGCCTGATGGCCCACATTGAGGACCGTTCCGCGGCGCGGCTGCGTTCCTACGAGTACTACCACCGGTTCTGGTCCAACTTCGTAGCTGCCGGGCAGGGCCGTTTCTACTTCGCATTCGAGGACGGCGAACCCACCGTGGGCGCCTTCGTGATTGCCTACGGAAACAAGGGCACCTACAAGGACGGCGGCTCCAAGCCCCGGCGGTCCCAGTACGGGGATTCGCATCTGGTCCAGTGGACCGCGATCACCGAGCTCAAGAAGGAGTGCGGCATTGTCGAGTACGACTTCTGCGGCACACCGCCGAGCAGCCAGCTCAAGGACAAGAGCCACCCGCACCACGGGCTGGGCCTGTTCAAGACCAGTTTCTCCAAGACGGTCACTGATTTCGTTGGCTGCTATGACTTCGTGGTGGATCCGATCCGCTACCGGATCTGGAACACCATCGGCGAACGCGTGGCACGCCAGATTTACTGGCGCCGCCACCAGCAGCCGTTCTACTAAGCAGCAGTTACACCAGGCAATAACCCGGGCAGGGCCCGGAACAGGCGAAAGGCTAGTCCTTGGAGAACACCTCCGATCCGGGTGGGCACAAGCCCGGATCGAATCGGGATTCGGCACCGAATCCGGACCCGGTCGCCGGGCCCATTCCTCTGATCAGCGTGCCGTCCGGCCGGCGGGCCCAGACCGGCAAAGCGCAGCCCGCGAGCCCGCAGCCCGCGAGCCCGCAGCCCGGGAACCCGCAGCCCGGGAAAGAGAAGTCAGGGAACCCGCAGACCGCGAGCCCGCAGGCGGGCGGTTCCTCTGCGCAGAAGGGAAAACCCGGCAAAGCGACCCGGCAGGGGCAGGGTGCGGCCGCGCGGTCCCTGCGCCCCGGCGCCAAGGCCCCGGTTCCGCCGTCGAAAGGGCCGGGGCAGCCGCCCGCGGGTATGGGCATGCCTACTGCCGCGCTCCGCAGCACCCGGCCCAAACCCCCGCCCCCCACCACTTCGGTGGTTCAGCCGGCGGGGTCCAAGCAGCTTCGGCCCCAGACAAGCCGTATCCGCACCACCGCAGACCCGCGTGAGAAGCGCCCCGCACGCACGCGCAAGAGCGTGCCGCCGGGGACCGCGCCGCTGGGCTCCTCTTCCATCCGCCCCGACCGTTCCTCCGCGGCAGCGCGGCGGATGCTGCGCAAACTGGTCCAGGGCGAGAGCCCGCCCACCCAGGCCATGTCCATTGTGGAGCGGCTGGCAGGCAGCCCCTACGCCAACCCGCTGGTGCGCAGCGGCGGGCCGGATGCCAGTGCCCGGAAAACGCTGGACCTCGCCCTCGGCATGGCCGAGACGATGTTCCGCTACGGTGCCGGTGCCCTGGAAGTGGAAACCGCCATCATCGCGGTGACCGCGGCGTTCGGGCTGGAAAGCATCGAAGTGGACATCACGAACCAGTCGGTCCTGCTGAACTATTCTCCGAAGGACCAGACGCCCATCACGGTGATGCGCGTGGTGCGTTCCTGGACGAACAACTACGCCGGGCTCGGCCTGGTCCACCAGCTGGTTACCGACATCATCGACGGCGGGCTCTCCCGCGCCGAGGCCGCCAACCGGCTCAATGAAATCACCCAGCAGCCCAAGCCGTTTCCGCGCTGGGCCGTCACGGTGTCCGCGGGCGTCTTTGCCGCAGCCATTGTCGGGTTCATCGGCGGGGGTCCGCTGGCCTCACTGGTGGGCTTTGCCGGCACGGTGATGGTCAGCCTCCTCCAGCGCGTGCTGGGCAAGTGGCGGGTTCCGGACTTCTTCACCACGGCGGCCAGCGGCTTTGTGGTCACCGCCATGGCCATGCTTTTCTGGTCCATGGAAGTGCCGATTTCGCCCGGCATTGTCGTGGCCGGCGGCATCCTGGTCATGCTGCCCACCGGCCGTCTGGTTTCGGCCGTGCAGGATGCGATCAACGGGTTCCCGGTCACGGCGTCGGGCCGGTTCCTGTCCGCGTTCCTGACCTTCGGCGCCCTGGTGGCAGGCATCGCCGTCGCGCTCGTGATGGGCGCGTTGATGGGCATGGGCCAGCTGAACGTCACCGACGTGGCGTCGTCCCAGTATTCCTTCGCGGTGACGCTGCTGCTGCTGGCCATTGCGCTGGGTGCCATCTGCGTTGTCGAACAGTCCCCGCGGCAGCTGGTGCTGCCCACGGTCTTGATCGGCGTGGCAGGGTTCCTGGTCTACCAGGGGGCGGAAGCAGGCGGCATGGGACCGCGGCTGACTCCGGCGGTGTCCGCCATCTTCATCGGCATGGTGGCCCGCATCGTGGCCCTGCGGATGGGCGCCCCGCAGCTGATCGTCGCCGTGCCGGCCATTCTGTTCCTGTTCCCCGGGCTGGCGATCTTCCGGTCCATGTACGGCCTGAGCATCGGCACCGACGAGATGTACCAGGGCGTGGTGGGACTCTTCGATGCCCTGACCGTCATCCTGGCCATTTCCGGCGGCGTGGTGCTGGGCGACAACCTGGGCCGTCCCTTCACCCGCAACCTCAACGGCAACGACCGCCGCAACCGCCGGCGCTAGCTGGAACCGAAAAAGGCCCGGACCGCTGCAGCGGTCCGGGCCTTTTTCGTGTTCGGCTAGAGAATCTTCCCTACCGGGGTGCGTTTCTCGGCCTGGAAGACTTCCTCTGTGCGTCCGGCAGCCCAGTAGCCGGAGAGGGACACCTGCCGGCGGTCCAGCCCGCGGTGGCTGAACAGGACGTCCCGCAGGGACTTCATCACTTCCCGCTCACCATGGGCAAAGACCTGCACTGCCCCGTCCCGCCAGGACGCGGTAGCGACCGCCTCGGTCAGCAGCCGGCTCCGGCCGGCGGGAGTGTCACCGCGGAACAGCCAGGTCAGCTCCACCCCGTCCGGTTTGGGAACCGGCTGCCGGTCCTCGGGACCGGCCACTTCGATAAACGCCTGCCCGACGGCGTCCTGCGGCAGGGCGCGAAGCACGGTGGCCACCGCGGGCAGGGCGGATTCATCGGCAGCCAGCAGGTACCAGTCGGCATCGGGGTCGGGATTGAATGCTCCGCCGGGGCCGGAAAAGGTCAACGGTTCACCCGGCTGTGCGGAGGCGGCCCACGGCCCGGCCAGTCCTTCGTCGCCGTGGACTACGAAGTCGATGCTGATCTCCCGGGCCTGCAGATCCACGTCGCGGATGGTGTAGGTGCGGGACACCGGCCAGTGCTCGCGTTCGCTGCGGGACCGGATGGTGTCCAGGTCCTCCGTGCCGTCGATCGGCCGTCCCTGTGGGCCGAACCAGATTTTGCAGTAGGCATCGGCGCAGCTGTTGGGCTGGAACCGGTCAAACCCGGGGCCGCCGGCAACCACGCGGACCATATGTGCGCTGACCTGCTCCCGGCGGAGAACCTCGAGGGTCAGCAGCGGGCGCTGCCGCCGCGGAGCAGGAGCGTCGGGCTCCGGCGGGCGCGGTGGAGTCATTGATTCTGGCATGGGGTGTCTCCTAGGGAAGGACCTGTTTACTACCGTACAGCGCCAAGATGCCAGTCCACCGGCTCCGCGCCCTGCTGTACCAGCAGCTCATTGGCACGGCTGAACGGGCGGGAACCGAAGAACCCGCGCGAAGCTGAGAGGGGGCTCGGATGCGCGGATTCGACCGTGGGCGCACCGCCGAGAAACGGGACAATGCCCTGGGCATCGCGGCCCCACAGGATGGCTACCAGGGGAACTTGTGTGCCGTCGGGACGACGGCGGGACGCCAACGCGCGGACGGCAAGTTCGGTGACTTCCTCCCACCCGCGTTTCCGGTGTGAGCCGGCCTCGCCGGCACGCACCGTCAGCACACGGTTCAGCAGGACCACCCCCTGGTCTGCCCAGGCACTGAGGTCCCCGGAGGGGGATGGACCAATTCCCAGGTCAGCCTTCAGTTCGGTGAAGATGTTGTTCAGGCTGCGGGGAAGCGGGCGGACGCCCTTGCCTACGGAGAACGACAGCCCCACAGCATGCCCGGGGGTGGGATAAGGATCCTGGCCGACGATCAGCACCCGGGCACTGGCCAGCGGACGCTGGAAGGCCCGCAGGATGTTTTCGGGTGCGGGCAGGATATGCTGCCCGGCGCGTCGCTCCGCCTCCAGCTCGGCGGCAATTTCCTCAAGGCGCGTCCTGGCCGGCGCCATGACCTGCGCCCAGTCGGGGGCCATGAGGTCCTCGAGTCGGGTGGGGGCGGCGAAAGGGAAGGGGGTCTTTGGTGCAGGCTCGCCGGTGTAGGAAAAGAGCAGGGGTTCATCAGTGGTCACTGGACCATTTTGTCACCGCTCCGATTGCGGTGTCTTCCACGGTCCCTGGCCCAAATGACAACCCTGTTATTCCCAATTAGCATGGGCGGTACATATATACGGGAATCTTTTGGGAGTGAATGTGGCGGAATCGACCGAAGCCGAGCGGTTCTCCCTCGATGACGCAGTGGATCCGGAAAGCCCGCTGGGCGTCCAGGAACAGCAGATGCTCGCGTTGGAGCGGGCGTGGTGGAAGTATGCGGGTGCCAAGGAGCAGGCCATCAAGGACCTGTTCGGGATGTCGGCCACGAGGTACTACCAGGTCCTGAACGCCCTGATCGATACCGAGGAAGCCCTCGCGCATGATCCGATGCTGGTCAAGCGGTTGCGTAGACTACGTACGACCCGCCAGCGTGCCCGTACCGCCCGCCGGCTGGGCACCGGACTATAGCGCCGGTTCCCACCAACGTTGGCAGCCTAGGATGCGGTGCCACCAGAACAAGGATTGAAACGCCACTATGAGCCAATATCCCCGGGACGAGTTCGACAAGGTCCCCGAATCCTCGGTGCGGCAGGGCGTACACCGCGAACGCCTCATCCCCTCGCGTTCGACCGGGCTGGGGCTGCTGATCACCGTGGGTGTTCTCGCGCTGCTGATTGGCCTGGCAGCCTATTTTGTCCTGCCGCGCCTGGGTATCGGCGCCGGCTCCGGCGATCAGTCCCCCGCGGCCGGTGCGCCCGCTTCCGCTTCCGCATCCGCCACCGCCACCGCTGCAGCGTCTGCCACCGCTACGCCAACTTCGAACACTGACGAGGACGAGGCGGAGGCATCGCCGAGCCCGACCGCTGCCTCCGCCCCGACGCAGACGCCGAGCCCGACGCCTACGCCGACGGTACCGGCGATCGATCCCACGCAGCCGGTGGCGGTCTTCAACGCCAGCGGCGTCACCGGCCTCGGCGCCGGAGTTTCCGGCCGGATGTCAGCTGCAGGATGGTCCGTGGGCGCGGTGGCCAACTGGACCGGCGCACCCCAGCAGGGATCCGGCGTCTACTACAGCGCACCGGAGCTGGCAGCGAATGCACAGGCAGTCGGCGCTCAGCTGGGGATCCCGGTTCTGGAAACGCCCGGCTTCACCAGCGTCACCGTGGTCCTGGGTCCCGGATACCAGTAAGTCGAGTAAGTCGGGCCGGGCGGTAAAAAGACCATAACGTTATTGACCCCTGCATAGGTGATCCGGATCACCGTGGTTAGAGTGATGCCAGCCGGTTTGCGCCGCTGACCTCGGCCTCCCTTGGGAACCGACAGAGGCGCCGGATCCGGCGCCTCCGGCGTCCAAGCATGCCGCCGGAGGGCGGCATCTGGAATCTAGGTTGGAGAAGCATCATGGCGCAGGGGATCGTCAAGTGGTTTAACGGTGAAAAAGGGTACGGCTTTATTACCCTCGACGAGGCGGAAACGGATGTGTTCGTCCACTGGTCGGCCATCCAGGCATCGGGTTACCGGACTCTGGAAGAAGGCCAGCGGGTGGAGTTCGAAATCGGCGAGGGTCAGAAGGGGCCGCAGGCCGAGGAAGTCCGGGCACTGTAAACCACTCTGAAGTACATCTTCCCGGCTTGGGGACGGGATCGGCAGCGGCGGAGCCTCGGCTCCGCCGCTGCTTTTGCATCCCGTGCCGGCGGTCCGCCGGTTCCCTGTGAACCCGGCATCATGTCGGCGTGATCGCTTGCACTCAGTGTGTGGGAGTGCTAATTATTGACTTAGCACTCTTGCCGGATGACTGCTAAATGTCCGACGGTGTTGAGTGGACAAGCAACCCACTGGGGTGAGGAACGGGGAGCGCGTAAAGAGATCGCGCGAGCCGGACCGTCCGTCGCGGGCACTCCAGCCAGGAATGCAACATTTTGCTCCAAGCATGACTGTTCCGGAAGGACGATAGCCGTTATGGCCAAGATCATTGCATTTGAAGAAGAGGCACGCCGCGGCCTCGAGCGCGGGTTGAACATCCTCGCCGACGCCGTCAAGGTGACCCTCGGCCCGCGTGGCCGCAACGTGGTCCTCGAAAAGAAGTGGGGCGCCCCCACGATCACCAATGACGGCGTTTCCATCGCCAAGGAGATCGAGCTGGACGATCCCTACGAGAAGATCGGCGCCGAGCTGGTCAAGGAAGTTGCCAAGAAGACTGACGATGTTGCCGGTGACGGCACCACCACGGCAACCGTTCTCGCCCAGGCACTGGTCAGGGAAGGCCTGCGCAACGTTGCCGCCGGCGCCGACCCGCTGAGCCTGAAGCGCGGCATCGAGAAGGCTGTTGCCGCTGTCACCGCCGAGCTGATTGCTTCCGCCAAGGAGATCGAAACCAAGGAGCAGATCGCCGCTACGGCTTCCATCTCCGCCGGTGACCAGCAGATCGGCGACCTGATCGCCGAAGCGCTGGACAAGGTCGGCAAGGAAGGCGTCATCACGGTCGAGGAGTCCAACACCTTCGGCCTGGAGCTGGAACTCACCGAAGGCATGCGCTTCGATAAGGGCTACATCTCCGGTTACTTCGTCACCGACGCCGAGCGCCAGGAAACGGTCCTCGAGGATCCGTACATCCTGATCGTCAACTCCAAGATCTCGAACGTCAAGGACCTCGTTGCCGTCCTCGAGAAGGTCATGCAGTCCGGTAAGCCGCTGCTGATCATCGCCGAAGACGTTGAAGGCGAAGCCCTGGCAACCCTGGTTGTCAACAAGATCCGCGGCACCTTCAAGTCCGTCGCCGTCAAGGCACCGGGCTTCGGTGACCGCCGCAAGGCACAGCTGGCCGACATCGCCATCCTCACCGGCGGCCAGGTCATTGCTGAAGAAGTTGGCCTGAAGCTCGAGAACGCCACGCTGGACCTGTTGGGCAAGGCCCGCAAGGTTGTTGTCACCAAGGATGAAACCACCATCGTGGAAGGCGCAGGCGACGCCGAAGAGATCGCCGGCCGCGTCAACCAGATCCGTGCCGAGATCGAGAACTCCGATTCCGACTACGACCGCGAGAAGCTGCAGGAGCGCCTGGCCAAGCTGGCCGGCGGCGTTGCAGTCATCAAGGCCGGCGCGGCAACCGAAGTTGAGCTGAAGGAACGCAAGCACCGCATTGAGGACGCTGTCCGCAACGCAAAGGCTGCAGTGGAAGAAGGCATCGTCGCCGGCGGCGGCGTGGCCCTCATCCAGGCCGGCCTCAAGGCCTTCGCCAACCTGTCCCTCGAGGGCGACGAAGCAACGGGCGCGAACATCGTCCGCGTTGCCATCGACGCTCCGCTGAAGCAGATTGCCTTCAACGCCGGCATGGAGCCGGGCGTAGTTGTCGACAAGGTCCGCGGCCTGCCCGAGGGCTTCGGCCTGAACGCAGCAACCGGCGAGTACGAAGACCTGCTGGCTGCCGGCATCAACGACCCGGTAAAGGTCACGCGCTCTGCCCTGCAGAACGCAGCCTCCATCGCCGGCCTGTTCCTGACCACCGAAGCTGTGGTTGCGGACAAGCCCGAGAAGTCGGCCCCCGCTATGGGCGGCGCTGACGAAATGGGCGGCATGGGCGGTATGGGCGGCTTCTAAGCCCTCAGCAGCTGTTGCTTAAAGCGTAGGCAGACGCGGCACCCTTATTCGGGTGCCGCGTCTGCTTTCGTTTAACCGCGCATCACCGCCCGGGCGCAGCCCGGGTGCCCTCCGGCAGGTGCGCACCCGTGCCGGAGGTGGCCCCCGCCCGGGATCAGTGCTTCAGGACGATCAGTGCATAAACGACGATCAGTGCATAAACAATGACGTGTTCGCCGCCTCCGTTTCGGCGTACTGCGCTGAGGCAAAGGCCAGCGCCTGGTTGATGCTGTCCAGGGATTCCTCCACCCGGGCCTGGGTGGACCGCCAGTCGGTGATGAGGCTCTGGAAGTTGGCCGATGCCGATCCCCGCCAGATCTCACTCAGCGAGGCCAGCCCGGCCTGCATTCCGTTGACGTCGGCGCGCAGGCGCTCGATGGTTCCCTGCACTTCGGCACTTTTGGCAGCCAGCGCTTCACTGTCCACGGCAAATAACGGCATGATGTCCTCCTGGTAGCGGTTTGGTTCCGATACCCGGAAGGCTAGGCTGCCGGTTCCGCCGCCGGTGCGGGACGGCACGGGGATGTGGACAGCCGCAGCGGCCCGCGGCGGCTGAGCGCCCTGTGGAGGACGGGCCGGCCACCGCCCCGGCCCGTTTTGGTCTGCCGGCTCACCGCCCGCCACACAGCCGGCCCTCACAGCCCGCCCCGCGCAGCCCTTCAGCGGGCGCAGCCGGAGACGGCGGAGCGGTCAGCGGTCGTCGGCGTCGTCGGGGTGCTCGGGGAACTGCTCCGGTGCCCGGTAGGGCAGCCGGATGGCCAGGGTGGCGCCGCCGCCCTCCGTCTCGGCCAGCCGGACGGTTCCGTCGTGCTGGGCCACCAGGGCGGCGACGATGGCCAGTCCCAGGCCCGTGCCGCCGGTTTCCCGGTAGCGGGAGGAATCGGCGCGGTAGAAGCGTTCGAAGACCCGTGCGGCGTCGTCGTCGGAAATACCGGGACCGTGGTCGCGTACCTCGAGCACCGCATCCATCCGGTCATGGATGACGGGGGCAACTCCCACCGCCACTTCGATGGGTGACCCTGCCGGGGTGTAGCGCAGTGCGTTGGTCATCAGGTTGGCCACGACCTGCCGCAGCCGGGCCTCGTCGCCCATGGTGGGGGCGCTCTGCGGGGCGTGGCCGTCCAGCCCCACCACCTTGATGTCCCGGTCCGGGGCGCTGGCACGGGCGTCCAGGGCGGCGTCGTTGCCCAGGATCATCAGGTCCACCGGTTCGTATTCCAGCGGCCGCTGCTCATCCACCCGGGCCAGGGTCAGCAGGTCCTCGACCAGCTGCCCCATGCGCTTGGCTTCGCTCTCGATCCGGCCCATGGCCGCGGAGATCTCTTCGGGTTTCTGGAGTGCGCCGTGCCGGTACAGTTCGGAGAACCCGCGGATGGTCACCAGCGGGGTCCGCAGTTCGTGGGAGGCGTCCTGCACAAAGCGGCGCATCTTGCGTTCGGACTGGGTGCGCGCCGCGAACGCGGTTTCAATATGCGCCAGCATGGCGTTGAGGGACCGGGACAGCCGGCCGATCTCCGTGGCGGGGTTCCCCACCTCCACGCGGCGGGACAGGTCACCGGCCGCAATGGCAGCAGCCGTCTTCTCCACCTGGCTCAGCGGACGGAACTGCCGGGTGACCGCCCAGTAGGCGATTCCGGTGGCGCCGAGGGTCCCGAGCAGGCCGACGGAAAACACCAGGGACGCCGCCTCGTCCACGGCCGCAGCCACGGAGTCCAGGGGGATGGCCACGGCAACCGATCCGGGCAGGTTCTGGTAGTCGTAGATCCGCACCCGCCAGCCCTTGGACGTCGGGGACGTGCCGCGGACGTCGAAGCCCTCGGTATCCATGGCAGCTACGTCGTCGGCGGTGTAGTTCCCCAGCTCCGGGATGTCGTTGGCGGATTCCGAATGGGTGGCCGGGCCGTGGCTGCCGTCATCGTTCAGGTAGAGGCCGTAGTAACGGAACAGGGAGGCATCGGTGCTCGGCTCGTTGACGAGCAGGTAGCGCGAAACCTTGGAAGCGTTTGCATCAATGTCCGCGTCCAGGCGGTCCACCAGGATCTGCCGCAGCAGGGTGATGGTGGCAATGCCCGTGATGGTCACCGTGACCACCATCAGCACCGCCATGATGGCGACCAGCTGCGACCGCAGCGAAGCGGATTTCCAGCGCCGTACCAAGGTCCTAGCGCTTCTCCGAGGAACGGAGCAGATAGCCTACGCCGCGCTTGGTCTGGATCAGTGCCGGCGCGTCCGGGCTGCGGTCGATCTTGCGGCGCAGGTAGGAGATGTAGGACTCCACAATGGAGGCGTCGCCGTTGAAGTCGTATTCCCAGACGTGGTCCAGGATCTGGGCCTTGGACAGGACACGGTTGGGGTTCAGCATCAGGTAGCGCAGCAGCTTGAACTCGGTGGGGGACAGGTCGATGGTGACGCCGCCGCGGCGCACCTCGTGGGCGTCGTCGTCGAGCTCCAAGTCATCCACGCGGATCACGGCGTCGTCGTCCTCCAGCGGCTGGGTGCGGCGCAGCACCGCGCGGATGCGGGCCACCACCTCGTCGAGGCTGAAGGGTTTGGTGACGTAGTCGTCGCCGCCCACGGTGAGGCCGGTGACCTTGTCCTCGGTATCGTCGCGGGCGGTCAGGAAGACCACGGGGAAGTGCTGCCCGGCAGCGCGCAGGCGCCGGGTGAGCGTGAAGCCGTCCATGTCCGGGAGCATCACGTCCAGGACAGCGAGGTCCGGGTTGTGGGAGTCGACGGCGGCGAGGGCCTCACGGCCGTTGGCCGCGGCCACGACGTCGAAGCCGGCGAACCGCAGCGAGGTGGAGAGCAGCTCGCGGATGTTGGGCTCATCATCGACAACAAGGAGGCGTGCTTCGGGTGCAGACGATTTGTTCACCCGCCTAGTTTCTTACATTTAGCTGGACGTTGTCTGTAGGTGCGCAGGATGAATTCTGAATGTGTCCAGTAAACACCTGGGGCAAATCCACGGAAGCTGCCGGAACGGCGGCGGGTTTAGACCGGCTTTTCGATATCCGCCGCGTCCAGGATGGAATAGGCGTACCCCTGCTCCGCGAGGAACCGCTGCCGCTTGGCTGCGAAGTCCTGGTCCAGCGTGTCCCGGGCGACCACGGTGTAAAAGTGCGCGGCCTTGCCGTCCGCCTTGGGCCGCAGCAGCCGGCCCAGCCGCTGGGCCTCCTCCTGCCGGGAGCCGAACGAGCCGGACACCTGGATGGCCACGGAGGCCTCGGGCAGGTCGATGGAGAAGTTGGCCACCTTGGACACCACGAGGGTGCTCAGGGCGCCTTCACGGAATTCCTGAAACAGCCGCTGGCGTTCCTTGACCGGGGTGTCGCCCTTGATCACAGGTGCGTCCAGGCGTTCGGCGAGTTCGTCCAGCTGGTCCAGGTACTGTCCGATCACCAGGGTCTGCTCGCCCTCGTGCCGTTTCACCAGCTGCTCGACGACGCCGGTCTTGGTTTCCGACGTCGAGCACAGGCGGTACTTGTCCCCGTCTTCGGCCATGGCATAAGCCACCCGTTCATCCCGCGGCAGGTCCACCCGGACCTCGATGCACTCGGCCGGAGCAATGTAGCCCTGCGCCTCGATGTCCTTCCAGGGGGCGTCATAGCGCTTGGGTCCGATCAGCGAGAACACCTCGCCCTCGCGGCCGTCCTCGCGGACCAGTGTGGCCGTCAGTCCGAGGCGGCGCCGCGCCTGCAGATCCGCGGTCATCCGGAAAATCGGTGCCGGCAGCAGATGCACCTCGTCATAAATAATCAGGCCCCAGTCGTTCGCGTCCAGCAGTTCCAGGTGCGGATACAGTCCGCCCCGCTTGAGCGTCAGGACCTGGTAGGTGGCGATGGTGACCGGGCGGACTTCCTTCACCGCGCCGGAGTATTCGCCGATTTCGTCTTCGGTCAGGGACGTCCGCTTCAGCAGTTCGTCCTTCCACTGCCGGGCGGAAACGGTATTGGTCACCAGGATCAGGGTGGTGGTGGAGCTGGTGGCCATGGCCGCCGCCCCTACCAGGGTTTTGCCGGCACCGCAGGGCAGCACCACTACACCGGAACCGCCGGCCCAGAAGTTCTCCGTGGCCAGCTTCTGGTACGGGCGAAGGGCCCAGCCGTCTTCGTTGAGCAGAATGGGATGCGGCGTGCCGTCCACGTAGCCGGCCAGGTCCTCGGCAGGCCAGCCGAGCTTGAGCAGCAGCTGCTTGAGCTGGCCGCGCATGGCGGACTGCACCACGACGGTTTCGCCGTCGATCCGCGGGCCGAGCAGCGGCTGGATCTTCTTGGCGTGCATTACTTCTTCGAGCACCGGATAGTCGGTGGTGCGCAGCACCAGCCCGTGCTGGGGGTCCTTCTCCAGCCGCAGCCGGCCGTACCGGGACATGGTTTCTTCAATGTCGATCAGCAGCGAGTGCGGTACCGGGAACCGGGAATAGGTCAGCAGCGTGTTCAGCACCTGCTCGGCGTCGAGCCCTGCAGCCCGCGCGTTCCACAGGCCCAGCGGCGTGAGCCGGTAACTGTGGATGTGTTCGGGTGCACGCTCGAGTTCGGCAAACGCTGCTATCGCGTGCCGGGCTTCGGTTGCCTGTTCATGATCGACCTCCAGAAGAATCGTCTTATCGCTCTGGACAATCAACGGTCCGTCAACCATGTGCCGGGCTACCCTCCACTATTTCCACGTCCATAATCCGGTGTACTGACACTGTGCGTTCGACGTCGTGGCGCGGGTCGTAGACGCGGACCCTGCCGTCGCTCACTGACAAGGGAACGAAAATTTCCTGCCGCTGATTCCCCTGGGCATCGACTACCCCCATCCGCACCGAACTCCTGGTCCGGATTGCCTTGCGCAGGGTCTCCAGACTGACCAGGGACTGGCTTTCGCCGCCGGTGTGCGGGACGGGTCCGCCGCCGCGCAGCGCCGCGAGCTGCCGGTCCAGGTCCTCGTCCGTCAGCTCCCACGGGTTCAGCCGGGTGGTGGAAGAGGACGGCGCCGGGACCGGAACCATCCGGTGGGAGCCGACGGGTTTGCGGGCCGGGCCTTCCAGCGCCGGGGGATACCCCAGCTCGCGGAGGGAAAAGGTGAGTTCCTTGGCGGGCACGCCGGCGGCGACGACCGTCGGGGCCAGCCGCACCAGCCCCAGGGAAGCGGTCCGCGGATCCGCCAGCAGGGCGTTCAGGCCGGCCTCGTCATCGCTGCGCAGATATGAGCCGGCAGCCCCCACCCGGAGCCGGCCGTACCGGGCCGCGGTGTCCTCCACCAGGTAGCGCAGCGGCTGGGGAACCTCCGTGGCCGAATGCTGGTGCAGGAATGCCAGGATGCCGTCGGCGTCGAGCCCTTCGTCCAGTGCGCGCCGCACGGACTCGGCCGAGAACCGATAGATCGTGGCCGGCCCCTGACCTTCGGGTGTGGCCACCAGGGCAAGTTCACGGGCGACGTCGGGCTCCAGGTAGCCGGGCGCCACCGCGGTGAGGTCGGCCTGGAGCAGGAACGAATTCAAGGGTGCGGGCAGGGCATCCCGCAGGACCGAGGTGGCGCGGGAATAGTCGCTGCCTGCAACGGCCGAGCCCAGCACGGTCAGCGCGCCGGACCCCAGCAGCCCCAGCTGCGCCGCTTCCTTCAGGATGCCCGGAACCAGGCGGGCAAAACGCCGCTGCAGCCGCGGCTGGTGCCAGGTCAGTGCACTGATGAGGTCCGCGGTTTCGAAGGCACCCACTGTTTCTTCTTCGCCCGGTCCGTCGAGGTCGGACAGCAGGGCGAGCATTTCCAGCGCCCGGCGGCGGACAACGGGTGCGTCGGGCCGGGAAACTTCAGCGGCCAGCGCGTTCACAGCTCCGCCCGCCGGCAGGGGTGCCCCCACCAGGGACGGCGCCCGGTCCGCCGCCAGCCAGGCTTCCACCAGCCGGCGCCACTGCTCTTCACGATTCTGGGTCAGCCAGGTTCCCTCGGTGGCGCCCCAGCGCGAGGTCGCGGCGTCCAGCGTGATCAGCCCGGCCAAGGCAGCCAGCTCCAGCAGCCAGGACGTAGTGGCTCCGTCCAGGCGCAGCGATTCCGAGAGCCGGCGCACTTCGCGTACGCCCACGCCCCCGGAGCGGAGCGTCCCCACCGGATTCTCAGCAGCGAGGGCCACCAGTTCCGTCACCAGGCGCAGGGTTTCCGCCACTGCACCGAACGCGGCGTTGTCCCGCAGGCTGCGGGTAACCCTGCGCGGGACGGGCCGCGGGGCTTCCAGCTGGAAGTCCGCGACAATGACGTGCCCGCGCGAGGCCTGGCCGACGGGCCGCGGAAGTTCAACGTGGAGCGCGTCCAAGGGGACTAGGAGCCCGCGGGCCACCAGCCATTCGACGGGGGTGGGGGAGGGGTTGTCCAGGACGGCCCGCCCCAGGGCCGCCTTCTTCGGGATGGTGCCCACCGGAGAATACTTGAACCGGCGAAGCAAGTCGGCGGTCTGCGGCGGAGCGCCCTCCATGAGCGCGGCCCAGCCCGCCGGGTCGGAGACCAGATGATGGAGGGAATGTGCGGCCGTGGCCGGAGTGTCGGCCTTCTCTATGGGCAGCCCGCTGCCGCGCAGCCCCTCGACAATGCCGACCAGGCGCTGTCCGAACTCGGGATGCTGGGCCGCCAGGGTGGAATACGGGCGGCCGAGCCCGGCCGGATAGGCACCCAGTGCCTCGCCGAGGACCGAGACCGGGAGGTAGAACCGGCGGGAGGCATCGGCCTTCGGTGCCCCGGGGTGAGGTTTGGCCCGCCGGAGCAGGGCCAGGGAATGCAGATGGCCCAGGATCACGTCCAGGGATTTGATGGTTGAGCCGGCGATGGCCGTTTTCAACCACGAGGCGGTGGTGCTGAGCTGGGAATCCTCGTTGGTGGTCAGATCCACCGCTTCGAGGACCTGCAGCTCCGGGGCCGTCAGTTTTTCGAGAATCCGCTGGACGCTGACGCGCGTGGAAGCCCGGGCAGCCAGGGCCTGGAAATCCGGAACGGCAGGCAGCGCGAGGTCCGGCCTGGCAGTAAGCAATTCACGCAGCTGTTCGTCACTGCGTGCAGCTAAATCTTCGGCCAAAGCTCGAATCGCGGACATCAGCACCACGTTACCTGAGTGGGGAGAAAAACGGACCGATCAGCCCCGGCGCCGGCGCCTGATTCCGTCGATCACCAGGCCCGCCATCAGCAGGAACGCGAGGGGCAATGCGTAAAGGGACGCGGCCACGAGCCACGGCGCCACTGCCTGGCCCTGGAGGGAAAGGAGCAGCACCGCCGCGAGTGTCCCCAGACCGAACAGGGCCAGCACCGCTGCCAGCACGCCGGCGACCCGGCGGAGCGGAGACCTGCGCGGCGGAAGCCGGCGTTCCGGCGAAGCGGGGGAGGCCGGCAGCTGCTGCTCTGCGGATGCCGCAGGGACCCGGACGTTATCCGGTGAGGTGTTGCTCATGGTGTTTAACGCTAACAGCGGAAAACCACGGGACAAAGGGAAGGCCTTGGTGTCCCAATCGCTTGTGGGGATATTCTAAAGGGAACAGACTTCCCCGTAGTATCTCTGCAGATGCTCCATCTCTTACGTCTCTGCAGGTATCCGGGCGCCGCTTCGGGCCTGGCGGGCCAATGCGGGTCACGATTATTCCTGCGGCAGGTGTCCTGCTGCAATTAAACTAAGAACGAGGTAACCGAAGTGCCCATCGGCAAGGTCAAATGGTTCGACACTGGTAAGGGTTTTGGGTTTCTGGCCACGGACGAGGGGCAGGAAGTCTTCCTGCACGCTTCTGCCCTGCCCGCGGGAGTCAGCGAGGTAAAGCCCGGTACCCGCATGGAATTCGGTGTCGCTGACGGCCGCCGCGGCCCGCAGGCCCTTTCGGCACGCATCCTCGAAGCTCCGCCGTCGGTGGCCAAGGCGACCCGCAAGGATGCTGAGGACATGGCCGTGATCACCGAAGATCTGATCAAGCTGCTGGACGCTATCTCCAACGGTCTGCGGCGGGGCCGCTACCCGGACAAGAAACACGCGACCAAGGTGGCCGCTGTCCTACGGGCCGTTGCCGATGATCTGGATGTTTAAGGTTAGTGCGCTGAAGTGACTATGACACCGGTAACTCCCTCTCCCGATATGCCCTCTGAACCCGAATCCGAGCCCGCCGCTGCGGCCCCGGCTGCGCGGAAGCGCGCCCCGCGGCGGCCGGGGAAGCCCGACGCCGTCCTGGCGGATGCCGTGACGGAAGCCCGCACCGGTCTGCTCGAAGTGGTGTCCGAGGATGAAATAGGCAACTACGTCGGTGCAGTTGCCGACGCCGAACGGCTGGTGACGCACCGGTTTGCCTCCCGCCGTCCCGGCTATGGCGGCTGGTTCTGGTATGTAACGGTGGCCCGTATGCCTCGAAGCAAGAAGGTGACGGTCAGCGAGGTGGGGCTGCTCCCTTCCAATGAGGCACTGCTGGCGCCCGAGTGGGTGCCATGGTCTGACCGGCTGCGTCCGGAGGACATCGCTGCCGAAGAGGAACTGCAGGCCCAGGAGCGTGCCGCCCAGGAGCAGGCCGAGCTGGAGCAAAACGGTGACGGCCGCCCCGGCCACGACCAGACGGAGCCGGATCAGTCCAGCGAACAGCACGTCGACGCGACGGGTGCCGAGGAGGACGAATAATTCCGTGACGGTGCGCGGCAACAGGTTCACTGTCCCAAGGGAGCGCTGAACTGATGTTCCGTTCCCTTCGCATCTTCAACTACCGCATCTGGTTTATCGGTGCCCTGGTTTCGAACATCGGTACCTGGATGCAGCGTACGGCCCAGGACTGGCTGGTCTATGACATCCTGACCGACCAGGACGCGGCAGCCATGGGAATTGTCATGGCGCTGCAGTTGGGGCCGCAGCTGCTCCTGGCCCCGTGGTCGGGCCTGATTACCGATACCTATAACCGGCGCAAGGTCCTCCTGCTGACCCAGGTCAGCATGGGCGCGCTTGGCCTCGCACTGGGTTTGCTGGTGCTCTCCGGGCACGCTGAGCTGTGGCACGTCTACGCCTTCGCGCTGGCACTCGGGGTTGTGTCCGCCGTGGACGGCCCGGCACGCCAGGCCTTCGTCTCGGAAGTAGTCTCCGAACGGGACCTGCCCAACGCCGTCGCCCTTAACAGCGCCTCCTTCAACGGCGCACGCATGGTCGGCCCCGCCGTCGCCGGCCTCCTCACCGTAGCCGTCGGACCGGGCCTGGTGTTTGTGCTCAACGCCGTGACGTTCGGCGCCATGGTGATCGCCCTGCTGAAAATGCGTGCCGGGGAATTGCGCGTGCTGCCCAAGGCACCTCCGGGGAAGGGGCGCATCCGGGCCGGGCTTGCCTATGTGCGCCACCGGCCGGACCTGATGATGGTGATGCTCGCGATCTTCATTGTGGGCACATTCGGCATGAACTTTGCCATTTATATAGCGGCCATGGCGCGTACCGAGTTTGGCCGGGATGCCGGAATCTTCGGCGTCCTCAACTCGGTGATGGCGATCGGATCCGTGGCCGGCGCGCTGCTCTCCGCCCGCCGGGACCGGCCGCGCCTGCGGTTTGTCTTCGGAGCCGCCGGAGCCTTCGGCCTGTCCTGCATCCTGTCCGCCGCGGCACCCACCCTGATTCTGTTCGCCCTGTCGCTGATCCCGGTCGGCCTGTTTGCCCTGACCCTGATGACCAGCGCCAATGCGTATGTGCAGACCACCACCGCGCAGATCATGCGCGGGCGGGTGATGGCACTGTATTTCGCCATCTTCATGGGTGGAACACCCCTGGGTGCGCCGGTGGTGGGCTGGGTCTCGAACTCCTTCGGCCCCCGCTGGAGCCTCGGGGTTGCGGCTGCGTCGGGTCTGCTGGCGGCCGCCATCGGTTTCGTCTGGGCCTGGCGGACGTACGGCATGCGTTTCCACTACGACCGCAGCCTGCCGCGCCGGCTCAGCATGACCACGGACATCCCGGAAAAGCAGCAGGACCCGGACAGCGCCTAGCGTTCGGGTCCTGCTGCGGGGAGGTGCGGATCAGGAATTGGCAATCACGTAATCGATGCACTCCAACAGTGCGCTGACGTCGTCGGGGTCGATGGCTACGAAGGTGGCAATCCGCAGCTGGTTGCGGCCGAGCTTGCGGTAGGGCTCCACATCCACCACACCGTTGGCACGCAGGGTCCTGGCAACGGCGGCCGCGTCGATGCCCTCCGCAAAGTCGATCGTGGCAATAACGTTTGAGCGGTCCTCGGCCCGCGCCACGAACGGGGTAGCCACGGATGATTTCTCCGCCCAGGAATAGATGCGCCCAGCCGAGTCTGCGGTGCGGCCGGTGGCGAACGGCAGTCCGCCGTTGGCGTTCAGCCAGTCGATCTGCGCGTTCAGGGTCACCAGTGTGGACAACGACGGCGTGTTGTAGGTCTGGTTCAGCCGCGAATTGTCGATGGCGGTCTGCAGGTTGAGGAAGTCCGGGATCCATCGCCCGCCGGCATTGATTCGGGCAGCCCGTTCCAATGCAGCGGGGGAGAACATGCCGAGCCACAGGCCGCCGTCGGAGGCGAAGTTTTTCTGCGGAGCGAAGTAGTAGACATCGGACTGGGCCAGGTCCACGTCCAGGCCGCCGGCCGCGGAGGTGGCATCGATCAGGACCAGGGAACCGGCGTCGGCGCCTTCCACACGCCGCACCGGGGCAGCGACGCCGGTGGAGGTTTCGTTCTGCGGCCAGGCGTAGACGTCGACGCCGGACTCCGCCGCAGGCTCCGGACGCGTGCCCGGCTCGGATTTGATGATGCTCGACGCCGAGAGGAACGGGGCCTTATTGGTGGCCGCAGCAAACTTCGAGCCGAATTCACCGAACGACAGGTGCTGGGCCTTTTCCTCCACAAGCCCGAAGGAGGCAATGTCCCAGAAAGCGGTGGACCCGCCCACGCCCAGCACTACCTCGTAGCCCTCCGGAGCGGAGAAGAGCCCGGCGAGGCCCTCCCGCACACTGCCCACGAGGTTCCGCACCGGGGCTTGGCGGTGTGAGGTGCCGAGCAGGCCGGTGCCCGCTGCTGCGAGTGCGGCCATCTGCTCAGGCCGCACCTTGGAAGGACCGGCACCGAAACGGCCGTCCTTCGGGAGGATCCCGGCGGGAATTTTCAGTGTGGCTGTATCGCCCATGAGGTAACACTCCAAGCGTGTTTCGAAGGTGGCGGATATGCACTTCCATTCTGCCGCACAGCCCTGGACCCCGGCGATATATGACCCGCACCACCAGTTCCTGTGAAGGGCGCCGCGCAATTATCGGGCGGTCCGGCCAATAGGCTAACGTGTTGGCGTATCCCCGGTCAGCGGTGCGCTGTCCTTCTTTCTCCCTAACTAGGAGCGGCCCGTCATGACGGATCTCATTGACACCACTGAGATGTATCTCAGGACCATCCTGGAACTGGAAGAAGAGAACATTGTTGCCCTCCGTGCGCGGATTGCCGAACGGCTGCGCCACTCCGGTCCCACTGTGTCCCAGACCATCGGGCGGATGGAACGCGACGGACTTGTGGTGGTCGCCGGCACCCGCCGGCTGGAACTGACGGAACTGGGCCGGCGCCGGGCCACCGAGGTGATGCGCAAGCACCGACTCGCCGAACGGCTCCTCTCGGATGTGATCGGACTCGACTGGGCCTATGTGCACGACGAAGCGTGCCGCTGGGAACACGTCATGAGCGAGCGGGTGGAACGGCGGCTGTATGAGCTGCTCGGCCACCCCACGGAATCTCCGTACGGCAATCCCATTCCCGGACTCGAAGGAATCGGCGGTGTGGCCGCGGAGGTCTCTCCCGACGGCGTCGTCGATCTGGTGTCCACTGTCGCGGCCACCGGACCGGGGACGAAGCTAAGGCTGGTCCGGCTGGCCGAGCCCATCCAGGTTGAGCCCGAACTGCTGTCCCAGCTGGACGAAGCCGGGCTGCGGCCAGGCGCGCAGATCACCGCCGAAGTAGTGGGCGGCTACATCTCCGTGCGCGTTCCGGGGATCGAAGGAGCCCTGGAATTGCCCGCTGAAGTGGCTTCTCATGTTTTTGTTTCCACAATCGGGTAACGGAATGGTTACTTTTGTGACATTTACCCTATAGTGAGTTCCGACGCTGAAACACCATCGTTATCCGGTCCGTCCGCCGAGCCCTGCCAGCGGACCGGAGCACTACACTCGTCCAGGCAGGGGCGGAGGACCCATTTCCGGCAGTACGACTGCCTTGGGGTGAAGCCTTCCGGAGGTCCGCGGCAATTGTCTGCATAGCTGCAGTTGATGCCCCGCATTTCCGGAGGCCGAGTTTCTCTACTCGAATCCGACAGCTAACTTCGCAGGCGATCCATGAGAGGGAAACACTTGTCGAAGCATGCTGCTTCGGGCCGGCGCCGCGCGCCCGCTCACACTGCGCCAATGCGCCCGCGAAACGCCTCAACATCAGGCCGCCGGCGTGCCGAAACCAAAACCGTATCTGTTGGCGGTGCCGCCCAGAAGGTGGCCATTACCGCTGCAACATCGGGACTGATCCTTACAGCTGCCATGCCGACGCATGCGGCAGCAGACAATCCTCCGGTCACGCTCGAGCCGGTAGCCGTTGACGCACCCGTCTCCGCTGACCCCAACGCCGCCATCGGATTCGAGCGGACCAGCGTGAGCAGCAAATATGACCCGGATGCCAAACTGGCGTCCATTTCGGTCGCTGCAGGGTCTCATGCGGTTCCCGCTGCTGCCAAAGGCACGCTCTCCACACCCCTGGACTCCGCGCTGGTGCAGACCTCCGGGTTCGGCCACCGGACCAGCCCCATCACCGGGGAGGCCGGCGAGATGCATAACGGCCAGGACTTCGCCGCCACCTGCGGGACCGCCGTCAATGCTGCGGCATCCGGCACCGTGGTCTTTGCCGGCTGGCACCCGTACGGGGGTGGAAACCGCGTAGTGGTAGATCACGGCAACGGGGTCCAGACAACGTACAACCACCTTTCCAACATTGCCGTCACTGTGGGCACCGAAATCGACCGGGGATTCCTGGTGGGAGCAAGCGGCACCACCGGATCTTCAACCGGCTGCCATCTGCATTTCGAGGTCATGGTTAACGGTGAAGTTGTCGACCCGTTGAATTGGTTGTAACCGCACCAAATGAATGCACCGTAACCGGTTGAATATCATTTCGTGACCGGAACGTGACATACCTCAAATGTTGCTGTACGCTCACACTCGTGCCTGATTCGCCAACGATGGGGCACCTTCGAACAGATCGCCTAGCTCTGCCACTGTTTGAAGTCCGTTCGCAGAATCGCATGGCAGAGGCGGGGGAACCAATTTCGGGTTTCGAAAGAAACCCTTGGGGTTAAGTTGCAAAAGGCCATTAGGCCGGGCAACCGGGTGACTCCCATCCGAATCCGACAGCTCACCTCGTAGGCAATTGGGAGAGGCAAACCTGTGTCATCAATTACTCATGGCCGCCGTCGTGCTGCCACCGTACAGACCAACCCGATCGCTGCACTTTCCAAGGCAGTCAGCAGCAACGCCGGAACAGTAGGCCGACAGGCCGCCGTCGTAGTTGCAGCATCCGGCCTCGTGCTGGCTGCAGGACTTCCTGCACAGGCATCCGTCAGCACGGACCGCCAGGCACTCGCAGCAACCCCGCTGAACATCGTGACGGGCAGCGTTACCGCTCCCGCCAACGCACCGTTCGAGCTTCCCCTGGTTGCCCCGAGCTCCACGTCCGGCGCTGAATACCGTGCACAGCTCGCCGCCGAAGCAGCCGCAGCCAAGGCAGCCGAAGAAGCGGCAGCCGCCCAGGCAGCTGCAGCGCAGGCCGCCGCAGCCCAGACCGCTGCAGCCCAGACCGCCGCCAGCAACGCTCCGGCAGCTTACGCACCGACAGCACCGACAGCACTGGCAGCCACCTCCGGCTACGAAGCTAAGGCTGAAACGCCGGCAGTACAGGCCTCCAGCAACGTCGGAGCTGCCCTCGTCGCTTCCGCCTACGGCCAGATCGGCGTTGCGCAGGACTGCACCGCCATGGTCGAGAAGGCCCTGCGCTCCGTCGGCAAGTCCGTTGGTGACCTGGCCCCCGGCCAGTTCTTCCAGTACGGCTCCGTGGTTTCTTCCCCGGCACCCGGCGACCTCGTCATCACCGGCGGCCACGTTGCCATTTACGTCGGCAACGGCCAGGTCATCAGTGGTGGCTTGAACGGTATGAACACCGGCCTGCATTCCCTCTCCGATCTGCCGGGCGCCAGCTTCGTCCGCGTCAGCTAAGCCCGGTCCCGAGACATCATGACCTCAACGACTGAGCGCGCCCGCCACCGGGCGCCGGTGGCCCGCGCCACCACGCTGAACGCCCTTGCCGGCGCTGTCAGTGCCAACGCCGGAACGGTCGGCCGCCAGGCCGCCGTCATTGCGGCAGCCTCCGGGCTGGTACTGACCACCGGTGTTGCAGCCAATGCCTCCGGAGCTGACGCACCCCGCGACGTCCGGACCAGCGCACTGGATCTTTCCTCCGTATCGACACTCCATGTCCCCGCAGACGTGGCCGTGTCGTTCGAGCGTGCCGGAATCGCCGGTTCCACGCCCGCACCGGTGGTAGAGCCCGCAGCCCCGGTTGAAGCTCCGGTTGCCGACGCACCGGTGGCCGTTGCCCAGGAAGCGGCGGCCGCTGCTCCTGCCCAGGCCCGCGGCAACGCCGGCGCACCGGTTTCCACCTTCAACACTGAGGCTGTCGCCAAGCCCGCAGCGGCTGCCCCGTCCGGAGCAGCGTCCACCATTGCCGCTGCTGCGTATGCACAGCTTGGCGTCGGCCAGGACTGCACCATGCTGGTGACTAATGCCCTGGCCGCGGCCGGCATCAACCACCACGGCTGGCCTGCCAGCTACCTCTCCCTTGGACGGACGGTGAGCGCAGCTGAGGCTATGCCCGGCGACCTGATCTACTACGCCGACGGCGGCATGGGTATGGCCCACATCGCTGTTTACGTGGGCGGCGGACAGGCAGTGCACGGCGGCTTCAACGGTGGCTCCACCGTTGTGGCTCCGGCTGAACTCGGTTCCGGCGGCGTCTACATCCGTGTAGGCGGCTAAGCAGCCCCGGCAAGTCAGCATCGCAAGGCCCCTCCTTCGGGAGGGGCCTTGCTGCGTTAAGCCCGGGTCGCCGCGTTAGGCCCGGGTCGCCGCGGAGAGGCCCAGGCGGGTACGGCGGTTCCGGTTCCGGTCCCGCAGCACCGGCATAAATGGCCAAGATCGCGATCCCGTTCTACTCTTGCATAGACAATCGAAGTGCCGTTTGCGGCAAAGGTGTCTTGTACTCACCGGTTCGTGGGCGGCAGACGAAGAGGTATGTGCATGCGCACTCTCGTTCTGAACGCTGGATATGAACCGCTGGCCGTGATCACCTTCCGCCGCGCTTTGGTGCTGGTTCTGAACGGAAAGGCGAGCGTGGTGGCGGAGAGCGGCGAGCCGGTGGTCGGGCCCAATGAAATCCTTCCCCGACCGTCGGTCATCCTCCTTCACCGGTATGTCAAGATTCCCTATCGCGAGGGCACCGTTGCCACTCGCCGCGGCGTGCTGCGCCGGGATAACCATGAATGCGCCTACTGCGGCAAGGCCGCCGCTACCGTGGACCATGTGGTCCCGCGGTCCCGCGGCGGTGACGACAACTGGGAAAACCTGGTCGCCTGCTGCCTGCGCTGCAACAACACCAAGGGGGACCGGACGCTGGCCCAGCTCGGCTGGGAGCTGCGGATTTCCCCGAGAGCGCCCCGCGGAGCGCGTTGGCAGATCCGCGAACTCGAACGCCCGTCCCCGCAATGGGATCCATTTCTGCAGAATGACACCGCTGCCTGATGTCCGCTACGCCCCGCTATGACGCCATCATCCTCGCCGGAGGCCGGTCCACGCGCCTTGGCGGCACACCCAAGGCACTGCTCTTGGCTGACGGCCGAACCCTGCTGGAAACCACCCTTGCCGCCATCCCGGACGCCCGGCACATCGCCGTAGCAGGGCCCCCGGAACTGGCAGCCCGGCTGGAGGCTGCGCCGACCGAAGGAACCCGGCGGACGCCGGTACTGGTCCGTGAAGAGCCGGCCTACGCCGGTCCGGCCGCCGCGGTCGGGGCGGCCGTCACCGCCCTGGCCGCCCTGGAGAGGGACACGGGCACTCCACGCGGCAGCAGCGCGGGCGACGGCGGCGCCGGGAGTCCGGCCGATAGCTGCCCCTGGACATTGGTCCTGGCCTGCGACATGCCGCAGATCGCCGCTGCCGTTCAGGTGCTGCTGGCAGCGTCCGCCTCGGCTCCGGATGAGAGCCTGCTGGCAGTGGACTCCACCGGAAACCGCCAGCCGCTGGCGGCGCTCTACCGCACACCAGACCTTCGTGCCGCCGTCGCTTCCGTGGCCTCGGAAGGATTGGCGAACAAGCCCATGAAGGCGTTGCTTGCTAGGGTGCAATGGAGGGGTGTTGATGTTCCCCCGGGAAGTACAGCCGATGTTGACACCTGGACCGATGCACAATCGCTGGGTGTGAGCGCCGGGGACGTGCCGTAGGACCGGGCAGTCCCCAAGCGATACGAAGGAGCACGAATGGCAAGCCAGAAGGAACAACTCGAGGCATGGAGCAGCAGGCTGCTGCAGGCATTGGAGCTCGAGGGCACGCCGGTGGATGTCTCCGCTGTCCTCGACCTGGCTGCGGTTGCAGCACACAGCGTGGTGCGGCCGGCGGCACCGCTGACCACTTTCATTGTCGGGTACGCCGCAGGACTTGCAGCCGGCACCGGACAGGCCGACGACGCCGTGGCGATGCGCGCGGCCATGGCAGTAGCGGCCGATCAGTGCCGTGACGCCGCGGCGGAAGGAGACGCCCAGTGAGCGACCCCGCCGCACCCGTCATCCTTCCAGCCCAGCCCAACGCATCCTGGGTCCAGGCCCGGCACGCTGCCTATGCGGCTGCCCGCCCGCTGCCCTACGAAACCGTGCCGCTTGACGAGGCCCTCGGCCGGATCCTGGCCCTCGACACCGCGGCCCTGCAGCCCGTTCCGCATTACGCCTCTGCAGCTATGGACGGGTGGGCAATCGCCGGACCGCCGCCATGGACGGTAATTACCCACGAGGAACCCCAGGTGGAACGCTGGCAGGTCCACCGTGAATCCGGGCGCCGTGCCCTGCAGCCGGGCGAGGCCGTGGAAATCCTCACCGGCGGACTGATCCCCGAAGGTGCGGACGCCGTCCTGCGCTCGGAAAGCGGTACGGTCTCTGCCACCACGCCGCCGCAGCTAACCCTCGGCGACCGTGCACGGGAGTCGGAACCGCGGCCCGGCGAGCATATCCGGCCGGCCGGAGAAGAGGCCTCGGCAGGGGAGACCGCCATTCCCGCGGGAAAGCTGCTCAACCCCGCCCACATTGCCCTGGCTGCCGTGTGCGGGCATGACACCCTTCCGGTGCTGCGCTCCCCGCGCGTCTCGCTGCTGCTGACCGGTGACGAGGTCATCGAAGCAGGCCTGCCCGAGCCCGGCCAGGTCCGCGACACCTTCGGTCCCCAGCTGCCCCAGCTGATCACGATGCTGGGCGGGCGGATCGACGTCGTGCGTCGCCTGCCGGACCGGCTGGAGGAAGTGGTGGCAGCGCTGAGCAGCGAAGCGACCGACGAACACTCCATTGCCATGTCTTCCGGTGACGTCCTCGTTACGACCGGCGGTACCGGGCGGTCCGACGCCGACCACCTGCGCCGTGCCCTGGAGGACGTCGGCGCGGAACTTCTCATCGACGGCATTGCCATGCGTCCGGGCCATCCCACGATGCTCGCCCGCTTGCAGGACGGCCGCCTGCTGGTGGCGCTGCCCGGCAATCCGCTTGCTGCCATGATGGCGGTCTTCACCATCGTCCAGCCGCTGCTGGACGGACTCCGGGGTGCCCCGATCTCCCGTGAACGCCACGTCCTGGCCGGTGTGGACCTGGAACCGCTGCCCGGAAGGACCCGCCTGGTTCCCTGCAGCATCCAGGAGGACCGTGCCATGCCTTCGCCGTATTTCCGGTCCGGGATGCTCCGCGGACTGGCCGAAGCAGACGCCGTGATGGTGGTGCCGCCGGAGGGCTGCATCAGGGACCAGGCCGTGATGGCGCTGCCCCTGCCGTGGCAGGTTAACCGCGCGCCCGCCGGGTAAACCCGGAACCCCGGTAACCCCGAATAACGCACTACCCGGGGCGGCGTCAGCCGCCCCGGAATCGAACCAAAGCACCAAAGACAGGGAGACACCATGGGACGGGTTACCCAACGAGGACGGGTTACACGGTTCCGACTGGACGGCAACGTCAGCCGGCGGGACGACGTATTGGCGGGGGAGGAACCGCTTGAAATCCGGATCGGCGGCAAGTCCTTCACGGTCACCATGCGCACGCCGGGTGACGACTTTGACCTGGTCGCAGGGTTCCTGGTCTCGGAAGGGGTGATCTGGGATCCGGCGCAGCTGGTCAGCCTGCGCTACTGCTCCGGAGTGGATGAGGAAGGCAACCAGACCTTCAACGTGGTGGACGTCCAGCTCCGGCCGGGCACCCCGCTTCCGGACACCGGGATGGAACGGCACGTCTACACCTCCAGCTCCTGCGGCATCTGCGGCACGGCCTCCATCGAGGCAGTCCGGAAGTCATCGCACTTCGACCCTTCCGAGGACGCGGTCCGGCTGCCATTGGACATGCTGGCCGCCCTGCCGGACCGGCTGCGCGAAGGGCAGAAAGTGTTTGACAAGACCGGAGGCGTCCACGCGGCCGGACTGTTCAACGCCGACGGCGAGCTGTTGTGCCTGCGCGAAGACGTGGGCCGGCACAACGCCGTGGACAAGGTGGTGGGATGGGCTCTTCGCGCCGGGATGCTTCCGCTGCGCGGCATGGTGCTGCAGGTCTCCGGACGTGCGTCCTTCGAGCTGGTCCAGAAGGCCCAGCTGGCGGGAATCCCGGTGCTCGCGGCCGTCAGTGCACCGTCGGCCCTTTCCGTGGATCTTGCCAAGGACGGCGGACTGACGCTGATCGGTTTCAGCCGCGGTACGTCCCTGAACTGCTATTCCGCGCCGGAACGGATTCTGGCCGCAGCCCCCGCGCCGGTGTAGGCAGCGGAGGCAGGCCCGCCGCTCCGGACCGGCACGGACCGGGCGGGGTCCGGGGCCGGCCCCGCCCCTCCGGATCCCCTAGCGGGCGGCCGGAAGCTGGACCGTGGCTGTGGTGCCCTGGCCCACTTTCGACACGATGCCCAGTTCGCCGCCGTGCTGGAGCACAATGTCCTGGACGATGGCCAGGCCCAGCCCGGTTCCCGGGATGGCGGCGGAGGTGGCGTTGGAGGCACGGAAGAAGCGCCGGAAAAGATTGGGAAGGTCCGCTTCCGGGATGCCGATGCCGGTGTCGCGGATCTGTACGCGCACCCCGGGCCCGGCGCCGTCCGGCTGTACCAGTGCGGCACTGATTTCCACTGATCCGCCGGCAGGGGTGAACTTCACCGCGTTGGAGCAGAGATTGGTGAACACCTGCTCCAACTGGGCACGGTCTCCGTCCACCAGCAGCGCATCGGAGCCGAGCTCCAGCCGGAGGTCCAGGTTGTTGGTGACGGCGGCGGGTGCCAGCGAAGCGGCAACGGCCCGGAGGAGTTCCTCCAGATCCACTTCTTCCACCTCGAGGCTGCTCTCGTCCGCGTCCTGCCGGGAAATGGTCAGCAGGTCGCTGATCAGCTGGTTGAGCCGGACAGCGTTGCGCCCCACAATCTTCAGCATCTGGGCGACGTCCTCCGGGATGTCCCCGCCGGAACCGTCCAGGATGAGGTCAAGGTACCCGGTAATCGAGGTCAGCGGCGTCCGCAGCTCATGGTTGACCGTGGCCACGAAGTCGGTCTTGGCCTGGTCCAGTTCGCGCTGGCGTTTGAGCACCATCCGCTGGGCCGTGATGAGGTTGCCCTGCACGAGGCCGTGCGCCAGGTTTCCGCTGACATGCTGGATCAGCGACATCTCCGTGCTGGTCCAGTCCCGCGGAGAACCCTCTCCGGCAAGCCAGAGCAGGCCGAAGGCCTGGTCCCCGTGGCCCAGCGGCACAATCACCGAGGTCCGCAGCCCCGCAGCGCATGCCGCTGCGCTGATCGGCAGCGGCTCGTCGCCGGGTTGGCCGTGGTCTTCCACCGCCAGCGCCCGGCCCCGCTCCCACAGAGTCTCAGCCAGCTCCCCGGCGGTATGGGCGCCCAGCTCAGGCATGCCTCCCGAGGTGGTTCCCTCCCGGCTCCAGGCCAGCGTCAGCACCGGGACGCGCTCGTCCGGGAACGTTACCAGTTGTACATGGTCCGCTTCGAAGGTGGCTCCCAGCCCGTGAACCACCACCTCGGCCATCTGCTGGGGATCGTTCGTGGCCCGGACCGCATCCGAAATGCGGCGCGTCTCCTCCCGCAGCCGGGCCGCGGCCATCCGCCGTCCGCGGCGGGCGGAGGCAGTGGCCAGGATGAGGTTGACCCGGCGGGCCAGGTCCTCAGGATCCACCGGGCTCGCCACGAAGTCGGCAATGCCCAGTTCCACCATGAAGTCCATGTCCACGCCGGCCTCGCCTGCCACCAGGATGACCGGCAGCTTGGTGATGGCGGGTTCGTGCCGCAGCCGCTTGAGCATGTCCATGCCGGCAACCTGCCGGATGGTGGAATCCACCACCGCCAACACCGGCGAAGCGGTCCGCGCAGCCTCCATGGCTTCGTCTACGTCCTGCACCGGAACCGCGTCCAGTCCCGCGTCGGAGAGGATGCCGGCTACAACGGAGAAGACAGCGGGCTCCTCCACGGCAACCAGGGCCTTGGGGCGGGGGCCTGTGCCGGGTTTGTCGCCCTCCGTAGAGGTGTCTGCCGTCGGAAAGGCAGAAGTTTTTAGTGCCGGGGACATAACGACCTTTCGTCAGTGCCCGGTTCAGCTCTAGGGGCAGCGTTAGGAAGTGTAACAGCACTCCGGAGGCCCCGAGGTGATACGACTCACCCTCGCCGGATGCCGCGGACCCTGATTTCAGCCCCTGGCGATCGGCCGGGAACAGCCCCCGGACGGGCTTAAGCTGGAACGTGCAGATATCGGAGGAACAGACATGAGCATGGAAGGCGCAGCGTGGGGTTCGCTGATGCAGATCTCCCGCGCCAAGGGCGGCGACGGCAAGATCTCGCGGGACACGCTGAAACGGATTGTCCGCTTCGCGGCTCCCTATCGGACCCGGCTCCTTGGCTTCGTGCTGTTGTCGGTGGTGGGCGCGTTCCTGGCCGTGGCCACACCGGTCCTGGCCGGCGAGGTGGTCAACTCGATCGTGGCCGGAACAGCCCCCGCAGTGGTGATCCGGCTCGCCCTGCTGATTGCCGCCGTCGCCGTCGCTGATGCGGCCGTTTCCCTCGCCACGCGCTGGTTTTCCTCGCGCATCGGCGAAAGCGTCATCCTGGACCTGCGCACGGCCGTGTTCGACCACGTCCAGAAGATGCCCATCGCCTTCTTCACGCGTACCCGGACGGGCGCGCTGGTCAGCCGGCTCAACAATGACGTAATCGGTGCCCAGCAGGCTTTCAGCGGGACCCTTTCCGGTGTGGTGAGCAACGTCGTCGCCCTGATTCTGACCCTGATCGTGATGCTCGGAACCTCGTGGCAGGTGACCGTGCTGGCCATGCTGCTGCTGCCGGTGTTCCTGCTGCCGGCAAGGCGGATGGGCGGCCGGCTTGCCGCACTCCGGCGGGAGGCCGCCAACCACAACGCGTCCATGGGCACGCAGATGACCGAGCGGTTCTCCGCACCCGGCGCCACCCTGGTCAAGCTGTTCGGCCGGCCCGACGCCGAATCGCGGGAGTTCGCGCTGCGTGCCTCCCGGGTGCGGGACATCGGCGTGAAGATGGCCATGATGCAGGCCGTCTTCGTGACGGCCCTGACCCTGGTGTCCGCGCTGGCGCTGGCCCTGGTCTACGGACTCGGCGGCTACCTGGCGCTCCAGGGCAGCCTGAACACGGGCGACGTCGTGACCCTGGCGCTGCTGCTCACCCGCCTGTATGCACCGCTGACCTCCCTGGCCAATGCCCGCGTGGAGATCATGAGTGCCGTGGTCAGTTTCGAGCGCGTCTTCGAGATCCTGGACCTGCGCCCGCTGATCCGTGAAAAGGAATCGCCGGCACTGGTGCCGGAGGGACCGCTGAGCGTGGAGTTCGACGACGTCCGGTTCGCCTACCCCACCGCGGACAAGGTGTCCCTCGCATCCCTGGAGGAGGTGGCCGTCCTGGACAACCGCGGCGGCGAGGACGTCCTCCACGGAGTGTCCTTCCGGGTTGAACCCGGGCAGACCGTCGCCCTGGTCGGAACCTCGGGGGCAGGGAAGTCCACCATCGCGCAGCTGCTGGCACGCCTGTACGACGTCGATTCGGGGGCCGTGCGCTTCTCCGGCACCGATGTGCGGGACCTGAGTTTTGCCGGCATCCGGCAGGCCCTGGGCATGGTGACCCAGGATGGGCACCTGTTCCACGAGACCATCCGTGCCAACCTACTGCTCGCCCGCCCGGAGGCCGGCGAGGACGAGGTCTGGGATGCCCTCCGCCGGGCCCGGCTGGAGGACATGGTCCGTTCGCTGCCGGACGGTCTGGAAACGCTGGTGGGGGAGCGGGGCTACCGGCTGTCCGGAGGCGAACGCCAGCGCATGACCATTGCCCGGCTGCTGCTGGCCCAGCCGCGGATCGTGATCCTGGACGAAGCCACCGCCGCGCTGGATTCCACCTCCGAGGCAGCAGTCCAGGCGGCACTGGGCGAGGCCTTGGAAGGACGGACCGCCGTCGTGATTGCCCACCGGCTCTCCACCATCCGCAACGCGGACCGCATCCTGGTGATCGAGGGCGGGCGGATTGCCGAACAGGGAACGCATACGCAGCTGCTTGCACGGGGCGGGCGCTACGCAGAGCTGTACAACACCCAGTTCGCGCCCGAGCCGGCGGACGCAGTGGAATAACAGCTTCTTCGCTGAACCGGGGGTCCGGTTAAAGAAAAAAGTGCCCCCGGCCGGAATCGAACCGACGACCTGCCCTTTAGGAGAGGGCCGCTCTATCCTACTGAGCTACGAGGGCGGACCGCCGGGTTACCGGCGGGCGGTACCAGCTTACCCGTTTCTCCCGGTGCGCGGGTGCAGCCCCTCCGGTGCGCCGCCGTCTGCGGGCACCGCGGTGCCGCCGGCCTGCTGGGCCGAAATGTGCCGGTCATAGCTCTCACGGATGGACTGCATAAAGCCCAGGATGGTGCGCAGCTCCGTTTCCGTATACCGGGACATGACCTCGTCGGTGAGGGCGCCCAGGGGGCCGAAGTAGGCACCGGCCAGCTGCATGGCCAGCGGTTCGAAGTGCAGGGTGACCTTCCGCCGGTCCGCATGGCTGCGGTTGCGGTGGATGTGGCCGATGCGTTCCAGCCGGTCAATGACGGCGGTGGTGGCCCCGGAGGAGGTGCCCAGCCGGGCGCTGAGCTGACCGGCGGTGAGGGCCTCATGGCGCATCTCGGCCTCCATGATGAGCACCAGGGCGCGCATGTCCGTGGCATTGAGGCCGTTTGAATGCGCAAAAGCGTCCGCGACACGCTGCCCGTCCAGGCTCATGCCGCGGAGTGCGTCGACGATATCCCGCCGTAGCTCTTTGTCTTCCACAGCCCAATAGTAACTGGGAATTGAAGTATCTCTATATCTGAGATACTTTCGAGCAGAGATACTTTAGACGGCTGGGAGAAGCACATGTACGCAGGGATAGTGAAGAACGCCAAGACGGCGTGGATCACGCTGCTGATCGGGGTGGCCGTCATCATCGGCCTGTTCGCCCTGCCCGCACAGGAAAACGACACCTCGGGCGTGGGCGGGCTGAATGACAAGTACCAGTCAGCCCAGGTTGCCGAACTGCTCGAGGAGTTCCCGGACGCGCAGGAATCCTCCGCGATTGTGGTGGTCTCCCGCGAAGACGGCGAGCCGCTGACGGACGCGGACACCGCCGGCATCGCCGGGATCAACGCGGCGGCTGCGGAAGCCGGCGCCTCGGGCCCGCCGCCGCAGGTTCCGCCGGTGGTTTCGGAAAACAAGCTCGTGGCGATTGTTCCGCTGACGCTGCAGGCCGCCGCCGACGACGGCGACGCCGTGTCCGCGGAGGTCGAGAACCTGCGGGACGCCGTGTCCGAGGCTGCACCGGAGGGCGTCCGGGCGGAACTGACGGGCGGGGCCGCCTTCAGTGCCGACCTGGCCGGGGTGTTCTCCGGAGCCAACTTCGTGCTGCTGACCGTTACGGCCGGCGTCGTTGCCGTGCTGCTGCTGATCACCTACCGTTCGCCGTGGCTCTGGATCGTGCCCCTGGCCATTGTCGGCGCTATTGAACAGCTGGCCGCCAAGGTGGTGGACCTGCTGGCTCCGGTCACCGGAATCACCGTGGATCCGTCCGCCGTTGGCATTACCAGCGTCCTGGTCTTCGGCGCGGCCACCAACTATGCACTGCTGTTGATTGCCCGCTACCGGGAGGAACTGCGCGTCCACGACTCGGTGTACGAGGCGATGCGCAAGGCCCTGACCCGGACCAGGGAGGCCATCATTGCCAGCGGCGGCACCGTGATCCTGGCCCTGCTCACCCTGTTGTTCACCGACACCCAGAGCTACCGCGGCCTCGGTTTCTCCGCCGCCATCGGCATTGTGCTGGCCATCTTCAGCGCCCTGTTCCTGCTGCCGGTTGCCCTGGTGCTGCTGGGCCGCAGGCTCTTCTGGCCGTTCGTGCCCAAGGTGGGGGATCCGGCCAAGGAAGGCAAGTTCTGGGGCCGCCTGGGTGAAGCCACCGCACGCCGCCCCAAGACCATCGCCGGCACCGCCGTCGTCGTCCTGCTGGCCCTGGGCAGCGCGCTGTTCACCCTGCAGATCGGGCTGAGCGAAAACGAACAGTTCCGCGAGAAGCCGCAGGCAGTCACCGCGGCCGAAACCCTGTCCGAAGGCTTCCCCGCCGGCTCCTCCTCGCCCGTCACCGTCCTGGTGGATACGGACGCCGCGGATGACGCCGTCGCCCAGCTGTCCGGCATCGAAGGCGTCACTGCCGCCACGCCCGGAACCGAGCATGACGGCCGCACCCGGGTGGAACTGATCACCGGCTACGAGGCCGGCACCGACGAAGCCAACACCTTCATCACCGATCTGCGCGAGGGTCTCGCGGATGAGGACTATGAGGCACTGGTAGGCGGGGAAGCCGCAGAGCGGGTGGACCAGCTGTCCGCGAACCAGCACGACACGGTCCTGGTGGTGACCTCCGTGATTATCCTGGTGTTCCTGGTCCTAATGATCCTGCTGCGCTCCCTCGTGGCGCCGGTGCTGCTGGTCGCCTCGGTGCTGCTGACCTTCCTGGCCGCCACCGGGCTGAGCTGGCTGGTGTTCGAGAATGTGTTGGATTTCCCGGCCATGGATGTGCAGACGCTGCTCTACTCCTTCCTGTTCCTGGTGGCTCTGGGTGTTGACTACAACATCTTCCTGACCACCCGGGCACGGGAAAACGCGGTCTCCATGGGCACGAAGCAGGGCATGCTGGCAGCACTGCGCTCCACCGGCGGCGTGATCACCAGCGCCGGCATCCTGCTGGCGGCTGTGTTCGCGGTGCTCGGCGTGCTGCCGCTGGTGACCCTGACCCAGGTGGGCATCATCGTGGCGATCGGCGTCCTGTTCGACACCCTGCTGGTACGGACCGTGGTGGTCCCGGCCCTAACCTTTGTCCTGGGCGACAAGTTCTGGTGGCCGTCCAACCCGGCGGGTAAAGACGGCCACCACGGACGCCACGAGGCTAAGCCCGAGCAGGATCCAGCGGGCGACGGTCAGCGCACCGGCCAGGGCGGCATCACCGCCCGTTAGCTCGGCGGCACCGAGGGCGTTGTCAATGGCAATGTTTTCCCACAGGTCGGCCACCACGAAGAGGATCGGCGCACTGAAGAGCACCCAGCGCAGCGTCCGGCGCTGGGTGTTCAGCCCGATGATCAGCAGCCAGGTCATGCCGAAGACCAAGGGAAACAGGGTGCCTGCGGTCTTGTGCACATAGCTGAGCCGGCCGAGGGCGTCTGCGTCCATCGCAGCGCGCAGGGCGGCCAGATGGTCCTGGCCGTAGCCGAAGACCAGGGAATCGGGCATCGCCAGGCCGTCCGCAAGCTGGCTCAGCTGGCCGAGCACCATCAGGTGCAGGTACCAGAACAGGAACAACGTTGTCACCACCCCGGCAATGACAATCAGCCCGGGGCTGCTCTTCCCCTGCGGGCCCGTTCCCGGGCCAGCGTCCGTTGCCCCCGGACTGCCCGTGCGGGGAGAGCCTGCGGATGGTCCGTGTTTGGCGGCGCGCTGCGCGGCGGTTTTTCCCATAGGTACAGTATGGCCGCACCCCTCCCGCGTCCTGCGCCGCCGCCAGTGCCCGCCTGTCCCGCGCGAAGGCGGACGGCTAGGCTGGGGATTATGACTGCCGATGCGCGCCCCGAAGACCTGGCCCTGGCCGCCGAGCTGGTCCGGGAGGCCGGGCAGCTTGCCCTCCGGATGCGGGCAGAAGGGCTGACCGCGAGCGAAAAAACCTCGGTGTCCGACGTCGTTACCGCCGCGGACCGCGAGGCCGAGGCACTGGTGGTGGCCAGGCTGCGCGAACTGCGCCCCGACGACGGAATCGTGGGGGAGGAGGGGGCCAGCCACCGGGGCACCTCCGGCAGGTCCTGGGTCATCGACCCGGTGGACGGCACGTACAACTTCTTCGCCGGATCCACCTACTGGTGTTCGGCGATCGCACTGCGGACCGAGCCCGGTCCGCACGAAACGCCCGGAGATCCCGATGTGCTGCTTGGCGCCATCTACCAGCCGCAGGAAGACCGGCTGTGGATCGGCGGCAAAGGCTCCCCGGCCACGCTCAACGGCTCGGTGATTGCGCCGCCGGCGGACGAACCCCTGGACCGCCTGTCGGCCGGAACCTACATCCATCCCACCTGGCTGCTGCGCCCCGAGGTGTCCGGACCCTGGACGGCGGCGGCCTCCCGGGCCGCGACCATCCGGATGATGGGATCAGGCTCCTGTGATCTTGCCCGTGTGGCCACCGGCCAGTCCGGTGCCTGGTTCCAGCACAGCTGCCCGGAATGGGACTGGCTGCCGGGCAAGGCCATAGTTCGAGCCGCTGGCGGCAGCACCGCCGTCGTCGAAGTAAACGGCTTCCGCTGGCACATTGCCGGGACCGCCTCGGCTGTGCGGGAAATCCACGGCGCGCTGACCTCCAACTGAACCGGCAGGGGGCTGCCGGAGGAGCCACCGGGGGCTGCCGGTTTGGATGCTCGCAGGAATGTCGGCCGCAGCGCCTAGACTTAAAGCCATCATGGACTATCTCTTTGATCCACTCTTTCCCGCACCCCGCAAGAACGAACCGGCGCCCGCAGCCACGGCACCGCATGCCGACACTGCCCGGCGGGGCTCCTCCTACGCGGATGAAAGCCGTGCCGCGGACCTGCTGCAGGGGCTGAACCCGCAGCAGGAGGAAGCGGTGAAGCACGCCGGCTCGCCGCTGCTGATTGTTGCAGGCGCCGGATCCGGCAAGACCCGGGTGCTCAGCCACCGGATCGCCTACCTGCTCGCCACCGGACGCTCCAACCCGGGACAGATCCTGGCCATCACGTTCACCAACAAGGCCGCCGCCGAAATGCGTGAGCGCATTGAAAACCTGGTGGGTGGCGTCGCCAAGACCATGTGGATCTCCACCTTCCACTCCTCCTGCGTGCGGATCCTGCGCCGGGAAGCCAAGACCGTGGGGATGAACTCGAACTTCTCCATCTACGACTCCGCGGATTCGCTTCGCTTGATCACCCTGGTGGCCAAGGGCCTGGATCTGGACCCGAAGCGCTTCACGCCGAAGTCCATCATGCACAAGATCTCCGCCCTGAAGAACGAACTCATCGACGAAGAGTCCTACGCGGAATCAGCCAACTACTCCGATCCCTTCGAGCAGGCCGTAGCGGACGTCTACAAGGGCTACGCGCAGCGGATGCGCCAGGCCAATGCCATGGACTTCGACGACCTGATCGCCCAGACCGTGTTTATGTTCCGTGCCTTCCCCGGCGTGGCCGAGTACTACCGGCGGCGCTTCCGGCACATCCTCGTGGACGAATACCAGGACACCAACCACGCGCAGTACGCCCTGGTCCGCGAACTGGTGGGCAGCGACGACGACGCGCTGGACCTCCCCCCGGCCGAACTCACCGTCGTGGGCGACTCCGACCAGTCCATTTACGCCTTCCGCGGTGCGGACGTCCGGAACATCAATGACTTCGAGAAGGACTACCCGAACGCGCGGACCATCCTGCTGGAACAGAACTACCGCTCCACGCAGACCATCCTCAACGCCGCCAACGCGGTGATCTCCCGCAACCCCAACCGCCCGGAAAAGCGGCTCTGGACCGCTGAGGGCGACGGCGAAAAGATCATCGGCTACGTGGGCGAGAACGAACACGAGGAAGCCCGCTTCATCGCCGAGGAGATCGACCGGCTGCAGGACGAGGAAAACCTGCGCCCCGGCGACGTTGCCGTGTTCTACCGGACCAACGCCCAGTCCCGTTCGCTCGAAGACGTGCTGGTGCGCGTGGGGCTGCCCTACAAGGTGGTCGGCGGGACCCGGTTCTACGAACGCAAGGAAATCAAGGACGCGCTGGCGTACCTGCGCGTGCTGGTGAACTCGGACGACGTCGTGAACCTGCGCCGGATCCTCAACGAACCCAAGCGCGGCATCGGCGACCGCGCCGAATACTCCGTGGCTGCCCTGGCCGAACGCGAACGGATCTCCTTCATGGCCGCCCTGCGCCGTGCCGAAGAGGCTCCCGGACTGGCGACCCGTTCGCTGAACGCGGTCAACGGCTTCGTGAAACTCATCGATGACCTCGCCGAGGTCGCCAGCGGGTCCGGCGCGTCTGCGGCACTGGAAGCCGTGCTGGAACAGACCGGCTACCTGGCCCAGCTGCGCTCCAGCAATGACCCGCAGGACGAATCCCGGGTGGAGAACCTCGCGGAACTGGTGGCCGTGGTCCGCGAATACGAACGGGACAATCCCGAGGGCTCCCTCGGTGAGTTCCTGGAACAGGTCTCCCTGGTGGCGGACGCCGATTCCATTCCCGATGCCCCCGGCGGCTCGGCCGAGGAAGTCGCCGCCGCCGTCGAGGAATCCCGCCGGCAGGGGGTGGTCACCTTGATGACCCTGCACACCGCCAAGGGACTGGAATTCCCGGTGGTTTTCCTGACCGGCATGGAACAGGGCCTGTTCCCGCACCAGCGCTCGGCCACGGACCCGGCCGAACTGGCCGAAGAGCGGCGCCTGGCCTACGTGGGCCTGACCCGCGCCCGGCAGCGCCTGTACCTCACCCGGTCCGAAGTCCGCAGCATGTGGGGCCAGAGCCAGTACAACCCGGCCAGCCAGTTTGTGGGCGAAGTGCCGCCGGAGCTGATCGAGTGGAAGCGCGAAGGCATGGACCGTCCCACGTGGGGCGGGGGAGGCAGCATCACGTCCAGCCGTTACGGCGGATCCTCCTGGGGTGCCGGATCAGCCATGGGGACCGGCGGCAGCACCGCCAACTCCCCGGTTGCCAAGGCCATCGGCCGCGTGCAGCCGCAGAAGGAAGTAGTGTCCGTGGCGGCCGGGGACAGGGTCAACCACACATCGTTCGGCTCCGGCACCGTGCTCGCGGTTGAAGGAAGCGGAGATAAGACCGTGGCCAAGGTGAAGTTCGACGTCGGTGAAAAGCGCCTGCTGCTGCGGTACGCGCCGCTGGTCAAGGAGGGGTGAGAAGGAACTTTTTCATAACCCAAAGCGGGCATTTTCTACAAACGATAGAACTGTGTCCTTTATCACTAAAGGGGTAGTCTGGGATCGGCGTTCAGCCCTAAGGGACTAAAGTTCCTCGTGGGGCAGACCGGCCGGATGCATCTGCCCTGCGATCGTCCAGATCGTATGTAAACCTACTTCGACGTAGAAGGACACTAGCCCGTGGACCTGTTTGAATATCAGGCGCGCGATATGTTTGAGGCGCACGGTGTACCCGTGCTTGCCGGAATCGTGGCGCACACTCCTGAAGAAGCCAAAGCTGCTGCTGAGAAGATCGGCGGCGTTGTAGTCGTCAAGGCGCAGGTCAAGGTTGGTGGCCGAGGCAAGGCCGGCGGCGTGAAGGTTGCCAAGACCGCCGATGAAGCTTTCGAGCACGCATCCAACATCCTCGGTATGGACATCAAGGGCCACACGGTCAACACCGTGATGATTGCCCAGGGTGCCGACATCGCTGAGGAATACTACTTCTCGGTCCTGCTGGACCGGGCAAACCGCAACTACCTGGCCATGTGCTCGGTCGAGGGCGGCATGGAGATCGAGCAGCTGGCCGTGGAGCGTCCCGACGCCCTGGCCCGCGTTGCCGTGGATCCCGCCGTCGGCATCGACTCCGCCAAGGCCGCAGAGATCGTCGACGCCGCCGGGTTCGCCCCCGAGCTGCGCGAAGGCGTTATGAACGCCATCATCAAGCTGTGGGATGTCTTCACCAAGGAAGACGCCACCCTCGTTGAGGTCAACCCGCTGGTGAAGACCGGCAACGGTGAGATCCTCGCCCTTGACGGCAAGGTCTCCCTGGACGAAAACGCCGACTTCCGCCAGCCCGGCCACGCCGCGCTGGAAGACAAGGACGCCGCGGATCCGCTCGAGGCCAAGGCCAAGGAAAACGACCTCAACTACGTCAAGCTGGACGGCCAGGTGGGCATCATCGGCAACGGCGCCGGCCTGGTCATGTCCACGCTCGACGTCGTCGCCTACGCCGGCGAAAAGCACGGCAACGTTCGGCCCGCGAACTTCCTGGACATCGGCGGCGGCGCCTCCGCCTCCGTCATGGCTGCCGGTCTGGACGTCATTCTGAATGACTCCCAGGTGAAGTCCGTGTTCGTGAACGTCTTCGGCGGCATCACCGCCTGTGACGCCGTGGCCAACGGCATCGTCAAGGCACTGGAAATCCTGGGCGACGAAGCCAACAAGCCGCTGGTTGTCCGTCTCGACGGCAACAACGTCGAAGAAGGCCGCCGCATCCTTGCCGAGGCCAACCACCCGCTGGTCACGCTGGCCACCACCATGGACGAAGGCGCCGATAAGGCTGCCGAGCTCGCTTACGCCGCTCGCTGACCCAGAGCCTGTCGAACCTTTAGAAAGAGAATCCCCTTATGTCTATCTTTTTGAACAAGGACTCCAAGGTCATCGTTCAGGGCATCACCGGCGGCGAAGGCACCAAGCACACCGCCCTGATGCTCAAGGCCGGTACCCAGGTTGTCGGCGGCGTTAACGCCCGCAAGGCCGGTACCACGGTCACCCACGGCGACGTGGAACTGCCCGTCTTCGGCACCGTCACCGAGGCCATGGACAAGACCAACGCAGACGTCTCCATCGTCTTCGTGCCGCCGGCCTTCACGAAGGACGCCGTCATGGAAGCGATCGACGCCGGCATCGGCCTCGTCGTGGTCATCACTGAAGGTGTGCCCGTGCAGGATTCCGCCGAGTTCTGGGCCCACGCCCAGTCCAAGGTGGACGCCGACGGCAACCAGGTCACGCGCATCATCGGCCCGAACTGCCCCGGCATCATCACCCCCGGCGAAGCACTGGTAGGTATCACCCCCAACAACATCACCGGCAAGGGGCCGATCGGCCTGGTCTCCAAGTCCGGCACCCTGACCTACCAGATGATGTACGAGCTGCGCGACCTCGGCTTCTCCACCGCCATCGGCATCGGCGGCGACCCGGTCATCGGCACCACCCACATCGATGCACTGGCTGCCTTCGAAGCGGATCCCGAGACCAAGGCCATCGTGATGATCGGTGAAATCGGCGGCGACGCCGAAGAGCGTGCCGCAGAGTTCATCAAGGCCAACGTCACGAAGCCGGTTGTCGGCTACGTGGCCGGCTTCACGGCTCCCGAAGGCAAGACCATGGGCCACGCCGGCGCCATTGTCTCCGGTTCCGCCGGAACCGCACAGGCCAAGAAGGAAGCCCTCGAGGCTGCCGGCGTCAAGGTCGGCAAGACGCCGTCCGAGACCGCCACGCTGCTGCGCGAAGTTTACGCAGCCCTCTAGGTCCGTACCTGCACGCCCCCGTCCACCGGAACCATGTGGTGGACGGGGGTTTTGTGCGTCCCAGAAGAAAGACGGAAATGTCCACCTCAGTTTCACAGGGTGCGGCCCGGGCCCCGAAAGCCGGCCAGCACCGACGGGCGCTGCGCCGCGCTTCCTGGATCGTCACCCTCGGCGGTTTCCTGTTCGGTTATGACACCGGCGTCATTAACGGCGCCCTGCCCTACATGCAGGACGATCTGGGGCTCACCCCGTTTACCGAGGGCCTGATCACCTCCAGCCTGCTCTTCGGCGCGGCCTTCGGCGGGGCCATCTCCGGGAAATTGACGGACAGGTTCGGCCGGCGCCGGATCCTCATGGCCCTCGCCGTCGTCTTCCTGCTGGGTACCCTCGGCACCTCCCTGGCCCCGACGATCGCCGTGATGGTCCTGTCCCGGATTGTGCTCGGCCTGGCTGTGGGCGGCGCCTCGGCGCTCGTCCCTGTGTTCCTCGCCGAGCTTGCCCCCGCGGAACGCCGCGGACAAATGGTGACGCGGGACCAGTTGATGATTGTGACGGGCCAATTGGTCGCCTTTGTCGCCAACGCGGTCATCGGCAACATCTGGGGTGAGGATCAGGGCGTGTGGCGCTGGATGCTGGTCGTGGCCACCCTGCCGGCCATTGCCCTGTGGATCGGCATCGCGTTTGTTCCGGAAAGCCCCCGCTGGCTCGCCTCGAAGGGTCGTTTTGCGGAAACCCTCGCCGCCCTCCAGCGGATCCGCAGCGCCGACGACGCACAGGCCGAATACGGCGAAGTGCGCGGCCTGGCGGAGAAGGAGTCGGCGCAGGCAGGCACGCTGCGCGACTTCGCCGTGCCCTGGCTGCGGCGGGTCCTGCTGATCGGTATGGGACTGTCCATCGTCCAGCAGATCACCGGCGTGAACGCGATCATGTACTACGGCACGCAGATCCTGGCCGACGCCGGTTTCGGCACCGAAGCGGCGCTCACGGCCAACATCGCTAACGGTGTGGTGTCCGTGGCGGCCGCGATCGTCGGCATCTGGCTGCTGGGCCGCGTCCGCCGGCGGCACATGCTGATGACGGGGCTGATCGGTACCGGGTCTTCGCTGCTGCTGATCGGGCTGGTGTCGATCTTCGTCACCGAAGGCACTGTCCGCGGCTACCTCATTCTGGCCCTGACTGTCACGTTCCTGGCCTTCCAGCAGGGTGCCGTTTCACCGGTGACCTGGCTGATGCTCTCGGAGATCTTCCCGCTGAAGGTCCGCGGCCTCGGTATCGGCCTGTCGGTCTTCGTGCAGTGGATGACCAACTTCGCCGTCGGGTTCTCCTTCCCGGTCCTGATGGACGCCATCGGCATCTCGAAGACCTTCTTCATCTTCGTGGTGCTGGGTCTGCTGGCGCTGGCCTTCGTCCGCCGCTTTGTCCCGGAGACCATGGGGCAGAGCCTCGAACAGGTGGAAGAGCAGCTCCGCGCAGCCGGCACCAAGTAGGAACTGGCCGCACGCAAAGAAGGGAACCTGCCCGCGGGCAGGTTCCCTTCTTTGCGTTAGTCGGCGTTAGGGGATTGCCGGGTAGTTCGCCACGGTCGGTACCGTGACCGACGCCGTGAAGCTGGTCAAAGCGGTTGCTTTCGGCAGGGCATAGACGGAGGTGGCGGGCGTGATCTGCAGGACCAGCCGGGTGTTGGGCCCGGCGGTATAGGAGACCTCTTCCAGCGGGAGGGTCAGAGTGTGCTCCTTCCCGTCCAGGATCACCGGAACCGGGGTGACCTGATTGCCCAGCACCAGGGAGGACCGGGACCGGTCAATGATCTGGGCATAGACGTGGGTGTTGGCCTGCCGGGCCGAGCCGCGGTAAGTGAGCGTCAGCTGCGGGGCACCGTAGACCGACGTCGTCACCGTGGGTGCGCTGATGGGGACATTGACCGCCACCGGCGCGACAGCGGCTGCCACGACGGCACCGCTCACGGCAGCGGGGGAGAGGATGATCGATCCCCTTCCTGCGCCGGACAGGGCCCCGGTGACCTGCGGGTAACCCGGAGCTCCCCGGGTCACGCCGGCCTGGTCGATGAACTGGAACGCAGCACCGGTGTCCACCGGCTCGTTCCGCAGATAGCGGGCAAACCAGTTCAGCACCGCGGGGGTGATCCGGTCCGGCCCGGCAACGGAGTTGCACAACCCGTGGCCGCCGCAGAACTGCAGCATTTTGGTAGGTGTGCCGGTGCCGCGGATGAGCTCATAGTTGCGCCGGGCCTCGTCCAGGGTAAAGAGCGTATCCGCGGTGCCCTGGATGATCAGGGTGGGAGCGGTAATCGAGGTGAACAGGCTGTCCGGGGTGAGGGATTCGAAGTAGGCGATGGATTCGGCGCTGAGCTGGTTCGGGTAGGTCAGCCCTTCCTGGCAGGCTTTGCGGACCGGGGCGGCGAGGGCACCCTGGTTGCCCACGAGGGATCCCAGCTGTCCCAAGGCCGTCCCCTCGGCGCAGAGCAGGGCGCCCCAGCCGCTCTTGAAGGAACCGGCCTTGTACAGGCTGGTGGTGAGGTCATTCCAGGCGATGGTGGGCGTGATGGCATCCACCCGCTGGTCCTGCGAGGCGAGGACAAACTGGATGCCGCCGCCGTAGGACGCACCGGCCATGCCGAGGACGGGGTCACCGGGGGAATCCAGCCGGGCTTCGGGCTGGGCCGCGATGTAGTCGATGATGGCAGAGCCGTCCCGGCCTTCGTAGGCAGGGTTGTTGACGTAGGCCTCGCCACCGCTGAGCCCGAAGCCGCGCGGATCCCAGGTCACCACGTTGTAGCCGGCGTCCCGCAGCGGGGCGATACCGATGGAACCGATCAGCGTGCTGGTGGACGTCAGCGGGAGGCGCCCGCCAGGCAGCCCGAACCCGGGCCCCACCATCACGGTGGGTGCCTTTTGTCCGGCGGCAAGGCCGGTGGCGGGGAAGAAATTGGTGTGGATGGGGGTGCCGTCGAAACTGGTGATCACGACGTCGGTGCGGATGGCAGGCGCGGGTGCAGCAATTGCCGGTGCTGCCGGTGCTGCCGGTGCGGCGACGGCGGGTGCCGCTGCCAGGGACGAGCCCAGCAGCGCGGCGGAGACCGCCAAAATGCCCAGGTTTTTCCTCATAGTGACCTCATTGTCTGCGGAAAAGTGCGAGTGGTTACCGGGTGGTAACTTCCCGCAGATTAGAAGGCGGAGGATGAAGCACGCAAGGGGAGCAGGGAAATCCGGCCTTTGATGCGCTGAAAACCACGGCTCGTACAGCGGTCGGTCTACTGAACCCGCCGGCCCGCGACGGCGCATAAGCATGCTGCATGTGGGAACGCATCAAACAAAAAGACGGGAAGGTCCCCGCACGGATACCGTGCGGGAATCTTCCCGTCTTAGTGGGCGCCTTATCTCAAAGACGCCGGAGTAATGCTGGCCGGCTACTTACGGTCCGGCGCAGCGTTCACCGGGGTGCCTGCTTCCGGGCCGTCGTCGTGCTCGGTGGTGTGCAGGTCGAAGGAGGAACCATGTTCCTCCACGCCGGCCTGGATGGCCCGGTCCACCACGGAAACGGCAAGCCGGCGCCGCAGCGAGAGCGGGTCCTTGGCCAGGTCCTTGGCGAGGGCGATGGTCATCAGCAGCATGACCACGGCAAAGGGCAGCGCGGCCACAATGGTGATCCGTTGCAGGCCGTCCAGCGCCTCCGCAGGGTCATCACCGCCGGCCAGCATCATTACCGCCGCCACGGCGCCGGTGAGGACACCCCAGAAGATCACGACGCCGCGGGACGGGTGCTCGGCCCCGTTGGAGCTCAGGGAGGCCATGATGATGGATGCCGAATCTGCTCCGGTGACGAAGAAGATGGCCACCAGGACCATGGCAAGGATGCCCACCGCGGCGGCCAGGAGGTTCGGCATGGGGAGGGCTGCAATCAGATCGAACAGCGAGCCGTCGAAATCAATGGTGGGTTCGCCGTCGACCATAGTGGTGAGTCCGGGCGTGCCGTTGGCATCCGCTTCACGCTGGATGCCGATCGCGGCGCCGCCGAAGATGGAGAACCAGACCACGCTGACTACGAAAGGAACTGCCAGGACGCCGGTGACGAACTGGCGGATGGTGCGGCCGCGGCTGATGCGGGCGATGAACATACCGACGAACGGCGTCCAGGACAGCCACCAGGCCCAGTAGAAGATGGTCCAGCTGGAGAGCCAGGCGCGCATGGATTCGTCGCCTGAGACCTCGGTGCGGGAGGCCATGGAGGCCATGTTGGCGGCGTAGTCGCCGATGGCTGCCGGGATGACGTTGAGGATGAAGAGCGTCGGCCCGACAACAAAAACGATGGCTGCCAGCACCACAGCGAGGACCATGTTGATGTTGGACAGCCACTGGATGCCGCGGGAGATGCCGGACACGGCGGACGCCACGAAGCAGCCGGTGAGGATCGCGACGATCGCGACCAGAACCGTGGTTCCCGCGGTCCCAAGGAAACCAACGGACTGCAGGCCGCTGCCGATCTGCAGGGCGCCGAGGCCGAGCGAAGCAGCGGTGCCGAACAGGGTCGCGAAGATGGCGAAGATGTTCAGCACCTTGCCCAGCGGTCCCTCTACCCGCTTCACGCCGAAGAGTGAGGTGAAGGCCGAGGAAATCAGCTGGCGGCGGCCGAGGCGGTAGGTGCCGTAGGCCATGGCAATGCCGACAACGGCGTACATGGCCCACGGATGCAGGCCCCAGTGGAACAGTGACGTACCCATGGCGGTCTGCAGGGCCTCAGGGGTCTGGCCGTCAACGGTGCCGGGGGGAGGGGAGACGTAGTAGAACAAGGGCTCGGCCGCGCCGTAGAACATCAGGCCGATGCCCATGCCGGCGGCGAACATCATGGAGATCCAGGAAATCGTCTTGAACTGCGGTTCCTCGCCGTCCTGGCCCAGGGGAATCTTGCCGTAGCGTCCCACAGCCAGCCAGATCACGTAGACCACGAGGAACGAGGCAAGGAGCACAAAGAACCAGCCGGCGTTAGTGATGACCCAGTCCAGTGCCGCCGAGGAGACGGAGGAGAGGCTGTCGGTCCCGAAGAAGCCCCAGGCAATGAAGGCGATTGCAAGGACACCGGTGACGGCGAAGATCACTTTGTCGAGCTTCGCAGGCACGCCGCGGGTGAGTGCCGCTTCCTGCTCCCGCTGCCCCTCGAGCATCTGCTGGGCGAGTTCGTGCTCCTGCTCCACGATGGGCATCGAGGACGTCGAGGGGGCTTCCGTTGCTACGGAGGAGTGGGTAGTGGCGGGAACCGGGGCGACGGGATCAGCCGCATGCCTTCCGGCGTCGCGCGGTGGACCTTCTGTGGTAGCCATAGGCCTTCCTTATGTCAGCATGTCAGCGCAAAAGGGCCCGAGCCCTTCTTGAAGGACCCGGGCAGGCAGAATGGCAGCCACTCTTTATTTGAGCGTGTGGCGGGCGGTAGACCGTCCGTCGGAATCAATAAAGTAACGCTGCCTAGCTTCTGCGTCCCTTTACATAATTCGCAAGTGTTAGTTCCAGAGTCGCGGCCTGCGGCGCACCAAGTCAAATTGAACAGCCTGCTGTGTTTTAGGCCACGGACGCCGAGTTGATGCCGTTGCGGGTCCCGGCCGGAGCGGACTTTCACCGCTGGATCAGCTGCTCAGGGGCCTTCGGCGGGACGGTGCTGAGGACGGGAAAAGAGTCGCTGCAAGGAAGTCGGCTCTTCGATTTCTCCTGTATTCGCCGTCATCCTAGGTGGTCCGGAATTCCATTGCGGGGTCATAGGAGCACGGCCCTTCGTAGCTCAGGCTGCTCAGATGGGTCCCGGCCTGGTAAACCAAGGTGCTTCCCTCGTCGTCTTGAAGGGTGACCATGATGTAGTAACCCGGCCGCAGGGACTTGGGCACTTCGGAGTCGTAGCGGTCGGTTTCGGTGAACCCCTGCTGTTCGAAGTGGGAAACGTACTTCTCCACGGCGGTTTCCGGGTCCTCCACTGCGGGGCCCATGATCATCGAACTGTAGCGGTACGCGCGTTGCTCGCCGCTTCCGGGCTTGAGTCTTGTGCAGGTGTATGCGACATACCCGCTTGTCTTCGTTCCGTCCCACGCGGAGCGTGCATCGTTGGAATGGGTCCACTGTCCACCGTGGACCTTGGTGGTTTCGTCGCTCAGCTCCAGCATTCTGGCAAGCAGTTCCGCGGCAGGCCTGGATTGATCCGCGGTTGCGCTGCGTTCACTCTTCAAGGTGTCCTCTCCGCCCTACAGTGCCGTCGTGCCGAAAATCATGCCCAGCAGATACGTGGCACCGGCAGCACCCAGGCCGATCGCCAGCTGGCGCAGCGCCCGCTTGAGCGGGGAGGCTCCGGAGAGCAGGCCGACGACGGCGCCGGTCATCAGCAGCGCCAGCCCCACCAGGACGCAGGAGAGGACGACGGCGGTCATCCCGGTCAGGCCGAACAGGTAGGGGAGTACCGGAACTACCGCTCCGGAGGCGAAGAAACAGAAGCTGGATGCCGCAGCACCCAAACCGGTGCCTACGGACTCGTGGTCATCGCGATTTTCGTCGGCGTCGGCTTCGGGGTTGAGGGAGAAGCTCGGGTCGCAGTCGCAGGTGAACAGGCCCATCCGTTCCGCGGCACGGTGCTCGGCAGCTTCCTTGCTCATGCCGCGCGCCCGGTAAACCAGCACCAGCTCGTTGGCGTCAATGTCCAGGGACTTCGCTGCAGAAAGCGTGATCTGGGTGGGCCGGGAGGCATCCAGAAGTTCGCGCTGGGACCGGACTGAAACATATTCGCCTGCGCCCATGGACAACGCGCCGGACAGCAGGCCGGCCAGGCCGCTGATCAGGATGAAGGTGCTGGACACGCCGGTGGCGCCGATGCCCATGATGAGGGCCAGGTTACTGACCAGCCCGTCATTGGCGCCGAACACTGCCGCCCGGAAGTTCCCCGACAACCGGGTCCGTCCCCGGGTCGCCAGGCCGCGGATCACTTCTTCGTGGATCTGTTCATCGGCCGCCATCGCACTGGTGGCATTGGGATCCTGGGCATAGGGGGAGCGCCCCTCGGCGCGCTGCGCCAGTGCCAGCACGAAGACTGAGCCGAAACGGCGGGCCAGCAGCCCGAGAACCCGGTTACGGAAGGAAGCGCGCGTCCCGCGGCCGGCGTCGTCGCCCAGCAGGGTCCGCCAGTGCTCCTCATGCCTGCCCTCGGCCTCGGCCAGCGCCAGGAGGATGTCACGCTCTTCACCGTCGCGGCGTTTGGCCAGATAACGGTATGTGGCGGCTTCGGCCTGCTCATCGGCCAAGTACTGCCGCCAGCGCTTTAGATCGGCGTTGGACGGTACGGCGGCGTCGCTGGATGAAGGCTCCGGCGGGGAATCGGAATTCACGGTGCTCCTGACAGGGACCGGAAACAGGGGAATCCGGTCAGTTAACAGACAACTCTTCTGACCGAAGGTCTCGCTCGCCCGCGGCAGGTGCCGGCGGGTGGACTGCCGGGACGCCGCAGCGTCCAGTATGTCGACAGGCCTCGGTGTGGCGGACCATCACAGGCCGCACCGGAGCTACTCCCCTTCGCGTACCCAGTGTAGTTGAATCCCGCGGCGGACCCGCCGGAGCCCGCCGGAACCCCCGGATCCAGCCGATTCCGCCTCGGGTCCCTAAGTACCCTGACTTTTTGTCTCTGACGGGCAGGCGCTACAGTCAGATCGTGAGCAAAAACTTCCCTCTTACGGATCCGGACCGCCCATGGACCCGCCACTACAGCGAGGGAGTTCTGGAAGGCTTCAGCCTCCCGGACGAGTCCCTCGTTGACGTGGTGGAGAACTCGGTCCGCAAATACCGGTCAAAGCCCGCCCTGCAGTTTTTTGGTGCCACCACTTCCTATGAGGAGCTGGGTGATCAGATCCGCCGTGCCGCGGCAGGATTACTGAAGCTTGGCGTCCGCAAGGGGGACCGGGTGGCGCTCGTGCTGCCCAACTCGCCCCAGCATGTTGTCGCGTTCTACGCCGTGCTGCGGCTTGGTGCCGTGGTCGTGGAGCACAACCCCCTCTACACGGACCGTGAACTGCGGCACCAGTTCGAGGACCACGGTGCCACCGTTGCCGTGGTCTGGGACAAGGTAGTGGAGAACGTCCAGAAGCTGCCGGCGGACATTCCCGTCCGCAGCATCGTCTCAGTGGAATTGATCCCGGCCATGCCGCTGGTCAACCGGCTGGCGCTGAAGCTGCCGATTCCTGCCCTTCGCGCGGCGCGTGCGGCACTATCCGCCGAGAAGCGTCCGCCCCGGCACCCGCGGAAGCTCGTCCGATGGCAGGACCTCTTGGACAACCGCCCGCTGCGCAAGCGTTATCCCCGGCCGGAGCCCGCGGACCTGGCGGCCATCCAGTACACCAGCGGAACCACGGCCGATCCCAAGGGCGCGATGCTGACGCACGCGAACCTTGTGGCCAACACCGCGCAGGGAAAGGCCTGGGTCCCGGGCCTGCGGCCCGGACACGAAACCTTCTACGCCGTGCTGCCCATGTTCCACGCGTACGGGCTGACCCTGTGCCTTACCACCGCCATGAGCCTGGGCGCCCAGGTGGTGCTGTTCCCCAAGTTCGACGTGGACATGACGCTCAAGGCCATGAAGAAGACCCCGGCCACCTTCCTCCCCGCTGTGCCGCCGATTTACGAGCGTTTGGCCGAAGCCGCCAAGGAACAGAACATTTCCCTCAAAGGCGTCCGGTCCGCAATTTCCGGTGCCATGAACCTCCCGCCCCGAACGGTCGAAATCTGGGAAGAAGCCACCGGCGGCCTCCTGATCGAAGGCTACGGCCTGACCGAAACGTCTCCGATCGCGCTGGGCAACCCGTTCGCCAAGTCGCGGAAACCGGGAACGGTGGGCGTTCCCTTCCCGCTGACCGATATTCGGGTCGTGGATCCTGAGCATCCGACCGTCGAGGTGCCCCAGGGCCAGCGGGGTGAACTGCTGATCAAGGGCCCGCAGGTCTTTGGCGGCTACTGGAACAAGCCACGCGAAACCGAGGCGGTACTGCTCGACGGCGGCTGGTTCCGGACCGGGGATATTGTCACCGTGGATGAGGACGGCTTTGTCAGCATCGTCGACCGGATCAAGGAACTGATCATTACCGGCGGGTTCAATGTTTCCCCGTCCGAGGTGGAAGACGCCCTGAAGCGCCATGAATCCGTGGACGACGTCGCCGTCGTCGGCCTGCTCCGTTCGGGCGGCGGGGAGGACGTGGTTGCGGCCGTAGTACCGAAGGCCGGCGCCCGGTTCAACGCCGAGGAGCTGCGGGCCTACGTGCGCAAGGAACTGGCAGCCTACAAGGTGCCGCGCCGGATCGTGGAAATCCAGGAGCTGCCGAAGTCCTTGATCGGCAAGGTCCTGCGCCGCCATGTGCGTGACAGCCTGCAGAACAGCCAGACCGGTTCCGAGACCCCGAGTGCGCCGGCGGACGGTGCCGATGACTCGATTTCCCCGACTGACCTCCAGAACAAGCCCTGAGCAGGAAAGAGCGAACATGAGCGCATCAAGCCCGGAACGGGCTGCACGGGATACCCAACCTGACCACGCGAGGCCCGGCCGCTACTGGAGCGGTGCACTCGGCCACGCCGGGCAGCGCTCGGCCCAGATCCTGCTGATCCTGCTGCTGGTTTCCGTGACGGTCTACGGGCTGCTTCAGGTCACGCTGGTGGTGATCCCCGTCCTGCTGGCGCTCATTCTCGGTGCCGCAATTGCTCCGTTCGTGAACTGGCTGCGCCGGAAGGGCTGGCCCAGTGCCCTGGCGACAGGGCTGTCCTTCCTGTTGCTGCTTGCCCTCTTCGGCGGGCTGGTGACCGGCATCGCCTTCGCCATCCGCAGCGAGTGGAGCGACCTGGTGGACCAGGCCGTTGCAGGCTTCGAGAAGCTTTACGACTTTGTGCTCAACGGGCCGCTCCCGGTTGACCAGGAGATGCTCGCCAACGCACGGGACAGCGTGATCGACTTCGCCACCAGCAGCACCGTCAGCAGCGGGGCCATTGCGGGTATTTCCGCGGCAACCTCGTTCGCCACCGGATTCCTGCTGATGGCAGTGGTCCTGTTCTACTTCCTCAAGGACGGCGACCGGATCTGGGCGTTCTTCCTGCGGATGTTCCCGGAAGGGGACCGGCGCGACAAGGCCCGCCTCTCCGGTTTCCGTGTGATGGAGGTCCTGGGCGGGTACATCCGCGGCACTGCCATTGTGGCGCTGGTCGATTCCGTATGCATCGGTGCGGCCCTGTTCATCCTGCAGGTTCCGCTGGCACTGCCGCTGACCGTGATTGTTTTCGTCGGTTCCTTCATTCCGCTGGTCGGCGCCACGGCAGCCGGGGTCTTCGCCGCGCTGATCGCCCTTGTGGCCAACGGGCCGGTTGTCGCCCTGATCGTGATCATCGTGATCATTGCGGTGAACCAGCTCGAGGGTAACTTCCTGCAGCCGGTGGTGATGGGCAAATCCCTCAGTATCCATGCCCTCGTGATCCTGCTGGCCCTGACCGCCGGAACCATCCTGGCCGGCATTGTCGGCGCCATCCTGGCCGTCCCGATCGCGGCAGTGGGCTGGGCCGTGATCAAGGTCTGGACCGGAGAAGACGACGGCGAAGACCTCGACGCGAAGGAAATCCCGGATCCGAAGGACCAGCCGGAAATGGAATCGGCGGAAAGCTAACCGCCGGCAGATCTACGGCTAGGTGGCCGGCACCTCTTCCGCTTGCACGGAACCGGTGCCGGCCACCCGCTTGTCCCAGGCTGCACGGACCTCAGGATCCGTGGGCCGGGAGAGCAGGGAAACCGCCCAGTAGACAATGACCGAGGCGATAAGGCCGAAGTAGATCGGTTCATTGGCGTATACACCGTCGTACGGGGCGGCAGCCTGGATCTCCAGGTAGATCATGGTCCCCAGGGTCACGACTGTTCCAACACCCATCGAGACGGCTGCACCCAGTCCGGTGCCGCGCTTCCAGACCAGTCCGCCCAGGATGCTCACCAGCAGGCCACCCACCAAAATGTCGTAGGCAATAGTCAGCGCAGCGACCACGTCCTGGACCACTATGGCCACAATGATCGCGACAACGCCCAGCCCGAGGACCCAGTAGCGGTTGGAGGCGATGTCTTCCCCGGCGTCGTCCCCGGTCTCCGGTTCGGTGCCGGCGCTCCGGCCGGTGGACGTGGCCGCGTCACGGCGGAACCATCCGCGGACGAAGGGAACGACGTCGGTCCGCGCGACTGTGGCCGCAGCTATCAGCGCCCCCGAGGCAGTGGACATCATGGCGGCCACCGCAGCGGCCAGGACGAGCCCGCCGAGGCCGACGGGCAGCAGGTTCATCGCGACATCGGCGTAGACATCATCCTGGGACTCCACCGCGGAAAGAGCGACGCTGGCGCCCATGCCGATCAGTGCCCCGGCCACGCCGTAGAGGATGCAGTAGATCCCCGCTGCGGTGCCGCCCCAGCGGGCGATCAGCGGGGTGCGTGCCGTGAAGACCCGCTGCCAGATATCCTGGCCGATCAGCAGACCCAGCGTGTAGACCACAAAATAAGTCACGATGCTCTGCGCGCCGATACCTGTGATGCTGAAGAATTCCGCTCCCGCACGCTCCCGGATGCCGTCAAGGCCCCCGGCGGCGGAGAGCGTGAAGGGCAGCATCAGGGCGAAGACGCCGATGGTCTTGATCACGAACTGCGCCATGTCGGCGAGCGTGATGGACCACATCCCGCCGATGGTGGAGTAGACGAGGACGACGGCGCCGCCCACGGCGATGGCCACCCACCGCTCAAAGCCAAAGAGGACCACGAAAATGGTGGCATAGGCGCCGGTGGAGGTGGCGCAGAGCATCAGCGTGTAGGCCAGCATCACGATCGAGGAGACCTTGGTTGATTCGGTCCCGTAACGCAGGGACAGCATCTGCGACACCGTGTAGATCCGCAGCTTCTGCAATGTGGAGGCGAAGAGCAGGCTGAGGAGCAGGACCCCGGTGCCGATGGCGACCACCAGCCACATGCCGGAGATGCCGTACTTGTAACCGAGGCCCACCCCGCCGACGGTGGAGGCACCGCCGAGGACCACGGCGGCCATCGTGCCGGTGTAAAAGAGCGGCCCCAGCCGGCGGCCCGCCACCAGATAGTCGCTGACGTTCCTGGTGCGGGACTTGCCCCACCAGCCGAAACCCAGCATGGCCAACAGATAGAGGACCACAATGGTCCCGTTGATGTATTCCATTGCAGTCCTCGGGCTAGGTGGCGGCGGAAAACGAATTGCCTCTGAGGCAACAAGTGTTTACTGAAAGTAGTGTGTTTTCAGTCACGCCGTCAATTTAGCTGCCCTGCGCTACAAGCGCGTTACGGGCAGGTTTCCCTCGGTATGCTCGTAAATATGAAGGCCCTGCCCGTAGAACCGACCAACGCCCCGATAGCCATCGGTGTGCGCATCCGCTCTGCCCGCCAGACCCGGCATCTGACCATTGAGCAGGTAGCCGAGGCCACCGGGCTCACCAAAGGGTTCCTCAGCCGCGTGGAGCGGGACCTGACCTCCCCCTCGGTGGCCTCGCTGCTCACGCTGTGCCAGGTGCTGTCCATCAGCATCGGAGACCTCTTCGCTGCGCCGGAAACCAACGTGACGCGCCTGGCGGATGCCCCGCGTATCAGTCTGGGCGGTGAAGGCATCGTGGAACGGCTGGTCACGGCCCGGACCGAGCGCCGCGTGCAGGTGGTCCGCTCCGTGGTGGCACCGGGCGGGTCGGGGGAAGCCGACCTCTATTCCGTGGACTGTGAGGTTGAGGTGCTGCATGTGGCCCAGGGCAGCTTCGAACTGATTCTCGGCAGTGAGCGTATCCCCCTGACCACGGGGGATACGGTGACCTTCCCCGGCCGGGAGCCGCACTCGTGGCACAACCCGTCCGACGAGGAAGCCGTTGTGCTCTGGACCCTCGTCAGTCCCGGCGGTGTCTAGGCCGCGGCTTCGCCGGTCAGCCGCTGCAGGTATTCCACCGCGCCGGTGATGTCCCTGCCGGAGGACCGGTAGCCCACATAGCCGTCGGGGCGGATGACCAGCAGTTCGGGCCGGCGCGAGCTCAGTCCCAGACGGTGGAAGGCCAGGCCGCTGACGTCCTTGATGATGCCGGGAGCATTGGCAATGAGGCTGCTGCCGACGGTCAGCTGCTGGATATTCAGCAGGCCGGCGAGCTGGGGCAGCGCTGCCCGGAGCTGGTGCGGGGCATCCTGCGGCCAGCCGGGTCCGCTGAGGAGGAGGGAGAAGCCGGGCGTGGCCACCAGGTCCTGCAGCCGCCGTTCCCTGTCCTGGTACATAACATCGGCGTCGGGCAGGCGGTCGCCCGGCCGCGGTCCGCGGGCCAGCTTGTCCGGCAGGCGGGAGGCCCCGGCGTCGACTATGCTGCTGCCGCGGTAATTGATGTTCAGCTGCGCCATGGTGCGGAAGAGCCGTGAGCGCAGTCCGTCCCAGGCCATCGCCTTGGGCGCCAGCGCGGGCAGGAGCTTGGTGCGGGGCAGCTTCTTCAGCCCGTTGCGGCTGGTGGCCAGCTTGAAGACGCGGTCCGTCGTGGACACTACTTCCTGGCCCACGGGGCGGCGCTCGGCGTGGTAGCTGTCGATCAGCTCGTCGCTGGCGAGGCCGCGGGCACCGAGTGCGAGTTTCCAGCCCAGGTTGAGGGCATCCTGGATGCCGGTGTTCATGCCCTGGGCAGCCACGGGGGAGTGGACATGGGCCGCGTCTCCGGCCAGGAATACGGAGCCGCGCTGGAAGTACTCGGCCATCTGGTGTGAAAGGCGGAAGGTGCTGATCCACTGCGGGTCCCGTACCTGCAGTGCGCCATGCGTGAAGGTATCGGCCAGTCCCTGAAGGGTTTCCAGCGTGGCTGGCTGGTGCGGCGGCAGAATGGCGATCATCCGCCAGGTGGCCGAGCCGCCGAGCGGGAAGAGGAAGAGGAAGCCGTCCTCGGTCGGGTAGGAATGCACAGCGTCCTGTTCCGCGCCGTCAATCTCGACGTCGGCCAGGATGAAGGTGTCGGGGTAGGCGCCGCCGCGCCAGTCCATACCTGCCTTGGCGCGGACCGTGCTCCCGGCGCCGTCTGCGCCCACAACGTAGCGGGCACGGATGCGCTCGATGCCGCGGTCCATGCGCTGGATCTTCGCTTCCATGCCGGCAAACGGGTCCTCGGGATCCAGCCGCTCCAGGTCCTGCAGCTCGGCGCCGCGCTCAATGCGGACCCGGCGGGAGAGCAGATGCTGGGTCAGGATGCGCTCGGTTTCCGTCTGGGACAGGAACAGCAGCTGCTGGAAGGCTGAGTCTTCCAGGCCGGTGTCGAACAGATCCACTTCCAGCGTTTCCTCCGGCAGATGGAGGTGCAGCTCGCGGGCGGGGCGCCCGGCGGCAACCAGTTCCCCGCTGACGCCGAAGGGGCGCAGTGCTTCCAGGGTGCGGGGCTGGATGGCGATGGCCCGCGATTCGGTCCCGGGCGACTGTCGCCGGTCAATGATGCGGAAGCTGGCGCCGAAAGCGGCCAGCTGCGCGGCCAGTGCAAGCCCGGTGGGGCCGGCTCCCACAATCAGGACATCGACGTCGTAGTTCGGGTCTTCGCTGTTATCGTGAGCCGCCATGCTCTCAGCCTAGTCTTGACCCCGACGGCAGTTCCACTTTAGCTTTTGGGTAAACTTTTGGTTACTCTCAGGTAACCCTCGACGCCGAGTGACGGCGACCACCCTGGAACCGGAGACAGTACCCATGAACAACCTTCCCCGCGTGAACGCCAACGGCCACATCGGACCCGTCGACGCCGCCCAGGTCCCGCGCTATGCCGGGGCTGCCACCTTCGCCCGCCTGCCCCGGCTGGACCAGGTGGAGCAGGCCGACGTCGCGGTGGTGGGGGTGCCTTTCGACAGCGGTGTCTCCTACCGGCCCGGGGCCCGGTTCGGCGGCAACCATGTCCGGGAGGCCAGCCGGCTGCTGCGGCCGTATCACCCGGCGCTCGATGCCTCGCCGTTCGAAAACCTGCAGGTGGCCGATGCCGGCGATATGGCCGTGAACCCCTTCAATATCAACGAAGCGATCGAGACCGTCCAGCAGAACGCCCTGGACCTGACGGAGCAGGGCACCAAACTGCTGACGCTGGGCGGGGACCACACCATCGCCCTGCCGCTGCTGCGTGCCGCTGCCGAGCGGGCCGGCTCCCCGGTAGCCATGCTGCACTTTGATGCCCACCTGGACACCTGGGACACCTACTTCGGTGCGGAGTACACGCACGGCACCCCGTTCCGCCGTGCCGTCGAGGAAGGCATCCTGGACACCGAAGCCATCTCCCACGTCGGAACCCGCGGCCCGCTGTACGGCAAGAAGGACCTCGAGGATGACCGCCGCTTCGGCTTCGGCATCCTGACCTCCTCCGACGTCTTCCGGCAGGGCGTGGACGAGGTGGTGGCGAAACTGCGGGACCGCATCGGCAGCCGGCCGTTGTATATCTCCGTAGACATTGACGTCCTGGACCCGGCCCACGCCCCGGGCACCGGCACCCCCGAGGCCGGCGGCATCACCAGCCGCGAGCTGCTGGAGATCCTCCGCGGACTGCGCGGACTCAACCTGGTGGGCGCCGACGTCGTCGAGGTCGCCCCCGCCTACGACCACGCGGACATCACCGCTGTGGCTGCCTCCCACGTCGCCTATGACCTCATCACACTGATGGGACTGTCGGATGAGCACTGATTCCGCAGCCACGGTTGTTCCCGGATCCGGCCCCGTCCGCAATGGCGGGGACCTGGTGGTGGAAACCCTCGAAGCACTCGGTGCCAGCAAGGTCTTCGGCATTCCCGGCCAGCACGCCCTGGGGCTCTTCGACGCACTCTCCCGCTCGCGGCTGGAATTTATCTCCTCCCGGGTGGAAAACAACTCGGCCTTCGCCGCCGACGGTTTCTCGCGGGCGACCGGGAAAGTGGGGGTGCTGTTCCTCTCCACCGGCCCCGGCGCCCTGACCGCCCTGGCCGGACTGCAGGAGGCCTACGCCACCGGGGTGCCGATGATCGTGGTGGCCAGCCAGATTCCGATTGACGGACTCGGTGCCCGCCGCCGGGGGATGCTGCACCAACTCGATGACCAGAAGGCTTCGGCCGCCAATGTCACCAAAAGCCAGCGGCTGATCCAGCATGCCTCCGGCATCCCCTCGGCCATTCAGGACGCCTGGACCGAAGCCATTTCCTCCCCGGCCGGACCGGTCTGGATCGAGGTTCCGCAGAACGTGCTGCTCAACCCGGTGATGGTGCCGGCCGTGGAAGATGCGCTCGCGGAACCGTTCGACAACCCGCCGCGCAGCGAGCTGGTCAAGGAAGCCGTGCGCTGGCTCTCTGAGGCCCGCCGGCCCGCCGTCATTGCCGGCGGGGGAGTCCGGCGCAGCGGTGCCGAAGCCGCACTGCTGTCCATTGCACAGAAGCTGCACGCCCCGGTGATCTGCACGCCCGGCGGCAACGGGGCCTTCCCCTGGAACCACCCGCTGTCCCTGCAGTCCTGGATGGAGGACCGGCATATGACGGAGGTCCTGGAGGACGCGGACGTACTGGTGGTCATCGGCTCCTCGCTGGGAGAAGTGACCTCCAATTACTTCACCATGGCCCCGCGCGGCCGGATCATCCAGATCGACGCCGAACCCCGGGTCCTGGAATCCAACCGTCCCGCTCTGGGCATCCGCGCCGATGCCCGGCAGGCCCTGGAGGCCCTCGACGCCGCGCTTCCGGCAGCGGAACACCGTCCCGACTGGCACGGCCAAAGCTCCGAGGAGCTGGTAGCCGGCGCCCTGGCCCGGGTGCAGGCACGGCTGGATACCCAGGGGCTGGACATGGAACGCCGCTTCATGGCGGACATCCGCGCCGCCGTCCCGGACGATATGCAGACCTACTGGGACATGACCATCTCCGCCTACTGGGCCTGGAGCTGCTGGGACGCGAAGTCCGGCCGGTTCCACTCCGCCCAGGGCGCCGGCGGGCTGGGGTACGGCTATCCGGGCGCCATCGGCGGTGCGGTGGGCCTGGGGGAGCGGGTGCTCGCCGTGTCCGGAGACGGCTCCGCCATGTACTCCATCGCCGAGCTGGCTACCGCCCGGCAGCATCGCCTTCCGGTCACCTGGCTGATTGTCGACGACGGCGGCTACGGCATCCTGCGCGAATACATGGAGGACGCTTTCGGCAAGGCCACCGCCACGGAACTGGCCCGGCCGGATTTCGTGAAGCTGGCCGAATCTTTCGGAGTGCCGGCACGGCGCTGCGCTCCCGAGGACATCCGCACCGCACTGGCAGAGGCATTTGCCGGCGAGGGACCCAACGTCGTTGTGGTTGAAGCGCGGATAGGACTGTTTGCTCCCACCCACCTCGTCTGACGGTCTGACGGGAGCGGTGCGGACGCCGGGCCTCGACGCGCCGGGGCGGCGGCCAACTGGTAAGAAGGTGGCCCTCTGGCATGATGAGCCCGTGCGATTGGCGCGGCCCCTCACCCGTCAGGGGGCCTTCCGCACAACAGCGAACCAGGACCCACCCATGCCCCTTCCAGCCGTTCCTTCCGTGGAACTGCACGTTCTTGCCGGCGAGTACGTCATCGCGCGGCTTTCCCCGGCAGCGGAGGTGCCCGCTGCGCTGCTGTCAGCAGCGGCTCCGGGCGGATTCATCTCCGTCACCCGGACCCCGCAGGAGCTTTCGATTGTCTGCCCCGCGGCGCTTGCCCCGGCGGATGCCCAAATCGACGGAACGTGGGCGGCGGTTTATGCCTCCGGTCCCATGCCCTTCGGGCTGACCGGTGTGGTGGCGTCGCTGGTCGCTCCGCTCTCAGCCGCCGGCTGCCCGGTGTTTGTCGTGTCCACCTTTGACGGCGATCTCCTCATGGTTCCCTCGCCGCAGTACGAACAGGCCCGCGGCCTGCTGCGGACGGCAGGGCATACGCTCCGTTAGATACGGGATGACGACGGAATCTCCGGTTGGCGGCCGCAATCTCTCTGACTAGTTAGTTGACCTAGGCAAATTTCCTTGTATAGTTGCCTGAGTCAACTATCAGTACCTAGCCCCGGAGACCCATCCCCATGCCTATGCACCAGGAAACGGCGGATGACCTGATCCGGAAGATCTTCGCCCTGCAACGATCGCTGCGGTGCGTGACCCAGCGCAGCGCCGACATCGGCGGACCCGGAGTGGCCCTGCAGGGCGTTATGCGGATGATCGGCGAAGACGGCGAGCTGCGGGCAACCGAGCTTGCCGCGAAACTCGGTGTCGGCCCTGCCGGACTCAGCCGCCACGTCGCAGAACTTGAAGAACTCGGTTACGTCCGGCGTCGTCCGCATCCGCAGGACCGCCGCGCCTACCTCATCAGCCTGACCGAGCTGGGGGACTCAGTCCTCCGCGAGGCACTCAAGAACCGGGCCGTCCTGCTCCAGGATGCCCTTGCCGACTGGTCCGAGGACCAGGCGCAGCTTGCCTCCTCCGCCCTAGGGGCGCTCTCAGACTCACTCTTTACCTCAATCCGCCGAGCACCCGGGACCGCCGGGCCGACGCCGGAAACCCCGTATCCGAATCCGCAGGAGCTAACAACTAAGTGACCGATTCCAAGACCGCCCGGAAGAAACACGTCCCCGGTGACATGAGCCACCGGCAGATCCTGCAGGCCCTTACCGGCCTGCTGGCCGCACTGTTCACGGCAATGCTGAGCACCACCATTGTGGCCAACGCGCTGCCCACCATCATGGCCGACCTGCACGGAACGCAGACCGACTTCGCCTGGGTGGTCACGGCCGCCCTGCTGGCCAACGCAGTCAGCACCCCCATCTGGGGAAAACTGGCGGACCTGTTCAACAAGAAGCTGCTGGTGCAGCTGAGCATCGTCATCTTTGTTGCCGGTTCCGTCCTCGCAGGTTTCTCCCACTCCATGGAACTGCTGCTTACCGCCCGCGTCATCCAGGGCCTGGGCATGGGCGGCCTGACGGCGCTGGCCCAGGCCATCATCGGTTCCATCATTCCGCCGCGGGAACGCGGCAGGTACTCCGGTTACATGGGCGCCGTCATGGCAGTGGCCACCGCCGGCGGCCCGCTGCTGGGCGGCTTCATCGTGGACAGCCCGCTCGGCTGGCGCTGGACCTTCTTCCTCTGCGTTCCGCTCGCCGTCGTCGCCCTCTTCCTGCTGCAGGTCACGCTGCACCTGCAGCATGTACGCCGTCCCGCGCGGATTGACTGGCTCGGCTCGATCCTGCTCACCGCAGGCGTCTCCCTGCTCCTGATCTGGGTCTCCTTCGCGGGCAAGCCGGACTACTACGAATGGCTGTCCTGGGAAACCGCTGCGATGGTGGGTGGATCCGTGATCCTGCTGGCCCTGCTGGTGCTGGTGGAGTCCAAGGTTGCCGAACCGATCATTCCGCTGAAGATCATCAGCGAGCGGACCACGGCCCTGGCCATCGTCGCCTCCGTTGCGGTGGGCATTGCGATGTTCGGTTCCACCACCTTCCTGGGCCAGTACTTCCAGCTGGCACGCGGCTTCACCCCCACCGAGGCCGGCCTGCTGATGCTGCCGATGATCGCGGGCAACCTGCTCGGTTCCGTAGGATCGGGCCTCCTCATCACCCGCTTCGGCAAGTGGAAGCGTTTCCTGCTCATCGGTACGGTCATGGTGATCCTCGGGACGGCGCTGGCCGGCTTCATCAACCATGAAACCGACATGATCCTCGTCAGCCTGTTCATCTTCATCCTCGGTGTGGGCATGGGCCTGCTGATGCAGAACCTGGTTCTGGCCGTGCAGAACACGGTCAAGGTCACCGATGTCGGCTCCGCCAGCGCGTCCGTTGCCTTCTTCCGCACCGTCGGCGGCGCCATCGGCGTCTCGGTGCTGGGTGCGGTCCTTTCAAGCTCCGTCAGCCGCCGCGTCACGGAGGAACTGGACAAGGCAGGCATGCCGACCGACGGCGGCGGCACCATAGCCACGCTGGACCTGGGAGGGCTTCCGGAGGAGGTCCAGATGTTCTTCCGGATCGCCTATGCGGAGGGTACGGCGGACATCTTCAAGATCGCCGCCGCGGTAGCCATCATTGCCTTGGTCGCGGTGCTGTTCATCAAGGAGAAGGCACTGCGCCGGACCCTGGACATCAAGCCGACGTCCTCCAACCCCGTTGAACCGGGCCTGGCTGGCGGCGCGGAAATGCTGCACACCGGTGCCATGTCCGCCGTCGAACCGACTGCCGTTCCGGCCTCCGGCTCCCCGGCCTCCGCTGCGGCTGCGCCGGACGAAGCACCGCGGACGGACGGTACGGAAAAGGCCGGCAGCACCCGGCCGTAAGCACCTACTGCATGGTGAAACGCCGTGCCACGGCCCCGCCCAGCGCCGGGACCTGGAACATCCGTTCCAGCCCGGCGTTGCGCAGGGCCAGCATCCCCGCGGGGAGCGGCCGGCCCAGCATCATGTTGATCTGTGCCTGGGCCGAGGCAACGGCGGCGTCGCGGCGGCGCCGCCGTTCGAAGTCCCGCAGCGCCCCGCCCACCGGCTCGCCGCGCAGCGATGCGGCAATGACGGGGGCCACTGCCGCGGCGTCCAGCCAGCCCAGATTCATCCCCTGCCCGCCGATCGGGCTGATCTGGTGGGCGGCGTCCCCGATCAGGACCGTGCGTCCGGTAACCAGCCGGTTCGTCCGGCCGATCCGGACGCCGAAAGCACTCAGCATGGAATTGCCCGCCACGTCCAGCCGGTGCCCGGTCCGCTGCCGGACCAGCTCCGCGAGTCCGGCCGCGGTGGGATTCCGCTGCAGCGCGTCGGTATGGACCACCCAGCGGCGCAGGCCGCCGGGCAGCGGGAAGGATTCCACAATCCCCTCCGGCTCGAGATAAAGCACGCCGAGGGGCCCGTCGCCGGTACCATCGGGGTAATCGCCCATGAGGTATGTGTCCGGCAGTTCGCGGGAGGACCAGCGGGCCCCCAGTGCGGAGCGGATCGAGGACCGGGCGCCGTCGGCCGCCACCAGGAGCGACGCCTCCACAGTGAACGGGCCGCCGCCTGCACCGTGCACACGAACCCCGGCACCGGTGTCCTCCACGGATTCCACCCGCGCGCCCCGGACCAGTGCCCCGGGATCGAGGGCCAGCAGGCGTTCCTCCAGCAGCTGCTCGGTCCGGATCTGCGGCAGGGCGAGCACAAACGGGTACCGTGCAGACGCCCCGGCGAAGTCCAGGCGGGCCACCGTCCGCCCCGCGCTCCGGGCCTCCCCGGATGCGATCCGGATGCCCTCCCGTGCCATGGTCTCCGCGATGCCCGCCAGCGCCAGGGATTCAAGCGCCGGAGGATGAACCCCGATGGCCCGGGAATGCGTGCTGCGGTCCAGCCGCTGTTCCAGGACCTGGACGGACACCCCCTCCTGCAGCAGCAGGACGGCCAGATACATCCCCACCGGCCCGCCGCCCACCACAACCACGTCGGCAGAACTGCGTGGAGCGGGGGCGGCAGCCTGCACGGCGGAAATGGTCGGCAGCTCAGCCCGCACGCTGGTCCTCTTCCCGGGAGCTTGGTGCTGAAACCAGCAGGTTCTGCCACGGCCACTGCTGCAGGCCCTGCCAGCCCGGCGGCGTCACTGCGGCAAGTTCCGCTGCGGTGAAACTGCGCCGGATGGAGGTCAGTCCGTCGGCCCGGATGAAGGATCCCGGGAAAAACGGCAGGGTGCCGACGGCGAACAGGGCGTACGCCCAGCGGCTCCGCTCGATATCGCTGTGCAGGCACAGCCGTCGTGCCAGCTGCTCTGAGTCCGCCAGCAGCGCCTGCAGTTCCGCCGGTGCCAGATGGTGCAGCATGTGGTTGGAAATCACGACGTCGTAGGACCGTCCCTCCGCCGCCAGCTCGTGACTGTAGGCCTGGCGGAAGGTCAGTCCCGGCAGTGCCGGAAGTGCGGAGGCGAAGGCGTGGGCCCGCGGGTCCGGGTCAATGGCGGTAACCTCCAGCGCTAATCCGTCCCGGCGCGCCCAGCGGGCGATACTGCGGGGAACATCCCCTCCGCCGGAACCGATGTCGAGCAGCGTGCCGCCGCCGCTTTGCGCAAATACCGGCCGAAGGTAACGGACATAGTTGCGCCGCCACCCCGAGACCACCGCGTTGACCAGCCAGAACTGGGCGTAGGTGCGGTCGAGGCGCTGCCGGTCGGCGTCGGGCCGGTCCATCTCCTCCACCGCGTCCACCGCCCGGGTGTCCAGGGAAGGAAAGCCAGCGATCATACTGCGGCGGGGACTTCGGCCGGCACGGCCTGTTCAGCGGGCACGGCCGTCACCGGCTGTACCGGGCCGCCCACCCGGGTGAACAATCCGGTCTCGACGGTGAGCCCCGGGCCGAAGGCCATGGAGCAGATCCGCTCATTACCGCCGGTGAAGGGCTGGTCGAGGATGCGTTTCAGGACAAACAGGACGGTGGCGCTGCTCATGTTCCCCACGGTGCGCAGGGTTTCCCTGGCCGGCATCAGCTGCTCTTCGCTGAGGTCGAGTTTCGCCTCGACTTTGTCCAGGATGCTGCGCCCGCCGGGGTGGATGGCCCAGTGTTCTATTTCCCGGTAGGGGCGGACGCCCAGTGTTCCGTCGTGGGCCAGCAGGGGTTTCAGGGCGCCGACAATGTGGTCGTCGATGATGTGCGGAACGTAGGTGCCCAGCACCATCTCGAAGCCTTCGTCGCCGATGTTCCATGCCATGGCGTCTTCGCCGACCGGGGTCAGGATGGTTTCGAAGTGGTCCAGCTGGATGGCCGGTCCGGAGTCCGGCAGGTCCTCACGGGCGGTGATGATCGCGGCGGCGGCACCGTCTGCGAAGAGTGAGGATCCCATGATGGCGTCCGGGTCATTGGAGGTGCGTACGTGCAGGGAGCAGAGCTCCGCGCTGACCACCAGCACCACCGCGTCCGGATCGGACTCGCAGAAGGATTTCGCCGCGCGCATGGCGGGGAAGGCCGCATAGCAGCCCATAAAACCCAGGTGGTAGCGCTGCACGGACGGATTCAGCCCCAGGGCCCGGGTCACTTTGTAATCCGGGCCGGGATTGAAGAAACCGGTGCAGGAAACGGTGATGACATGCGTGATATCGGCGGCGGCAATACCGGCACACGCGTCCAGCGCCTTGGCCGCAGCCTCAATGAAAAGCTTGGTGGCCTCGACGGCAAAGATGTCGTTGCGGGTCTTGGTGCTGGGCCGCAGCAGCAGTCCGCTGGCCGCATCATAGAACCGGGGATGCTCGGAGGTGTCGGTGAGTGAGAGTTCGGCCAGCGCGGTACGGCGCGTGTCGATGGCAGCGGAATTGAAGCAGGTACGCACCAGCCGCTCGCCCAGCCGGGTCAGGCCGGGCTGGGTTGCGAAGGCGTCGCGCACCTCCGACTGCACCAGGACAGTGGGCGGGAGTGCAGTTTCCAGGGACCTGAGGGTAACCGTCATAGTCCATTGTTAAGGGATAGTGATGCCCGACACAATGGCAGGACCTGCTCAACAGTTGCCTAAAGCTACTGGTTTCGGGGCTTCAACCGCTGCGGATTGTCGGCGTGACCCGGCCGCGCGGCCGGGCGGAGGAGTACCACTGGCGGCACAGCAGCACAATCAGCACCAGCTCGAGGATGCCGCCGCCGTAGTACATCACCAGCGCACCCTGTTCAGCGGCCGCCGCCGAAAGGCCGGGAGGCGGATCGGCGTAAATGGTCTTGGCGAGGATGTTGTGCGCGGCGATCGACAACACCAGGACCACCGCGCGGAGCCGGTAGCCGGCCCGGTGCGGGGAGGGATCCCGCCCGATGATGGCGGCCGTGAAGAGGTAGCCGGCGGCCAGCAGGTGGAAGGTCACCAGCCAATGCACCGGCATGGATTCCTGCATGGCCGGCAGCAGTCCGGTACGGAACATAAGAATCATTCCGCCGGTATTGAGCACCGCCGCGGTGACCGGGAAGGACAGGAAACGGGCGAACCTGCTGCGCAGCAGCCGGGAGAGCCGGCGGGCAGGAAAGACATCCAGGGTGCGCAGCGCCAGGGTAAACGGCCGGGAAAGCACCAGCAGCAGAGGGGAAAGCATCCCGGCCAGGAGATGGGAAAGGCTGAGCACGGCGAAATCCTCGTGGGCCAGCTGGGCCAGCGGGTTCAGGACCGTCACCAGGACGGCGGCCACACCCAGGGTGAAGAACGCAGTACGGTACCAGGGCCACCGCCCCGAACGCGGCGACACGGCTCCCGCCCAATACGCGACCAGGGCCGCCACGGCCGGAATGAAGAACAGCGACTCCGCGCCGCCGCCCCCGGCACCGTGGCTATGCATCAGCCGACGCCGTCGATTCCCGCGGCACGGCCGCCCTGGTGCGGTAGGTCAGCCACGCCCCCGCAAGGATCAGCAGCACTGCGACGACGTTCCACACGGTGTCATACGCGAGGAGGTCCACTTCGTAGCGGATCTGGTGCAGCCCCAGCAGCTTGTGCTGCACCGTTCCGTCGTACAGCTGGAACACGCCGGCGCCCAGCAGTACCCCGCCGGTCCAGCGCTGCAGGAGGGTCTCGTGCCACCGCCGCAGGTCCGCGAAGAGGAAGAGGCCGGCCACCACCGCAAACCAGCCGAAGGCGTGGAACAGCCCGTCCGAGAACAGTCCGACGGAGGTGGTGGAACGGTCATAGAAATGGTGCCACTGCAGCAGCTGGTGGAACACCACTTCGTCTACGAAGGCGGCCAGCCCGATGCCGAAAAGCAAGCCGGAAACGAGGTTGCGCAGGCGCGGGGATCTGCGCGTGCGGTGGGGAGTGCTCATGTTTCGAACATAACACCGGGGCCGCGGGCCCCGCAGGGCCGCGTGACATGCATTGCTGCTCCGGGTGAGGATGGGAACTATGTGGATAGGGGCACTTGAACTGGACCTGTTGCTGGGAGACGTGCATTCCCTCAAGGGGAAACGATCGGTGGTGCGGCCGATCCTGGCCGAGCTGCGGCGCAAGTTCGACGTGTCCGCTGCGGAGGTCGGCTCCCTGGACCTGCACCGTCGGTCCGGGATCGGCGTCGGCGTGGTGGCAGCGGACCGTTCGCACGTGGTGGAGGTGCTGGACGCTGCGGAACGGCTGGTGGCCGGGCGGCCGGAAGTGGAGCTGCTGAGCGCGCGGCGTCAACTGTTCACCGAGCAGGACTAGGCGCAACGCCCGGCATCCGCCCATCCGCGGGGCAAATGGGGAACAATTGGCCGGGTGAGTCTAAGTGCCGTAGAACCAGTCAACGTTTCCGGAGCCACCGATGAGCAGGTGATCGCCCAACTGGCCGCCGAGCTGGGGGTGGCGCCCTGGCAGGTCCGGGCGGCGGTGGAGCTGCTCGACGGCGGCGCCACGGTTCCCTTCATCGCCCGGTACCGCAAAGAGGCAACGGGCACGCTCGATGATGCCCAGCTGCGGGACCTGGACGAGCGGCTGCGCTACCTGCGTGAACTGCAGGACCGGCGGCGGGCCGTGCTCGAAGCGATCGAGGCACAGGGCAAGCTGACCGATGAGCTGCGTGCCGCCGTCGTCGGCGCGGACACCAAATCCCGGCTCGAAGACATTTATTTGCCCTACCGCAGCAAGCGGCGGACAAAGGCGCAGACCGCCCGCGAAGCCGGGCTGGAACCGCTGGCGGATGCGCTGCTGTCCGATCCCCGGCGTTCACCGGAAGCCGAAGCGGCACGGTACCTGCGCGAGGGGATCCCTGATGCTGCCGAAGCCCTTGCCGGCGCCCGTGCCATCCTGATCGAGCGGCTCTCCCAGGACGCGGATCTGCTCACTGAACAGCGCGAAAAGCTGTGGCGGCAGGGTCGGATGCGCTCGCAGGTGCGTCCCGGGAAGGAAGCCGACGGACGGAAATTCACCGACTACTACGATTTTTCCCAGTCACCCTCCGGGATGCCTTCGCACCGTGTGCTTGCCCTGCTGCGCGGCGAGAAGGAAGGCATCCTGGAACTGGCGCTGACCGAGGGCGACCCCGCGGATGCCGAAGCCCTCGCCGCAGCCCGGGCCCGATACGAACGCTCCGTGGCCGCCCGTCTGGGCGTGGCGGACCGCGGGCGTCCCGCCGATGCCTGGCTGCTGCAGACCGTGCAGCTGGCATGGCGCCGGATCCTGGCCAAGCTTTCGCTGGACCTGCGCGTGCGCCTCTTCACCGACGCCGAAACCGAGGCTGTTCGGGTCTTCGCGGCAAACCTGCGGGATGTACTGCTCGCTGCTCCGGCGGGCAACCGCACCACCCTGGGACTGGATCCGGGCCTGCGCACCGGCGTGAAGGTGGCCGTGGTGGACGGCACCGGGAAGGTGGTGGCCACGGATACGGTCTACCCGCACGCACCGATGCGCCGCTGGGATGACGCGCTGGCCTCGTTGGAACGTCTGGTGCGGCAGCACGGGGTGGAACTGATCGCGATCGGCAACGGAACTGCTTCCCGCGAAACGGATAAGCTCGCTGCCGAGTTGATAAAGCTGGTCCCGGGCGGGTCGCTGCGCAAGCTGGTGGTGTCCGAGGCCGGTGCGTCGGTGTATTCCGCGTCCGCCCTTGCCTCCGCGGAGCTGCCCGGGATGGACGTCTCCCTGCGCGGCGCCGTCTCGATTGCCCGGCGGCTGCAGGATCCGCTGGCGGAACTGGTGAAGATCGATCCGAAATCCATCGGGGTGGGCCAGTACCAGCACGACGTAACGCCCGCGAAGCTGGAGCGGTCCCTCAACGCAGTGATCGAGGACTGCGTGAATGCCGTGGGTGTGGACGTGAACACTGCCTCCCCGTCGCTGTTGAGCCGGGTGGCCGGCGTCGGTCCGCTGCTGAGCGAAAACATTGTGGCCTACCGCAATGCCAACGGACCGTTTGCCCGCCGCCGGGACCTGCTGAAGGTGCCCCGTCTCGGGGCGAAGGCCTATGAGCAGTGTGCCGGGTTCCTGCGGATCAGTGCCGGCACCGAGCCGCTGGACGGCACCAGCGTCCACCCGGAGTCCTATCCGATCGCCCGGAAGGTCCTCGCCACAGCGGGGGAGACCATGAGTCCGTCGGGGGCTGTTCTGGCGGAGGTCAATCCAGCTGCCTTCGTGGACGACCAGGTGGGTCTGCCGACCGTCCTGGACATCATTGCCGAGCTGCGGAAGCCCGGGCGGGATCCGCGGCCCGCCTTTGAAACGGCCACTTTCTCCGACGGGATCGAACGGATTGCCGATCTGCGTCCGGGAATGATCCTCGACGGCGTGGTCACCAACGTCGCTGCCTTCGGAGCCTTTGTGGACGTGGGAGTGCATCAGGACGGGCTGGTCCACATTTCCGCCATGTCGCGCACCTTCATCTCGGATCCGCGCGAGGTGGTCCGGTCCGGCCAGGTGGTTCGGGTCAAGGTGATCGAGGCCGACCCGGAACGGAAACGGATTTCCCTCACGCTTCGACTCGACGACGACGCCGCGGCGCCCGCCGGGCGGTCCGGTTCCGGCACATCCGGTGCTGCGAAGCCCGGTGCCGCCAAACCTGAGAGTGCCAAACCCGGCAGGTCAGCGGCGGGCAGCGCCAAGCACGACAGGTTCCAGTCGGGCAGCGACAAACCCCGGAGCAACAAGTCGGGCAACCCGAAGGCCGGTACCGCAACGGCCCGCACTCCCAGCCCGGATCCGGCCGCCGGAAAGCAAAAGCCCGGCGCCGCTTCCCGGCAGGGAGCAGCACCGGGTGCACCGGGTGCACCCGGTGGAGCCATGGCGGACGCGCTGCGGGCGGCCGGCCTGTTGAAATAGGCGGGCGTTACTCCGCGGTCTGGTCGGCCTCGGCGTCGGCGGGACCCTCGGCCTCGGCTGCTTCGTCCGCCTTCTCCGGCGCGGCCGACACCGCGCCGGCGGCCGAGGTTCCCTGATCGTCCCGGATGTTGCCGGCTGAATGCGAAGCGCTGCCCGGGGTCCGGGGTTCCCCGGTGGGGCCGGGCTGCGGAGCGCTGGGACCGAGCGGGTCCTCGGCGTCGTTGGCGGGTCCGGTGGGTTCAGTGGTCACGGGGTGTCCTCTCGGTTTTGTCTAGCTGCGGGCGATCAGTTGGCCCAGCAGGCTGGTGTCCAGGGCGGCAATAAGATCGCGGGGGTTTTCAAACACTTCCTGGGCGCCGGCCTCGCGGAGTTCCGCTTCACTGGTGCCGCCGCAGGTCAGGCCGATGGTGGGAATGGAGAGCTTCCCGGCCGCCTTCACATCCCACACGGAGTCGCCCACAAAAACGGTATCTTCAGCCTGCAGCTCGCCGGCCTCGAGGGCGGCTTCGAGAATGTCCGGGGACGGCTTGCTGGCCTCGGCATCTGAGGAACTGGTGGCACCGGTGATTGCGGCATCGGCATCGATCACGGTGCGCAGGTACTTCAGCTCGGCGCCGGAGGCCGAGGACGCCAGGACCACGGTGAGGTCCTTGTCCGAGCAGGCCTTCAGGAGTTCGCCGGCTCCATCGAAGGGCCGCAGCGACGGCCACCAGGTGGAGAAGATGGCGCCGTGGGTGGCGTCGAGCTGCTCGTCCTCGTCCTTGTTGCGGTCCTCGCCCAGCAGGTGCTCCACGAGCTTGTCGCCGCCCATGCCAATGGACCGGTGGATCTCGGACATCGGCACATCGTGCTCCATCCGGCGGAAGGCCTGCCACCACGCGACCGCGTGCAGGTAGTTGGAATCCACCAGGGTTCCGTCCACATCGAAAAGGACGCCCCGCTTGCCGGTGCCTGTATCGCTCATGAAGTGCCGCCTCAATCTGTGCTGGTGCTGATCTCTGGCTCCGAGTCTAATGGCGGGACCGGCACCGCCGCTGCCCCTGCGGATGAGGCTCCGGCCCGCGCCCGCCCGGGGGGGCCCAGGAAGGTCCGCAGCTGTTCTTCGAGGATGCTGCGGTCCCGCAGCTCGCACTCCCACACCACCAGCACGTCCCAGCCCTCCGCCTCCAGCCGTGCCTTGGCGGCAGCATCGCGCTCGACGGTCCGGTTCCGTTTGGCTGCCCAGAATTCGCTGTTGGTTTTGGGTGCGTGCTGGCCCGCACGGCAGGAGTGGAAGTGCCAGAAGCAGCCATTGACGAAGAGGACCTTTTTGCGGCCGGCAAAAACCAGGTCCGGTTTTCCCGGCAGCCGAACCTTTCCAAACGAACCGTGCAGACGGAACCGGTACCCCGCAGCGTGAAGGACACTGCGGATCAGGAGTTCGGGTCTGGTGTCCTTGCCGCGGATGCGGGACATGTTGCGGCTGCGTTGTTCCGGACTGACGGTATCGGCCATGGGTCCAGTCTAGGAACAGATACCAATTGCATTTCGCACTACCTGACTTACGCCGCGGGGGTCCGCAAACTCCTAAGGTGTCTTAGGATTGGAGGCACTGATGACCCCTTACAAGGAGGTAAGTGATGTCGGGTTACTTCAAGCTGGTGGACGCACATGAGGGAAGTTACCGCATTAAGCTCGTTGCCGGCGACGGAACGCTGATGGCGGTATCCACAACTTTCGAAACCAAGCAGGAGGCGGCGGCTGGGATTGCCCAGCTGCGGGAAATCGCAGGAACAGGTCCTGTCATTGACCAGAGCCGGGATGCGGATGTGCTGGGCGAAGCCCGGAACTCGGGCCGCAAGGCCGCTGCCAGCTGACGACTCGACGGATTGCAGCAGGCCTCCGGATCCCCTGACGGGGAACCGGAGGCCTCTGTGTGTCGCGCTAACGAATCAGCTGCACTACCAAGGGCCCGCTCAGGCCTGGTCTTCGCCGCCTTCGGCCGGCTCCTGGGTGTGCTCGCGCTGTTCGTTCGCCTTTTCGGTGGTGTCCCCTTCGGACGGCTCCTGCGGATGTGTCCGGTTGGAGTCCTTCTCTTCGTTGGCGCTCTGTTCGCTCATGTGGTTTTCTCCGATTTCTCTTACCGGCCGGCACCGGCATTCGCCGGTTCTCCTTCAGAGCGGCCCTACCTGCAAGTCTAGAAACCCATGCGGAAGTCTAGAACCCCCGCCCGGATGCAACCGCCTCCCGGCAGGGGTGTTGGCGGCAGGACACGCCTGACTCGCGCTGCTGGCCAGCATCGGTCGGCGCCGGTAGCGTGAGCCGGATGCAGCCCACAGACGCAGACGTCATTGTTGTAGGTGCCGGACTTGCCGGCTTGGTAGCCACCGCCGAACTGGTGGACGCCGGGCGTTCGGTGATCCTGGTGGAACAGGAGGGCGCCCAGAGTATCGGCGGCCAGGCGTGGTGGTCCTTCGGCGGGCTATTCCTGGTGGATTCCCCCGAGCAGCGCCGCCTGCGGGTGAAGGATTCAGTGGACCTTGCCTGGCAGGACTGGCTGGGCACCGCAGGCTTTGACCGGGCAGAGGATTTTTGGCCGCGCCAGTGGGCGGAGGCTTACGTGCACTTCGCGGCCGGGGAGAAGCGGGCCTGGCTGCAGCAGATGGGCCACCGGCTCTTCCCCGTGGTGGGATGGGCGGAGCGCGGTGGCTACGGGGCCAATGGCCCGGGCAATTCCGTTCCCCGCTTCCACATCACCTGGGGAACCGGCCCCGGGATCACGGCACCCTTCGAGGCCAAGGTGCGCGACGGCGTCGAACGCGGGCTGGTGCGCTTCGCGTTCCGCCACCGCCTCGATGACCTCGTCCTGACCGGCGGTGCCGTGACGGGAGTGCGGGGCAGCATCCTGGAACCGACGACGGCGCCGCGCGGCACAGCTTCCAGCCGTACGGTCGTTGGGGGCTTCGAATTCAGTGCCTCCGCCGTGGTGCTAACCACCGGGGGGATCGGCGGGGACCACGACGCCGTCCGTGCCGCCTGGCCCCGGCGGATGGGCCCCGCACCCGTTAACATGCTCAGCGGTGTGCCTGAATACGTAGACGGGCGGGGCATCGGCATTGCCTCCGCTGCAGGCGGGCGGGTGATCAACCCGGACCGCATGTGGCATTACGTGGAAGGGATCCGGAACTGGGATCCGGTCTGGAAGAACCACGGGATCCGCATCCTGCCCGGCCCGTCCTCCCTTTGGCTGGACGCCGCCGGCAACCGGCTGCCCGTGCCGTTGTTTCCGGGTTTCGACACCCTGGGTACCTTGGAACACCTGCGCCGCAGCGGACAGGACTACAGCTGGTTTCTCCTGAACAAGGCCATCATCCGCAAGGAATTTGCGCTGTCCGGGTCCGAACAGAACCCGGACCTCACCGGAAAATCCGTTCGCGATGTCCTGAAACGTGCCACTGCCGGAGTTCCCGCCCCCGTGCAGGCGTTCCTGGACCACGGCGAGGATTTCATCACCGCCGATTCGGTCGAGGAACTCGTGGCCGGTATGAACCTGCTGGCCAAACGATCCTCGGTGCGGGGCGATGCCCCGGAACTGTCCGCCGAGGCCGTGCGGCACGAACTGGAGGCCCGGGACCGCGAAATCCGCAACCCGTTCACCAAGGACTCGCAGGTCACCGCCATCCGCGGGGCGCGCACCTATCTGGGGGACCGGCTGATCCGCACGGCTGCCCCGCACCCCATCCTGGATCCCAAGGCCGGACCCCTGATTGCCGTCCGCCTGTCCGTGCTCACCCGCAAGACCCTCGGCGGGCTGGAGACCGATCTGCAGTCCCGGGTGCTGGCCGACGACGGCGTTCCGGTGCCCGGTCTTTTCGCGGCCGGGGAGGCTGCGGGCTTTGGCGGCGGCGGCATGCACGGCTACCGGTCCCTGGAGGGGACGTTCCTGGGTGGCTGCCTGTTCAGCGGCAGGGCGGCCGGCCGCGCCTCCGCCGGCTAGGCTTCGTTCCGCAAGGGGCAGCCCCGGAATAAGCCTGCACCCGGCGCTGTTGAAACTCACATGCAAAAGCATGAAAGGGAGGACAGTGTGGTGGATCGCAGGATAGTAGTGGTTTCGGGCGGACTGGGTGTTCCGTCGTCGTCCCGGATGCTCGCGGATGCCCTTGCCGCGGCCGCCAAGGCGGAAATTGAGGCCCTGGGGCTCAGCGTCAGCGTCACCACGTTCGAGTTGCGTGAATATGCTGTGGACATCGCCAACAACATGGTGACCGGGTACGCCGCACCCCGGCTGGAAACAGCTATTAACGAACTTATTGCCGCTGATGCGCTGGTTGCGGTGACGCCGGTTTTCACGGCTTCCATGAGCGGGCTGTTCAAGTCCTTCTTCGACGTTGTCGACAACACTGCGCTGGACGGCAAGCCCGTCCTGCTCGGCGCAACCGGCGGCAGTGCCCGGCACTCCATGGTCCTCGACTACTCCCTCCGGCCCATGTTCAGCTACCTTCGGGCACGGATCGCTCCGACCGCCGTCTATGCCGCACCGGGGGACTGGGGAACGGGTGAAACCGGAACGGGCTCGCTGGAGCAGCGGGTCCGACGCGCCGCCGGTGAACTTGTGGCACTGCTGGGCGATGCCCCCGCACCTAAGCGCCGGGATCCTGCGCAGTCGCTGCCCTTCGAGGAACTGCTCGCCCAGACGCAGCGCAAGTAGGCCCGGCCCGGGGATGAACTCCTAGGTGTCGACCCGGGGACCGGAGGCGACGTCGCCGTCCCAGCCCAGGTTGCTGGCCATCCGCTGCAGGACCGCCAGGAGGGCCGTATATTCCTCTTCGGTGATGTTGTCCGTCATCAGCTGCCGGATGCGGTCCACCGCACCCCGGAGGTTTTCCAGACTTCGGCTGCCGAGGTCGGTGAGGTGGTACTGGCCGTCCTCCAGCAGTACCCAGCCGGATTCGCGCAGCTCTTCAATAAGCTCCGCGGAAGTGCCGGTCTCCACCGCAGGGAAGAAGGGGCGCAGCCCGTCCGACAACTCCTTTTGCGAGGCGGGGCCTTCCACCAGCAGGTTCATCATCTGCCATTGCCGGCGGGTGACGCCGTGTTCTTCGAAGCTGGCGCCAAACTGGTCATCAACCAGCTGGTCGACGAGCTTGAGCCAGAATCCGATGGGCCGCTCCTGATTCGCCATCACTCCACTGTACAAATCAATCCCCGTGCAGGGAATGGCAGTGCTGCAGGCAGCCGGCCGCAGTTGAAGCGGGCCTGGGTGCAGGCGCCGGACCCGGCGCACGGGGCCGGGGCTTGCTCAGTCGAAACGGGCTTGGGTGCCGCACCGGGGACAGGGGGCGGACCTGGCCAGGTCCAGGCACACCGCGCAGACGGGAAGGTCGCCGGTGTCATCGCGCAGCGGACGGTTGGGCATCTGTTTGCCGCAGTAGGGAACCGGGCGCCGCGCACGGCTGCGTGCCCGCCGCTTGCAGGGGGTGCAGAAAACGTGCACCAGGTCGTCCTCATCCTTGGGGCGAGTCCCGACCGGCCGGACCAGTGTTGAATCCTGGACGCTCATTGCCTTTCCTTGGTACGCATGTGGCTCTGCCCGCAGGCGTCCGACGGCGGAAGCGGGCCCTGGTTCCAAGGTAACGGTTTCTACGCACTGTAGAATTTGGCCGAGCCGGTACCGGGGCGCAATTCAGCGGGTATCCGGGGGCACGGCGTGCTCGAATTCACGGACGAAGGCCGGCCTCACGAACACCGGCACGGAGGCCCTTGCTGCTACTGCAGCAGCGACCGGATGTCGTCCGCCGTGAGCGCGGAACTGAAGACGGCGTCGTCGTCCATGACGGACGTGAACAGCTTCGCCTTTTGCTCCTTGAGCGCCATCACCTTTTCCTCGATGGTGTCCCGGGCGACCATGCGGTAGACCATCACGTTGTTTTTCTGCCCGATCCGGTGCGTGCGGTCCACCGCCTGGGCCTCGGCCGCCGGGTTCCACCACGGATCCAGCAGGAAGACGTAGTCCGCTTCCGTCAGGTTCAGGCCGAATCCGCCGGCCTTGAGGCTGATCAGGAACACGGGGACCACGCCGTCCTTGAACGAGGCAATCACCTCGGCACGGTTGCGGGTGGAACCGTCGAGGTAGGCGTACTTGATGCCCTGTTCGTCCAGGCGCTGGGCGGCCTTCTTCAGGAACGAGGTGAACTGGCTGAAGATCAGGGCGCGGTGGCCTTCGGCGGTAACGTCTTCGAGCTGGTCAAAGAGCACGTCCAGCTTGGCGGACGGCACGCCGTCGTACTCCTCCGGCTCAACGAGTGACGCGTCGAGGCTGAGCATGCGCAGCAGGGTGAGGGAGCGGAAGACAATCATCCGGTTCCGGTCCATGTCCTGGATCAGGCCCATGAGTTTCTGGCGTTCGCGCTGCAGATGCGTCTCGTAGATCTTGCGGTGCTTCGGATGCAGTTCCACCTCAAGGATCTGTTCCTGCTTTTCCGGCAGGTCCTTGGCCACGGCTTCCTTGGTGCGGCGCATCAGCAGCGGACGGATGCGCTGGCGCAGCCGTGCCAGCAGTTCGGGGCTGTCGCCGCGTTCGATGGGCCGCTGGTATTCATCGGCGAACTTCCGGGCGGACGGGAACAGGCCCGGTGCCACAATGGCGAACAACCCCCAGAGCTCCATCAGGTTGTTTTCCATCGGGGTGCCGGTAATGGCCAGCTTGAACGGTGCAGGCAGGTCCCGGGCGCACTGATGCACGCGCGTCACCCGGTTCTTGACGAACTGGGCCTCGTCCAGGATCAGGCCGTCCCACTCCACCTTCCGGTAGGAGGCGAAGTCCAGGCGGAACACGGCATAAGAAGTAAGGACGACGTCGGCGCCGGCCACCACTTCGGCCAGCGGGATGCGGGACTTGCCGCTGGTATCGGAAACCGTCACCACCTTCAGCCCGGGGGTGAAGCGTGCCGCCTCGGAGGCCCAGTTGGGGACCACTGACGTGGGGGCAACCACCAGGAAGGGTCGGCGGGTTTGCTGTTCTTCCTGCGTCTGACGTTCCCGGGCATGGGCCAACAGGGCCAGGGTCTGCAGGGTCTTGCCGAGCCCCATGTCGTCCGCCAGGATTCCGCCGAGGCCGTGATCCCACAGGAACGCCAGCCAGTTGAAGCCTTCCTGCTGGTAGGGCCGCAGGCTGGCCTCGAGTCCGGCCGGCAGCGGCACCGGATCCACCGAGTCCAGATCCAGCAGGGCGGAGACGGACTCCCGCCAGGCGGCAGCTTCCTCGGTTTCCTCCGCCAGCTCCTCCAGCTCGGACCACAGCCCGGCCTGGTACCGGCTGATGGACAGTTCCCCGGTATCCCATTCCTGCAGGCCCTGCGCTTCATTGATCAGCGCATGCAGGTGTTCGAATTCGGGCCGGTCGAGGGAAAGGTAGGTGCGGTCCACCAGCAGGAGTTTGGTTTTGCCCTGGGCGATCGCTTTGAAGATATTCGCGAACGGCACCAGCCGGCCCTCCACGGTGACCATGACGGCGAGGTCGAACCAGTCGCGGCGTTCGGTTTCCACCGTGGTGATCTTCAGCTTCGGCGCCTCGAGCAGCTCCCGGTAATCGGGCCGCGTTCCGGAAATTTCCACCTGGACGCCGGCAAGCTTCTCCAGCTCCGGCAGGACATGCTCGGTGAACTCGGCGGCTTCAATCTCCCGCAGGGTCCGGTCGCGGGGCACCGCGTGCAGTGTTTTCCCCACGGCAGCCAGGATTTCCGCCTCGGCGGGGATATCCCGGTAGGAGGTGTCGTCGTCGTCCGCCGGCCTGCCTGTCCGCGGCACGCGGGTGAGCGGCAGCCGGGTGGAGGAGCTTCCGTGCCGGTAGGACCAGTTCCAGGTCAGGGTCAGCTGGTCCTCGGGGCCGAATCCGGCGGTGAGGACCAGCACCGGAGGCTCGATCTCGGGGAACTCCACGGAGTCGTCACTGCTCGTGACAGGCAGTACCTGCCGCAGCCGGGGATAGAACTTTTCCAGGAAGACCGGAGCATCCGCCTTCGGCACCATCACCGGAGCCCCTTGCAACAGCAGGCCCTTGTCCTGTTCGGTGAGGGTCTTGGCGGTGGGCGCCAGCGTGATGGTGTTCTGCGGCGAGCGGAGGTAAATGCCGTGGCTGCCGATGATCCCGGCATCCTCCAACGGGACCGGCGTGCCGTCTACTTCGAGCGTAGGCAGCAGCTGCAGCGGCGCCGGAGTGTCCCCGCCGGCAGCCCGGACGTCGAGGGACAGAGTGGCCAGCTTTCCCACCCGGACCGCGGTGTCCTTCTTGGTGCCGACAAAGGGAATGCCCAACCGCACCGCTTCATCCAGCAGCTGCCAAAGCAGGGGATTGGCGAAGTCGTCCAGATACAGCCAGGAATCGTTCTGCCCGAAGTAGCTCACGCCGTTGGAACGGTGCAGGGCGGGGAACTGGGAGAACCAGCGGTGCTGGTCCGGATCCAGCCGCAGTCCGTAGGTCTGGTAGCTGATGTTGCTCCAGGCCAGGTTGTTTTTGACCCAGTTGCCCTTGGAGTTGCGCACCACCGGACGGACGCCCAGCCGGAAGGGCGTGGCCCGGTGCCGGCTGCGCGGAGCCGGGGCGGCACCCCACCGGGACGCTGCGGCCGCGACAATGTTCCGCAGTTCGAACTGCAGTGCCAGGGGAGTGGTTTCAACGGGCTTGGTGCTGTCCGCCAGATCCGCATCAATGAGGGTCTGCAGCGACTGCTGCCAGGCCGGTACGGACGGACGCAGGGTCGGGGCGGAGAGCTCCTGCCGGGAAATCAAGTGCTCGGTGTTGCTCTGCAGGGCAGCTGCCGCCACGTGCTTGCAGTCGAACCCCAGGGGGCAGCTGCAGTGGTTATCCAGCAGACGGTAGTCACCCTGGCGTTTGGCGCCGAGCTGGAGCATGATCCGGTAGGGAGCAGCCGCACTGCCGCGTACCTGCGCGCGCAGCACCTCGCCCTGGGCATCCCACTCCAGGGCTTCCACGGCGCCGCCCTTGGCATAGGTCTGGCCCCGCTGGAACGCCGATCCGCCGACCACGCGGATGACGTCGGTAACGTCTACGAGCGGAGGGGTTTCGAGCATGGTTTTATCGTCTCACGCAGTACTGACGGTTTCCGCCGCCGGGTTCCTTCGGGGGATTTGGCAGGCTTCGGGGTGCCCTGTTTAGGATGTTAGTAGCGCGGGTCACAATGGCGTGATCTGCGTGTCAATTTTCCCGGGATATCTCCCGGCTGCTTGGGGGACAAAAGAATATGAAGACCAGGACCATTTATGCCGTGCTGCTTGCAGCCCTGGCAGTCTCGGCGTCGGCCTGCAGCGCCGGCGCCGGTGCCGATGCCGGCGCGGACGCTGAGCCGTCAAGGAACGCCACGTCGGCACCAGCAGCGACGCAGACCCCCGTCCCGCCGGAAACCGGCCCCGTGTCAGTGGTGTTCGGGACTGCCGATGCCGCAGTCGGCGGGGACCGGCTGACGCTGCCCGGGCCAGCCAACACGCAGCAGTGTGCCCTGGCTGCCAACCTCCGCACCCTCTGTTTCACACAGGGCGGCGAAGGGCCGGAATCCCTCGCGTTCGGTGGAATTTTCAGCTTCGACCAGTACCGTAACCCGCCGTCCCTCGAAGCCAACCCTCCGGCTCCGCTTGCCGGGCTGCCTGCCGACGCACGGATCACCTCGGCGGAACCGACGGACCGGGGGTTCCTGATTGCCTACCAGCAGGGAGTCGATGACGAATCGGTCCTGCATACCGACTTCGAAGGAACTACCCTTTGGACGCAGCCGGTCGAGGGCCTGCGGGACATGGCCGTTGGGGAATCCGCGCTGCTGGTCTCTGCGGATGCCGGTGTTCAGGCACTGGACCCTGCCACCGGTGCGGCCGTTCCGGCGGCAGAAACCGGGACCACGCTGCTGGGTTACAGCCATCCCCTTTCCTGGTATTCGACCTACTCTCCGCAGGCCCGCGGTTTGGCGGAGGCCGACGGCGGAGAGCTGGTGGACCCCCGTCCCGCCTTCCAGGCAGTGCTCAACAACTGCCTCACGGGCGAATGCCTGACACCCCGGGTCCTGCACGCGGACACGAGCCATGCTCTCCTGCTGGTCACGGCGCCCGACGGCACCGGCGAGGTCCGCGCCTACGACGCCGATGGCGGCCTCGACTGGACGATGCCCGGGACACCGGCAAGCGCCGCGGGATACTCGGGAACCTACGTTTTCGGTTTTGAGGCCGATTCCGCCGGCGCGGGCGACTTGCTGGCCGTCAATGCCGAAACCGGCCAGGAACTGGGACGGGGCGCACTCTACGGGCTTGGAGCCCAGGTGCTGGGCACCGTGGATCAGGGCGTGCTGGTCCACTTCGGCATGGACCCGGTGGGAGCCTACGACAGCAAAATCGCCGTGCTTCCAGTGGAGGTCACCGAGGGGACGCTGCCGCCGTCGGCCACCGCGCCGCCGTCGGCCACCGCGCCGTCGTCGTCCGCAGGGTCCGCGTCGGCCAGCCCGACGCCGTCGTCCACCGCACCGGAGACCGGAGGAGCCGACGTGCCGGCGGGCTGGACACGGTACAACGCCGAGAAGGACCCGTTCAGCCTCGACCTGCCCGAGGGATGGAGCGTGGAGTACACGGCTGGCGACGGCCAGCTGATCGGCGGACGCTACGCCATTAAGGATGCCGCAGGAAAAGATTCCGCGAGCCTCATGACCAACATGTCCGGTCTCGGGGGTGCGTGCGCGGGTGGAGCAACCTGGCCCGTGGCCGAGGACCGTACTGCCCTGCCCTACCAGAATCGGGTATCGAAACGGATTGCCGCAGAACCGGTTCATCTGGAAGCCGTGCCGGCGGAAAACGGTGCATGGGCGCTGGTGGTGACGGACCTGATGGGGCATCCCGATCTCTGCCCCACGCATAAGCTCGCCGAGCTGCCGGGCTTGGGCACCACGTCCTTCAGCGGGACACTGGCTCCGGAGGAGGCCGGCACGGCCAAAGCGCAGCAGCTGCGCAGCGTGATGCTTTCCCTGCGGCCCTAGTTCCGCGACGTGTCTCGGGGTAAAGACCGAAACGCAGGCACTTGTGCTGTGCTACCTTGTGGAAGATAAATCTGATTTATTGTCCGCTGGGTCACACGAATCAGAGGTGAAGATGCGTCTGAGGGAGTGTAGCCATGCCGTCGTCCAACGTTCCGCCGCTGATCGTGATGGGCGTTCAAGGCAGCGGTAAGTCCACATCCGGACGCGCTATTGCCGAGGTCCTGGGTCTGCCGTTCATTGACGGGGATGATCTGCATCCGGCCGCCAACAGGGAAAAGATGGCCTCCGGCCATCCCCTCAACGATGCGGACCGGGAGCCATGGCTGCGGGCCATCGGAACGGTCCTGGCGGACGGACTCGCCCGCGGCGAATCCACCGTCGTCGCCTGTTCGGCGCTGAAACGCCGGTACCGGGACCTCATCCGTTCCTTCGCGCCGGACACCCGGTTTGTGCACCTGACCGGCGACCGCGACCTCATCGCGGACCGGCTCTCGCACCGCAACCACGAATACATGCCGCCCGCCCTGCTCGACTCCCAGTTCGAAACCCTGGAACCGCTTGGGTCCGACGAAGCCGGTATCCCGGTGGACATCCACCTGCCACCAGCTGAAATTGCCGCGGCTGTCGCTGCGGTATTCACCGCCAACGGACACTGACGTCCGTACCCTCCCCCAGATAGGACGAAAATGACCGATCTAGAACTCAACTGGACGTTGAGTACTCCCGGCCTGCTCGCCGTCGCCGTCGCAGCCATCGCGCTGCTGCTGGTGATGATCATGAAATTCCGTATCCACGCGTTCCTGGCACTGATCACGGTCAGCCTGCTGACCGCCGTCGCCACCGGCATCGCCGCCGCCGATCTGGTGCCCACGCTGCTGAGCGGCTTCGGCACCACCCTGGCCAGCGTGGCGCTGCTGGTGGGCCTCGGTGCCATGCTGGGACGGATGCTTGAAGTTTCCGGCGGTGCGGAGGTCCTGACCAACGCGCTGATCACCAAGTTCGGACAGAAGCGGGCCTCCTTGGCCCTTTCGGTGGCCTCGTTGATGTTCGGCTTCCCGATCTTCTTCGACGCCGGCCTGGTGGTTATGCTGCCGATCATCTTCACCGTGGCCCGCCGCATGGGTGGCTCGCTGCTGACGTACGCCTTCCCCGCGGCCGCGGCGTTCTCCGTCATGCACGTGTTTGTGCCGCCGCACCCCGGCCCCGTGGCCGCCACCGGCCTGCTCGGTGCCGACATCGGCCTGGTCCTGATCTTCGGCCTGCTCGTCGCCATCCCCACCTGGTACCTGGCCGGCTACCTCTTCGGCACCTTCCTGGGCCGCAAATTCGACATCCCGGTGCCCTCCATCCTGGATGCGCCGAAGGGGTCGGCGGAGTCCGAATTCCGCTCCGCTCCCAAGCTCGGCACCATCGTGCTGCTGCTCCTGCTTCCGTTTGTTTTGATCTTCCTCAACACCGGCCTGAACATGCTGGCCACCGCCGAGGTCGTCTCCCTGGACACCGGCTGGGTGCAGGTCCTCCGCTCCCTGGGTGAAACCCCGGTTGCCCTGCTGATCACCGTTTTCCTGGCGATGTGGCTGCTCGGCCGCCGTGAGGGCAAGAGCGCCTCGCTGATCGAGACCGTGGTGGATAGTGCCCTGGGCCCGGTCTGCTCGATCATCCTGATCACCGGCGCCGGCGGCATGTTCGGCGGTGTGCTGCGTGCCAGCGGCATCGGCACCGCCATCGCCGATTCCCTGGATGCGGTGGGACTGCCGGTGATCGTGGCCGGCTTCCTCATCGCCGCCATCGTCCGCCTGGCGCAGGGTTCAGCCACCGTTGCCCTGACCACTGCTGCGGCGCTGGTGCAGCCGGTGGTCCTGGACAACCCGGACTTCAACGGGGTCCAGGTGGTGGCCATTGTGTTGGCACTCGCCGGCGGCTCGGTCTTCGCCGGCCACGTGAACGACTCCGGCTTCTGGCTGGTCAGCAAGTTCTTCCAGATGGACACCAAGACCACGCTGAAGACCTGGACTGTCGGCCAGGCCCTGATCGGCGTGATCGGTTTCGTCTTCGCCCTGGTCATCTACCTGATCGCCGCGCAGTTCTAAGGGTCGGGAAGCAGCGATGACTACCAGCATGCTTGATATTTCCGGCCGGATCGCCCTGGTCACCGGCTCCAGTCGCGGCATCGGCAACGCGATTGCCCGCGGCCTGGCCGGCGCGGGCGCCGTCGTCGTACTCAATGGACTGGACCCGGACCGGCTGGAGGCCGCCCGCGCAGAGCTCGCCGCTGAGTTCGGTGCGGACCGGATCTTCGCCCGGCGCTTTGACGTCACGGACGCGCAGGCAGCGGCCGACGGCGTCGCCTGGGTGGAGCGCGAAGTCGGGCCCCTGCGCATCCTCGTCAACAACGCCGGAGTCCAGCACCGTGAACCGATGCTGGACCTGGATGTGGCGGACTGGGAGCGGGTGCTCCGGACCAACCTGACCAGCGCTTTCCTGGTGGGCCGTGAGGCAGCCCGGCACATGATCGCCCGCGGGAGCGGGAAGATCATCAACATCGCGTCGGTCCAGACGGACCTGGCCCGGCCGACCATTGCCCCGTACACGGCATCCAAGGGCGGCGTCCGAAACCTCACCCGCGCCATGACGGCCGAGTGGGCGGGGGAGGGACTGCAGATCAATGCGATTGCCCCGGGGTACATTCAGACGGAAATGACGCAGGCCCTCGTCGATGACGAGGCGTTCAACTCGTGGATCCTCGGCCGCACTCCGGCCCACCGCTGGGGCACAGTGGAGGACATTGTGGGACCGGCGCTCTGGCTCGCCTCGGATGCTTCGAACTTCGTGAACGGCCAGGTCGTCTTCATCGACGGCGGCATGACCACCGTGGTCTGAAAGGACACCCAGCCATGACCGAACTGCCAGCCACCACCCTAGGCGTGGTAGCCCACGGCGCCGGGGACCTCCGGGTGGAACACATGCCGCTGGTACCCGCGGGGACTGATGAAGCCGTGGTGGAAATTGCCTACGGCGGCATCTGCGGGTCTGACCTGCATTACTGGCAGCACGGTGCGGCGGGGGAGTCCATCCTGCGTGCGCCCATGCTGCTGGGCCACGAGGTAGTGGGACGGGTGCTGGTGCCGGCCGCGGACGGCACCGGGCCGGGTGCCGGCACCGCCGTCGCCGTGCACCCGGCAACCCCCGGCCCGGGGAACGGCACCCGGTACCCTCTGGACCGGCCGAACCTTTCGCCCGGCTGCACGTATCTGGGCAGTGCTGCAAGGTTTCCCCACACGGATGGCGCCTTCGCCCGCTACGTGAACCTGCCGGCGCGGATGCTGCGGGTGCTTCCGGAGGAGCTGCCGCTCCGCCGCGCCGCATTGGTGGAACCCGCGGCGGTGGCCTGGCATGCCGTGTCCCGTGCGGGCGATGTTCGGGGTAAACGGATACTCGTGGTGGGTTCGGGCCCTATCGGAGCGCTGATCACGGCCGTGCTGCGGACCCGCGGGGCCGGGGAGATCATTACCACCGACAGGCACGAAGGACCCTTGGCCATCGCCCGTACGCTCGGCGCGGACCGAAGCCTGCCCGCAACCGAGGCGGATGCCATTGCCGGCGTCGATGCGGACATCTGCTTCGAATCCTCCGGGAGCTACCGCGGACTGATGTCTGCGGTGACGGGCGCCACCCGCGGCGGGCGGGTGGTGATGGTCGGGTTGCTGCCTTCGGGTGAGCAGCCTGCCCTGATCTCGCTGGCGATCACCCGGGAACTGGAACTGGTGGGTTCCTTCCGGTTCAACGACGAAATTGACGAGGTCATTGCTGCCCTGGCCGACGGCAGCCTGCAGGCGGATGCGGTCCTGACGCACGAGTTCGCCGTCGAGGACACCCTGGCGGCCTTCGAGACGGCACGGGACGCCTCCCGCAGCGGAAAGGTGCTGCTGCGCTTCGGCGACTGAGCTGCCAATCCTGCCCGCCGCCAATCCGCGGGAGGAAAACCCGGCTGCGTTATGATCCCCGCATGAATGATTACCTGAGGCTGCAGGAATGGTCATCGGCGCTGCTCACCGGGGAAAGGATCCGGTTCCGTGAGCTCCGGGAGCAGGACCTGCCGCATCTGTCCGAATGGTGGAATGATCCCGCTTCCGCCATCCTGCAGCAGAACAGGGTGGCCGCCCGTCCGCAGGGAACGACGGCGGACATGTTCCGGACGTGGAGCAAGAACGAGTCGCCGTCCGGCTTCGGGTACAGCATCGTCAATCCTGCCGAGCGCCTGATAGGGCATATCAGCGTCTGGGGCATGTCCGTCCCGGAGCGCATTGCCACCATGGCGATCATCATCAGCCCCGAATTCCAGGACCAGGGATTGGGTCGTGAATCCCTGCAGCTTGGACTGCGGATTGTCTTCGAGGAAATGGGTGCGCACAAAGCCGAGCTGCAGACCTGGTCCTACAACGAGCGGGCTCTCCATCTGTACCGGTCGCTGGGCTTCAAGGAAGAGGGGCGCCGCCGTGCCGCGGTGTTCCACCAGGGGGTTTTCCACGACCAGATGCTGCTGGGGATGCTGGAGGACGAGTACCGGGTTTCCCCGTAGCGGCTACCGGGGGAGAGCAGGTGCGTGTGCCCGGGCGCTGGTCAGCCAGTCATCCATAAGCACCGAGACTGCGGCGGGACGCTCCATGTACAGGTGGTGGCCCGCGGCGTCGAGCACTGCGAACGTTCCGCGCACGTAGTGGTCCCTGAGCGCCAGCCCGTCCTCATATCCGGTGACGTGGTCCTGCCGGCCGAAGATATGCAGCGACGGCGCCTCGAACGGTTCCGGATGGGCTGCCTCCGGCTCCCGCCGCAGCGCGTAGTCCGCGGCAATCCGCCCGGTCACCTGCTGATCCGTCCCCCGAAGACCGGGAAGGACAAATTCGTTGAACGCCGCGAGGGTGCCCGGAGTCTGGATGACGGCTATTTCCAGGAAGTCATCATCGGCTGCCTGGTCCGGAAGGGCCGCGGAGATGACTTCGCGTGCGGGGAGCACCCGCTTGCGGTGGTCGGCTGTGAAGACCGCCCCTAGGGTAGCCAGCCCGAGCACCTGGCCGCGCATCGCGTGCGCCACATGTCGGGCAACCATGCCGCCGAAGGAATGTCCGATGATCGCGAACGGCTCGTCTCCCAGCCGGTCCCGAAGCTCGTTGACGACGCCGTCGGCCACGTCCTGTGCGCTGGCGACCGGCCCGGGAACCGCCTGTTCGGTCCACGGCAGGTCGAGGTAGATGCGCCGCCATGAACTGTCAGCCAACGAGCTTTCGAGGGGCAGCATGCTGCGGTGGTCGAGCTCGAAACCGTGCATCAGTACCAGCGGCCTGCCCTGTCCCGCCTCATGTGCTATCACCGCATCATCCTATGCGGGCTGTCCCTGAAGGAGGGGGAGGACGGCACCGGTCTTCAGACCGATTCTGAAGAGGGCAGCGGCTGGAAAATCCGCGGCTCGTGCGCCCAGACCCCGCCGACCTCGTCCATGGTCCGGCGCATGATCTTCTCCATCGCATTCCGGGCCAGCTCAGGGTTGTGGGCGTGGATGGCGTGGGCAACGTCCATATGCAGCTGCAGGGCTTCGTCATGCGGGTGGTCCGGCATCAGTCCGTAGTGGGTCCGGCCGCGCAGCACCTCAGCGATCATGGACTGCATCTGGCTGAACATCTCATTTCCGGAGGCCGCCAGCACCAGCCCGTGATACCGGATATCGAGGTCCAGGAACAGTTCCAGGTCTCCGGTCCGGCCGGCTGCCCGCATCTGCGTTGCCACCGTCAGCAGCTCGGCTGCCAGCTCGTCGGGGGCATGGACCGCGGCCAGTTCCGCTGCGGCGGGTTCGACGGCGGAGCGCAGCTCGGTGAGTGAGCGGAGCTGGCCGCCTTTTCCGGAAGCGGCGAGACGCCACCGGATCACCGTGGCGTCAAAGACATTCCAGTCAGTTGCGGGGAGAACCCGGATACCCACGCGCTTGACGGTTTCCACGAGGCCCAGTGACTGCAGCACCCGCACCGCCTCGCGGGCAACGGACCGGGACACCTGCAGTTCGGTTTCGAGGTGTTCCGAATGCATGGTGTCTCCGGCAGCAAGTTCACCGGAGACAATCCGCATGCCCAGCGTTTCCATCACGAGGTTGTGCAGCCGGGAACTCATGCGGACCGGCGAGGCATTGCTGCGGTAAGAATCACCTCTGTATTGTACGCACCGGCGTCGTAACGTCCGTCACAGCAGCAGCTAGCCGGCAGCCTGCGTTGTCGCGTTTCCCTGCGGTTTCACCACCGGGAAGCTGCCGTGCGGTTCGTCGTCCTCTTCGAAATGGTTATAGGCCCGAGCCACAATCAACGGATCGGGTGCGTGTGCAATGGAGCGATCCTTGTTCGGGTATTCCACCGTGTTCAGCACGTGGCGCATCGCCTCGAGCCGGGCGCGTTTCTTGTCGTTGGACTTCACTGCCGTCCAGGGAGCGTCTCCGGTATCCGTGTAGAAGAACATGGCCTCCTTCGCCTCCGTGTAGGCGTCCCACTTATCCAGGCTGGCCAGGTCAGTAGGTGAGAGCTTCCACTGCTTCACGGGATCGGTTTCCCGGGCAGCGAACCGGGCCATCTGTTCCGCTCGGCCCACCGAGAACCACAGCTTGTGCAGCAGGGTGCCGGAGTTGACGAGCATCCGCTCCAGTTCCGGAACCTCCCGCATGAACTCAAGGTACTGCGCCGGGGTGCAGTACCCCATCACGCGTTCGACGCCGGCCCGGTTGTACCAGGAGCGGTCCATCATCACGATTTCCCCGCCGCTGGGCAGCGTACGGATATACCGCTGGAAGTACCACTGGGTCTGTTCCTCGGAGGTGGGCTTTTCCAGGGCCACCACCCGTGCGCCGCGGGGATTCAGGTGCTCGTCGAACCGCTTGATCGCTCCGCCCTTTCCGGCGGCATCCCGGCCCTCGAAGATGATGAGCATTTTCTGGCCGGTTTCCTTGACCCACAGCTGCATCTTCAACAGTTCAATCTGGAGGCGGCGCTTCTGCCGGTCATAGGTCCGCCGGTTGAGCTTGGTGTCATAGGGATAGTTCTGCCGCCAGGCGTCGTCGTCGACGTCGATTTTGAGCTTTTTGCCCTTCTTTTTGAGCTCCTGAAGCTCATCGAGTTCCTGGGCGTAGTCCTCAGCGACAGCGACGCGCTGCCCGTTCAGGCTTTTCCCGTCCGCCTCCGCTCCGTCGGTTACCGGCGGCTGCCGGGTCGAAACTTCCTTGGTGCCGTTCTTATTGTTTGCCATGACATCTCCGCTGCAGGTCCGTTTTTCCGAATCTACGCGGCACTGCCCACGGATTGGAAGAGGAATCGGGTTCTGTGCACGACGGCGTCGGGCAGCTTGGGCGGCGCGCCTGACCGGGAGCCGGTGCCCGGCCACAGATAATGGTTGGCGATGACTTCACTACGCACCAAAGCTCTGTCCATCATTGCCCTGCTTGCCCTCGGTACCGTCGGCTGCACCCCGGTTACCGACAGCCATTCCGCACCAGCTCCGTCCGCTGACATCTCCGAGTCGGCCTCCACCCAGCCTGCAGCGACCGAGCCCGCCGACGTCGAGCCCGCCCAGCAGGAACCGGCCGAACCGGCGGCACCGGCTGCGGCAGGCACCGCCCTGGACCAGCTGGCAGGCATCCCGATCAAGGGCCGCGCGCCGAAGACCGGATATGACCGGGAACAGTTCGGCCCGGCCTGGGCTGATACGGACCGCAACGGCTGCGACACCCGCAACGACATCCTCGCCCGGGACCTCGTGGACGTCGTGTACAAGGACGGAACCCGGGAATGCGTGGTTGCTTCCGGCACGTTCCTGGACCCCTACACGGGAACCACCATCGCGTTTGTCCGCGGTAACGCCACCAGCACCGCGGTTCAGATTGACCATGTCGTGGCCCTGTCCGATGCCTGGCAGAAGGGGGCCCAGCAGCTCTCCGCCGAGGAGCGCCGCCAGCTGGCGAACGATCCGTTGAACCTCATGGCTGCCGACGGTCCGGCGAACGGCTCGAAGTCCGACAGCGACGCCGCCACGTGGCTGCCCGCCAACAAGGGATTCCGCTGCGAATATGTGGCCCGGCAGACCGCGGTCAAAGCCGAATACCGGCTGTGGATGACGCAGGCCGAGCATGATGCCATTGCAGCGGTGCTCTCGGGCTGCCCGGAGGAGCCCGTTCCCGCCCGTGATGGAGCGATGCCCGTAGCAGCCGATGCCGCCCAGCCTGCACCGGCCGTGGAACCGGCTCCTGCCGCGCCCGCTCCGGCCGCTCCCGCACCGGCCGCGCCTGCTCCGGCGGCGCCCGCAGGGGCGAGCTATGCCAACTGCTCGGCGGTTAAAGCCGCGGGTGTTGCGCCGATCCGCCCCGGAGACCCCGGTTGGGATCCGAAATTCGACCGGGACGGCGACGGCGTGGGCTGTACGTCCTAGGCCACCGGCAACACACCATGCCCCGCCCTGCAGCGAAATGCTGCCCGGGCGGGGCCTGTTTCGCGTTAGGAGTTACTGCGTGCGGTTCGAAGATCCCGTGCGGGGTCGAAAATCCAGGGCTCCAGCGGGATCCGGGCAGGGGAGAAGGCGGCCAGCGCCGCGTGCAGGTCCCCGGGCAGTCCCAGCGACCCGAGGATCTGGGCCCGGACGGCGTCGGCGTCCAGCCCGGCTGCGGCGAGGTCGGAAAGGGTGACGGCGCCGTCCCGCTTGGCCAGCCGCTGCCCGGAGGTATTCAGGGCCAGCGGTACGTGGGCGTAGCCGACGGGCGGCAGGCCGAGCAGGGAACCGAGATAGGCCTGCCGGGGTGCCGAACTGAGCAGGTCATCCCCGCGGACCACCTGGTCGATGCCCTGCAGTGCGTCATCCAGAACCACCGCAAGGTTGTAGGAGGGGGCGCCGTCGTTGCGCAGCAGCACCAGGTCATCAACGGCCGAGGTGTAGCTGCCGTGCAGCTCGTCGGTCACGGTGAACTCGCGAACCTCCGCCCGCAGGCGCAGCGCCGCCGGACGGTCCCGCCGTCGTCGGGCGCGTTGTTCTTCGGTCAGGTGGCGGCAGGTGCCGAGGTAGGCTCCGGGCGGTGCATGCGGAGCCGAGGCCGCTTCCGCCACCTCCCGGCGGGTGCAGAAGCACTCGTATACCAGTCCTGCCCGGCGCAGTCCGTTGATCGCATCGAGATAGATGTCGGTGCGTTCTGACTGACGGATGATGTCTGAGTCCCAGTCCAGGCCGACGGCGGTAAGGTCGCGCAGCTGGGCGGCTTCGGCGCCGGAGCGCACCCGGTCCAGGTCCTCCATCCGCAGCAGGAACCGGCGGCCGGTGCTGCGGGCGAAGAGCCAGGCCAGCAGGGCGGTGCGCAGGTTTCCTACATGCAGCTCTCCGGTGGGACTGGGAGCGAAGCGGCCGGCGGCGGAGGAAATAGGCACAGCTTCAGTCTATTCCGGCGCCGTGGGATCCGCCGGTCGTGCCCTTTCCGCTCCGGGCGGAAGGGAAGTACATTAGCGGGGTTTCTGAGGTGCGAGTCTGCGGACCGGGGATGTCCGCATGGCCGTGGTTCATTCCCGGGGCGGTGCTTAGCGTTGCAGGCATGGGACTTATGGAGCTCGAGGTTGCGCGGATGGAACACCGCCTGCGGGCAGCCGAGGTAGAGCGCCGCCACGCCCTCCGGCGAACCCTGCAGGAGCGGCAGCAGCCGGACGGCGCGGAGCGTGCCGAGACCGACTGGCCGCTGGCCACGCTTCGCCTGGGGCGGTTCAGCTTCGCGCTGTTCCGCACCGTCCGGCTGCCGGACGAACCCGATGTCCGCCATTCACCAGGGACGTCCAGACTTCTTCCGGGGTAGCGGGGGCAGCGGAACTCAGACCCTGTTGTCGGCCGTGCCCTGGGCCCCGGCGTCGTACGTTTCATCAACCAGGTCCGCGCGCACCAGGCCCTCGCCGCGGACCCAGAGACGGTAGGCGCCGAACAGGAACGCGATCCACACGGCGCCCACAATCAGGGCCACCCGGGTTTCGGGCATGATGCCGAGCAGCGCCACAATGAAGACCATAAAGGCCAGCGCCGCATAGGACGCAACCGGCCAGAACGGTACGCCGAATTCGGAGGCCGGCAGGTTCCGGCGCTTGATTTCCCGCTTCATCGCGATGTGCGAGAGCAGGATCATCAGCCACACCCAGACCGTCGCGAAGGTGGCAATGGAAGCGATGATCGTGAACAGCGATTCGGGCAGCAGCGCATTCAGTACGACGCCGGCCAGCAGCACCACGGCCATGGTCGCCACGGTCATCCAGGGCACGCCGTGCCGGGAAATCCGGGCGAACGACGCCGGGGCCTGACCTTCCTGCGAAAGTCCGTAGAGGACGCGGCCGGCACCGAAGATGTCGGAGTTGATGGCGGAGATCGCGGCGGTGATCACCACGGCGTTGAGGATGTGCGCTGCCGCGGGGATGCCGAGGGCGTCGAAGATCTGCACGAACGGACTGGTTTCGCCGTTGATGTCCTGCCACGGGAAGATCATCATCAGGATGCCCAGGGCGCATACGTAGAAGAGCAGGATGCGTACCGGCACGGTGTTGACCGCGGCCGGGATGGCCTTCTTGGGGTTGTCCGCTTCGCCGGCGGTGATGCCGATGGTTTCAATGCCGCCGAAGGCAAACATCACAATCGAGAAGGACGCCAGCAGGCCCCAGAACCCGTTGGCGAAGAACCCTCCGGAGCCCAGCATCGTGTCCAGGCCGGGGTTGGCGGCGTCGGGCAGTCCGAAGCCGAAGACGACGATGGCCGCTCCGCCTACGATCATCGCAATGATGGCGGCGACCTTGATCAGCGAGAGCCAGAATTCGGTCTCGCCGAACACCTTCACCCGCATCAGGTTCAGCGCGGCGATCAGCATAACGACGGCGAGGATCCAGATCCAGCGCGGTACGTCTTCGAACCAGAAGCCCATATAGATACCGAACGCAGTGACGTCCGCAATGGCGACGATGGCCATTTCGAAGGCGAACGTCCAGCCGGTGATGAACCCTGCGAACGGGCCCAGATAGCGGCTGGCGTAGTGTCCGAACGATCCGGAGACCGGATGCCGGACAGCCATTTCGCCGAGTGCCCGCATGACCAGGAAGACAGCGGCTCCGCCGATCATGTAGGCCAGCAGGACGGACGGTCCGGCGGACTGGATGGCTGAGGCGGACCCGTAGAAGAGGCCGGTGCCGATGGCCGAACCGAGCGCCATGAAGCGGATGTGCCGGACATTCAGCCCGCGGGCCAATGCCTGGGTAAAGGAGGACTTCAAGAAAACGCACCTTGGAATGTGGGGAGGTAGGCCGATTCAGGGGCCAATCCATATTACGCCCACGAGCCGGATGCGGTTTTCAGGGTGTGGGGTGGCACATAGACCCACCAGCGGGTCCTAGCCGCGGGAGGGGCAGCCTGACGGACGTTGATCTTCCCAAAGGCTTAGGGTCCTGGGGCAGCATCCGTTCACACCACACCCATGAGTACGTTGAAGAGCGAATTATGTGTAAAACTCCCAGTAAGATAAAAAACCAACTCCCTTTAAGGGGCCCGTAGTGCGGTCCTTTCATTTTTGTCCCGAAAGGACGGAAAACCTGATGAGTAAAACCAAAACCAAGCAGTACACTTTCGGACGACTCGTATTTGATTTCCTGATGACCGTAATTACCGGAGGTTTCTGGCTTATTTGGGTCCTGGTAAAGTACCTTCGGACGCACTGAGGCATCGAACGAATCGGCAGCATGATTGCCGCCATAGCACCCCGATCCTGTGGGGACTACCAGTAGCTCATTGGCGGGATGGCAGGAAGGACTGGTCGCCGTTGCTAACAGAGGCACAGGCAGGTCCCCGCTTGGGGAATCCTGCCCGTGCGCTGGTTTAACTCCTCGCTCACCCTCCCCGCTCACCCTGCTCCGCCGGATAGCTGATCCTTGCCTCATGCGGAATCAGCGGCCTGTCCGCCCGGACCTTCATCTCCTGCACGGTCCAGGCGTTGCCGTCCGGATCCGCAAAGCTGAAGAAGGTTCCGCCGTCGCGCTCGTCAAAGACGGTCACGTCGCCGACGTCCACGCCGCGGTCCAGCAGTTCCTGCCGGGCCGCCGACGCATCCGGCACCACCAGCTGCAGCCCCCGCAGGGACCCGGGCAGCATGCCCTGTTGGGAAGCCGGGTCACCGAGCACGATCGAGCAGCCCGAGCCGGGCGGAGTCAGCTGCGCGAAATCCATCTGCTCGGTCGACGTGCGGTGATCCAGGTTAAAGCCCACCTTGTCGCGGTAGAACTCGATCGCCCGGTCCTGGTCGCTGACCGGGACGATCATTACCTCAAGGGTCCAGTCCATACTCAGCACCTACCTTCCGGCCCGGACGGAGGCGAGCAGCTCGTCCAGCTGGTTGTAGCCGTCAGACATGACGTCCCCCATGCCGTTGGATAGAAATTCATCCCGGAATCCGACCGACGGGTACACGGAATGGCCGGTCAGCCGGCTCCTGCCGCCGGGCAACTCTGTGAAGGTGCTGTATTCCAGTGTGACCACATCCGGATAGCCCTCGAATTCGAAGGTCTGCAGCAGAAACTCGTCCTGCCGCACGCTGTGGAAGACTCCCCGGGAGACGTACTCCACGCCGTCGTCACCCACCTGCACCCAGCGGTACGCTCCACCGGACCGCGGCTCGAAAAGGTCATACCGTGGCGGCGTGGACCCGGAGCTGTTCCAGCGGGCATACAGATCCGGATCCGTGTGCGCCGCGAAGACGGAATGAACAGGGAACTCGAACTCGCGGTGATAGTCGATCAACGGCTGCCCCTTGGGAGCATCAATGATCAGCGGGTTGCTCATCACGCACCCCTTCCCTGCAGTGCTTCCGGCTGGAGCTGGGCGAGCAGTTCGTCCATCCGGTCGAAGCCCTCGGAGACCCCGCCCTCCATACCGGAGGCTGCCATGCCGTCGCGCGCCTCCATGGAGGGGTAGACCGCGTGGGTGATGATCCTGGTGCGGCCGCCGTCGAGCGCCTCGAGGGTCATGAACTCCAGGCTGGTGACGTCTGGATAACCGGAGAATTCGAAGGTCTGGATGGCGAACTCGTTTTCCCGCACGGTGTGGAAGATGCCGCGGAATTCGTAGGGCACTCCCTCCGGTCCGGTGTGGATGTAGCTGTAGGAGCCTCCCGTACGGAAGTCGTAGTGGTTGATGTCCATTTTATTCCGGCGTGGTCCCAGCCACTGGACCAGCAGGTCCGGTTCGGAGTACGCCCGGAAGACTTGGTCCACGGGATAGTCCACCTCGCGGCTGAAATCGATGAAGGGGACACCCTCTGGAACGGTGAGCTGCAGTGCATTGGTCATGATGAATCCTTTGCCTGCGGACCGCCTTTCGCTGCGGCCCGTGCGTTGAGCACGGCGTCAAGGCTGCGGAACTGCTCCTCGCGGGTCAGCCGGTACTGGCCGATCCAGGCGGTGAGCGCCTCCAACCGTGCGGGATTCAGGTGGACGGGCCGGCGCTGGGCGTCACGGCTGCGCGTGACCAGCTGCGCCTGCTCGAGGACCTGGATGTGCTTCGAGATGGCCTGCTTCGAGATCTCGAAGGGTTCCGCCAATTCGTTGACCGTGGCAGGGCCCCGGGAAAGCCGGGCGATGATCTGGCGGCGGGCCGGATCGGCCAGGGCCAGGAAGGCCTTGTCCAGAAGGGGTTCGTCGCTGGAGGATTCCATGCTGTTGGTCAGCTTCTGTCTGCTCGCATTAGTAGCGGTGTAATCAAGGTGCTGGTTGTTCAACCTTTCGGTTGATTACGAACGTACGACGGCGTCGGGGGAGGGTCAAGGGTTTGGTGAAGTTTTCTTAAGGATGGCTGGGCGCCTGTGCTGGCGGAACGGGGGGGCTATGTCAGGCGGTGTGCTGTGTCGATGCCTGTGCTGTGCGCGGGAAGGTGCCGGCAAAGCCTGCGTTAGGGTTGTCCCGCAGGCCTGATGCGTGCGGGGAATGATGCCTAAGGTCATGGAAAAACGGGGGACCCATGGAATACCAGTATCCGTACAACGGAGATGAGCCGACGCCGTCGTCGTCTCCGCCACCGCCTGCTGCAAGCCCGGAATCGACGGTTGATCCTGCCGGGAACGGGACAAACGGTGCAGCCGGCGGTACTGGGGATTTGCCGCCGTTGGGCGCGCTGGGGACGACGTTGATGGTAGTGGGCAACATCCTCTATCTATTGACGGCCGTTCCCGCCTACGCCATCTTTGTGCTCGCAACACAGCTGCTCGAGGAATCGCAGTTGGACCCGCTTACCTTCTGGGCGAGTGTGGGGTGGCTGATCTCGTTCGCCGCCAGCTGGGGCGCCTTCGTATGGCTCTACCGCGACGGGGCGGCCAGACGCGGCGCCGTGGTATTCCTCGGAATCTTCTTCTTCTGGTGTGGAACGTCTCTGCTGTCTCTGTTCGCATTCGCGTAAGAACCGGCAATCGGGGAGGCGGTCGACGTCGCGCGCCAAAGTAGGCGCTGGGGCGGGTCCTGACTACAGGTCTGCCCTGTGGGCCGTGACTGCATGGTCCGTCTGGCCGGAACAATCACGCCTCGGCGGGAGGGATTCCGCTGTTTCGCCGGAAAAGGGAGGTCCCCGTACCCAGTGCTTCAGGTTCCTTCCCCGCGACCGTAAACTGGCGGCAATTTATCCCCAGCAGCCTTGTGGAAGGGATGAGCGGATGGACGAGCAGCCTCCCGATCCAGCAAAGGGTCCCTCCGGAGAGCCCGGTGCTTCCGCGGCGTCGGGCGCTTCCCCCGCGTCCGGGCGGAAGCCGCGCAGGAAGGCCGATCCCAAGCGTTCCGCCATTCTGGGCGCCATGTTCCTGATGGCCACCAGTGCCATCGGACCCGGATTCATCACCCAGACCACCGTGTTTACCGTTCAGCTCGGGGCGGCCTTTGCGTTCGCCATCCTGGTGTCGATCCTGGTGGACATCGCCGTCCAGCTGAATGTCTGGCGGATTATCGGCATTTCCGGGCTGCGGGCCCAGGTGCTGGGCAACAAGGTCCTCCCCGGGGCCGGACTGGTGCTCGCGATTCTGGTGTTCATCGGCGGACTCGTCTTCAACGTGGGCAATGTGGCCGGTACCGGCCTGGGATTGAACGCCATGCTCGGCCTGGACCCGAAGATCGGTGCTGCTGCTTCCGCTCTGCTGGCCATCCTGATCTTCCTGTCCAAACGGGCCGGGCTTGCGCTGGACCGGGTGGTGGTGGTCCTTGGTGCCCTGATGATCCTGCTGATGCTTTACGTCGCCATTGTTGCCGGACCTCCGGTAGGGAGCGCGCTGAAGAACACCGTCCTGCCCGAGCAAGTGGATTTCCTGGCCATTACCACCCTGATCGGAGGGACGGTCGGTGGATACATCACTTACGCCGGGGCGCATCGGATGGTTGACTCGGGAAATTCCGGGCTCGAAAACATCAAGCCCATTACCCGTGCTGCTCTGTTGGGTGTGATTGTCACCGGGGTGATGCGGGTACTGCTGTTCCTGGCCGTTTTGGGTGTGGTTGCCGGGGGAGCGGTACTGAGCGGAGAGAATCTGGCTGCCGATGCCTTCCGCATCGCTGCTGGAGAGATTGGCATCAGGTTCTTCGGCATTGTGTTCTGGGCTGCGGCCCTGACCTCGGTAATTGGTGCCTCGTACACATCCGTTTCCTTCGTCACCAAGCTTTCCGGCACCGATCGTGTCCGGAACCTGCTCACGGTGGCGTTCATCGCGGTCTGTGCGGGAGCCTATCTGCTGCTGGGCCAGCCGCCGCAGACACTGCTGGTTTTTGCAGGGGCTTTCAACGGGCTCATTCTGCCGCTCGGGTTTGCCATCCTGCTGTGGGCTGCCTGGCGGCGCCGGGACCTCCTGTCCGGGTATCAGTATCCGCGGTGGCTGCTCATCGTCGGTGTCCTGGCCTGGCTGTTGACCCTGTACCTTGGCTGGAATTCGCTTGCCGGTCTGCAGGCTCTGTGGGCATAAGGCTTTGTGTAAATCGGGCTCTGCGAACACAAGGTTTCGTGTAAAAGGCTCTGTGAACACAAGACCTTAGGGACCTAGCCGGTACACCATGGCTCCTTCGATCCACGGTCCGGACGTCGGCAGCTGCATAGTCATCGGCGCATATCCGCTCAGAAGGGTGGAGGCTCGCAAGCAGCGGCATAGTGCTCGTTGCGGCCCTGATCCGCGGAGGCTGCTCCATTCCCTGGTGTCGCTCCGTACGTCGAGGCTGCTCCATACGTCGAGGCTGATCCATACGCTGAGGCAGCTTCAGACGTTGGTGGCGCGTTATAGGCAGGTCTCGTTCCGGCTGGTACGGAGTCTTGGTGCAGTCCGGCCTTGTTCCCATCCGTCTCGTTCTCACCCATCTCGTTCCCACCCATCTGGAGGTGCGCCCGTGTCTGGTACTTCCGCCCGGCCGGAGACGTCCACTCGAGAAGCCCCGGTTCAGGTTGCCGGGCGGTCCAGAAACCAGCGGTTTTAAGGGCGTGGTGTTTTCGGCAAAGGCATTCGAGGTTCCCATGGTCAGTTGGTCCTCCTCTGGCCCACGGAATGGTGTGGTCGATCTCGGCGGTGAGTGCGTTGGCCGAGCAGCCCGGAAAGCGGCAGGTCGAATCCCGGGCCTGCAACCAACGGCGGAGTCCCGGAGGTACCCGCCGTTGCCTACCGACGCTGAGGATCTCACCGGTGTCGCCATCCTGCAGCAGCCCGGTCCAATGTCCGATGCTGCGCACCAGTTCCCGGGCCGAATCCGCGCTGATCGGTCCGTATCCATGCAGTTCTGCGGGACGGTTGTCCAAACCGAGCAGGGTTTCCGCATTGATCAGGACCATTACTTCGGCTTTCACCCGCGGTCCAAGCGGAGCGACTGTCCGTCCGGAGGTCTGCCTGGTATTTGGAGCGGCCGTGGCGGAAAAACTATTCGGGGCGGAAACACGGACGGCTCCAGCGGGGGAGTGATCAGAACGCGAAGGCACTTGATTGGAAGGCGCTTGGTTGGAAAAAGCCGGGTCGGAAGGTGCATTGGGTGGGCGGGCGGATGTCCTGCCGCGACGGTCGCTTCGGGATGAATCGAAACTCGTGCGCTCGCCGCGCCCGACGGTGCGGCTTTCACCGAGGAGCAGGGATACCAAGATGTCCGCCCGCAGCTGGTCAACGGTTCGGGGATCACCGGCCGCCTGTTCGGAGCGGGCACACGTCGTCAAACCGGTAAAGATGGCTTGGCCTTCGGGTGCAGGAAGACGGGCCGATAGGAAGCACATCCCATCCAACTGAGGTTCGAGGCACACCCTGCGGTCATTTCTAGCCTGACGGTGGCGGACATTCATGTCCGCTTCCGGCACCAGTGCCTCATACAGCCTCCGGGCTTTGCGCTCCAGCTGCGCAGCGGTCAGGCCCTGCGCTTCGCTCAGCAGGTGGTTCTCCAGTTTGGCGCGAGTGGTCTCCGGTAGCGAAACGACCGAGGAACAGATGATCTGTGCCTTGCGGTAGCTGAGTCTGCCCGCTTCCAGCTCAGCCAGTACGGCGGGGCACCCGGAGCAAAGCGTGGACGAATCAATCACAAGACGCTGGGCAGTCATGGGAGGGAGGGACAGGAGCGCGCCTATCTCCGAAGCCGCCAGTCGGAAAGCGGTCTGGGAATCGCACAAGGCGTCCAGAGTCCCGTCCGGATCCACGTCGCGGGTGACCAATGCTTCGAACCGCGATACGGCCCGGGCCTGTTGTGCCTGCGCCCACCCGATAAGAGCGTCCAGGCGTTCCAGTATCCGCAGGAGGTCGTCGCGTCCGAGGGCTTGGACATTTTGGAGCCGCAGGTCGCCGCTGAGTCCGTCGGCAATTGAGGCAAATGAAGCCGGGTCGGTACAGGCATCACTGCCGGCGCTCGCCGACCCTGACTCCGACACGTGGAACTCGTATGACTGCATGAACTGATTCCATCAAGAGGCGGGGCGCCTGTCGGCAGCAGTGAGCGCGGTTGTGGAGAACCAGTCGGTGCCATGCAGGAAGTCTCAACTGTGGAGGAAGAGTGCGGATGGCCGGGACAGTAAACGAAATGGATGGAGCGGGGAGGTGAAGCGGTGGGGCAGATCGCCGGCAGGGTGCCAGCGGGGGACACGGGAGGTGCGGCGGTGGACCCGGCAGGTGCGGCGGTGGTACGGGAACGGGAACGGGAACGGGAAGCGGGGGAGGGGGGCGGTGGTAGTGCGGGAATCGGGAAGCAGTAGGTGGAGCGGCGCGTTAGAGCGGTGGATGGAGCGACGGGGTAGGGGCAGGTGGAACCGCAGGTTCGAGCAGTGGGACTTGGAGTGAACAGGCAGGGGAAACTAGGCAACCCCGGATGATCAACCCCCAAGGCTCAGGAACGGATCTCCCCAAACGAATCCCCACGCCCAACGGCGGTCCCGGGCTCAATATCAGCACGGGAGAAAGCACCCGCACGGTGTGCACGGACAGTGGTCTCCATCTTCATGGCCTCCAGTACCGCCACGGGATCGCCTTCGGCCAGCTCCGCACCGTCGTCGGCGACCCACTTCACCAGGTTTCCGGCCATGGGAGAGGCGAGCACGGCGTCGTCGACCCCCGTAGCGCCTGCCGAACCCGCCCCAGCACCAGCACCAGAACCACCCGCGCGCAACGCATTCAAAAGCGCAGCCGGAACCCCAACCCGCACAGCCCGGCCGTCGACGTCGATGGTCACCGTTTCCCGCTCGGCACCGGACACCGACGCAGCAATTTCCGGCGAAGCAGCCAACGGTTCGGCAAATTCCGACTCAATCCACGTGGTGTAGACGCCCAACCGATCGGCACGGGTAAACGCTTCAGAGCGGACGACAGCACGATGGAAGGGAACAACCGTAGGTACGCCACGGATCACCAGCTCGTCCAGCGCAGCCCGGGCACGACGCAAAGCCTGCGGCCGGTCCTCGCCCCAGACGATCAGCTTGGCCATCAACGAGTCATACTCGGCAGGCACCACAGAGCCGGACCGCACACCGGAATCCATCCGGATCCCGGGACCGGTCGGCGGCTCGAACGCCTCCACAAGACCCGGTCCAGGCAGGAAGCCCCGCGCGGGATCCTCGGCGTTGAGCCGGAACTCGAACGCATGCCCGTACGGAACGGGATCTTCAGTGAGGGACAGTGGCAGCCCGTCAGCAATCCGGAACTGCTCCCGGACCAGGTCGACGCCGGTGGTCTCCTCGGTGACCGGATGCTCGACCTGCAGCCGGGTGTTGACTTCCAGGAAACTGATCAGCCCGTCCGGGGAGACCAGGTATTCGACCGTCCCGGCACCGGTATAGCCGGTCTCCCGGCAGATGGCTTTGGCCGATTCGTGGATGGTCGCGCGCTGCTCGGAACTCAGAAACGGTGCGGGCGCTTCCTCCACAAGTTTCTGGTTCCGCCGCTGCAGCGAACAGTCGCGGGTGCCGACGACGACGACGTTCCCGTGCGTGTCGGCCAGCACCTGCGCCTCCACGTGCCGGGGCCTGTCGAGGAACCGTTCCGCAAAACACTCGCCGCGGCCAAACGCGGAAACAGCTTCACGCACCGCGGATTCGAACGCGTCCTCCACATCCTCCATCCGCCGGACGATTTTCATGCCGCGTCCACCGCCGCCGAACGCCGCCTTGATCGCCACCGGCAGCCCGTGCTCCTCGGCAAACGCGCGGACCTCTTCAGCACTGGAAGCCGGGCCCTCGGTGCCCGGAACCAGCGGTGCGCCGGCCCGGACAGCAATCTCCCGCGCAGTGACCTTATTGCCCAGGTCGCGGATGGCCTGCGGTGACGGACCGATCCAGGTCAACCCGGCGTCGAGCACCGCCTGCGCAAAGTCCGCATTCTCCGAAAGAAACCCGTAACCGGGATGCACCGCGTCGGCCCCTGCCCGGCGCGCGGCGTCGATCAGCTTCGGAATATTCAGATATGTGTCCGCACCGGAGGCACCGCCCAATGCATAGGCCTCATCGGCGATCCGTACGTGCAGCGCGTCGGCGTCGGGCTCCGAGTACACGGCCGCCGAGACGATTCCGGCGTCCGAGCAGGCACGGGCCACACGCACCGCAATCTCGCCGCGGTTGGCGATCAGGACCTTTTTCATGGGGTTCCTTCCGGAAACAGGGCGGCCGTGTCCTCAGCGCCGAGCGGTGTCAGGGTATCGGGATCAACAAAAACAAAGCGCACCGGGTGCCCGGGCGGCAGCTGCGCGGCCACGGGCAGGTCCTGCGGAACGACGACGGCGATCACGGGGTAGCCGCCGGTGACCGGATGGTCGGCCAGGAAGAGGACGGGCAGGCCCGACGGCGGCACCTGCAGCGAGCCGGCAACCACACCTTCACTGGCCAGTTCCCCGTTCCCGGCGCGGTGCAGCGGCTGCGCCGCGGCGTCCTCCGGGTCGGTCGCCAGCCGCACGCCGATCCGGTTGGACTCGTTGGTAGTGAACCAGACGGAGCGGGTCAGGGCCGCGGCGGCGTCGGGCCCGAACCAGTCCTGCCGCGGGCCGGCGGTGATCCGCAGGAGGGTCGGGGTGGTTCCGTCACCGAGAGCGCCCACGCCGCCGGGCGCACCCAACGACGACGGCTCGGGCGCCCCGACCGGAACCACACCGGACACCGCGCCCACCGGTAGCCGTGCCCCGGTGTCCAACGCCGGCGGACCGATGCCGCTCATGGTGTCCGTGCTCCGGCTGCCAAGGACCGGCGCCACCGCAATCCCGCCGCGCACCGCGACATAGCTGCGTACTCCGCGGAAGGGAGAGCCAAGGGTCAGGATCTCGCCGTCGAGCAAGGCAAAGGGAGCGTTCAGCGGTGCAGGACGGTCCCGGGCACCGTCGGGGGAGACGACGGCGGCGGGCAGCTCCGCGCCGGCAAGGGCCAGGACGGCATCGCCGCGGGCCACCAGTTCCAGTCCGCCGAAAAGGTTCTCGATTATGGCGGCGTCGGGAGGGTTGCCGACCAGCCGGTTGGCCTGCCGCGCGGAACGGAGGTCTGCGGCACCGGACACGGAGACGCCGAGATCGGCATACCCGGGGCGGCCCAGATCCTCGATGAGGGACTGGAGGCCGGGGCTGCGGACCTCCAGCGAGGTGCCGGAGGCAGCAGGTGCGGCAGACGGTTCGGCAGCAGGTGCTTCGGCCGGCTCGTCCGAAACGACAGCGGTCTGCACCAATTCCCGAACCGGCTTAAACCAGACCGAATCGCCGGGCCGGATGAGTGCCGGTGAATCCCGAGCCAGGTCCCACATCACAGCATTCGTGCGGCCGATCAGCTGCCAGCCGCCGGGGGATTCGCGCGGATAGACCGCCGAATAGTCGCCCGCGAGCGCCACCGACCCGGCCGGCACCGCAGTGCGGGGAGTACTGCGGCGGGGAACCTTCAGCACCGGGTCGCCGCCCACCAGATAGGTGAACCCGGGCGCAAATCCGCCGAATCCGCCGGTCCAGGCGGTACCGGTGTGTGCCTTGATCACTGCGTCTTCGGACAGGCCGGTGAGCCGGGCAACCTCGGCGAGGTCCCCGCCGTCGTACACCGTCTCGATGGTCACCGTCCGCGCATCCGGCACCTCGCCGTGCGTGAGGTCCAGCGCCTCAATGAGTCCTTCAGCGGCAACTGTTTCCCGCCGGCCGGCAAACCGGACGAGGACGGTGGCGGCGGCAGCCAGCACATCCACCTGCCCGGGCAGCGGCCTGGCGCGGAGCTCGGCGGAGAGGGCGACGACGTCGGACAGCGACTCGAGCTCGACCAGCAGCGCGCGCGTCCCGGCCGGCCGGATGCCCCGGATGCGCGTGCCCCCGCCCCCGCTCACACGAAACTCGAAATACTCACGCCGGCGTCTTCCAGCCCGGCGCGGACCGCCTTCGCCATCGCGACCGCTCCGGCAGTATCGCCGTGGACGCAGATCGATTCGGCGGACATCGGAATCTCGGTGCCGTCGATAGCGGTGATAGTGCCCTGCGTGGCGAGGCGGACCATGTTGGCGGTGACCGTACCGGCGTCGGAAATCACCGCGTTGGACTCGCGGCGGGAGACGAGCGTGCCGTCGGGGTTGTAGTTGCGGTCAGCGAAGGCTTCAGCCACGCCGCGCAGGCCGGAGTCGGCAGCCATCTCCAGGGCAACGGCGCCGGGCAGCAGCAGGACGGGCAGGTCCTTATTGAAGGTCCGGACCGCGTCGACGACGGCACGGGCGTGCACCTCGTGGCGGACGATGGTGTTGTAGAGGGCGCCGTGCGGCTTCACGTAGCGGACCTCGGATCCCGCTGCGCGGGCCAGACCCTGCAGGGCACCGAGCTGGTACAGCACGTCGTTGAACAGTTCGGTGTAGGAGCAGTCCAGGAATCGGCGGCCGAACCCGGCCAGGTCCCGGTAGGCCACGTGCGCGCCGATGGTGACTCCGGCGGCGACCGCGTCGCGGCAGGTCTGCGCAATGGTGGACGGATCGCCGGCATGGAAGCCGCAGGCCACGTTGGCGCTGGAAACGGACTCAAAGATCGCGGCGTCGTCGCCCATGGTCCAGTTGCCGAAGGATTCGCCCACGTCGCTGTTCAGGTCGATGACCGGCATGGTGGAACCTCCGCGCTGATGGGGAACGCCGAATGGGGAGCATGGTGGGGAGCGTCCGGTATTAGTCTGCCCGGTCGGGTCCGTGTGTTCAATAATCTGCGGGCAGGCTCTGCAGGTTCGTAATTTTATTGATTCGGGGTGGAAATAGCGGTTAATCCAATCGAACAAAGCAGTGCATGGGTTGTTCGGCCCATTCCCGTCTAAGTTCTTTTCCCCTAGGGTTTCTCCACAAGGGGGAATTGGAATGAGGGTAAAGCCGTTAGCTGTGTTGCTGTGCAGCTCAGTATTGCTGTCGGTCGGAATATCAGGCTGTACCGCATGGACCAAGGGTCCTCACAGCCCCGCGGCCGAGGACGTTACGGAGCAAACGTCCCGGGAGTCGTACGACGAGTTCGTGGCGCAGATGGACGAGATTCTGGCGGTGACCGGAGAACCCACGGGATGGACCACGGAATTCGGCAGACCGTGGCCGCTGGAACCCGGCAATGTTCTGACCCCCGACGCCTGCGATCCAGAAAACTGGAGGACTTCGCCGTACCAGATATCGCTGCAGGTCCTTGGACCGGGCACTGACGACCTGCAGGCCGACCGCGATGCCATGATCCGCTATATGGAGGACCAGGGGATGCAGATCAGCGGGGTATTCGGGGATCCTTCGTATCCTGAAGGCGTGGCTTGGACCGTCTTTGGCCGTGCTGCGGACGGACGAACGATCCACTACGGAACAGGCACAGAGCGCCGGTCGGTCATCCTGCACGGAGAGTGCTCCAGCCATCCGTCCATGCGGGACGGCGTTTCGCAGGAAGCACCCTAATCATGGAACGTCTCCGGAAGAGCGGGCGGCTAACGCTTGTGCTGTCGTGCATGCTGACTTCTGTCGCCGCCGGCCTTTCAGGGTGCGCGGGCGGAACGGAGCAGCTCGGGGACCGTTCTGCGCCGCCTTCCACGGACCAAACGTCCCGGGAGTCCTACGACGAGTTCGTAGCGCAGATGGACGAGATTCTGGCGGTGACCGGAGAACCCACGGGATGGACCACGGAATTCGGCAAGCCATGGGGTGCTGACATGGATACCGTCCTGTTGCCGCGGGTCTGCGATCCGGACAACTGGGAGGACTCGCCTCATCGGATACAGCTGACGGTGGTCGGACCGGGTACTAAGGACCCTCAGGCCGACCGGGCTGCGATGATCGAGTACATGAAGGATCAGGGGATGGAAATCACCGGTCTCTTCGGGGACCCTTCCTACCCGGACGGCGTGTCCTGGGACGCTTCCGGCATAGGTCAGAATGGCTTGGAGATCACCTATGGCACGAGTTCCCAGTCACGGGTGGTGACTCTGCACGGAGAGTGCTCCAGTGATCCGTCCATGCAGGAGTCCGTCTCCCGGGAAGCACCCTGAAGCCCAGCTACCCGGTCGGCACAATGTTGTGGTTGCGCCGGAAGAGGTTCTGCGGATCGTAGGCGGTCTTCAGAGCGGTGAGCCGGGCCAGCTTGTCCGGGCCGTAGACGGACGGGGCGGTGCCCTGCGCCACCGGATCCTCGGCGCCCATAAAGTTCACGTACTGCGCGCCGGAGGAAAACGGTTCCACCGCCTTCGCCAGCCCGCGGACAAAAGCCGTGCGGGCGGCGTCGTCCGCCGGGTCCTGCCAGAAGCCGTAAATGTTCAGCCAGTAGGGGGCATCCCGGGTGGGAAAAGCGGTGGCGTCGTCCGCGACCCGGCCGTAGGCGCCGCCCAGATGGTGGATGTCAAAGCCGGTCCCGTGCCAGGTCTGCTCACAGCCGGCACGGACCAGGGCATCAATGGCGGCGTCATCCAGCCGGTCGATGGAGGCGTTTTTCCAGTAGGCGCGGGAGCCTGGCGGGAACGTTGAATCCATGGCCGTCTGCCAGTCCGACCAGGGCACCGCCTCCACTGCCTCCATGTCAGGGGGAGCGGCCGCGGCAAGCTGCCGGATCAGCGCTGCCCCGGCCTCCTGATCCGGGTCCGCCCAGGCGAGTCCGATCACCAGCAGCGGTTGGTCACCCATGTCCCATTCCTCGGTCGGTACCAGGCAGCTGATGATGGTGGTCATCTCGTCGGGCAGGCCGGGCGTCCACGCGTCATAGGCGCGCAGCGCCTGGCGCCAGTGCACATTGCCGTACGCCAGGTTCCCGGTGAGGACCTGCGCTGGCAGCGGATGCGCCCGGAAGGTAAAAGACGACACAACGCCGAAGTTCCCGCCGCCGCCGCGAAGCCCCCAGAACAGTTCCGAATGATCGTCGGCGGACGCGTGGACCTCCTCGCCGCCTGGGGTGACGACGTCGGCAGCCTCCAAGTTGTCGATGCTCAGCCCATGTGCGCGGGTCAGCCAGCCGACACCCCCGCCGAGGGTCAGCCCGGCCACCCCCGTGCCGGAAACGACGCCCATGGGAACGGCCAGGCCGTAGGGCTCGGTGGCGGCGTCGACGTCGCCCATGGTGGCTCCCGCCTGCACGGTGACGGTGCCGCTGTCCGCGTCTACGCTGACGTCCCGCAGGCTCCCCATATCCAGCACGACGCCGTCGGCGACCGTGCCGTTGCCGGCCACATTGTGCCCGCCGCCGCGGACCGCCAGCGGCAGGTCCCACTGCTGCGCAAAGGCGAGGACCGCGGCAATATCCTCGACGGAAGCAACACGCACCACCATCGCCGGCAGGACGTCGATCATGCCGTTCCAGACGCGGCGGGCGTCGTCGTACGTCTCGTCCTGGGGCAGGACAACGGAACCGGACAGGGACGTTCGCAGGGCGGCTACGGCGTCAGGGGAGAGTTCGGGGACCATGGGGTCCACCACCTTTGGGCGGCCAACCGCCGGACGCCCGGATGGTGTTCGGTCACTGTGGTTTCCTGCCGCTCTAAGAATTCTTCGCCTGCCGGCCGGGGGAATCAAGGGGCCGCCCGCTCCCACCCGTGCCGGCGGAGCGCCGCTCCTCCTGCTCCGACTTGAGAGCCAGCAGCACCACCGTCAGTGGAAAACAAAAGGCCTCCCGGAACGATCTTTCGTCCGGGAGACCTCAATGTTGGTGCGGCTCGTTTCTAGCAGGGACGCCAGGATTGGCCGCCGGGCGCGTAGCAGCGCGGCCCGGTGTAACCCGGAGGGCCGCTCTGCGCCGGCGGAGCCACATATTCCGGCGCGGGCGGTGCCACATACTGCGGCGTGGCAGCGCGCCGGTTCGCCTCGGCCTGTTCAGCCGCGATTCGGTTGGCCTCGGCCTGTTCGGCAGCAACGCGGTTCGCTTCAGCCTGCGCGGCTTCCGCTGCCTTCCGGTCTTCCTCGGCCTGGGCCGCCGCTGCCCGCTCCGCTTCAGCTTCGGCAGCCACCCGCTGAGCCTCATCCTCAACGGCCTGACGCTCATTCTGGATGCTGACCAGCGTCTCGTGACGTTCGTGCACCTGCGTCTTGGCAGCGGCGGCACGCTCTTTGAAGGCTGTCTTTTCCGCGTCGGAAAGCGCGGCCCACATCATCGACGTGCCTGCTTTCGCACCGGCGTCGAGCACGTCAAAGGCAGTGTCCGCCGTCCTCGCCAGGGCCAGGACGGCGGCCGCGGCGCTAGCTGCGGTCGCCACCGAAGAACCTTCGGCCTGAGCCGCAGCCTGTTCTGCGGTCTGCTCCAACGCGTCGACCATGGCAGGCACGGTGCAGGCGACGTCGGCGTCGTACATCCCGGCCTGGTTGTCCCGGGCTTCCTCGTAGGCTGCATCCACCGGAGGCCGGAACTTGGCGTTCGGTTCATACGTGACAGGAATGCCAAGACCCTGCCGCGCCACTTCAGCGTTGATGAGACGGTCATCTGCGTCGTAGACACCGGCAAGGGTGCGTCCGTAGCGGTCCTCGCGCTCGACGTCGAACTCCAGGGTCACCGTACTTCCGGGCGGCAG